>NZ_BOQN01000015.1 GCF_018332695.1 Paractinoplanes toevensis
CCCGGCCTGAACAACAAGCCCGGCCTGAACAACAAGCCCGGCCTGAACGACAAGCCGAGCCTGCGCGCGATCGGGGGGAATGAGAATCGCCCGGCGAGTGGGAGGTTCCGCCGGGCGATTCGTGGGTTTCGGGGTCAGCCGGCGTACGCCTCCAGGCGGGAAGCGCGCTCGGGGTCGCGGAGCTTGAGCATCGTGACCTTCTCGATCTGGCGGATGCGCTCGCGGCTCAGGCCGAACTCGCGACCCACCTCGTCGAGGGTGCGCTGGCGGCCGTCGTCGAGGCCGAAGCGGAGGCGGATGACCGCCGACTCGCGCTCCGACAGCGTTGCCAGGACGATTTCCACCTCGTTGCGCAGTTCGCCCTGGCCGATGGTGGCGCCGGGGTTGCTGATGTCGGCGGCCGCGACGAAGTCGCCCAGGGCGCTCTCGCCGTCCTCGCCGACGGCCTGGTCGAGGCTGACCGGCTCGCGGTCGTAGGAGATCAGCTCGATCACCTGGAACTCGGGGACGTCCATGGCCTTGGCGATCTCGCTGATGCTGGGCTCGCGGCCAAGGGTCGCGGCCAGGTCGCGGCGGGCGCGGACCATGCGGTTGACCTGCTCGACCATGTGCACCGGAATGCGGATGGTGCGGGCCTGGTCGGCCATGGCGCGGGTGATGGCCTGGCGGATCCACCACGTCGCGTACGTGGAGAACTTGTAGCCCTTGGTGTAGTCGAATTTCTCGACCGCGCGGATCAGGCCCAGGTTGCCCTCTTGGATGAGGTCGAGGAAGGCCATGCCGCGGCCGGTGTACCGCTTCGCGATGCTGACCACCAGGCGGAGGTTGGCCTCGAGCAGGTGGTTCTTGGCCGCCTTGCCCTCGGCGATGATGATCGTGAGGAGCCGCGCCAGGTCGCCGGTGGCCCCGGGGAGCTTCTCGTCGGCGTACAGGCCGGCTTCGATGCGCTTGGAGAGTTCGACCTCCTCGACGGCGGTCAGGAGGCGGGTGCGACCGATGCCGTTCAGATAGGCCCGGACCAGGTCGGCGGAGACACCACGCTCGTCCGTCGCGTCCAGGTCGGTCAGGAGCTCGACACCGTCCGTCATGCTGGTGTCGTCCGAAGTCTTCATCATCTGCAGGACCACCTTTCAGTCCCCTCCCCGCTGATAACCGTCTCGTGCGTTCCCAGCCGCATTCGTGCCGGTGATCGATAGCTTGGCCCGGGACGCGTTAAGCGGAGGTGAGGCAAGCGTCCAGGTGGCATGAATCAGGGAGAACCCTGACGTCGCCAAGCCGACAGGTGGCCGAAATGCCGGTTCTGGGATCTTGTCGAGCGCCGATAATGTTTCTGAAACGCCCCTGAGGAGGATTCGGTTCGATGGTCTTCAAGCGAATGATGCAGGCGCTCGGTGTGGGCGGCCCGTCGGTCGAGACGGTGCTGGCCAACCCCAACTGCCGGCCCGGCGGCTTCCTCGAGGGGCAGGTGCACGTCCAGGGCGGTGACCACGCGGTCGACGTGGAATACCTGGCGGTCGGCCTGATCACCCGGGTCGAGATCGAGAGCGGCGACAGTGAGTACAACACCGACCAGGAGTTCCACCGGCAGCGGCTGACCGGTTCGTTCCGGTTGGAGCCGGGTGCCCGGCATGACGTGCCGTTCCGGTTCGACGTGCCCTGGGAGACGCCGATCACCGAGGTGTACGGGCAGCACCTGCACGGCATGACGATGGGCCTGTCCACCGAGCTCGAGGTGGCCCGGGCGGTCGACAAGTCGGACCTGGACGCGGTGGCGGTGCACCCGCTGCCGGCGCAGGAGCGACTCCTGGACGCTCTGCTGCGGCTCGGGTTCCGCTTCAGCCGGGCGGATGTCGAGCGCGGCCGGGTGTACGGGGTGGAGCAGCAGCTGCCGTTCTACCAGGAGATCGAGTTCTACCCGCCGTCGGCGTACGCGAGTGGCATCAACCAGCTGGAGCTGACCTTCATCGCGACGCCGCGTCACCTCCAGGTGGTGCTGGAGATCGACAAGCGGGGTGGCTTCCTGAGCGAGGGCCACGACGCGTTCGGCCGCTTCGACGTCGACTACGCGTCGGTCGACCAGGTCGACTGGGCCGGTCAGCTGGACAACTGGCTGCGGCAGTCGGCCCAGCGCCGCGGGCTGTTCTTCTGAGAGCGCCCTAAAGCTCGAGCAGCAGCGTCCGGGGGCCGACGTTCACGCTCTCGACCAGCATGTGCGCCTGGAAGCGCCCGGTGGAAACCGTGGCGCCCCGGGCGCGCAGTGCTTCGACGAAGGCCGTGACCAGCGGCTCGGCGACGGGAGCCGGCGCGGCCGCGCTCCAGGTGGGGCGCCGGCCTTTGCGGGCGTCGCCGTAGAGGGTGAACTGGCTGACCACGAGCAGCGGGGCGCCGACGTCGGAGGCCGACTTCTCGTCGTCGAGGATGCGCACCTCGAACACCTTGCGGGCCAGCTCACGGGCCGTGGCGGGGGTGTCGTCGTGGGTGACGCCGAGCAGGACGAGCAGGCCGTCCTCGATCTTGCCGATGACCTCGTCGTCGACGGTTACGCTGGCCCGGCTGACGGTCTGCACCAATGCACGCACACCGAGGACCCTCTCACGGGTTGCGCAGGCGGCGCGGGCCGGTGTCGGGACGCAACGCGGGCGGGCCGATCTCGACGGCGGCATGCAGCACGGTGATGCCGTCGGGCCGGGCCAGGACCGGGTTGAGCATGAGCGACCGCAGGCGGGGGTGGTCGTCGGCGAGCCGGCCGACCCGCAGGAGCAGGTCGATCAGGGCGGCCCGGTCGACCGGGGCGGAACCGCGGTAGCCGTGGAGCAGCGGCGCCGCCCGGGGCTCGTCGACGAGGGCTTCGGCGGCCCGGTCGGTGAGCGGGGCGGCCCGCCAGGCGAGGTCGCCGAGCAGTTCGCTGGCCACGCCGCCGAGGCCGAAGCCGACGACCGGCCCGAAGGCGGGGTCTTCGACGACCTCGACGGTGCAGGCCACGCCGGGCGGGACCATGGTCTGTACGAGAATGTCCGGTCCGAAATTCCCCGACAAATCTTCATAAGCAGCGGTCACGTCGCCCTCATCGGCCAGCGCCAGCCGGACGGCACCCAGGTCGATGCGATGCCGCAGCGCACCACCGGCCGCCTTCAACGCCACGGGGTAGCCGAGTGCCGACGCGGCCGACAAAGCCGACGCAAGCGACGAGCACCGGGTCGACGGGACGACGGTGATGCCGTAGGCCGCGAGCAACTCCGACGGCGGCCCGGAAAGGTCGACAGCGGCCGGATCCACGTCCGGCAGGGATGGCAACACCCCCGGCGGCCGGCGCAGCCAGTCCGCGTACGTGGCGACCCGGGCCAGCGCCCGCACGGCCTCCTCGACCGAGGGGTACGACGGCACCCGGGACGAGAGGTTCCCCAGGAGGAAGGTCGCCACGGTCGGCTTCTCCCCGGCCAGGGCGACGCTGGCCAGCGCGGCCGCGAAGTCCCCGTCCTCGTCCGGCAACTGTCCGGGCAGCGGCGGCGCGAAGACCACCACGAGCGCGTCGGCCCGGTCGTCGACGGCGGCGTCGGCGAGGGCGTCGGCGAAGTCGTGTGCGCCGGCCTCGGGGCTGATGTCGTGCGGATATCCCTCGGCGACGGTCAGTCCGGTGTTGCGGCAGGCGGCCACCGCCAATTCCGACAGGGCCGACGAGTTGCCGACCACCGCCACCCGGCGGCCGCTCGGCAGCGGCTGGTGGGCCAGCAGCAGGCCGACGTCGAACAACTCCCGCACGGTGTCGACCCGGATGACCCCGGAGCGGGCGAACAGCGCGGTGATTGCGTGCGCGTCCGGCCCGGGCAGATCACCGGACAGCCCGGGCGGCCGGGTGGCCGAGGCCACCGCGACCACCGGCTTGATCCGGGACATCCGCCGGGCGAGCCGGGCGAACTTGCGCGGGTTGCCGAAGGTCTCCAGGTAGAGCAGGACGACGTCGGTGCCGGGGTCGTCGTGCCAGTACTGCAGCAGGTCGTTGCCGGACACGTCGGCCCGGTTGCCGGCCGACACGAAGCTGGACAGGCCGAGCCCGCGCCGGTCGGCCTCGGCCAGCAGCGCCACCCCGAGCGCGCCGCTCTGGCTGAAGAACCCGACCCGCCCCGGGTTGGGGAGCCGGGGTGCGAGCGTGGCGTTCAGCCGTACGGTCGGGTCGGTGTTGGCAATCCCCATGCTGTTGGGGCCCACCACGCGCAACCCCGCGCCGTGCGCGCTCTCCACCAGCCGCCGCTGCGCGGCGGCGCCGGCCGCGCCGGCCTCGGCGAACCCGGCCGAAACCACCACCACCCCGCCGGCGCCGCTCGCGGCGGCGTCCGCCACCGCGACCGGGACGCTGCGCGGCGGCACCGCGATCAGCGCGAGGTCGACGTCGACGCCGGCATCGGCGGCCGATTTGTGGGCGGGCAGGCCGGCTACCCGTTTCGCGCGCGGGTTCACCACGATGATCGTTCCGGGGTAGCCGCCGTCGCGCAGGTGGCCGAGCATCGCGGCGCCGATGCCCTGACCGCTGGCGCTGGCGCCGTAGACGGCCACCGCCCGCGGCGCGAGCAGCCGGGCGATCGATTTCGCCTCGGTGCGGTGCTCGCGGTTCTCCTGCACCTCGCGGGACCTCTCGGTGGGCGCGATCGGGAACTCGAGGTGCACCACCCCGTCGGCGTACTTGCGCTGCACCTGGTAGCCGAAGTCGCTGAAGACGCGCAGCATGCCGCCGTTCTCCGGCAGCACCTCGGCGACGAACCGGGTGATGCCGTTCTGCCGGGCCGCGTCGGCGAGGTGTTCCAGCAGCACCGAACCGATGCCGCGGCCCTGGTGGGCGTCCTCCACCACGAACGCGACCTCGGCCTCGGCCGCCTCGGCGCCCAGTCGTTCGTAGCGCCCGACCGCGGTGATCTGCGTGCCGCTGACGATGACGAACGCCTCGCGGTCGTGGTGGTCGACGTTGACGAACCGTTTCAGGTCGCGTTCCGGGATGCGCGGGTAGGGCGAGAAGTAGCGCAGGTAGCGGGTGCGGTCGCTCATCCGGGAGTGCAGCTCCACAATGGCCGGTGCGTCCTCGGGCCGGATCTGCCGCAGGTGGACGGCGGTGCCGTCGGAGAGCAGAACGTCCGCGCTCTTCTCCACGTCGGGCTCCTCTAGTCGCGGGGGTCGTGCGGGTCGAGGCCGTGCAGCGGGAACACGGCCATCCGGGTGGCCAGGATGGCCCTGTCCACGGCGTCGGGCGTGGTGCCGGGCTGCCAGGCCTCGACGACCGGCTCGGTGCCGTCGGTCATGACGGATGGCACGACGCCCCGGGGACAACGCTCGGCGGCGAACGCGCGCCACGCCGGAGGAATGACGACGGACGGGTCCAGCGGGTCCCCGGTGGCCACCGCGAGCAGGTGCGTCCAGGCCCGCGGCACCACCTCGACCAGCGCGTATCCGCCGCCGCCCATAGCGACCCAGCGGCCGTCGCAGAGCTCGTCGGCCAGCGAGCGCATCGCGATGTAGGCGGCGCGCTGGCCGTCGACCGACAGGCTCAGGTCGGCGAGCGGGTCGAGGCGGTGCGCGTCGGCGCCGCACTGACTGAAGATGATCTCCGGGGCGAACGCGCGCAGCACCGACGGGACGACCGCGTGGAAGGCACGCAGCCAGGCGGCGTCCGAGGTGCCGGGCGGCAGGGGCAGGTTGACCGCGGTGCCCTCGGCGTTGCGCCCGCCGATCTCGTCGGCGAAGCCGGTGCCGGGGAACAGCGCGAGCGGTGTCTCGTGCAGACTGATCGTGAGCACTCGGGGGTCGTCGTAGAAGGCGGTCTGGACGCCGTCGCCGTGGTGCACGTCGACATCCACATAGGCCACCCGTTGAGCGCCCTGGTCGAGCAGCCGGGCGATGGCGACGGCCGGATCGTTGTACACACAGAAGCCGGCAGCCCGGGAGGCCATCGCATGGTGCAGACCGCCGGACACGTTGACGGCGCGGGTAGCCGTACCGTGCCAGACGGCCTCGGCCGCCGCGATGCTGGCGCCGCAGATCCGGGCCGATGCCTCGTGCATCCCGTCGAAGACGGGGTTGTCCTCGGTGTTCAGACCCCAGCCCCGGAAGAACGGGTCGCTGGGCGCCAGCCGGACGGCGTCGAGGTAGTCGGGGCGGTGGATGCGGGTGAGGTCGGCGTCGTCGGCCGGCCGGGGTGTGACCATTTGCACCCCCGGGCGGCTGAAAATGCCGAGTTCCCGGGCCAGTGCCATGGTGAGCTCGACCCGCACCGGATTGAGCGGGTGGTCGCCCATGTCGTAGTCGAGCAGGGCTCGATCCCACACCACGGCGGTCGTCGGGTCTGCCATGCCCGCCATGCTGCCACGGCACGCTCGGCCGCACCGCCGTCAAGGCCTTGTAACGAGGTAATATCGCTGCTGGGAGGGCCGCATCTTGAATGATCTTGTCGACACTACGGAGATGTATCTCCGGACCATCCTCGAACTCGAGGAGGAGGGCGTTCCGCCGCTGCGTGCGCGGATCGCCGAGCGCCTGCACCAGAGCGGTCCCACAGTCAGCCAGACGGTCGCACGCATGGAGCGTGACGGCCTGCTGACGGTCGAGAACGACCGTCATCTCGTGCTGACCGCGGCGGGCCGGGTGGCCGCCGTCGCGGTCATGCGTAAGCACCGGCTCGCCGAGCTGTTGCTGGTCAACGTCATCGGCATGCCCTACGAGGAGGCCCACGAGGAGGCCTGCCGGTGGGAGCACGTCATGAGCGACTCGGTCGAGCGCAAGGTCTACGAGCTGCTCAACCGTCCGACCCGCTCGCCGTACGGCAATCCGATTCCCGGTCTGGAGATCCTGGGCGGGCTCGAGGAGATCGGGGCGAGCAGCACCGGTGAGCGCAACCTGGCGTTCCCCGGCCTGACCGGCAGTGTTGTGGTCAGCCGCATCTGCGAGAGCGTGCAGACCAATGCCGACGTGCTGCGCCAGCTGCACGCGGCCGGCATCGACCCGGGCACGACGGTGACGGTGGCGCAGGAGCGCGACTCGGTGACCATCGACCGCTCGGGCGACAAGATCCGCCTGCCGCGCGAGGTGGCGTCGCGGGTCTTCGTGGCGGCGCACTAACCGGCGGTAGTGTCCATCGCTTTCGCGAGAGTGAGCAGTTTGTTGTTCATGGCCGTCACGTCGGCGGCCTTGGCGGTCTTGGCGAAGGTGAAGCGCAGCGTCTGCAGCTGCTTCGCCTCGCTGAGCCAGCCGATCTCGACGACCGGCCCGTGCTGGCCGCTCGCGGCCGTGTTGAGCCGGTAACCGGCCTTGCCCAGGCCCTTGATCGTGGTGGCCTTCTCCGGCTTGAGGTCGGAGTTGAACAGCTTCGCGTCGGCCTGCGTGCTCTCCACGACGCTCAGCGCCAGGTCGGGGTAATCGGTGGAGATCATCTGCACCACGCAGGTGGAGGTGTCGTCGATCTGGTCGGAGGCGGCGACCTCAAACTTGACGCCGACCTTGGACTCGATGAAGTCGTAGTCCCAGAGGATGCAGGCGCCGCCGGCCGAGGCGGCTGGCTGCTCGACGAAGTCCACCGGCGGCAGAGCCGCCTCTGCGGCTTTGTCCTTTTTGTCGCAGCCAGCCAACCCCAACAGAAGCACGGCGCCGAGTATCAGCGAACGCGAACGCACGAGGCTCCTCCCGAGGGGCTTTCGGGGCACACCGTACTTTGCCCGGCGATAACACGAAAGCCCGAGTGCGGCACCATTCGGACACCGACGGTGACTTGACACCGTGTGTCAAGTCACGCCAGGATCAGACCTCGTGGACCTTGTCGAGCAGATCGTGCGCCTGCTGGACGTTCGGCTGCTCGACCCGCTCGAGGTGCTCCTCGAGGGCGACGACGCGGTCCATGCCCTGCGCGACCTGGTCCGGCTGCGGGCGCGCCGCTGGGCCGACACGCTGCGGCACGGCAGCGATCAGGAAGCCGTGCTGGCCGCGGCCCGGCTGATCGCCACGCTCTACCCCAGCGACCGGGCCTTCGACCCGCCGCCGGACTGGTGGGCCACCCCGCTCGGCCAGGTCATCGCGGTCCGGGCCGGCCACCCGTGGTCCGAGTCCGTCACCTATGCCACCGCCGGCGCCATGCTCGGCATCACCCGCCAGGGCGTTCACGACCTGGTGCGGCGCGGCCGCCTGCCCCGCCACCCCGACGGCGGCGTGCCCTCCGCCGCCATCCGCGACCGCCTCCGAGGAGAACCCATGATCAACGATCGCCTGATAGACGCCGGGGAACTGCCGATCGCGATCCGCGACTTCGGCGGCGACCAGCCCCCGCTGCTGCTCCTGCACGGCGCCGGCGGCAACCTCGCCCAGCTCACCACCCTGGCCCGCGCCCTGCGCCCGCACCACCGGGTGATCACCGTGGACCTGCGCGGGCACGGCCGCTCGGGCGACGGAGTGTGGACGTGGGACGCCGCCCTGGGTGACCTGGCCGCCGTCTGCGTGCAGATGGAGCTGGACCGGCCGGCGGTGGTGGGTCATTCGCTGGGCGGCATGCTGGCGGCGCTGTGGGGCCAGCGGCATCCCGAGGCGCCCGGCGTGGTCAGCCTGGACGGCAACCCGCCGCCCACCCGGCCCGAGCACCTGCCCGGTCTCGACCCGGAGAAGGCCGCCGCCGAGCTGGCCCGGTTGCACGAGATCTTCGACCGGATGGAGGCCCTCGGCGGCCGGGTCATCCCCGCCGACCAGCTGCCCGACCTGGTGGAACGCCAGCAGGCGGCGGCCCGCGACATGGGCGCCAACGAGAAGGTGTGGATCGAGGGCTTCCGCCGCAACCTGGTGCACACCGACGGCGAGACCTCCACCCGCCCGTCCGCCGCCACCACCTCCCAGCTGCGCAAACTCATGAACGAGCTGGACCTGGGCCCGGTCTACGCGGCGACCACCTGCCCCGAGCTGCTCGTGCTGCCGACCCGCGACCTCCCCGAGCAGGAACCGTTCGCCGACCTCTACGCGGCCCACCGCCGCTACCTGGTCGAACAGGCTTCGCAGGCCGGCCACCCCCGCTACCTCGAACTCGCCGACGCCTCGCACGCCATGGTGATCGAGCAGCCCATGGTGCTGGCCGGCCTGATCACCGATTTCCTGACGGCAAACCGCTGATAAGACGGCAAACCGCTGATAAGTACGCCGAGCGAGAAGTCGCGTCCGAGCGGTTCCGCCTGGCTGCAACACCGGGCCGTGCGCCCGCTGCGGCCCGGCGGGACTAACGCAACGGCCTCGCCGCCCCGGAGGCGGCCAGGCCGATCGCGAGGGCGGCCAAGGCGCACAGGATGGCGTCGAGGACGCCGAAGTGCTGGGTCAGGACGCCGATCAGGGGTGGGCCGGCCAGGAAGGCGCCGTAGCCGATCGAGCCGGCCACCGAGACCCGGATGGCGGCCCGGGCCGGGTCGTCGGCCGCCGCGCTCATCCCCACCGGGAATCCCAGCGACGAGCCCACGCCCCACAGCAGCCCGCCCAGCAGGGCGACCGGAACGGCGAGGCCGGAGACGACCAGCAGCAGGCCGGCGATGCCGGCGACCACGGTCGCGCGCAGCACGGGCACCCGGCCCCACCGTTCGATGGCGTAGCCGCCGAACAGCCGGGACAGGGTCATGGCGGTGACGAACGACCCGTACGCGATGGCGCCGATCGTCTCGCTCGCGCCGTAACCGTCGACCAGGCTGATCGCCAGCCAGTCGTTGGCGGTGCCCTCGGCGAAGCCGAAGCCGAGCATGATCAGGCCGATCAGGACGGTACGGGGTTCGCGCCACGCCTGGACCACGCTCATCGACCGGGAGCGGCCCTGAGCGTGCGCCACGGGCGGCTGGAACCGCCGTACGGTCGGAAAGGTGATCGAAGCCGTCAGCGCCGCGGTGAGATAGAGCTGCGCCCAGATCGGCAGGCTGCAGGCCGCCGCCAGGGCACTCGTGCCGGCGCCCAGCACCGTGCCCAGGCTGAAACCGGCGTGGAAGCGCGGCATGATCGTGCGGCCGAGGCGGCGTTCGACGGCGGCGCCCTCGACGTTCATGGCGACGTCCCAGGCGCTGTTGCCCGCCCCGACCAGCACCAGGCCGGCTGCGGCGATCGGAACCTCGCCGGTCAGCGTGCCGGTGCCGAGGCCGATCAGCCCGATCACCATCGAACTGCTGCCGAGCAGGATGGTCCGGGCCGGGCCGACCCGCTGCACGAGCGGACCGGCGAGCGGGATCGACATGATCGCGGCGGCCGAGATGCAGAGCAGCAGCAGGCCGAAGCCGGCCGCGGACAGGTGCAGGTCGTCGCGGACGGCGGGAGCGCGGGCCAGCCAGCCGGCGAAGGCCAGGCCGTTGGTCGCGAAGGTGACCGCGACCGCCACCCGGGCCCGGTCGGTGATCGTCACGATGCCCGAACTTACTCGTTAAAGCGAACGGCCCGGGACGCGGATTCACCCGCACGTGGGAAAAGGAAGTTAATCACACAGTTGATTCGCAGTACGGCCACCCGGGCCACTACCTGCACCAATACCGCTGCCGGTAAGAAATCGCCTGGCCGACATCGCGGCTTGTGTCGGTTATGGGGCTTAAGTACGAATTGGTGCAGAACTATAGCCCCCTTAGATTGCACTGTCATCTGGCCATTCGTGGGATTTCTTGAAACGCCGAGGCGATGTTGTGAAACGCCTGAGCCACGTTGAGTTCTCGCGAAGGAGAAGAGTCCTTGGGGGGAACATGCGCTTGCGAGGCCAGTATTGGTCCCGTGCCGCGGCAACCGCGGTTTTATGCCTGATCACCGGCACTGCAATGGTGCTGCACCAGGCGGACAGCAACTCAGAAAACGGGGCCGGCTCGCAGAGCGTCACCGATGAACACGCCAAGCACGTGATGGTGAAGCCGGTGCCGGTCGCGGTGACCGCCGCCGCTCCGCTGCCGCGCACCGGTTGGACGGCCGCCGCCGACACGGCCGCCTCCGGCTTCGCCGCCGGCAACGCGCTGGACAACAGCACCAGCACGGCCTGGAAGAGCAGCACCACCGTGGCGATGCCGCACTACATCACGATCGACACCAAGAACAAGATGGCGATCAGCGGCCTCACCTACCTCCCGCTGGCCGGCGCCAACGGCCGGATCGGGCAGTACAAGGTGCAGGTCAGCGACAACGGCACGACCTGGTCGGCAAACGTTGCCACCGGCACCTTCGCCGACGACGCGACGGTCAAGACCGTCACCATCGCCACCGTCATCACCCGCTACGTGCGGCTGACCGCGGTCACCGAGGCCGGTAACCGGGTCAAGTGGGCCGCCGCCGCCGAGATCAACCTGCTGGGTGGCACCGACCCGGCCCTGCCGCGCACCGGCTGGACCGTCGCCGCCGACAGCCAGGAGACCGTGGGCGAGAACGCCCCGGCCACCAACGCGATCGACGGCAACACCGCGACCATCTGGCACACCCAGTGGCAGGACGCCGAACCGGGCCTCCCGCACACCTTCACCATCGACATGCACGCGGCCTTCCAGGTCTCCGGCTTCACCTACCTGCCCCGGCAGGACGGCGAGGCCAACGGCCGGATCGGCCAGTACAAGATCGACGTCAGCATGGACGGGGCGGCCTGGACACCCGCCGTCACCTCGGGCACCTTCAGCGACATCGGCACCGTGCAGTCCATGACGTTCGCCTCGGCGATGGCCCGCTACGTGCGGATCACCGCGCTCACCGAGGCCGGCAACCGCGGCCCGTGGACGTCGGCCGCCGAGATCAACGTGCTCGGCCGGTCCGACTCGCGGCTGGACCGCACCGGTTGGACCGCCACCGCCGACAGCCAGGAGACGACCGGCGAGGACGGCAAGGCGGCCAACGCGCTCGACGGCAACACCGCCACCATCTGGCACACCGAGTGGAACCTCAACGAGCCGGACTACCCGCACACGTACACGATCGACACCAAGGCCAGCCGGCAGATCGGCGGCCTCGTCTACCTCCCCCGGCAGGACGCCGAAAGCGGCGGTAACGGGCGGATCGGTGGCTACAAGATCCAGTCCTCGACCAACAACACGGCGTGGACCGACGTGGCCACCGGCGCGTTCAACGACGACGGCGGCGAGAAGACCGTGGTCTTCCCGACGGTGACCGCCCGGTACGTGCGACTCGTCGCGCAGGCCGAGGCCGGCAACCGCGGGCCGTGGGCGTCGGCCGCCGAGTTCAACCTGCTCGGCCCGAGCGGTGCGGTCGCCGTCAACCGAGGCTCGTGGAGCGCGCCGGTCGGCTTCCCGCTAGTGCCGGTCGCGGCGGCGCTGCTGCCCAACGGCAAGATCCTCACCTGGTCGGCGGAATACGCCGACGACTTCAACGGTGGCACCGGCAGCACGCTGACCGCCACCTACGACCCGGCCACCGGCGTCGTCACCCAGCGCGACGTGGTCGAGACCGGGCACGACATGTTCTGCCCCGGTATCTCGGTGCTCCCGGACGGCCGCATCATGATCACCGGCGGTAACGACGCCGAGGTGACCAGCATCTACAACCCGGCCACCGACGCCTGGACCCGCGGCCCGGACATGAAGACGCCGCGTGGCTACCAGTCGAGCGTGACTCTCGGCGACGGCCGGGTGTTCACCATCGGCGGCTCGTGGAGCGGCGGCAACGGCAACGTCGATGTCGCGCACAAGTCCGGTGAGGTCTGGTCGGCGAGCACCGGCTGGAAGTCGCTGCCGGGCGCCAACGTGGTGCCGATGCTGACTGCCGACACCACCAACGGTGACTACCGCAAGGACAATCACGCCTGGCTGTTCGCCTGGTCCGGCAACAAGGTCCTGCAGGCCGGCCCGAGCAAGGCGATGAACTGGTACACCGCCGACGGCAACGGCACGGTCGCCGCGGCCGGCACCCGTGGTGACGACACCGACGCCATGAACGGCAACGCGGTCATGTACGACACCGGCAAGATCCTGACCCTCGGCGGCGCACCCAACTACGACGACTCGGCCGCGACCGCCAACGCGTACGTGCTGACCATCAGCGGCAGCACGGTGACGACCAAGAAGGTCGGGTCGATGGCGAACACCCGGGCGTTCCAGAACAGCGTCGTCCTGCCGGACGGCAAGGTTCTGGTCACCGGCGGGCAGAACTTCGCGGTGCCGTTCTCGGACAACACCACGGTCTACTCGGCCGAGTTGTACGACCCGGCGACCGAGAAGTTCAGCACGATGGCCAGCGCGACGGTGCCGCGCAACTACCACAGCGTGTCCCTGCTGATGCCGGACGGCCGGGTGTTCAGCGGTGGTGGCGGCCTCTGCGGCGGCGACTGCACCACCAACCACTTCGACGGGCAGTTCTTCACCCCGCCGTACCTGCTGAACGAGGACGGCACGGCGGCCACCCGGCCGACGATCACCACTGCCCCGACCACCGCGGCCAACGGCGCGACGATCAACGTCAAGACCGGCGCGGCGGTCACCGGGTTCTCGATCATCCGGATGGGCACGGCCACCCACACCGTCGACACGGACCAGCGGCGCCTGTCGCTGACCCCGACGGCGGCCAACGGCGGCTACAACCTGACGGTCCCGGCCGACAAGGGCATCGCGGTTCCCGGCTACTGGATGCTGTTCGCGCTGGACGCGAAGGGCGTACCGAGCGTCGCGAAGATCATCAAGATCGGCTGAGTTCGGGTTCTGCGTCAGGGGGCGCCGGTCTTCGGACCGGCGCCCCCTTTCTTCACGCTCCGCTCGTGTGGAGGCCGGCCACCTCGGCGGCGCTCAGGGCCCGGTGGTAGAGCCGCACGTTGTCCAGGGCACCGTCCAGGTAGGGATCGGCGTACCGCGAGCGGCCGAGCCAGTTCTGGGTGGTGCTGCTCAGCGTCGCGGTGAGCGCCGGGTTACGACCCACCTCGGCCCCGTTCACGTAGAGCACGCCCAGGCCGCCACTGCGGGTGACCGCGACGTGCGTCCAGACCCCGGCCGGCAGCGCCGACGGGGCATCTATCCGCTGCTCGCCGCCCGAGCCGGAGGTGGTGATGGCGAAGCGGGCGGTGCCGGCGCTCGAGCGCGGGGTGAGGAACAGGTAGGCACCGGTCCCGGTGCCGAGGTCGAACAGCCGGCTCCAGGTGGTGACGATGTCGATCCGCACCCAGAGGGCGACGGAGAAATTGGTCGCGCCGGCGAGGATGCCGCCGGGCATCGACGCGTACGCCGTGGAGCCGTTGAGATCCAGCGCCTGACCTCCGCGCCCGCTGACGTAGACGGCCCCGCCCGCGAGGGTGGCGGTGCGCCCGTTGCCGGAGGCGTCGGCCACCGACCCGTCGAACGGGTAGTGCGCGACCAAAGTCGAACCCCCGATAGACCAATAGACGCTGTATCGCTGTCCGTGCACCTTGTAGAAAGGAGCCAGCACCACACCACCCGCCGTGTACTGCAGCGGCGTCGCCGTGGGAGACAGCGACGCCGGGTCCAGCACCGGCAGCGCGGTCAGGTTCGACGTGCCGAAGAGTCCACCCAGGACGATCGGGCCGACCTTGACCGCCTGCACCGACGCGTTGTCGTTGGTCGCCTCCCTGGTCAGCGCCATCGGGAGCGTGACGTCGACGACGTCGCCGGAAGCCCAGGTCCGGCTGACCGACGCGTAGGCGCCGGCCGCCGGCGAGGAGAACACGGCGCCGTTGACGCGGATCTGGGCGGCCGCCGCCCACGCCGGGATCCGGATCCGCATCGTGAAGCTGCCCGACCCGGTCACGGTCAGCTTCGTGGAACCGGCCTCGGGGAAGGACGTGTCCTGCCGGACCGTCACGCCCCGGGCCGACCAGGTCAGAACCGAGGGGATGAACAGGTTGACGTAGAGCGTGCTCGCGCCGTCGTGGAAGTAGATGGAGTCGCCGTACTTGGTGTTGCTCTCCATGCCGGTGCCGTGGCAGCAGACGAAGCTGTTGTAGTCGTTGCTGTAGGTCTTGATGCCGCCCGCCCGCAGCGGCACGTAGTAGCACTGGAAGCCGTGCGCGGACGACGGGTCCTGAGACGCGAGGATGTGGTTGTAGAGAGCCCTTTCATAGAAGTCCATGTATTCAATGCGCGCCGGGTCGGTGAGAAACAGCTGCCGGGTCAGCTTGAGCATGTTGTAGGAATTGCAGCACTCGGCGGTGGTGTCGGAAAGTTCACCGGCGATCCGGTCGGCCGCTTTGAAGTACTCACCGTTCGAGTTGCCACCGATCGCATACGTATGGTGACGGGTCACGATGTCCCAGAAGTTGACCGCGATATCCCGGTACCGGGTCGTCCCGGTGGCGTGATACTCGCGGATCGCCCCGAGGATTTTCGGGATCTGCGTATTGGCGTGGTAGTTGTTCAGAGCGTCCTGATCGGAGGCGAGCGGATCGAAGATCTCGGCATGGTCGAAATGCTGGGCCGCGGCCAGATGGGTGGCGTCGCCGGTCACCTGGTAGAGGTTGGTCAGCACCTCGTTCATGCCGCCGAACTCGGTGTCCAGCATGTTCTGCCGTTGGGCCAGGGTGAGCCGGTCGTTGCGGAACTTCACCCAGGCCGCCATGCCGGTGAGCACGGTCAGCGCCGGTGCGTTGCCGGCCAGCAGATGCATGTCGAGCAGCCCCGCCATGATCTTGTGGAGGGTGTAGTAGGGAGCCCACACGCTCTGCCGCTGCTCGACCCGGTCGATGAAGCTCTCCGGGAAGGCGCTGAGGTACCCGGTGTTGAAGCCGGCCGTTACGGCGCGGGCCTGGCACTGGGCCAGCACGGTGACGATCTGGTTGCCCTTGGTCTGGTAACCGGTGTCGCCGGTGCTCGCGTAGGCCTGCGCGAGCGCGGACAGCAGGTGGCCGGTGGAGTGGCCGCGCAGCTCGGTGGTGGGTGACTCCCAGCCGCCGCAGGCGGTGGCGGCCGACGACAGGCCGACGTTGAGCCGGAACGTGTGCAGCAGCCGGTCGACGTCGAGGAACTGCAGGTAGGACTGGGTGCGTCCGGCGTTGGCCGTGAACGGGCTGGTCAGCAGGCGCACGGCCGAGAGCGGAAACGCAAAGGCCGAGACCCCGGTGTCGGGCCGGGCAACAAGAGCGGGGGCGGGGGCGGGGCCCCGATAGGGGCCGGCACTGACGGCACTGGGTGCGGTGAGCACCGAGGCGGCGCCGACGGCGGCGGAGCCGGCCAGGAGCGCGCGGCGGGACAGCGGCGATGTCACATGGACCTCCCAGGCGAAACGGGGGCAGGGGTTATCGCCGGGCCGCCGGGCAGCGGCCCGATGGGGAGTCGAGTTCGGCCGCGGCTCGGCACGTTTGTGGGAAACGCGCCGAGCCGCGGGGCTTGGGGGCGGTCAGAAGGCCTTGACCTCGAGCAGGCCGACCGAGCCGGTGCCGCTCTGCAGCAGCACCCGCAACCGGGTGGTGCTCACCGACGTGAAGGTGACGTGGTTGTACTGGTTGATGGCGGTCGGATAACCGGACGCGCCGGGGACGTCGACGTACGCGGTGCCGTTCCAGTACTGCAACTTCCAGGACGCGGGCACCCGGACTCCGTCGTTGTCGTCGAAGAAGTAGGCGTCCGCGCTGGACAGGGACTGCGCGGCCGGCCAGGTCAGCAGGCCCCACTGCTCACCGGTGTTGGGCCAGGTGCCCCAGCGGGGGTTGACGGTGTCGTTGGAGGACGGCGGGTCGATGCCGTCGTTGAGGGCCAGCACGCTCTCCCACGACGAGGTGTAGCCGGCCGTCGGAGTCGCCGTGAGCGCCTTGTTGGTGGAGACCGGTGGGGTCACCACTCCCCCGCGGTTGTAGACCTTGACCTCGGTGATGCCGGTCTTGAAGCCGCTCGCGTGGGTCACCTGCACGCGCAGCCGGGTGGCGTTGACCGCGGCGAACTGCACGACGTTGTAGTTGGCCTGGCCGGCCGCGGTGGCCACCGGGGTCCAGGTGCTGCCGTTCAGGTATTGCACCTGGTAGGACGCCGGTTGCCGGTAACGGTTGGTGGCCCGGTCGTTGCGGAACCACAGCCGGACCTCGTTGACTGTGCGCTGCTGGCCGAGATTGAGCTCGAGCCAGTCGGTGGCGTTCGGAGACCCGTAGGTGCCCCACAGCGGTTCGTTGATCGGGAAGCCGTCGACCGCGTTGGCGCCCGCGGTTCCGGACGCCGTGTAGGAGGCCGTGGTGGCCGCGCCGGCCGCGTAGTTCGGCAGGTCGGCGGTCAGGTCGACGCCCGCCTTGTTGAGCATGTCGACCATCTGGCCGCTGCTCTGGGTCACCTGGGTCGGTGACTGGAGTCCGGCGTACGCCTGGTTGTAAAGCACGCTGCCGCCGGCCGGCAGAGTGACCGCGCCCGAGTCGGGGTTCCACGTCAGTGGAACCAGTTTGTCGACGGTGACCACCCGGGTGCCGTTGATGAAGATCGAGTAGCCCTGCGGGATGCCGGTGTACTTGACCACGCCGTCGGCCGGGTCGTCCCAGACGATGCTGAGGTCGGCGTTGCGGTAGCGCAGGTTGTTGGCGGCGAAGTTGGGCCAGCCGATGTTGATCGGGGAAAGCTCGACCTGCTTGTCGGTGCGCGGGCGCAGGCCCATCACGTCCTCGATGACGGTCCAGTTGCTGCTGCCGAGGATGTTGTGGTGGATCCAGGAGCGGTAGTCGATGCTTTTGGTGCCGGCGTTCCAGTCGGCCCAGAACTCGTTGGCGTCGGGCCAGGCGGTGTTGCCGCCGACGTACTGCGCCCAGGTGTTCCAGTAGAGGAGCTTCTTGTAGTCCTCGGCGCTCATCCACTGGTTGGGGTAGTTCCGGAGCACCGAGGAGTAGAGCCGGAACTGGACGGTGGAGTTGATCGTGGAGAAGTTGTTGCTGCCCGGGAAGCCGGCCGCGGCCGCCGTCGCCTTGTCCTTCTGGTTCGCCGTGTAGAACGGGAAGATCGGGTACTCGGCGGGATCGGCGAACAGGCGCAGGGCCTGCTTGTACTCGTCGGTGTTCGGCATCGCGCCGACGGCGTACGGGTAATAGTTGTTGATCTCTTTCCAGGGGACCAGGCTGTTCGTGGCGACGTGCCGGTGCTCGATCAGCTTGTTGGTGGAGTCCCAGAGGTACGTCGTGATCGCGTTCTTGATCCGGTCGGCGATGGTCTGCAGCTCGGCGGCCTTGCTGGTGTTGCCGATCGCGGCGTAGGCCTGGGCGGCGGCGACGGCTCCGCTGTAGACGTAGGCGGACTCGGCGCGGTCCATGTTGCCGGAGCGCCAGTCGAACGAGACGGCGTCGGCGTCGTTGCCGGTGAGCGCGCCCCAGTCGTACTCGATCAGGCCGTTGTTGTTGTGGTCGTAATAGGCAAGCTGGCCCTTGACGTCCCCCTCGGCGTATTTGGCGAGGTTGCCGGCGATGGCCGGTTGGCCTCCGTGGATCTCGAAGCTCTTCCAGGCCGCCTCGGCGATGTACTGGGTGTAGCTGTTCGACCAGTTCTCCGGGTCACCGGGGTTGTCGACGAAGCGTCCACCCTTGGAGACCTGCCCTACGGAGAGCCACGGGCCGTACGAGTACGCCGGGTTACGCAGGTACTTGAGGTCGTCGATGTGCATCGGCTGGGTGAGGACGATCGCGTTGTTGTAGCCGAGCGCACCCTCGACCGACGTGGGGAACTGGAAGTCCTGGCCGGGGATGTTGGCGTCGAGGTAGTTGAACCTCATCAGCCACCAGCGGTAGTAGATCTCCTTCTTGATCGCCGGTTCGGGGACGTCCAGGTAGGGCAGGTTCTGCGCCCACCAGAGGTTGTAGGCCCGGACATGCGTACCGAGAGCATTGTCGGGGTTTAGTGCTTTATAAGCGTTGTATTCAGCGAGTGAATCGGGGATCTCGTTGGCCACGAAGCCCAGTTGGATCTTGACGCTCGTCGAGGCACCGGCCGCCAGCGTGACCGACCGTGTCAAAGCTCCGCTCGACGCCGTGAAGCCGTCACCCGACAGTCGAGGAAATATCGTGGTAAGTCCATTTTTGACGGATACTTGACCGGTCAACTCACTTCCGCTGACCGTCGTCGCATACGGCGAAGTCGCCCGAAGCGCCACGGTCTGCGACGCCGTACCCGTGTTCGTGATCGTCAGGTTGTCCACGGCTACGTCGTTCTGCGTGATGAACTTTGTCTGATTTATCCGCAGCGACCCGTTGGTGTGCACGCTCTTCCAGTGGCTCGGCGCCTGCCAGCGCGACGCCACCTGCTCGGTCCAGGTGCCCGACCCGGCGGTCACGGTGAACGCCGCCTGGTCGTTGATGCTCTCCCAGTAGGCGACCGTGCCGCCGAAACCGAGCACCGAGGGTGTGTGCGTCTTCATGAACACGGCCCGGCCACGGCTCATCAGCCAGGTGCCGGCTGGATCGTTACCGGAGCGGGCGAGCAGCCGGTCCATCCAGAAATCGGTGCCGCCACTCTCCGCGTTGTAGATGGCCTGCATGGTGTTACCGGTCGTCATCGCCACGGGGGGAGCCGGGATGGCGGATCCGGAGAACGTCGGGTAGCCGATGGTCTGAGCTGCGAAGGCGGGTGCTGGGGGAGTCAGCACGACGGTCGCCAGGACTGCGGTCAACGCGAGTGCCAGCCGGGGATGCGGCATCGCGTACCTCCCTTTCAGTTGGTTGTGGGCAGCCAGATCCGCATCGTGGATGGGCCGCGGCGGGCCCAGCGGTGGTACGGCAGGAGCGGAACCACGACCGGATCGGTGCCTTCGGTGGTGGTGCGGTGACTCTGGTACGGCCAGCTCTCGTCGAACGGCGTGGTGCGCCGGCCTTTCACCGCGCCGATTTCCGGGGCGACCGACGTGTCGACCTGAATTTCGTCGAGGCGGACGTCGTCCTCGAGGTCGATCGATTCGGCGCACATGACAAGCGGGCCTACCTCGACGGCTGCGCATCCGCGCAGCGCGTCGGCCCGCGGATCGGGAAACGTCCATCGCGGACGCATGGGCAGATCGAGGCGGATCTGCTCACCGCCTTCAAAAACCTTCCGGTGTACGCCGTCCGCGCCGGACGCCCACGCCGGGACTCGCAGGGTGATGGTGCGGGGCACGGGCGGGGCTTCGACCACGGTCACCCGGACGGTGCCGCCGTCGGGGTAATCGGTGTGGACGTCGAGCACCATGCCGCCGGCCTCGACCCGCATCGGCGCGAACTGGTGCAGCTGCACGCCGCCGGAGTCCTCGGAGGCGAAGTAGGTGCCGAGCGAGGCGATCAGCCGGGCCATGTTGTTGAGGCAGCAGGACACCTCGAACCAGGGCGCCCGGCCCCCGCCGCTGAACCGCTTTCGCTCTCGCCCGGACGGCATCTCGGCCGGCGTGCGCTGGTGCAGGGTCTGTGCGTAGAAGAAGGACCGGCCGTCGTCGCCGATCGAGGTGGCGATGACGTTGTGCAGCACCCGGTCGACGATGTCGCCGTAGCGCAGGTCGCCGGTGGCCAGCAGCAGCCGGTGCGCGAGCTGGACGGTGGCCACCCCGGCGCAGGTCTCCGAGTAGGCCCGGTCGGGCGGAAGGACGAAATCCTCGCCGAAGCTTTCATCCAGGTGCCGGGACCCCATGCCGCCGGTGAGATGGGTACGGCGGGCCAGCGTACGGTCGAACTGCCGGGCCACCGCCTCGAGCAGTTCGTCGTCGCCGGTCTCCACGGCCACGTCCACGGCCCCGGCGGCCAGATAGAGCGCGCGCACCACATGCCCGCCGAACACCGTCCCGGAGCGCACCGGAACAGCGTCCTGGAAGTACTCCCAGCCGAACTCGTGCTCCGGCAGCGTCCGGTGCCCGCGGCGGTTGACGAACGCGGCGGCCTGCTCGAGGTAGCGCCGCTCGCCGGTCACCCGGTAGAGCTCCACCAGCGCGGTCTCCACTTCGGGGTGGCCGCAGAATCCCTCGTCGGCGAAGGTGGCACAGATGTGGTCGGCGGCCCGGACCCCGATCTCCAGCAGGCCGGCCGCGGTGCCGGTGCGGGCCGCCGCCACCGCGGCCTGGATCAGGTGGCCGGCGCAGTACAGGTCGTGGCCGAAGCTCAGGTCGCCGTAGCGGGGTGGCTGGCCGGCCCGCCCGTACGCGGTGTGCAGGTAGCCGTCGGCGGCCTGCGCACCCCCGATGAGCGCGGTGAGCTCGGCCAGCTCGTCGCGGTGATCCTCGCCGCCGGGGCGGGCCGATTCCCAGCAGAGCGCCTCGGTGAGCTTGTAGACCTCGGAGTCACTGAACTCCCGGCCGCGCGTTTTCGGGCTCGGCTCGCGGAAGTTCGTGGTCCAGCCGAGCCGGTCCATCCAGGTGCGGCTGTGCGCCACCGTCGCGGCGCCGTTGACCGTCTGGCGCCGCCCCCAGAAGCCACCGGTGAGCCGCACCTGATGCGGCCCGATCGGGCGCAGGGCGCCTCGCGATGGTGCGACAGGTCCTGTCATGGCCCGGTCCCCCGAAATCTACGAAAACCTTTTCGGAATCGTGCCAGCGTGTTTCCGTGCTGTCAACGGTCGATTTCCACAGTGGTCGGTGCTGCTATGCTGCCGAAAACTTTTCGGGGGTGTGCGGTGAACCGGAGACGCGCGCAGGTGACCCTCACCGACGTCGCCAAACAGGCCGGGGTCTCGGTGGCCACCGCGTCCAAGGCGCTCAACGGGCGCGCCGAGGTCGCCCCCGCCACCCGCGAACGGGTGCGGCAGGCGGCCGAGGAGCTCGCCTTCCATCCGAACGTGCTGGCCCGGAGCCTGATCTCCGGCAACACGCGGACGGTCGGCCTGCTCACCGACGAGCTGTCGGCGGCCCGGTTCGCGATCCCGGTGCTGCTGGGCGCCGAGAACGCCCTCGGCAACGAGCAGATGAGCGTCCTGCTGTGCGACGCCCGCGGCGATGCCATCCGGCGCCGGCACTACATCCGCACGCTGCTGGCCCGGCAGGTCGACGGCTTCATCATCCTGGGCGACTCCAACGAGGTCCGCCCGTCGCTGAGCGCCGAAATTCCCGTTCCGGTGGTGTATGCGTACTGCGAGTCGGACGATCCTTCGGACCTGTCGGTCATCGCCGACGATGCGGGCGGCGCGCGCCTGGCCGCCGAGCACCTGGTGACGCTGGGCCGCCGGCGGATCGCCCACATCACCGGCGACCCCGGCTACCGGGCGGCCCGGGACCGCTCGGCCGCACTGCGGGAGGTCCTCGACTCGGCCGGCCTGCCCCTGGTCGGTGAGCCGCTGTTCGGCCAGTGGTCACAGCGCTGGGGCCGGCACGCCACCGCCCGCCTGCTGGCCTCGCACCCCGGCGTGGACGCCATCTTCTGCGGCAGCGACCAGATCGCCTCCGGCGTGACCGAGGCCCTGCGCGACCTGGGCCGCACCGTTCCCGAGGACGTCGCGATCGTCGGCTACGACAACTGGGAGGTGCTGGCGGCCGAGTGCCGTCCCCCACTGACCACCGTGGACCTCAACCTGGAACAGCTCGGCACCACCGCGGCCCAGCACCTGTTCGCCCTGCTCGACGGCGACCAGCACGCCGGCGTGATCCGTCAGCCCGGCCGCCTGGTCGTCCGCGACTCCACCGCGGTGGCCCGGCCCGGGTGAGGGCAGCACTACCCCCGATCCGGGGGATGGCCGGGCTGACTCGGCGCGGCCGGATTCCTAGCGTCGAACCATGAGGAAATTGCTGAGTTGGAGCATCGCGGGGGCGCTCATCGCATCCTCGCTCGCGGTGGCCGGAACACCGGCCGCGGCGACGACGGGCCGGCTGATCTCGGTCACCGCCCTGCACACCTACGCCACCCGGGCCGACGTGGACGCGGCGCTGACCACGGACAAGTTCGACCCGGGAACCGACCGGTACGGGGTGCGAACCTACCGCCTCGTCTACCGGACCACCGACCCGACCGGCCGGCCGACCACGGCCAGTGGCCTGGTCGCGTTGCCTATCAACGACGAGCCGCGACTCCGGACGGTGTCGTTCGGGCACGGCACCTCGATCTACAAGCTGGACGCACCGTCCACGTCGGACGACGTGTTCCTGATCGGACCGGCGCTGACGTTCGCGTCGGCCGGATTCGCGGCGGTCGCACCCGACTACCTCGGCCTCGGCGTCGGGCCGGGACCGCACCCGTGGATGGACGTGCCGTCGGAGACCACCGCCTCGCTGGACCTGCTGCGGGCGGCCCGCACCTTCACCGCCCGGCAGGGACGGCAGCTGGCCCGGGACGTCTACGCGTCCGGCTTCTCCCAGGGGGCGTCGGCCGCCCTCGGGCTGGCCCGGGCATTGCAGTCGGGGGCCGATCCGTATTTCCGGGCGGTCGCGGTCGCCCCGATCAGTGGCGCCTACGACTTCCGGCACGCGGAGATCCCGGCGCTGTTCACGCCGGCCGTGCACCCGGTGCTGGCCAGCGCGTACACCACATATCTGCTGTCCGCCTTCGACCGGCTGCACGACATCTATCCGTACCCCGGATACGTGTTCCGGTCGCCGTACGTCGATCTGCCGGAGCTCTTCGACGGCACCCACCCCGGCGAGGAGATCCTGATGGCCCTGCCGCCCTCGATCGACGACCTGCTCACGCCGCGGGGAAAGGCGATGCTGCTGCACCCGACCGGCCGGTTCGCCGACGCGCTCGCCGAGCTCGACAGCGTCTGCACCGACTGGACGCCGCGCATGCCGGTGCGGCTCTACTACAGCCCGGGCGACGAGGAGGCGGTGAACGCCAACACCGAGCACTGCCACGCCACCCTGGGGGCGCCCACGGTCGACGTCGGCGTCGACACCGACTACAACGGTTTCGTCCACGAGGGGTCGGAGGTCCTCGGCGTACCCGAGGTGACCCGCTGGTTCACCGCCCTGAGCAGCTGACCGAAAGCGATCGGGTCTCACCGGCCATTCGCGGAACCGATCATCGGTCCGGCACGGCCCGGACCGCTGCCAGCGCCAGCAGCGCCGACCCGATCAGGGCCGCCGCAACGAGCAGCGCCGCGCAGGGGTCCGGGTCCATCAATCGGTCGGCGAGCGTCGGCTCCCCTACCGACACCCCGGTGCTCAGCAGGAAGGCGCCGCCCTCGTCGACCAGTGTCGAGACCAGCGTCACCAGCGACCACATGTCGGCAACCCGCAACAGGTCAGCGACGACCGCGACCTCGAGCGTCAGAGCCCCCGCGATCAGAACCGAGCGTCCCGGGGCACGGCACGCACCGACCACCGCCACGACCGCGCACAACACCGCCGCCACCAGCTCGGGCAGCACCACGACCAGGAGCGGCCACGGGTCGGTGGGGAGCGGCCATCGGCTATCGGCGGCCTCGTTCGCCAGACCGGCGGCCGCCACCACGAGCGGTACCAGGCCGAGGCCGGCGGCCGCGACGACCGGCCACCGGGACCGCCGGACGCCGGGTAACCGATGCACCGCGACCACCAGCACCGTCAGCGCGAGCAGCAACAGCACGCCGGTAAGTCGCTCGCCGTCCAACGAGGCGACCATCCACACCGTGCCCGCCCGGCCGGCGCCCGGGGGTGGGGGGACGACGTCGACCGGGTGCCAGAGCCGGCTCGCCACCGCCGCCGCGAGCAGGACCAGGCCGGCGCCGAGCCACCGACCGGCGGTCGCGCGGAATGCATATGTGGCCAGGAACACAACCGCGAGTGCCGCGCATGCGGCGCTCGCCTGGTCCGCACCGAAAAGTGCAGCGCCGACCGCAGTGGTCGCGGCGGCAGCGAGCGACACCAGTAATGACGATGGCCGAGAAATAGCGGGCACAATCGGACATTGTAGAGCGTCGCGGCCCGGCGCCGGCATTGTGTGAGACATTGACATGCGTTAGCGTGCAACATTGAGCGCTACTGACGTCAGACAGCTCGTGCACGGGGGCAGTGGATTTCATGTGTTAATTCAATGCATGGGCAATACTCCCGTGTGCCCAACTCTGGATTCAACGACAGAGATGAGACACGGTGTCAAGACGATTCGTAGCAGCGGTAATAGGAGTTCTGGTCGCGACAACGCTGCTTCCGCAGCAGGCGCTGGCTGCTCCGCACACCAAGAAGACGTTCACCGCGATCGTGGCCCTTCCATACCAGGAAGACCACATTCCGACGTTGGCAGACTTCACGAAGGTCGCCCCCACGGTTTCGCCCGACGGCCGCGTCGGACCACCCCGGGCCACCCCGCGTAAGGACGTTTCGAACCCGAACCCCGGGCCGACGTACGACGCCTATCTGGAGCCCGACAAGAAATCCTTGAACGCGCTGGCCGCGTACGATTACCTCACCAAGGAAGAATGCCGGGAGCAGGCTCTGCCCGAGCCGGCCGACGACTGGGCTTTCAAGAACCACTTCGCGGCCTGCCAGCGATTCCGCTACGGGGTCCTGCGGTACGACTGCGAGGACAACAAGTGCCAGCAGACCGGCGTCCGGCACGCCCGCGCCACGATTCTCGGCTTCGGCACCCAGGACGGGCGCAACATCCAGTTCGAGCTTTACCTCGACGACTGGCACTCGGACGGAAGCACGGTCGATCCCAAGACGGTGGTCAGCTTCAACTTCGTCTGCACCACACCGAGCCTGGAACTCCCCTGCACCAGCCAGTCGAACCCGATCCCCGACATGTCGGTGACGAAGACCCTGGAGGGCTGGGAGCAGGACGGCTTCTACCGCTACGCGATCAACCCGACCGGGGGCGAGTCCGACAGCAACACGCACCCGCTGGACAACGTCCACAAATACGTTTTCGCTCTGCGGTCCACGCAAACCTATCTGGACGGCGTCGCGCCGAGCCAGACCGTCAATTTCGAGTCGGTCCTCGTCCGCTGCGACAACGCGACCTACATCACCGGGCGGCAGTGCCTGTTCCCGGAAGTGACGGCCGTTCTGCATATGGACTACGACCAGGACATCTGCAAGGTGAACGTCGACTCGACGGACTGCTACAAGCAATCGGTTGAATTCATCTACACGGCGATGCACCACCTGGATCAGGTGAAGGCGGACTCGGAAGGTCTCTACGTTCCCGGTGGATTCTATGAACAGCCCTGGACGGGCCGATACGAGCCACTGACGCGAAACTATTACGGCACCCAGAGCCGCACCATCGTCCGGGCGGAATGTGCCCGGCTGTTCGGGGCGGACTACGCGACGAACGCGCCCGACGGCAAGCCCCGCGACTGCGATGAGTACCCGTTCGCGTCGACCTACCAGAGCGCCAATTTCGACACCATCGGCACAGCCGCCACCTGGGCGGTCAAGGCACTCTATTCGGTCCACAACCAGTCGGCCGGCCGTCTCTATGCCGCTTGGTACCGCGCCGATGGTATTATCGACGGCGATCCTTTCTACATCCAGATCGACAATGCCCCGGAATTTGTGGGATAGCTGACGAAGCGTTGCCAGCGCCCTTCCCGGGTGCTGGCAACGCTTTTTGGAGAAGGAAGATGCCGGCCATAACGGATACGCTGAGCGATATAGACATATGGTTGGCCGACAATGCCCCCGTCGACTGGGGAAATCTGTTTCCGCCGGCCGGTGGCCGAGACATCGCTCAGGCCGAAGCGACTTTGGGGCGCGCCCTGCCCGCCGAGTTCCGCGCTCTCTACGAGTGGCACGACGGTTCGCCGGCCACGCCGGCCCGTTGCGTCGAGCTGCTGCCCGGCTGGCCCTTCCTGAGCCTGGCCGACAGCGCATCACACTGGGCCCAGCGCAACAAGCTCTACGAGGCCGACCTCGACGAGACCGGGGCGTGCTTCTGGTGGCGGACGAGCTGGCTGCCACTGGCCTACGACTTCACCGGCGACATGCTCGTCGCCGAGATCTCCCCCGAGGCCACGAACTTCGGCGCGGTCTTCCACGCCTCCCTCGAGAACGGGCCGAGATTCTTCGAGGGCTGGCCGACGCTGGAAGCCGCACTCGACGACGTCGCCGACACGCTGGCAGCCGACGACCCGCAGCCCCTGCGGGGCCTGACCCCGGTGGTCGACGCCGGTCGTCTCACCTGGCGATGACGGCGAAGGGCGGCCCCGGATGGGACCGCCCTTCTGTTCAGCTATTTCAAGGCAGGGTTCAGCTGCAGCCGGAGGTGGAGCCGCAACCCTCGCAGACGTAGCAGCTGCCGGCGCGGCGCATCTTGGTGCCGCAGGTGAAGCACAGCGGCGCGTCGGCCGCCTGGCCCATCACGATCTCGAGCAGCTCGGTCGACGAACCGACGCTCGTCGGGGCCGCCTTCTCGGTCTCGGCCGGGGTGGACGCCGCGCCCACCGGGGCCGACACCGGAGCCGACGCGGCCATGCCGGCCAGGTCGGTCGTCGCCGCGGCGACCTCGGCCGCCGCCTCGGCCTGCACCTGGGCGGCCCGCTCCTTCGCCGTGAAGATGCCCAGGTCGGCCCGGGTGTCGTAGGGCAGGAAGTCGAGCGCCAGGCGCCGGAAGATGTAGTCCATCACCGACGCGGCCATGCGGACGTCCGAGTCGTCGGTCATGCCGGCCGGCTCGAAGCGCATGTTGGTGAACTTGCTGACGAACGTCTCGAGCGGCACGCCGTACTGCAGGCCTATCGAGATCGCCACCGAGAAGGCGTCCATGACGCCGGCCAGGGTGGAACCCTGCTTCGACATCTTCAGGAAGACCTCGCCGAGGCCGTCGTCGGGGTACGACGACGCGGTGAGGTAACCCTCGGCGCCGCCGACCGAGAACGACACGGTCTCCGACGGGCGCTTCTTCGGCAGCCGCTTGCGGACCGGGCGGTACTCGACGACCTTCTCCACGACCTTCTCGACCTCGGCCGCGGGCTTCTCGACGGCCTTGTTGCTCTTCGCCACCGAGAGCGGCTGGCCGACCTTGCAGTTGTCGCGGTAGATCGCGAGCGCCTTCAGGCCGAGCTTCCAGCCCTGGTAGTGGATGTTCTCGATCTCCTCGACGGTCGCCGTCTCCGGCATGTTGACCGTCTTGGAGATGGCACCCGAGATGAACGGCTGCACGGCCGCCATCATCCGCACGTGACCCATCGGGGCGATCGCGCGCTCACCCATGGCGCAGTCGAACACCGCGTAGTGCTCCGGCTTGAGGCCGGGCGCGTCGACGACGTTGCCGTGGTCGGCGATGTGCTCGACGATCGCCTCGACCTGTTCCTCGGGGTAGCCGAGGCTGCGCAGCGCGCGCGGCACCGTCTGGTTGACGATCTGCATGGAACCGCCGCCGACCAACTTCTTGAACTTGACCAGGGCGAGGTCGGGCTCGATGCCGGTGGTGTCGCAGTCCATCATCAGGCCGATGGTGCCGGTGGGGGCGAGCACCGACGCCTGGGCGTTGCGCCAGCCGTTCTTCTCACCGATCTTCAGGCCGCTCTGCCACTGCTTGGTGGCCTCGCGGACCAGGTCGACGGCGACCGGATTGGTGGTCTTGATCTCGTCGTTCGCGGCGGCGTGCTTGCGCATGACCCGCTTGTGCGCGTCGGCGTTGCGGGCGTAGCCCTCGTACGGGCCGACGACCCCGGCGATCTCGGCGGAGCGGCGGTAGGCCGTACCCGTCATGAGCGAGGTGATCGCGGCGGCGACGCCGCGGCCACCCTCCGAGTCGTAGGGCAGGCCGGACGCCATCAGCAGGGCGCCGATGTTGGCGTAGCCGATGCCGAGCTGACGGTAGGCGCGGGTGGTGACCCCGATCTTCTCGGTCGGGAAGTCGGCGAACGCGATCGAGATCTCCATCGCGGTGATGATGAACTCGACGCTCTTGACGAACTTCTCCACCTCGAAGCCACCGTCGGCCTTGAGGAACTTCATCAGGTTGAGCGACGCCAGGTTGCAGGACGAGTCGTCCAGCGACATGTACTCCGAGCAGGGGTTGGACGCGGTGATCCGGCCGGTCTCGGGGTTGGTGTGCCAGTCGTTGATGGTGTCGTCGTACTGCATGCCGGGGTCGGCGCACTCCCACGCGGCCTGGGCGATGTCGCGGAACAGCTTCTTCGCGTCGACCTGCTCGATGACCGAACCGTCGAGGCGGCTGCGCAGCCCGAACTGGCCGCCCTCCTCGTACGCCCGCATGAACTCGTCGGAGACCCGGACCGAGTTGTTGGCGTTCTGGTACTGCACGCTGACGATGTCGGCGCCGCCCAGGTCCATGTCGAAGCCGGCGTCCCGCAGCGCGCGGATCTTGTCTTCCTCGCGCGCCTTGGTGGTGACGAACTCCTCGATGTCCGGGTGGTCGACGTCGAGGATGACCATCTTGGCGGCCCGGCGGGTGGCACCGCCGGACTTGATGGTGCCCGCGCTGGCGTCGGCGCCGCGCATGAAGCTCACCGGTCCGCTGGCGGTCCCCCCGGACGACAGCAGTTCCTTGGACGAGCGGATGCGGGAGAGGTTGACGCCGGAGCCGGAGCCGCCCTTGAAGATCAGCCCCTCCTCCTTGTACCAGTCGAGGATGGAGTCCATCGAGTCGTCGACCGACAGGATGAAGCAGGCGCTGACCTGCTGCGGCGACTTGGTGCCGACGTTGAACCAGACCGGCGAGTTGAAGCTGAACACCTGGTGCAGCAGCATCCAGGTCAGCTCGTGGTCGAACAGCTCGGCGTCGGCCTTGGTGGAGAAGTAGCCGTACTTCTCGCCGGCCTCGCGGTAGGTCTCGACGACCCGGTCGATGAGCTGCTTGAGCGACCACTCGCGCTCCGGGGTGCCGACCGCACCGCGGAAGTACTTGGTGGTGACGATGTTCGCCGCGTTCACGCTCCAGAACGCGGGGTATTCCACGCCACGCTGCTCGAAGTTGATCGAGCCATCCCGCCAGTTCGTCATGACGACGTCCCGGCGCTCCCACTCCACCTCGTCGTACGGGTGGACGCCCTCGGTCGTCCAGACCCGCTCGACCCGCAGCCCCCCGGCGGGCGCGCTACCGTTCGCACGGTTGCGCTGCCGACCTGCTGTGATGCCGTCCCCGGCCATACTGCTCCCCCTCGTCGAAACTGCTCGTCTTTACTTGATCTTGGGCGCCTGGCCCGCCGAGACGGCCGCCGCCGCCTCGCGCTGGACCGTCGCCTCGCGCAGCGCGACGATCTCCTTCTCGAACTCGTCGAGCGAGTCGAAGGCCTTGTACACACTGGCGAATCGCAGGTAAGCCACCTGGTCGAGCTCTCTCAGCGGGACGAGGATCGCGAGACCCACCTCATGGCTGGGGATCTCCGCCGCACCCTTCGCCCGGATCGTCTCCTCGACCTTCTGCGCGAGCAGAGCGATCGAGTCCTCGTCGACGGGCCGGCCTTGGCAGGCCTTGCGGACCCCGCTCATGATCTTCGTCCGGCTGAAGGGCTCGGTCACGCCGCTGCGCTTCACGACGGCGAGAACCGCTTCCTCGACCGTGGTGAACCGCTTGCCGCACTCGGGGCACGAGCGTCGGCGACGGATCAGAGCACCGTCGTCGGCCTCACGCGAGTCGACCACGCGAGAGTCGGCGTGGCGACAGTACGGGCAGCGCACCGCGATCTCCTTCCAAAGCCCTCTCCATTGTCCTCCGGGCACGCCAAAAACGACGTCGCTAACTGTGCGCCGTCGTCAACAGCCTGTGGATGAACCGGGGAGGGGAACCCCAACCAGTGGATGACTTACACCCTTGTAACTACTACATGTTGGGGTAGACGCTAGGCCCATGCGGACGCGGGCGCAAGCTAAGAACGTGCCGACGCGCCGTATTTTCCGCCTCAACACGTGCAGTGTCACCGGCGACTACGGAGGGCCGCTTTCATCACGTTCGCGGCAAGATCAAAATCTGGCCGGGGGTCAACCCGTAGCCGTCCAGATGGTTGATCCGGCGGATCTCCGCGACGGCAGCCTGGCCGTCCCGCCCGGGCCGGACGCGGGCCGCGATGTCCCACAGCGTGTCGCCGGACCGGACGGTGAGCGTAGGTGGCGCGGTGGCCGGCTGATTGTCGGCCCGCGACGCCGTGGTGAACAACACCGCACTGGCCAGGGAAGCCACCAGCGCCAGAAGGACCAGCACCACGGCCCGCCCACGCCGCGTCAGCCGCAGCGGCGGCTCGACCCGCCGAATCTCGTGCGCCACCATCCGTCGACCCTCTCAAGATCGCTAGGACATCCGTTCTATAGAACGCCCGTACGACGGTCTATCAGAACACGCGTACGGAAGTCGAGCACTTCCGAGCGACACGCCGAGAGAAAGTCGTACAGATGTTTGAATATGTCGCACCCCGCGATTACGGTTTCCCGTCAAGAGGGATCAACCGGGCCGGCGCCATCCCCACGGCGCCCACCGGTTCCGCGAGCGCACCACGTGCCGACGAGGCACTGGCCGACAGGAAGGGCGGACGTGTCGACCGACGACCGGACCAGCCGGCAACAACACATCACCCAGCGTCGCACCCCGGCGCGGTCCCGCGGCGAAGGGACACCTCAGCTGCGCGCCGTCACACCCGTGGTCAGCCACTTCCCCGACCTGGTGACCGCCGACCTCACCGCCCGTCAGCGGCGCATCCTGGAGTTCATCCGGGAGTGGGTGGAGCGCTACGGCTACCCGCCCAGCGTCCGGGAGATCGGCGAGGCCGTCGGCCTGGTCTCCCCGTCCAGCGTCGCCTACCAACTGAAGGCCCTGGAGACCAAGGGCTTCCTGCGGCGCGACCCGAACCGCCCGCGCGCCGTCGACGTGCGCGCCCCCAGCGAGATGGTCGACGACGAGGCGATGCGCACTGCACGTCCGCAGCCGACCTATGTCCCGCTGGTCGGCCGGATCGCCGCCGGCGGCCCGATCCTGGCCGAGCAGGCCGTCGAGGAGTTCTTCCCGCTGCCGCGCGAGTTGGTCGGCGAGGGTGACGTCTTCATGCTCGAGGTCAAGGGCGACTCGATGATCGACGCGGCCATCTGCAACGGTGACTGGGTGGTGGTCCGTCAGCAGCCGACGGCCAACGCGGGCGACATCGTGGCCGCGATGATCGACGGCGAGGCCACGGTCAAGAGCTACCGGCAGCGCGACGGCCATGTCTGGCTGATGCCCGCCAACCCGGCGTTCGACCCCATCCCCGGCGACGACGCCACCATCATGGGCCGAGTGGTGGCCGTCCTCCGCCGCGTCTGACGGTTCTGAAGGAGAAAGGCCGGTCCGTCGGACCGGCCTTTCGTTCAGCTGTTCAGCGGCGGTAGCCGGGGTTGTCGAAGCGGCTCTCCGGCCGGCCGTTGCGGTCGGCGTAACCGTCGCGCTGAGGCGGGCGGCCCTGGCCGCCCCCCGGCTGCTGGCCGTAGACGCCGGGCGAACGCTGGCCCGGCTGAGCCGGGCGCTGCCCCGGCCCCGGACCGCCGCCACCCTGACCGGGCGGAGGACCGGCCGGGCGCTGCGGGCCGCGCGGGGGCGGGCCGTACTGCTGACCGCCACCGGGAGGACCGTAGACCGGGCCGCCGCGGCCGGGCTGCGGCTGCTGCGGTCCGCGCGGGGGCTGGGGCGGCTGCTGCGGGCCACGCGGAGGCTGGGGCGGCCGAGCGTACTGCGGCGCGCCGCCACCGCCACCAGCGCCGTAGACCGGGCCGCTGCGGTTGGGGTTGCCGCCACCGGGGCCGTAGCCACCGCCGGCCGGACCGGAGCGGGCGCCGCCGTAGACACCGTTGCGCTGCGGGACACCGCCGACGCCGATCAGCTCGGTCTCGGGATCGCCGGGCTCCGGGGAATCGTCGCCGGCCCACGCGGGCGACGAACGCGTCCGCTTGCGGTGCTGGGTGATGCCGAGCACACCGATGCCGACCAGGAGCAGACCGAGGATGCCGATGCCGCCGACCATGTAGGTGATCTGGTCGATGGTGAGATCCGCGTACCACGCACTGCCGGAACCGCCGCCGGAACCGCCGGAGTCCTTCTTCAACGCGGCGACCGTGGTCGCGGGGGTGTATTTCAGGATGCTGTTCGGGGTCTCGTGGTCACCGCTCATGTCGGAGACCGTGTAGAAGAGACTGCCGTCCTGGCTGTAGGTGATCGCCTCGCCGAGCGTCTCGTTCGGCAGGCCGGTGGTGCGCGGCTTGCCCTTCAGCGCGGCCAGCACGTCGCCACCGGTGACGTCCCACTCCAGCGCGTCGGTGTAGGTGCGCAGCACGACCTTGGAGCCGCCGGGGGCGATCGCCGCGCCGTCGATGGTCTTGTTGCCGATCCGCGCGTACGGGTTACCGGCGGTCTCGGTCGCGTTGACCGTGAGCTCGCCCACCTTTTTCAGCGGGACACCGGTCTCGTTGTTGGTCTTCAGCGCCGTCGACGGCTGGTAGATCGCGGCCGCCTTGCCGATCTCCTTGGTGATGATCAGCGGGATGTTGTCGCCGGTCAGCAGCAACGCCTCGGCGTCGTGGTGGTCACCGTCGGGATAGGACACCCGGTGGACGGCGGGCTTCTTCGACCCGTCGACCGGCATGGTCCACAGGGTGAGAGTGGGCCGGCTGGTGTCCTTGTCGTAGTCGTTGTCGCCGATGTCGGCGATCCACAGCGTCTTGCCGTCCGGCGAGAGGACCAGGTCTTCCGGGTCGCGCGGGCCCTTCCCGCTGTACGACACCTCATCGACCACCTTGCATTTGCTGTCGAGGAAGAAGATCTGCCGGTGGGTCTCGACGGTCGTGCTGTCGTTGATCACGACGAAACCGGTCTTGGTGGCGACTATCCCGGACAGTTCGTCCAGCCGCTCGTCGGTCACCTTGCAGACGGATTTGCCCGCGGTCGCCTTCACGCTGACCGTGGGGTTGGGATCATCCGCAAACGCACTGGACGGACCGACCATCACCAGCCCAATGGCTGCAACAGCCGGAAACACGAGACGCCGCATCCGATCAGTGTCGCATGCGGCGTCCCGAACCGGTGTTACGCGTGGATCAACCCAGGTCAGGGCTGTCCACTCTCAGTGCCGGAACGACTCCAACTCGGCAGCGAGCTGCTCGTTCACCCGTACCTGCAGCTCGGTTCCATCATCCGTGTAGCGAGTGTTGAGTACCTGACCGGACCGATGAATCTGGGCGACCAGGTCACCTCGGTCGTACGGAAGGAGGACCCGCAGGTCGACCGCGGGTCGCGGCAGCCGCTGGGCGATCGCCACGTGCACATCGGCGATGCCCGCGCCGCTGCGGGCCGACACGAAGACCGCGTCCGGCCAGGTGCGCTTGAGCCGCAGCAGGGTCTCCTCGTCGGCCGCGTCGACCTTGTTGACGACCAGCAGCTCCGGAATCTTGTCCGCGCCGACCTCGCCGAGCACCTCGCGGACCGCGCTGACCTGACCCTCCGGGTCGGGGTGCGCGCCGTCGACCACGTGCACGACCAGGTCGGCCTCGGCCACCTCCTCGAGCGTCGAGCGGAACGCCTCGACGATCTGGTGCGGCAGGTGCCGGACGAAGCCGACCGTGTCGGAGAGGGTGAACACCCGGCCGTCCTCCGCGGCGGTGCGCCGGGTGGTCGGGTCGAGCGTGGCGAACAGCGCGTTCTCCACCAGCACACCGGCCTGGGTGAGCTGGTTGAGCAGGCTGGACTTGCCGGCGTTGGTGTAGCCGGCGATCGCCACGGCCGGGATGCCGCTGGCCTGCCGACGGGAGCGCTTGGTCTGGCGTACCGTCCGCATGTTCTTGATCTCGCGCTTGAGCCGCGAGATGCGGGTGTTGATCCGGCGCCGGTCGGTCTCGAGCTTGGTCTCACCGGGACCACGCGTGCCGACGCCACCGCCGGAACCGCCGGCGCCACCGCCCTGCCGGGACAGCGACTCACCCCAGCCGCGCAGTCGCGGCAGAAGGTATTGCAGCTGGGCCAACTCGACCTGCGCCTTGCCCTCTTTGCTCTTCGCGTGCTGGGCGAAGATGTCGAGGATCAGCGCCGTCCGGTCGACGACCTTGACCTTGACCTGCGACTCCAGCTTGCGCAGCTGGGAGGGCGACAGCTCACCGTCGCAGATGACCGTGTCGGCGCCGGTGGAGAGAACCACGTCGCGCAGCTCGTCGACCTTGCCCCGGCCGATGAAGGTGGCCGCGTCGGGTCGGCTGCGCCGCTGGATCAGGCCCTCGAGCACCTGCGAGCCGGCCGTCTCGGCCAGCGCGGCGAGCTCGGTCAGCGAGTTGTCGGCGTCCTCGACGCTGCCCTCGGTCCAGACGCCGACCAGCACCACCCGCTCGAGGCGGAGCTGCCTGTACTCGACCTCGGTGACATCGGTGAGCTCGGTGGACAGGCCGGCGACCCGGCGCAGTGAGTGGCGCTCCTCGAGCTCGAGATCCCCGGTCGTCGGGTCGACCTCGTCAAGGACGGGTGTCTGGTAGATGTCTCGCAAAAGTGACCTCCTCGGCCCGATCGTGGCACGTCCTGAGGTCGGGCGCATCTACATATGTGGGCCAAGCGTTGACGGTGAGTGTCTGAGCCAGTAATAACCACCGGATTGGAAACCACTATTCCGGACGCGCAAGAATGCGGTGAAGCACTTGCCGACGTCGGAGGACACACCGTGGTGACCACCCGCCTGCCCAGCGCAGGTTTCTCGATCACGATCCGCATCGCAGTTACCGCGGACGCCTCGTCCATCGGACGCCTCACCACGTGTGTCGGCGAGGCCGGCGCGATCGTGACGGCCCTGGACGTGGTCGACTCGGACCCCACCCGGGTCCTGGTCGACCTCACCTGCGACACCGCCGACTCGAACCACGCCGACCAGGTCGTGAAACAGCTCGAGGAGCAAGATGGGGTCGATGTCCGGAAAGTGTCGGACCGCACCTTCCTGCTGCATCTGGGCGGCAAGATCGAGGTCAGCTCGAAGGTTGCGCTCCGCAACCGTGACGAGCTGTCCCGGGCCTACACGCCGGGCGTGGCGCGGGTCTGCATGGCGATCGCGGAAAACCCGGCCGATGCCCGCCGACTGACGATCAAGCGCAACACCGTGGCCGTGGTCAGCGACGGCTCGGCGGTGCTCGGCCTCGGCAACATCGGCCCGGCCGCGGCCATGCCGGTGATGGAGGGCAAAGCGGCGCTGTTCAAGCGCTTCGGCGGGGTGGACGCCTGGCCGGTGGTGCTCGACACCCAGGACACCGACGAGATCGTGCGGATCGTCAAGGCGATCGCGCCGGCCTACGGCGGCATCAACCTCGAGGACATCGCCGCGCCGCGCTGCTTCGAGATCGAGGCGCGGCTGCGCGAGCAGCTGGACATCCCGGTCTTCCACGACGACCAGCACGGCACCGCGATCTGCGTGCTCGCCGCGCTGACCAACGCGCTGCGGGTGGTCGGCAAGGACATGGCGAACGTGCGGGTGGTGGTCTCCGGCGCCGGCGCGGCCGGCACCGCGATCATGAAGCTGCTGCTGCGCCAGGGCGTCGGCGACATCATCGCGTACGACCGGAAGGGCGCCCTGCACCGCGGCATGCCCGACCTCACGCCCACCTGGCAGTGGCTGGCCGAGAACACCAACAAGGCCAACTTCTCCGGCGACCTGCCCGGCGCGATCGAGGGCGCCGACGTCTTCATCGGGGTCAGCGCACCCAACCTGCTGACCGGCGACGACATCGCGAAGATGGCCGCGAAGTCGATCGTGTTCGCGCTGGCCAACCCCGACCCCGAGGTCGACCCGCGGGAGGCCCGCAAGCACGCCGCCGTGGTGGCCACCGGCCGTTCCGACCAGCCCAACCAGATCAACAACGTGCTCGCCTTCCCCGGCGTCTTCCGCGGCATGCTCGACGCCGCCGCCGAGGAGTTCACCGAGGAGATGGCCCTGGCGGCGGCGAACGCGATCGCCGACGTGGTCGGCGCGGACAAGCTCAACCCCACGGTCATCGTGCCGAGCGTCTTCGACCCCAAGGTGACCCCGGCGGTCGCCGCGGCCATCCGCGCGGTCGTCCGCGGCGGCCACGCCCCGCACAACGCGGCCGCGGTCCCGGAGGTCGAACTCGACGAGGCCCCGGAGGAGACCTTCTAGGACGCGGACCAGCCGGTCAGCTCGCCGAGGCGATCGGTGATCAGGCCGGCGACGCCGGCGACGGCCAGGGCCGGCCACCGGGTCAGGTCGTTGGCGGTCCACGGCATCACCTCGATGCCGTGGCCGGCCAGCTCGGCCACCCGTTCCGGGGCGGCCAGCACGTCGTCGACCGGCGGGTTGCAGCAGACCACGCCGAGCTCGCGGGCCAGCTCGACGGAGTCGGCCTCGAACGACAGCCGGAGCAGGCCACGGCGCACGTCGGGGGCGCCGGTGCGCACCAGCGCGACCACCTCCGGGTCGAAGCTCTGCACGATCGTGCGGGCCAGCAGGTCACGCTCGGCGACCAGCTCGACGATCGCCTTGACCTGGTCGAGGGTGGCCGGCGGCTTGATCTCCAGCAGGAGCGACGGGCCGGGCGGGGTCAGCAGGTCGAGCGTGGCGGCCAGGGTCGGCACTCGCACGCCCGCGTAGGCCGGCGAGAACCAGGAGCCGGCGTCGAGGCTCAGGACGTCGGCGGAGACCGCGTCCCAGACGTGACCGCTGCCGGAGGTGGTGCGGTCCAGGGTGCGGTCGTGGATGACCACCGGCACGCCGTCGAGGGTGGTGCGGACGTCGAACTCGACGTGCGTCGCACCGGCCCGGACGGCGGCGGCGAAGGCGGGCAGCGTGTTCTCCGGCGCCACGGCCGAGTAGCCGCGGTGCGCGACCCGGTGCCGCATCAGTCGAGGGTCTCGCCGTTGGCCACCAGCACCGCCGGGCCGGCCAGCCACCAGCGGTCCTCGGCGTCGTGGGTCACGACGAGCCGGCCGCCGGGCAGCTCGACGGCAACCGTGCCGGTCGTCAGTCCCGCGTCGCGCAGGGCCACCGCGCCGACCGCGAGGGCGCCCGAGCCGCAGGACAGCGTCTCGCCCGAGCCGCGCTCGTGCACCCGCATCGCGACGTGCAGGTCGAAGCCCTCGATCGGCGGAGCGGGGACGGTGAACTCGACGTTGACGCCACTGCTGAACAGGGTGGTGTCGAAACCCGGGGAAACGCCCAGATCCAGCGAGGACAGCTCGACACCGTCGTGCAGGGCGCAGACCAGGTGCGGATTGCCGCAGTCGACGGCCATCCCGGTGAAGGTCAGGGGGCCGGTCGTCGCGGTGCTCGCCGCGTACACCCTCGGGGTTGTCATGTTCACCCGGATGAGGTCGCCCTCGACAACCGCGACCACGACGCCGGCTCGCGTCGCGATCGGCAGGCCCGCAGGGCCGGGCGTGGCCAGCCCGGACGAGATCAGGTAGCGGGTGAAGACGCGGACGCCGTTGCCGCACATCTCGGCGATCGAGCCGTCGGCGTTGCGATAGTCCATGAACCACTCGGCGTCGGCGGCGAACGCCACGCCGTCCGGGTCCTTCGCGGTGCGCACCACGCGCAGCACGCCGTCGGCGCCGATGCCGAAGCGCCGGTCGCAGAGCGCGGCGACCTCGGCCGGCGTCAGCGTGCGGGCGCCGTCCGGGTCGGCGATGATCACGAAGTCGTTGCCGGTGCCGTGGCCTTTGGTGAACAACACGCCGCCCATCATCGCGCAATGGCCAGGGCGTCCGCCACGAGTGTGTCCGACGCCCCGTCGAGCCAGTGGATCGCCGGATCCCGCCGGAACCAGGATCGCTGCCGGCGCACGAACCGGCGGGTGCCCTGGACGGTGTCGGCTTTCGCCGCGTCTTCGCCGAGCGAGCCGTCGAGCTGGGCGAGGGCCTGCTGGTAACCGAGGGCCCGGGCGGACGTGCGGCCCTCGCGCAGGCCCAGCGGAAGCAACCCGCGCACCTCCTCCACCAGGCCGCCGGCCCACATCAGGTCGACCCGCCGGGCGATCCGCTCGTCCAGCTCGGGCACCGCCCGGTCCACCCCGATCTGCACCGACGGGTAGTGCGGGGTCGGCTTCGGCAGGGTCGCGGTGAACGGCCGACCGGTCAGCTCGATCACCTCGAGCGCGCGCACGATCCGCCGCCCGTTCGAGGGAAGAATGTTCTCGGCGGCGGCCGGATCCCACTGCCGGAGCCGCTCGTACAGCGGCGCCGGGCCGGACGAGGCCAGCTCCTCCTCCAGCCGGGCGCGGATCGCCGGGTCGGTCCCCGGGAACTCGAACTCCTCCAGGACCGCCCGCACGTACAGCCCGGAGCCGCCCACCAGCAGCGGGACGCGGCCGCGGGCCAGGATGTCGTCGATCGCGCGCCGGGCCAGCGTCTGATATTCGGCCACCGCCGCCGGAACGGTCACCTCCCAGATGTCCAGCAGATGGTGCGGGACGCCCTCCCGCTCGGCGACGGGCAGCTTCGCGGTGCCCACGTCCATCCCCCGATAGAGCTGCATCGAGTCGGCGTTCACCACCTCGCCGCCCAGTTCGTGGGCGAGAGCGATGCTCAGGGCGGACTTCCCCGCGGCGGTCGGTCCCACGACGGTGATCACACGCGGAACCACACTTGACGGCACGGAGCAACGGTAGGACAAGGTTTGGCCACGGTCATCGGCGGGCGCTTCCCCATAACCGGGTTGGACCTGTGACAATGCGCGAGAAAGAATGCCAATGAGAAGCTTTGGTGTTCCACTGCGCTATGGCGGCGGTTTGCCCCTCTGGGAAGATCGCCGGGAGACTGAGGACGGGTTATGAACGACTGGACGGCCTTCGGGCGCGTGGATGCCGACGGCACCGTGTACGTGAAGACCGCGGAGGGCGACCGGGTGGTCGGCTCCTGGCAGGCGGGCACTCCCGAGGAGGGCCTGGCGCATTTCGCCCGGCGCTTCGCCGACCTGGTCACCGAGGTCGAACTGGTCGAGGCCCGGCTCAAGACCGGCGTGGCCGACGCGTCGCACTCGCTCGCCAGTGTGAAGCGTCTTCGCACCGAGCTGGCCGAGGCGCACGTGGTGGGTGACATCGACGGGCTCGCGGCCCGGCTCGAGCGGCTCGCCGGCGTCGCCGAGGAGAAGGCCGGCGAGGCCCGCGCAGCCCGCGATGCGGCCCGTGTCGAGGCCCTGGCCCGCAAGACCACCCTGGTCGAGGAAGCCGAGAAGATCGCCGCCGACGCCACCGGCTGGAAGACGGCCGGCGACCGGCTCAAGGAGATCCTCGACGAGTGGAAGACCATCCGCGGCGTCGACAAGAAGACCGACGGCGAGCTGTGGAAGCGCTTCGCCGCCGCCCGGGACGGCTTCACCCGCCGCCGCGGCGCCCACTTCGCCACCCTCGACGGCCAGCGCAAGCAGGCCCAGGGCGCGAAGGAGGAGCTGGTCACCGAGGCCGAGAGCCTCGCCGAGTCGACCGAGTGGTCCAGCACGGCCAACCGCCTCAAAGAGCTGATGAACGAGTGGAAGGCCGCGCCGCGCGCCGCCAAGGAGGCCGAGCAGAAGCTCTGGGAGCGATTCCGGGCCGCGCAGGACACCTTCTTCACCCGCCGCAGCGAGGTCTTCTCCGCCCGCGACGCGGAGTACAAGGGCAACCTCGAGAAGAAGCAGGCCATCCTCACCGAGCTCGAGGCGATCGACGTCGACGCCGACCCGCGCGCCGCGCAGAACAAGCTGCGGGACGCCCAGGCCGCCTGGCACGACGCCGGCCGGGTGCCGCGCGAGTCGTCCGCGTCGCTCGACCGCCGCTGGCGGGCCGCCGAGGAGCGCATCCGGGTCGCGATGGACTCGGCCTGGCGCAAGACCACCCCGCAGGACAACCCGCTGCTGAAGCAGATGCGTGAGCAGGTGGCCGAGGCCGAGGAGAAACTGGCCCGCGCCCAGGCGGCCGGCGACAGCCGCCGCATCAAGGAGGCCGAGCGGGCGTTGTCCTCCAAGAAGCAGTTCCTCGCGCTGGCCGAACAGGCCAGCTGACCCCCAAGATCCGAATAGTACGGGCGCCGGAAGGTTCCCCGAGCACGCGGCCAGGTCCGAGGTCGGACCTGGCCGTTGCGCCTCTTTCGGGCGGGGTGGGTGGTTACGCCGCCAAGGCGGCGATCTCCCCCGAGGAGGCGTTGCCGCCGGTACAGACGATCGCGATCGCCCGGCCCGCGAAGCGCTCCCGGTCGGCGAGGACGGCGGCCAGGGGCGCCGCGCCCGCGCCCTCGGCGAGGGTGTGCGCGTCGCGGGCCAGCACGCGCTGCGCCTCGGCTATCTGATCGTCGGTGACCAGCACGAAGTCCGCCAGATCTCGCAAATGGCGCTGCGGCCCGGCGAACGCGCGGCCGGTTGCCAGGCCGTCGACACGGGTGCGGTTGGGACGGCTGACGAGCGTTCCGTCCCGCCAGGAGTCGTGGGCGGCCGGGGACGCCGCCGACTGGACGCCGATGATCCGGCAACCGGGAGCCAGCTCCCGGGCCACCACCGTGGCGGCCGCCGCGCCGGAGCCGCTGCCGATCGGGACGACGATCGCGTCCAGGTCCGGGCGGGCCTCGAGGATCTCCTGGTAGAGCGTGCCCACCCCGGCCAGCAGCTCCGCGGTGTCACCCGGGCTGACCAGGCGAGCGCCGGTTTCCTCGGCCAGCTTCCCGGCGTACTCCTCGGCGGCGGCCAGATCGTCGCCGGTCAGCACCACCTCCGCGCCCCACGCCTCGACCGCGGCGGCCTTGGCCGGGTTGGCGGCCGCCGGCATCACCACCGTGCAGGGTGCGCCGAAGATCCGGCTCGCGTAGGCCATCGACTGGGCGTGGTTGCCGGTCGAATAGGTGACCGTGCCACGCTCCGGATCGGGCAGCGACGCCAGCAGGGTGAGCCCGCCGCGCACCTTGAACGCACCGACCGGCTGGGTGTTCTCGTGCTTGACCAGGACCGTCGCCCCGGCCAGCCGATCCAGCACGGGGTACGACCACATCGGGGTCGGTGGCAGGTAACGGCGGACGATCTCGCGGGCCGCACACACGTCGGCGTAGCTGAACTCCATGCTCTGCATCGTGGGCGGATCGCCACCCATAGGTCCAATGCCCATTCGCGTGGGAACCGATAGATTTGGTTGATGCTTGACGTCACCCGACTGCGGGTGCTGGTCGCGGTCGCCCGGCACGGCTCGGTCACCGCCGCCGCCCAGGCACTGCACTACGCCCAGCCGTCGGTCAGCCACCACCTGGCCCGGCTCGAGGCCGAAACCGGCAGCCGGCTCGTGCAGCGGGCCGGCCGGGGCATCCGGCTCACCGAGGCCGGCCGGATGCTGGCCGACCGGGCCGAGGAGATCCTGGGCCGGCTCGCCGCCGCCGAGGACGAACTGGCCGAGTACACCGGGCTGCGGGCCGGCCGCGTCCGGCTGGCCGCGTTCCCGTCGGCACTGGGCACGTTCGTCCCGGCCGCGGCGGCGACCTTCGCGGCCGCGTACCCATCAATTGATCTTCGATTTTCCGAGGCCGAGCCGCCGCTGGCGATGCGGCTGCTGCGCAGCGGCGAGGTGGAGGTGGCGCTGCTGTTCGCCCACCCGGCCGGCCCGCAGCCCGACCTCGCCGGGGTGCGGCACGAGGTGCTCCGCGACGAGCCGATGCACCTGGTGACGCCGGCCGGCTGGCCCGGCGACCGACTCGCCGACCACCGCGACCGGCCCTGGATCGGCGGTTGCGAACGCTGCCGCGCCGAACTGCTGCGGGCCTGCGCCGCCGAGGGTTTCACCCCCGACGTCCGGTTCACCACCGACGACTACGTGGCGGTGCAGCGCCTGGTCGCCGCCGGGCTGGGCGTGACCACGCTGCCCGCGCTGGCCCTGGCCGCGCACCGCGACGAGCGGGTCCGGGTGGTCCCGCTGGCCGGTCCGGGCCGCCGGGTGCTGGCCGCCGTGCACGGCGAGCCGCCCGACCCGCCGGCCACCGCCGCGCTGCTGGAGCACCTGCGACGGGCCGCGGCTACGCACTTTCGCCCCGAATGAGGCTCGGTCAGACTGCGCAGCCACCGGTGGTAGCCGGCAGCGGCGCCGGAACACCGATCGTGGGCAGGCCCAGCGAGACGCCCTTGAGCTTCGGGGTGCGGCCCGCCTCGGACGCGTCGCCGGCCCGGGTGCGGCGGTGCGACAGCGGTTCCCCGTCGGCGTTGAGGTGGTGCGGGGCCGCGTAGGTGACCACGGTCTCGACGATGTCGCCGGGGCGCGGCACGGTGTCCCCGGTCGCGAAGTGCACCAGCCGGCCGTCCCGGGCGCGGCCGCTCATCCGGCCGGTCCGCTCGTCCTTGCGGCCCTCACCCACCGCGACCAGCACCTCGACCTTGGTGCCGACCAGCTTCTTGTTCTCTTCCCAGGTGATCTCCTCGAGGAGGGCGATCAGCCGGTTGTAGCGGTCCTGCACGACGGCCTTGGGGACCTGCTCCTCCATCGTCGCGGCCGGGGTGCCGGGACGCTTCGAATACTGGAAGGTGAAGGCGCTGGAGAACCGGGCCCGGCGAACCACCTCGAGGGTCTGCTCGAAGTCTTCCTCGGTCTCGCCCGGGAAGCCGACGATGATGTCGGTGGTGATCGCGGCGTCCGGCATCGCGGCCCGGACCTTGTCGATGATGCCCAGGTATTTCTCCTGGCGGTAACTGCGGCGCATGACCTTGAGCAGCCGGTCGGAGCCGGACTGCAGCGGCATGTGCAGCGAGTGGCAGACGTTCGGCGTCTCGGCCATCGCGGCGATCACGTCGTCGGTGAAGTCCTTCGGGTGCGGGCTGGTGAACCGCACCCGCTCGAGCCCCTCGATCTCGCCGGTGGCGCGCAGCAGCTTGCCGAAGGCGAGCCGGTCGCCGAACTCGACGCCGTAGGAGTTGACGTTCTGCCCGAGCAGCGTGACCTCGAGGACGCCCTCCTTCGTCAGGGCCTCGACCTCGGCCAGGATCTCGCCCGGGCGACGATCTTTCTCCTTGCCCCGCAGCGACGGCACGATGCAGAAGGTGCAGGTGTTGTTGCAGCCCACCGAGATCGACACCCAGCCGGCGTAGGTCGACTCGCGCTTGGTCGGCAGGGTCGACGGGAACACCTCGAGCGACTCGAGGATCTCGACCTCGGCCTCCTCGTTGTGCCGGGCGCGTTCGAGCAGCGCCGGCAACGAGCCGATGTTGTGGGTGCCGAAGACGACGTCGACCCAGGGTGCCTTCTTGACGATGTCGCCGCGGTCCTTCTGCGCCAGGCAGCCACCCACGGCGATCTGCATGCCCGGGTGCTTGAGCTTCGTGGGGCGCAGGTGGCCCAGGTTGCCGTAGAGGCGGTTGTCGGCGTTCTCCCGGACCGCGCACGTGTTGAAGACCACGACGTCGGCCGCGTCCGGGTTGGCGGCCCGCACATAGCCCGCATCCTCCATCAGGCCGGAGATGCGCTCGCTATCGTGCACGTTCATCTGGCAGCCGTAGGTGCGCACGTCGTAGGTGCGCGCGCTGCTCTGAGTCTCGGTAGTCATGGCAATTGACCAGGGTACTGCTTACGCGGCCGCGGGCCGCTCCGGCGTACGGTCACAATCTCCGTTGCACGGGCGCAAACCCCGCCGTTCCGGCCCGTCGTCGGTCTCGATCTCGTCGACGTGCACCAGGCGCAGCGTGCCGTCCGGCTCGGCCAGAACGTACCGCGAGGGGTTGAGGGAGTCGTCCGGCAGCAGGACCGCGGCATCGAGCCGGACCGCGACGGCGCTCGCGGCCGTCGCCTCGGTCACCTCGGCCGGCGCCAGATAGATGTCGGCAAGTGTCGGGAAGTCGCCGCCGACCAGGTAGACGTCGCACATCACCGCATCGCCCGCGCCCAGCGGCGTCACGGTGCGTTCCAGCGTGCCGGCGATGGCGCCGCACACGCGATCCGCGTCAATTCGTTTTCCGATCGCCCAGTTCCACAGGCCGGGTGTCGGATCCCCGTCAGCCATACCGAACATGGTGGACAATGCCTGGGCCTTCCATCAGTTAAGTTACCGCTCCGTGACCATTCTCGGTGCGAACCGATACAACGGTCCAATTAGAGTGTGCCCATCCGGGTGATCCACGACGAACGGACGGTGGTTCAACAGTGTCCGACGAGGCTCTCATCGTCCTCGAGAACGTCAACAAATACTTCGGTCCGCTGCACGTGCTCGACGACGTGAACCTCTCGGTCGCCCGCGGCGAGGTGGTCGTCGTGATCGGACCGTCCGGGTCCGGCAAGTCCACGCTCTGCCGCGCGATCAATCGGCTGGAACCGATCAATTCGGGCACCATCACGTTCGACGGCCGGCCGCTGCCCGCCGAGGGCCGGGCCCTCGCCCGCCTGCGCAGCGAGGTCGGCATGGTGTTCCAGTCCTTCAATCTCTTCGCGCACAAGACGATCCTGCAGAACGTGATGCTCGGGCCGATCAAGGTGCGTAAGGAGAAATCCGTCGAAGTCCGCGAGCGGGCCATGGCGCTGCTCGACCGGGTCGGCATCGGCAACCAGGCGGAGAAATATCCCGCCCAGCTGTCCGGCGGTCAGCAGCAGCGGGTGGCGATCGCCCGGGCCCTCGCGATGCAGCCCAAGGCGCTGCTCTTCGACGAGCCGACCAGCGCGCTCGACCCCGAGATGGTGGGCGAGGTCCTCGACGTGATGACCTCCCTCGCCCGGGAGGGGATGACCATGGTGGTGGTCACCCACGAGATGGGCTTCGCGCGGCATGCCGCCAACCGAGTGGTGTTCATGGCCGATGGCCAACTCGTCGAGCAGGCGCCGCCCGCAGAGTTCTTCGCCAATCCGAAAAGCGATCGCGCCAAGGACTTTCTCTCCAAAATTCTTACCCATTGACTTTTTGTCCGCAGCGGAAGAAACGATTTCGAGGAGCGTAATCATGCGCATCACCCGATTGGCAGCGACGTTCGGCGCAATGACCATGGCGCTCGCCGTGGCTGCCTGCGGTGGGGACGACTCGGGCACCGACAGCGGCAGCGGCAGCGGCAGCACCGCGTCGGGCATCGTCGGCAAGGCCGAGAAGGACAAGAAGCTGACCATCGGCGTCAAGGCCGACCAGCCCGGTCTGGGTCTGCAGACCGGCAGCACGTACACCGGTTTCGACATCGAGATCGGCAAGATCATCGCCAAGGGCCTCGGCGTCGACGAGAGCGGCATCACCTGGAAGACGACGGTCTCCGCCAACCGCGAGCCGTACATCCAGCAGGGCCAGGTCGACATCGTGGTGGCCACCTACACGATCAACGACGAGCGCAAGCAGAAGGTCAACTTCGGCGGTCCGTACTTCATCGCCGGACAGGACCTGCTGGTGCCGACCGCGTCGACGATCACCGGCCCCGACCAGCTGGCCGGCAAGAAGGTCTGCTCGGTGAGCGGCTCGACCCCGGCCAAGCGCATCCAGACCGACTACAAGGACGCCCAGCTGCAGCAGTTCGACTCGTACTCGAAGTGCGTGACGGCGCTCGCCGGCGGCCAGGTCGACGCGGTCACCACCGACGACATCATCCTGGCCGGTTACGCGGCGCAGGATCAGTACGCGGGCAAGTTCAAGGTCGTCGGCAAGCCGTTCAGCACCGAGCCGTACGGCATCGGCGTGAAGAAGGACGACTCCGCGGGCTGCACCAAGATCAATGACATCCTGAAGGCGGCTGCCGCCGACGGGTCGTACAAGAAGGCCTGGGACGACACCCTCGGCAAGAGCGGCAAGGCCGCGCCCGAGCTGGACACCTCCAAGCTCACCAACTGTTCCTGATCTCCCGGTAATCGGCGGGGCCGGTCATCCGGCCCCGCCTTCGGTTTTTTGAAGGGCGGCCATGGACGTCTTTTCCGATTCGTACAATCTCGACGTTTATGTGACTGGGTTCCTCTGGATCCTGAAGCTCACGGCCGCCGGCACGGTCGGCGCTCTGGTCATCGGCACACTGCTGGCGGCGATGCGGGTCTCCCCCGTGCCGGTGCTGCGCGCCTTCGGGACCGCCTGGGTGAACATCTTCCGGAACACGCCGCTCACCCTGATCATCTTCTTCTGTTACTTCGGCCTGTACTCGACGCTCGGCGTCACGCTCTCCGACGACCTCGAGCTCAACAACTACTGGCTCGGTGTCGTCGGCCTGTCGGTCTACACCGCCGCGTTCGTCTGCGAGGCGATCCGCTCCGGCATCAACACCGTGCCGGCCGGGCAGGCCGAAGCGGCCCGGGCGATCGGCATGACGTTCCGGCAGACCCTCACGATGATCGTGCTCCCCCAGGCCGGCCGCGCCGTGGTCGCGCCGCTGGGCAGCATCCTCATCGCGCTCTGCAAGAACGCGACCATCGTCGGCACGATCGGCCTCATGGAGTCGTCGAACGCCATGAAGGATCTGATCAACTCGAACGGCGACAAGGTCTTCACGATCTTCTTCATCTTCGCCGGCACGTTCGCGATCGTCCTCATCCCCACCGGCTACGGCTTCGGCTGGCTGGCCAACCGACTGGCGGTGAAGCGATGAGCACCGACGCTGTTCTCTACGATCACCCGGGGCCTCGCGCCCGCGCCCGCAACCGGATCCTCACGGTCGTCTTCGGGGTGGTGCTGCTCGGGCTGCTCTACTGGATCTACCGCCGGTTCGACGAGAAGGGCCAGTGGGCCGGCAGCCTGTGGAAGCCGTTCACCCAGAGCAGCACCTGGACCGACTACATCCTGCCCGGCCTGCAGGGCACCCTTCAGGCCGCCGCCATCGCCATGGTGCTGTCGCTCGCCTTCGGCATCCTCTTCGCCGTCGGCCGCCTCTCCGACCACTGGTGGCTACGCATCCCGGCCGGCATCGTGGTCGAGTTCTTCCGGGCCGTACCCCTGCTGTTGATGATGTTCTTCATCTTCTTCGGCATCCCGTTCGTCACCGAGAAACCCATGTCCCCGCTCTGGGCCGTGGTCATCGCGCTGACGCTGTACAACGGGTCGGTGCTGGCCGAGGCCTTCCGGGCCGGCGTGCGATCGGTGCCGCGCGGGCAGAGCGAGGCGGCCTACGCGATCGGCATGCGCAAGGGCCAGGTGATGGGCCAGATCCTCATCCCGCAGGCGGCCCGGGCCATGCTGCCGGTGATCGTCAGCCAGCTGGTGGTGCTGGTCAAGGACACCGCGCTCGGCTACATCATCAGCTACAGCGAGCTGCTCCAGCTGGGCGTCAACAACGTCGCCGCCAACTTCGGCAACGTCATCCAGGCCGCGATGGTGGCCGCCGTCATCTACATCGCGGTGAACTCGACGCTGACCGCCGTGGCCGGCTGGCTCAGCAAGCGCACCCGCCGCAGCGGCAAGGCTCCGCGCGCGCCCCGGCCGGCCGGCGCCCTGGTCGGCACCGCCGAGCCCTAGGACCGATCTACCGGGCCAGTTCGGTGACGCGGGATTCGCGAACCACCGTGACACGGATCTGGCCCGGGTAGGTCAGCTCTTCCTCGATCTGCTTCGCCACGTCGCGGGCCAGGACGGCCGCGCCGATGTCGTCGATGTCCTCGGGGCGGACCATCACCCGGATCTCGCGGCCCGCCTGCATCGCGAAGACCTTCTCCACCCCGACCTTGCCGGCCGCGATCTCCTCGATCCGCTCGAGGCGCTTGACGTACGCCTCCAGGCTCTCCCGCCGGGCGCCCGGGCGACCGCCCGAGCAGGCGTCCGCCGCCTGGGTGAGGACCGCCTCGATGGTCTGCGGCTGCACCTCGTTGTGGTGCGCCTCGATCGCGTGGACCACGTCCTCCGACTCGCCGTACTTCCGGGCCAGGTCCGCGCCGATCAGCGCGTGGCTGCCCTCCACCTCGTGGGTCAGCGCCTTGCCGATGTCGTGCAGGAAGGCGGCCCGCTTCATCGACGGGATGTCCAGGCCCAGCTCGGCCGCCATGATGCCGGCGATGTGCGCGGTCTCGACGAGGTGCTTCAGAACGTTCTGGCCATAGCTGGTGCGGTAGCGCAGCCGGCCGAGCAGCTTCGCCAGCTCCGGGTGGATGTCGGTGATGCCGACGTCGACCAGCGCCTCCTCGGCGGCCCGGTCGCAGAGCCGGTCCACCTCGTTCTTGGCGCTGTCGAAGACCTCCTCGATGCGGTGCGGGTGGATGCGGCCGTCCAGGACCAGCTTCTCCAGGGTCAGCCGGCCGACCTCCCGGCGAACCGGATCGAAGCAGGACAGCAGCACCGCCTCCGGGGTGTCGTCGATGATCAGGTTGACCCCGGTGACCGACTCGAACGCCCGGATGTTGCGGCCCTCGCGGCCGATGATCCGGCCCTTCATCTCGTCACTCGGCAGGTGCAGCACGCTGACCACGCTCTCCGAGGTCTGTTCGCTGGCGATCCGCTGGATGGCGTCGACGACGATGCGGCGGGCCCGGGTGTCGGCCGTGTTCTTGGCGTCACTCTCGATGTCCCGCACCATGATCGCGGCTTCCCGCTTGGCCTGCGCCTCGATGTCCGCCACCAGCTCGGCGCGGGCTGCCTCGGCGGTCAGGCTCGCGATCCGCTCCAGCTCACGGCGCTTCTGCTCCTCCTGCTTGGTGATCTCCGCCTCGCGCGCTGTGAGAGCGCTTTCCCGACCCGCGAGATCCGCGTCCTGCGTTGCCAGCCGGCGTTCCCGCTCGACCAGCCGCTCCACCTCGTCGCCGTGCAACCGCTCCCGCTCGTCGATCCGGGCCGCGCGGCGCTCGACCTCGGCGGCCTGCTCCTTCGCGGTCGCGTTCAGCAGGGCCACCTCCCGCTCACCGGACCGGCGGGCCGCCGCACGGACCTGCTCGGCATCGGCCTCGGCCTGGCGGTGGGCGCGTTCCAGGATGGTGTCGGCCTCGCTGTGCGCGTCCTCCAGGACCCGGCGGGCCTCGGCCCGGGCCGAGGTGGCCTCGGCCTTGGCCGCGGCGACCTCGGCGCGTACGGAGGCGGCTTTGGCGTTCGCGTCCGCGACCTTCGCCTGGGCGGCGCCGACCGCCTGCTCCTCGCGCTCCTGGGCGTTGGCACGGTCACTCTGCATCTGACGCAGCGCCCGCGCCCCGAACAGGAGCCCGGCCACCACCAGGGCGCCAAGGACGACGATCGCCACCACGAGCACCCAGTACGGGGCGGTCATCTCGCCGCGTCTCCCTTCACCGCCCGGCACGTTGTGCGCGCGCAGGCTGTCTGCGGGATGCCCGACCAAGGCTCGTTGCAACCGCTGCGAGGCTGCGCCGAGCCACGGCGCGCACTGTTGTGGCACGCCGGACGCGACCGCCAAGTATGTCTCGCCAGGGGCGGCGCGGTCTGCCGCCGTCCTGGCCGAAAATGTTCGCTTTTAGTGACCCCTGGGGGTCACAAGTGATGCCGCAATGTAATGCGATCTATGTTGTGCTTGTTGCATGCGATGGTCGGACACACCTTGTGTAACGCGAGGCTAGGTCGCAAGTACCACTTCGGTCAAGGATCCATGATTCGCCCGGGTATGGGACGTACGGCACAGACTTGCTTACCCGCAGCTCACGATCCTCGTGGGCAATTCAGGCGTACCTGTCCCATAGATCACGCATCGGCAGCCAGCTTCCCCCGAGCTGATCTTCCCAATACGCGACGAGATTGGCGGATATGGGCGAATTCTCGTCGTCCCACCACAATCCCGCGACCGTTCGCGTCTCGCCGCCCTCGGTCACCCGGGACGCGTTCTCAGCGTAGTGGCCCTGAACGCGGTTCGACGGCGCCGGACGCCGGAACGGCTCGAGAACACCGGGAGTGAGGGTGTGGGCCCCCAGGTTCTGGCTCTGCGCGACCTCCCACGCCGCGTTCTGATCCTCCACCGAGTTGTACTCGATGAAATACAGCGCCAGGCCGTCGAGGTTGCAGGCGACCCGGGTCGTCTCCCCCGCGCTGGCGGTGGGCCCGCCCGGCTGACCGCTGCGCTTGCAGTCCGACACGTAGGGCAGCCAGCCCTCGACGATCGCGTCCAGATCGGTGCCGGCGAAGACCGGCTTGTTGATCTTTGCCTGGTTCTGCTCGAACTTACCCAGCTCGACCGCCGCCGTGGGCTCGGCCGGCTCTGGCGCGGTGGCCCGCCCGGCGAACCAGCCACCCGTGCCGAACAGCAGAAGCCCGGCGACCAGACCCACGGCGACCCCGACGAACAGGCGGCCACGGCTCGGCGCCGGCGACGGCGCGATGCGACGGCCGCCGAAGGAGGACGGCGGCGAACTCAGCGGGTCGGCCACCGAGCTCGGGGTGACCGCGGGCCAGGCTCCGCTCTCGCCTTGGAACGGGCCGTAACCGTACGGATTGCCGCTGGTCGGGTTGGTGGCGTAGGGGTTGCCGCTCCTCGGGTCGACCGCGGAGTAGCCGTGGGAGGGCGCGAAGCCCTGGTTACCGGGTGCGGGAGCGCCACTCGCCGGGTCGGCGCTCGTCGGGATGCCGCTCACCGGGCTGCCAGGTGTCTGATAGGTCGTCGGGTAAGCCCCGCCGGCCGGGTAGTGAAGGCCGCCCATCGGGTCGGGGCCGGTCGAGTAGCCACCGGTGTGCGGTGCCGACTGCGGATAGTTCGCGTCGCCCCCGGGATATGCACCAGGGGCGGGCGGCGCAGGAGACTGCACCGGTATTTGCGGGTGCGCGGGAGGCGCGGAATTGACTGTGTCGGCCGGCGGGTAACCCGCGCTCTGCCCGACGATCGGAGCGGTCGGCTCGGCACCCTCTTGAAGGGGACCGTAGCCCCGCGCGTTGCTCTGCGAGTCCTCGGTCACGACCCAGGAGATTACCAGCCAGTCGCCAACGCCGATGTCCCGCGAAGATCGTCAACGACGCTCCGCGCCCGACACGCCCCGTCCGACGCTCCGCACCCGACTTTCTCCGCCCGGCGAGGCTCGCCCCACACTTCTCGCCCAGCGTTTCCCGCTCCACACTTCTCGCCCGGCGTTGTCGCCCGGCGGTTCCCGCCCCACACTTCTCGCCCAGCGTTCTCGCCCAGGGTTTCCCGCTCGGCGTTCCCGCTCCACACTTCTCGCCCAGCGTTCTCGCCCGGCATTTTCCGCGCGAGTGACGGGACCGGCCTAACCGAGCTCGGACGTCTCGTCGGCCAGGGCGTCGGCATCTATCTGGTCGGCGAACTCGGCCGCCTCGGCGTCTCGGGCCGCCAGAGCGTCCTTGACCGCACGGATGGCCACCCCCGCCGAGTAGCCCTTGCGCGCCAGCATGCCCACCAGGCGGCGGAAGACCGCATCGGGCGGGCCCGTCGCGGTGCGCAGCTTGCGGTCCACCAGGGCGCGCGCCGTCGCGGCCTCGTCATCGTCGTCGAGGGTCTCCAGCGCCTCGCTCGCCACCTCGGCGTCGACCCCGCGCTGGCGCAACTCGTTGGCGAGCGCCCGCTTGGCGAGGCCCCGCCCTTGATGCCGGCTGGACACCCAGGCCCGGGCGAACGCCGCGTCGTCGATGATGCCGACCTCGTCGTAGCGATCGAGAACCTCGGCGATCACCTCGGCCGAGATCTCCTTCCGGACGAGCACCTTCGTCAGCTCGGCTCGCGTCCGCGGGCGCACCGCGAGCTGCCGCAGGCAGATCTCCCGGGCACGCTCCGACTCGCTCTGCTCCGACGAGCCACCCTGCCCTTGCCCCTGCCCCCGCGTTTGCTCACGCTCGCGCGAACCGCCTCGTCCCCGCGAGCCGCCCTGCCCCCACGAACCGCCCTGCCCCCACGAACCGCCCTGCCCCCACGAACCGCCCTGCTGGCGAGAACCGCCCTGCTCGTGGGAACCGCCCTGCTCGCCGGAACCGAAGCCAGATGCCGCGCCGCGGCCTGAGCCGGGCGCGGCGGAGTATCCGCCCGGCGAGGCTCGCCGGCGACTGGCGGGAACGTTGCCGCGTTCCGCTTCGTCGCCGTCGAGCTCGCCGGGCGGTTGTTCATCGGCTGACCGGCGTGAGGTCCGGGGCGGGAGGGCATCCCACCCGCGGCCGGACCGTGCACCGCGCCGTCCGGTCATCAGGCGTTACCCGATCAGAAGTCGACCGGCGGCAGCTCGGGGCCGCCGGCGGCGTCGCCGGTGGTCTGGCCGACACCCAGCTTCTCGAGGATCTTCTTCTCGATCTCGGCGGCGACGTCGGGGTTTTCCTTGAGGAATTCCCGCGCCTTCTCCTTGCCCTGGCCGAGCTGGTCGCCGTCGTACGTGTACCACGCACCGGACTTGCGGATGATGCTCTGCTCGACACCGACGTCGATGAGCGAGCCCTCCCGCGAGATGCCCTTGCCGTACATGATGTCGAACTCGGCCTGCTTGAACGGCGCGGCCACCTTGTTCTTCACGACCTTGACGCGGGTGCGGTTGCCGACCACGTCGGTGCCGTCCTTAAGGCTCTCGATGCGGCGCACGTCGAGACGCACGGACGCGTAGAACTTCAGGGCGCGACCACCGGTCGTCGTCTCGGGCGAGCCGAACATGACGCCGATCTTCTCGCGGAGCTGGTTGATGAAGATCGCGGTCGTGCCCGAGTTGTTCAGGATGCCGGTGATCTTCCGAAGGGCCTGGCTCATGAGCCGGGCCTGCAGGCCGACGTGGCTGTCGCCCATCTCGCCCTCGATCTCGGCACGCGGCACGAGCGCGGCCACCGAGTCGATGACGATGACGTCGAGGGCACCCGAGCGGATCAGCATGTCGGCGATCTCGAGCGCCTGCTCACCCGTGTCGGGCTGGGAGACGAGCAGGGCGTCGGTGTCGACACCGAGTGCCTTCGCGTACTCCGGGTCGAGGGCGTGCTCCGCGTCGATGAACGCCGCGATGCCGCCGTTTTTCTGAGCGTTGGCCACGGCGTGCAGCGCGACCGTCGTCTTACCGCTGGACTCGGGGCCGTAGACCTCGATGACCCGGCCGCGCGGCAGGCCGCCGACGCCGAGCGCCACATCGAGCGCGATGGACCCGGTCGGGATGACGGCGGTCTGCACGACCGGCCGCTCCCCGAGTCGCATAACCGAGCCCTTGCCGAACTGTTTGTCGATCTGTGCCAACGCCAGATCGAGGGCCTTATCTCGGTCAGGTCCTGCCACCATGTCCGCCACCCCTGTACTCGATTTCCCAGGCGCCTTCGCCGCTGAGCCTCTGTTCATCACGGGCTACAAGGTAGGCGGTGGGTATGACAAAAATCTTCCACCCTGCTCTGACCTGTGGATGACCAAGGCCGCTGTGGACAATAGCCGAACAGGTGTTCTAGATCGAAGCGACACGCCAGAACAAGCGTACGAAAAAGTGGTCAGCGCAGGCGGGCTGGCACCCGATCGGGGTATGCGGTCACTACAGCGCGCCAGATAGTAGCGGTATCGACACCGTCCGCAATTGCCTGATCGATTGTCCGATCGCCGAGCTCCCCGAAAGAGTGATCGGCGGCGATGCTCCGCGCATAGGTGGCACCGAATGCTTTATCGAGTCGTGCCCAAAAGTCCGTCAACCGCACCCCGGAAGCCTACTCAGCGCACGGTGGCCGCGACGACCTTGAGATCGTCGACCAGGCCGCCATAGGCCGCGTCGCGGTCGTCGGCGCGCAGGACCGCCGACGGGTGGATCGTGGCGAGTGCCTGGATCTCCGCGACCGGGAAGTCCTCCGGATGCTGGGCCGACGCCGGCCAGGGCATCAGACGGCCCCGTTGCTGAGTGACCCGGAAGGACGGACCGAGCAGCGCCTTGCCCGCGGTGGCGCCGAGCACGACCACCATCTGCGGCTTGAGCAGCGCGAACTCGGCGACCACCCACGGCCGGCAGGCAGTGATGTGCGCCGGCCCGGGCGTCTGGTGGATGCGGCGCTTGCCGCGCAGCTCGAAGCGGAAGTGCTTGACCGCGTTGGTGATGTAAAGCTCGCCGGGGTCGATGCCGGCGTCGTCGACCGCCTCGCGCAGAAGCCGGCCGGCCGGACCGACGAACGGCAGGCCGCGCTGGTCCTCGACGTCACCCGGCTGCTCGCCGACGAACACGATCTTGGCGTGCGGGGCGCCCCGGCCGAAGACGGTCTGGGTCGCGTTCACATACAGCTCGCAGCCCTCGCAGCCGGCGGCGGCCGACTTGAGGTCATCGATGCTCTTGGGGTGCGGTGGCACCCACTCCTGTGCGCCGACCGGCGCATCGGTCCCTGGCATTCCACGGTTTTACCCGAACCCCCGCCGTCCACGCACGGCGGCACTCATCGTGCGGGTGACGGGAGGCCCACCGGCGCGGCCGCGGCTGCCACCGCAGCGGCCAACGGCCGGATGTCCTCGTCGTCGAGCGGGCTGATGGTGATGCGGATGCCCGGCGGGCTGGCGATGCGGAACAGCGAGCCGGGGGCCACCGCATAACCCGCGTCACGGAGCAGGCCGATCGTGCGGGTCTCGTCCGGGACCCGTACCCATGTGTTGATGCCGGTCGCACCCGCGGCCATCAGCCCTCGCGCCGAGAGTGCGTCGCAGAGGGCGCGGCGCCGCCGGGCATAGCCGGCGGCGGCGCCGGAGACCTTGGCCGTCACCTCGTCGTCGAGCCAGAGCCGCAGCAGCAGTCGCTGAAGGACGGTGGAGACCCAACCCGTGCCCAGCCGCATGCGGCCCACCACCCGGGCGATGGTGGTCTCGTCGCCCGCCACCACGGCGATGCGCAGGTCGGGGCCGAACGGTTTGGACGCCGACCGGACGAACGCCCACGCCTCGGTGACCGGGCCCAGGCACTGCAGCGGCGCGCCGGCCAGCTCGGCGGCGTGATCGTCCTCGATCAGCAGGACACCGCGGTGCCGGGCCAGCACCTCGCGCAGCTCGGCGGCGCGGGACGCGGAGACGGCGGCACCGGTCGGATTTTGCGCGCGCACGGTGATGACCACGGCCCGCGCGCCGGATCGGAGGGCGGCGGCGAGCGAATCCGGCTCGGGGCCCTCCTCGTCGATCGTGACGGGGATCGGGCGCAGGTCGAGCGCGGCCAGCAGGTCGATGAGGTTGGCCCAGCCCGGGTCCTCCATCGCGACCGCGTCACCCGGGCGCAGATGGGCGTTGAGCAGGCGCTCGATCGCGTCGAGAGTGCCCGGGGTCGCGGTGATCGCGGCGTCGGCCATCGGGACGCCGTCGGCGGCCAGCCGTGGGCGGGCGACGTCGATCAGCTCGGGCATGGCGACGGACGACGCATAGCCCTGCGGCGGGCCGCTCGTCTCGGCGATCGCGTGCAGGGCCGGGCCGAGGCTGGGCAGTCGGCGCAGGTCGGGCTCGCCGGAGGAGAGGTCGAGCACGCCCTCGGGGATCGGCAGGCGCAGGCCGGCCCGCCCGCCGGCGATCGGCGGCCGGGAGCGGACCCGGGTGCCGCGCCGGCCGTCGGACTCGACCACGCCGCGATGTCGCAGCTCCTGATAGGCCTTGGCGACGGTGGCCGGGCTGACGTGCAGGTCGCCGGCGAGGACCCGGATGGCCGGCAGCGCGGCACCCCAGACGAAGTCGCCCCGGAGGATGCCGGACTCGATGCTGGCCGAAATCGAGGCGGCGCTGTCGCCGCTCACCTGATATTGTGCTGACACAAGACAAAGTGTGTACTAGTACAGCACTGAAAGCAAGCACCGAGGAGGCCCAATGTCCGACCTCTACCCCTCGACGGAGCGCACCACCGCCACCCGCTACCGCGACCGGATGAGTTACGACGCCGATCAGGCACACGCCATCCTCGACGAGGCGTATGACTGTTCCGTCGCGTTCGTGGTCGACGGCGAGCCTCGCGTGCTGCCCACCCTGCAGGTCCGCGTCGGCGACACCCTCTATCTGCACGGTTCCAGCGGCGGCCGGCTCGGCCTGTCGGCCCGGACCGACGGGGTTCGGGTCTGCGTGAGCGTCACCCTTCTCGACGGAATTGTGTACGCGAGATCGCAGTTCCACCACAGCGCCAACTACCGCTCCGTGGTCGTGCACGGCACCGCCCGCCCGGTCACCGACCCGGCGGAGAAACTGGCCGCCATGAGCGCGCTGGCCGACAAGGTGGGCGCCGGTCGCGCCGTCGACAGCCGCCCCCCGACCGCACGTGAACTGGCCCAGACCACCGTGCTCGCGCTGCCCCTCCAGGAGGTCTCGGCCCGCGCCCGCACCGGTGGCGTCAACGACGACCCCGACGACCTGGCGCTCCCGCACTGGGCCGGCGTTCTACCGGTGTCCAGGGCCTACGGGCCGCCGGAGACGGCTGCCGGCGTGCTGGCCGCACCTCCGGCCTATCTACCCGGCGGCGGTTCCCCGTGGGTGAAGCCGGTGGTGCTCCGGGGCAAGCACGTGCGACTCGAGCCGGTGGCCGCTGGGCATGCCGCCGGCCTGCTCGACGCACTCGCCGACGAAGAGGTCTGGCATCACCTGCCGACGCCTCAGCCACGCTCGGTGGCGGAGATGGCCCAGCACGTCGCCGAGTTGCACGGCCGACAGTGGACCGGTTTCCAGATGCCGTGGGCACAGGTCGAACCGGCCACCGGCACGGTGATCGGCGTGACCAGCTATCACGACATCGACCCGGTCAACCGCTCGCTCGGCATCGGCCACACCATGGTCGGCAAGCGGTGGTGGCGCACCGGGGTCAACACCGAGGCCAAGCTCCTGCTGCTGGAGCACGCTTTCGAGGTGCTCGGCGCGGAGAAGGTGTTCTGGTACACCGATATCTACAACGAGCGCTCGCAGAACGCGATCGCCCGGCTCGGCGCCACTCGCGACGGTCTGATCCGCCACCAGCGGCTGCGGGTCGACGGCACGTGGCGTGACACCGTGGTGTTCGCCATGACGGCCGACGAGTGGCCGGCGGCCGCACGGCGGCTGCGGGACCGGCTCGACGCGGGTGGTTCCAGCGCCCTCGCGAACGCTTAGGGTCGACGGCGTGCTGGGCATCACTGACTTCTGGACGTACGTGTTGGGCTCCGCGGCGATCATCCTGCTGCCGGGACCGAACTCGATCTTTGTGCTGTCGGTCGGCGCGCGCCGTGGGGTGCGCGCCGGCTACCGCGCCGCGGCCGGGGTGTTCCTCGGCGACACCGTGCTGATGACGCTCTCTGCGGCCGGCGTGGCGTCGCTGCTGCGCACCTACCCGCCGCTGTTCCTGGTCATCAAGTACGCGGGTGCCGCCTACCTGTTGTGGGTGGGCCTCGGCATCATCCGAGGTGCCCTGCGCCGGCTGCGGCAGCGCAGCTCGCCCACGGCGGGCAGCGTGGGGGCAGCGAACAGAGCGGGGGCGGGCACCGCGGAAGCGGGCGCCAGGCAGATGAGCACGGCGGAAGCCGACACCCGGCCGGCGGGCAGCGCTGCCGAGCCGAGCGATCTGCGCCATCCGTTCCGGCGGGCGGCCGTGATCAGCCTGCTCAACCCGAAGGCGATTCTGTTCTTCGTGTCGTTCTTCATCCAGTTCGTCGAGCCCGGCTACCCGCATCCGGCATTGTCGTTCCTGGTGCTCGGCGCGGTGGTCCAGCTCTTCAGCTCGCTGTACCTGACGGCACTGATCTTCGGCGGGAAGTTCCTGGCCGGCCAGTTCCGGCGTCGCCGGAAACTCGCGGCCGGCGCCGCCACCGGCGTCGGCGCCCTGTTCGTCGGCTTCGGCATAAAGCTGGCCACCGCAAGCATCGGCTAGCCCGCCGACCGACCGATCAGCGCGGGCCGGGCGCGCGATGGGCGGCCCGGCCCGGTGGGGCGGAGCTACTCGTCGCCGAAGTCGCCGCCGTCGTCCTCGAAGACCTCCTCGGCCACCTCGCCGAGGACCATGCCGCCTACGACGCCGCCGGCTACGCCCGCGGCCATCGCGCCCATGCCGGGGCCCCGGCGGTAGTGGCCGTGGTGGCCGCCGTGCGCCGGGTAGCCGTGGCCGCCCGGGTAGCCGCCATGACCGCCGTGGCCGGCGAAGCCGGCCGCGCCGCGCAAGCCCTGGTAGCGGCCGGATGCCTCGGTCACCCAGCGTTCGACCACTGCGTTCCAGTCGGTGGTGTCGGCCTCCGCATGGGAGACGCGGAAGCGGCCGTAGGCGTCGTGGCCCTGGGTCAGGAAACCGCCGCGCTTGTCGAACTCGAGGATCACCTCCACGCCGTCCGGGTCGGCGATGAAGGTCACCTCCACCTCGTTGATGCCGCCGGCGAAGTGTGCCGGCGGGTAGAACTCGATCTCCTGGTAGAACGGCAACTGCTGGCGCACGCCGTAGATGCCGCCGTGCTCCAGGTCCGCCTTGGCGAAGCGGAAACCCTGGCGCGCGAAGGCGTCCAGGATGCGTTCCTGGGCGGGCAGCGGATGCACGGCCACCTCGTCGAGGTCGCCCTTGTCGACCGCCTTCGCCACGGCCAGCTCGGTGCGCAGGCCCATGGTCATGCCGCGCAGGCGGTTGCCGTAGACGTGCGTGATCGGGGTCTCCCACGGGACCGGGAACGAGAACGGCAGGTCCCGCTGCTCGCCGGCGCGCAACTGGAACGCGCCGGACACCGGCAGGCGGTGGAACTCGACGAAACCGTCGCCGTGCTCGTGTTCGACCCGGGTCACCAGGCCCAGGACGATCTGCTCGACGGTGACGTCATGGTCGCCGCCGGCGATCCGGACCTGGCCGTCCAGAGCCAGGCCGGGTCGGGTGTTCGGGTTGGCCAGCACGGTGTCGACGGATGGGCCGCCGACGCCGAAGGCGCGCATCATCTTCTTGAAAACCACCGGGTCATTCCTCCTTGAACAGACGGGGTGGCGGAATCGGGGTAGATCAACGAGCGGGGACCGGGTCGGTCTCGTCGTCGAAGGGGCCGAGCACCTGCTCCAGCAGGTCTTCCAGGGCGACGAAGCCGACCACGACCCCGCCGCTGCGGACGACCGCGAGCTGGGCCCGGCCGGCCTGCATCGCGGCCACGGCGTCGACCACCCGGTCCTCGGGGCCGAGGGTGAACGGCTGGTCGATCAGCTCGGCGGCGGTCACGTCGAGGCCCGCGGTGGTCGCCCGGACCGCTTCGCGGACGTGCACGAAACCGGCCACCGAGCCGTCCGGCGCGGTCACCGCGAGGCGGGACCGGCCGCTGCCCATCGACGCGAGCTCCACGTCGGCGGCCGACGCGGACGTGGGCACGCTGACCAGGCTGTCGGCCGGGAAGGCGATTTCCCGTACGGTCATCGAGCCGAGCCCGAGCACGCTGCTGAGCAGGTCGCTCTGTTCGGCCTCGATGAGGCCCTCGGCGCGTGACCGGTCCAGCAGGATCTGCATCTCGGCCGGCCCGTGCGACACCGGAATCTGGTCCTGCGGCCGCACCCCGAAGGGCTTGAGCACCGCGTTGGCCAGCGCGTTCAGCACCCGCAGGAGTGGGCCGACGAGCCGGGCGAACGCCCGGAACGGCACGGCCAGCAGGATCGCCGAGCGTTCGGGGTCGGTGATCGCCCAAGACTTCGGCATCATCTCGCCGACGACCAGGTGCAGGAACGTGACGACGCTGAGCGCGATGACGAAGGCGATCGCGTGGCTCGCCAGCGAGGGCAGGCCGAGCCCGTGCAGCAGTGGGCTGAGCCAGTGCGCGAGGGCCGGCTCGGCGAGCGCGCCGAGGCCCAGCGAGCACAGCGTGATGCCGAGTTGGGCTCCGGCCAGCATGAGCGGCAGCGACCGGCTGCCGGCCAGTGCGGCCGCCGCCGACCGGCCACCGGTCAGGGCGGCCTGTTCGAGGCGGTGTCGTTTGCTGGCGACCAGGGCGAACTCGGCGGCCACGAAGAACGCGTTGCCGACGAGCAGCAGCACGGCGAGCACGGCGGTCATCGGGACAACCTCACCGTCTGCGGTACGTGCCGGTTGACGCTTTCCACCCGTACCGAAAGGTTGTCGAGCGTCAGCGAATCGCCTGCCTTGGCCACCCGGCCGAGACGGGCCATGACCAGGCCGGACACCGTGTCATAGTCGTCGCCGGCAGGCAGGTCGACGCCGGTGGCGTCGCTGATCTCGTCGAGCCGCCAGCGGGCCGGCACGAGCCAGGAGCCGTCGGCCTGGCGGACCGGGGCCGGCTCGGGCAGGTCGTCCTCGTCGCGGATCGAGCCGACCAACTCCTCGGCGATGTCCTCCAGGGTGACGATGCCGGCGAAACCGCCGAACTCGTCGACCACGCAGGCCATCTGGCGCCGGCCGGAGCGCAGCCGTTCCAGTACGGCCGGCAGGCGCTGCGAGGACGGCACCATCAGCGGCTCGCTGAGCAGGTCGGTCACGAGCACCGTGGATCGTCGGGCGGGCGGAACGGAGACCACGTCGGAGATCGAGATGATGCCGAGGATCTCGTCGGAGTTGACGCCCCGGACCGGGAATCGGGAGTGCCCGGAGTCCAGCATCGCGACCACGTCGGCGGCCGAGGAGTCCGGTGTGACGCACCGGACGTCGACCCGCGCCACCATGGCGGAGGCGGCGGTGAGACCGCGGAAGTCCAGGCCCCGGTCCAGCAGCGCGGACATCTGGGCGGACAGCACCCCGTCGCGGCGGGAGGCGGCGATGATCTGGGAGAGGTCTTCGGAGGTGGCGCCCTCGGGCAGTTCCTCGAGGGGTTCGATGCCGATCCGGCGCAGCAGGCGGGCGGCGGAGTTGTCGAAGAGCCGGATGACCGGACCGAAAATGGTCAGGTACATCAGGGTCGAGCGGCTCAACCCCTTGGCCACCGCCTCGGGCCGGGTGATGGCCAGGTTCTTGGGGGCGAGCTCACCGAACACCATCTGCACGACGGTGGCCAGGACCAGGGCGAGCGTTACCGAGATGGGCATGCTCACCGCTTCGGGCAGGCCGGCCACGCCGAGCAGCGACGCCAGCCCTTCGCCGAGGAAGGGTTCGGCGACGTAGCCGACCAGGAGGGCGGTGACGGTGATGCCCAGTTGAGCACCCGACAGCACGAACGAGAGTCGCTCGGTGACCTGGAGTGCGCGCGCCGCGGAGCGGTCGCCCGCCGCGGCCTGCTGGCGCAGGCGGCCGCGGTCGGCGGCGACGTATCCGAACTCCTGGGCCACGAAATAGCCGGTCACGGCGGTGACGAGGAGGACCAGCAGAAGACCGACGAGGATCAACATGGCTGGCGGGAAGGAGGGACAGAGAGCCGGGCCGAGCCCGGCCGAGTACTGCCGATCATGGGGAAAGACGCTAACAACGCCGGCTGAGTGGTTGCTGTGAGTCAGCTGGGCCGGTCGGCGTAGAACAGGCTCACCACCATGTTGACCTTGGCGAGGTCGGCGGTCCAGTCGATCTCCTGGGTGGCCCAGCTCAGCGCGTAACCCTTGTTGTTGCTGGCAAACCAGCGGGTGCGGGCGTGCAGTTCGGTGCCGCCGTCGTCGAAGCGGTACTCCCAGTCGGCCGCCTTGATCAGCAACGGTCTTGCTTCGATGGATATCTCGGAGTAACCGGGCAGTGCGCCCGCCCGGACCAGTCGATTGGCCTCGTTGCGGCACGCCGTCACCGGGTCGGCCGACGCGTTGCGCCCGGTGTCGAGGCTCAGGACCCGCCGCCCACCCGGCTCGCGGAAGCAGTACAAACTGCCGAATTTCTGCAATGTCCAGTTGTCCGGAACCGGCAGGTGGAAGCCGGTTCCGTCGGAGAAGTACGACCAACCGGGCAGCAGATCCCACCCGCTGACCCCACGGGTCGCGTTCTTCTGCGGCATCGCCACCGCCGACGCGGACGACCCGGACGAACAGAGGGCCGGCGAGAATCCGGCGACGACGAACGCGGGCGCGGCCGACGACCGGGAGGGCGTGGGAACCGAGTTCTGCTGAACCAGGTAGCTGGCCACGATCCCGCCACCGCCGAGCAGCGCGACCAGCGCCAGTCCGGCGGCCATCAGCGTCCGGGGTGGGGTCTCGGCAGCAGGGCGGGGGGCCGACTCCGGCGAGGTCCGCTGCTTGGGCACGACCGGTGGCGGCGGCGCCGGGGCCGCCCGCGCCCGGCGCGGCGCCGGCACCGCCGAAACCACCATCCGCAGCCGCCGGTCCACCTCGCTGGCGGTGAGCCGGGAGGACGGATCGTGCCGCAGCAACCCGAGCAGCACCGGCGCAAGCGCACCGGCCCGCACCGGCGGATCGGGCTCCTCGGTGGCCAGCGCCATGAGCGTCGCCATGGCCGTCTCACGCTGGTAGGGCGACCGCCCCTCGACCGCCGCGTAAAGCGTCGCGCCGAGCGACCACATATCGGATTCGACGGTGGACGCGCCGTCCCGGGCCCGTTCGGGCGACACGTACTGCGGCGAGCCGACTATCAGGCCGGGCCCGGTGACCGAACCGTCGTCCACGAACGTGGCGAGACCGAAATCGGTCAGCACCACCCGCCCGTCGGTGCCGATCAGCACGTTGTGCGGTTTCACGTCCCGGTGCAGCACGCCGGCCCGGTGCGCCGCGCTCAACGCGTCCAGCACGGCCAGCCCGATCCGGGCCGCGGCCATCGGCGAATATGGCCCGTCCTCCTGGATCACCTGGTGGAGCGAGCGCGACGGGACGTACTCCATGATGATCCAGGGCAGGTCCTCGGCGTGCACGACGTCGAAGACGCGGACTACATGGGGGTGGTTGAGGCGGCCGGCGCTGCGTGCCTCGCGCAGCGTGCGATCGCGCAGCCGCGCTTTCTCCTCGTCGGTCATCCAGTCGGGCGGAACGAACTCCTTGATCGCGACGTCCCGATCCAGCATCTCGTCGCGGGCCAGCCACACGCGGCCCATGCCGCCGGACCCGACCGGTTCGAGCAGGCGATACCGACCGGCGATGACCAAGTGTCCCGCCATGAGGCCCCCACCCGTCGTCTCGACTTGAAGAATAAGCAGGCTGTCCCGCCCGGCGGAACGCCGATCACCCGGCCACCGCGTAGACCACGAGGTTGTCCTGGTAGGACCGGAGCCGATGGTCGAACACCCCACCGCAGGTGATCAACCGTAGTTGGCGGTCGGGAGTCGGGCCGTACACCTGGTCGGTCGGGAAATTGCTCTTCGGGTACCACGCCGTGCGGGTGACGACGAACTTCAGCACGACGCCACCGCGTAGCACCTCGATCTTGTCACCGGTGGTGAGTTCCCGCAGCCGGTAGAAGATCGCCGGGCCTGCCTTCGAGTCGACGTGCCCGGCGATCACCGCCGGTCCGATGTCGCCCGGAGCCGTCCCCTCCGCATACCACCCCGCGCGGTCGAACCGTTTCGGCGCCCCCAGCACCCCTTTCGTGACGTGCAGCGTCTCCAGCGCCGAGTCCAGCCCGATCGCCGCCACCCGGACCCGGGTCGGCGCGCCTCGCGGCACGACGGCGGCCTGGCCGAACGGATCGCCCGGCGGCCGGCCCGCGTTGCCCGCGCCCTGGATCGCCGCGGGCAGGGTGACCTGCGCCGATGCGGCCCATCGGCCGATGTCGGGGTCGGTCGCGGCGGTCCGCCCGGCGAGCGCCAGGTAGGTGGTGCCGGCCACGAACGCGGCCAGGGCGGCGGCTCCGGCGGGCAGCGCGGCCCGGCGTCCGAGACGCCGCAGGCTTCCCTTTTTCCGTACGGGTTTTCGCACTTCTTCGCGGGGCTGCGCGGTCTCGTCTCGCGGTTTCTCCGGGTCACCGGGGACGGGCGGCCGGATGGGTGGCGGCTCGATGACCGGCGACGGTGCCGGGCGTTCGAACAGCACCCCGGGCCGGGGGATCGGCGGCCAGACGGTGCGGCGGCGGGGCACCGAGAGGGCGCCCGCGACCGCCGACACCCCGCGGGCCGGGTGCTCGGGGAAGCCTTCCAGGTGGACGAACCCCCGGGCGATCTCGGTCGGGGGGTCGTCGCGTTCGTCCGCCGTCACCTCGTACTCCTCGACTCAGCCGGCCCGGAGCCGGCGCCGGAGCACGACGACCAGCCCACCGCCGAAGATCGCGGCGAGCCCCGCGAGCAGCAGAGCCATCGGCACCCGGGAACCGGCCTGGCTGCCGCCGTCGCCGGTGGCGACGCCGCCGAGCGGGACCGCACCCTGCCGTTCCGCGTCGACGTGGAGCTCCGGTTTCAGGCCACCGCCCTTGTCGTCGAGGACGACCAGCGAATAGACGCTGCCGGCGCCGAGCGTGCAGGGCAGCACGCTGCTCTTTCCACCGCCGGTGGGGACCACCCGCACGCTCCACTTACCGGGGTTGACCTCGCGATAGTCGGTGGTGGAGGCGAACTGGACGGCGTCGGCGATCTTGGTGCCGTTCTGACCGGCCACGTCGAGCACGGGCGCCTTGACCGACGCCTGGATGATCCGGACCTTGGAGCGGCCCGGATCGGGGAGCTTCAGGTCGTCCTGGAGCACGCGCAACCCCAGGTCGGCGAAGCGGCCGACGCCGGCCACCGTGTAGGCGGCGCCGTTCTGCACGTCGACGTCGGTGGTGAGGACCGGTTTGGTGCTGGCCGCCGCGCCCGCCTTGCGCATGGCGACCTGGTAGTTGCCGGTGGGCAGCCGCAGGTAGGCCGACATCGCGCCGTAGGCGACTCCCTTGAAGGTCTGCGGTTTGATCGCGTCGCCGGCGGATCGGAGATAGACGTCCACGGCCGGTGTGTCCGGGGACAGGTGGGCCAGGCGGACGTAACCGTCGCCGGCCGCCCGGGCCGGTGAGGCGAAAAGGGTGACGGTGGCGACCACGGCGAGAACTGCCGCGGCGCTCCCGAGGCGCCGTACGTGTGGCTTGGGGATGAACACGGGGCCTCCTGTCGTATTCGTCGCGTGACGCGTTGTGTATATGCCTTCATCAGGTCGTTGCACCATGGTCTGACGGGCAGCCGTAGTCGGCCACCTGACCGATAGACGCGTGTCGCTACCGGCCCATTTTTGTCGTACCCCCGAGGGAGGATGGTGGGCGTGAAGGACGTGATGGCGCAGTTCGGCGTGGCCACCCGGGAGTGGTTCACCGCCGCCTTCGCCGCGCCCACCGCCGCCCAGGCCGGTGCCTGGCAGGCCATCGGCGCGGGGCGCAACGCACTGGTGGTGGCCCCGACCGGCTCCGGCAAGACGCTGGCCGCCTTCCTCTGGTCGATCGACCGGCTGGCCCACGAGCCGGTCCCGGAGGACCCGAAACGCCGCTGCCGGGTTCTCTACGTGAGCCCGCTCAAGGCCCTCGCGGTCGACGTCGAGCGCAACCTGCGAGCCCCGCTCACCGGCATCCGGCAGGCCTCCGGCCGGCTCGGCATCCCGCCGCCCGACATCACGGTCGGCATGCGCACCGGCGACACCCCGGCCGACGAGCGCCGCCTGTTCGCCCGCACCCCGCCGGACGTGCTGATCACCACGCCCGAGTCGCTCTTCCTCCTGCTCACCTCGGCCGCGCGCGATTCGCTGCGCGGGGTCGAGACGGTGATCCTCGACGAGGTGCACGCGGTCGCGGCCACCAAGCGCGGCGCCCACCTGGCCCTCTCCCTCGAGCGGCTCGACGCTCTGCTGGGCCGGCCCGCCCAGCGCGTCGGCCTGTCCGCGACGGTCCGCCCGATCGACGAGACCGCCCGGTTCCTCGGCGGCGCGCACGACGTCGCGATCGTCCAGCCGCCCAGCGCCAAGACCATCGAGGTGTCGGTCGTGGTCCCGGTGGAGGACATGACCCGCCTCGACGAGGTGCCCGAGGTCGGCCTGGACGACCCCGACGGAAACCGGCACACCCCGTCGATCTGGCCGGCCGTCGAGGAACGGGTGCTCGACCTCATCCAGGAGCACCGCTCGACGATCGTCTTCACCAACTCGCGGCGCGGCGCCGAGCGGCTCTGCGCCCGCATCAACGAGCTCGCCGCCGAGCGGGCCGGGGTCGAGCTCGAGCCGGTCACCAAGCCGCCCGCCCAGGTGATGGCGCAGGCCGGGCAGGCCGGTGGCGCGCCGCCGCTGGTCGCCCGTGCCCACCACGGCAGCGTCTCCCGCGAGGAGCGCAAGCAGATCGAGGAGGCTCTGAAGTCGGGCCTGCTCCCGGCCGTGGTCGCCACCTCCAGCCTCGAGCTGGGCATCGACATGGGTGCCGTCGACCTGGTCGTGCAGATCGAGGCGCCCCCGTCGGTGGCGGCCGGCCTGCAGCGCGTCGGCCGGGCCGGTCACCAGGTGGGCGCCGTGTCCCGCGGGGTGGTCTTTCCCAAGCACCGCGGCGACCTGGTCTCCTGCGCGGTGGTGGCCTCCCGGATGACCGAGGGCGCCATCGAGGAGCTGCGCTACCCGCGCAACCCGCTCGACGTACTGGCCCAGCAGATCGTGGCGATGGTGGCGCTCGACGCCTGGCAGGTCGACGAGTTGGCCGCCCTGGTCCGCCGGGCCGCGCCGTTCGCCGAGCTGCCCGACTCGGCCCTGCACGCGGTGCTCGACATGCTCTCCGGCCGCTACCCGTCGACCGCGTTCGCCGAGCTGCGCCCCCGCCTGGTGTGGGACCGCGGCACCGACCAGCTCACCGGCCGCCCCGGTGCCCAGCACCTGGCCGTGACCAGCGGCGGCACCATCCCCGACCGGGGCATGTTCGGCGTCTTCCTGGCCGGTGCCGAGCGGGCGTCCCGGGTCGGCGAGCTCGACGAGGAGATGGTCTACGAGTCCCGCGTCGGTGACGTGTTCCTGCTCGGCTCCACATCGTGGCGCATCGAGGACATCACCCCCGACCGGGTGCTGGTCTCCCCCGCGCCCGGCGCACCGGCCCGGATGCCGTTCTGGAAGGGCGATTCCCTGGGCCGCCCGGTCGAGCTGGGCCGGGCCATCGGCGCCCAGTTGCGGTCGCTGTCCCGGGCCGGCGACGAGGCGGGCACCGCCACTCTGCGCAAGGCCGGACTCGACGAGTGGGCCGCCGACAACCTGATCGCCTACCTGCGCGAGCAGCGCGAGGCGACCCGGCACCTGCCGGACGACCGCACGGTGGTGGTCGAGCGGTTCCGCGACGAGCTGGGCGACTGGCGGATGACGGTGCACTGCGTCCTCGGCGCCCGGGTCAACGCGCCCTGGGCGCTGGCCATCGCCCGCCGGCTGTCCGAGCGCTACGGCGTGGACGGCCAGGTCATGCCGTCCGACGACGGCATCGTGGTGCGCCTGCCGGACACCGCCGAGGACCCGCCCGGCGCCGACCTGGTGGCCTTCGACCCCGAGGAGATCGCCCAGCTGGTCGAGGAGTCGGTCGGCACGTCGGCACTGTTCGCGTCCCGGTTCCGCGAGTGCGCGGCCCGGTCGCTGCTGCTGCCCCGCCGCGACCCGCGCCGCCGCCAGCCGCTCTGGCAGCAGCGGCAGCGCTCGGCCCAGTTGCTCGACGTGGCCCGCGAGTTCGCCGACTTCCCGGTCACCCTCGAGGCCGCCCGCGAGTGCCTGCAGGACGTCTTCGACGTGCCCGGCCTGGTCGGGCTGATGCGCGAGGTGGCCGGCCGCAAGGTGCGGCTCGTCGAGGTGGAGACGCCACGGCCGTCGCCGTTCGCCCGGTCGCTGCTGTTCGGCTACGTGGGCGCGTTCCTCTACGAGGGCGACGCGCCGCTGGCCGAGCGCCGCGCCGCCGCCCTCGCCCTCGACTCGACGCTGCTGGGCGAGCTGCTCGGCCGGGTCGACCTGCGCGAGCTGCTCGACCCGGCGGTGGTCGCCGAGACCGAGTCCCAGCTGCAGTGGCTGACCAGCCGGCGGCAGCCGCGTGACGCCGAGGACACCGCCGAGCTGCTGCGCCTGCTGGGCGACCTGTCCCCCGCCGAGCTGGCGCTGCGCGGCGTCGAGGAGTCCTGGCCCGCCTCGCTGGAGGCGTCCCGCCGGGCCATCCGCGTCCGGGTCGCCGGCGAGGAACGCTGGATCGGCATCGACGACGCCGGCCGCTTCCGGGACGCCCTGGGCGTCGCCCTGCCGGTCGGCATCCCCGAGGCCTACCTCGAGCCGGTCGCCGACCCGCTCGGCGACCTGGTGGCCCGCTACGCCCGCACGCACGGCCCGTTCGCGGCGGCCACCTGCGCGGCCCGGTTCGGCCTCGGCGTGTTCGTGGTCGAGCAGACCCTCAAGCGACTCGGCGCGACCGGGCGGGTCAGCTCGGGCGAGTTCACCCCCGGCGGCGCCGGCACCGAGTGGTGCGACGCCGAGGTGCTGCGCATGCTGCGCCGCCGGTCCCTGGCCGCGCTGCGCCGCGAGATCGAACCGGTGCCGCCGCGGGTGCTCGCCGCGTTCCTGCCGCGCTGGCACCAGATCGGTGGCAACGCCCGTGGCCTCGACGCGCTGGCCGCCTCGATCGAGCAGTTGCAGGGCATCGCGGTGCCGGCCTCGGCCTGGGAACGCCTCGTGCTGCCGGCCCGGGTCGCCGACTACACCCCGCCCCAGCTCGACGAGTTGTGCGCGGGGGGTGACGTGCTCTGGGCCGGGTCCGGCTCGATCGGCGGCAACGACGGCTGGGTCACGCTGGCCTGGGCCGACAGCGCGCCGCTGCTGCTGCCCCCGGCCGACGAGGAGTTGGCCCTCACCCCGCTGCACCAGCGCGTTCTCGAGGCGCTCGGCGACGGCCAGGCCCTGTTCTTCCGGTCGCTCTCCGACCGCCTGGGCGCCACCGACGACACCGAGCTGTCGGGCGCCGTGTGGGACCTGGTGTGGGCCGGTCACCTCACCAACGACACCCTCGCCCCGCTGCGTGCTCTGCTCGGCGGCAGCGGCGCCCACCGGGCCAAGGCCGCCCCGGCGCGCACCCGCTACCGCCGCCCGGGCCGGCCCGGCCGCCCGACCATGCCCGCGCGCGGCGGCCCGCCCAACATGGCCGGCCGCTGGTCCCGGCTGCCCGACCGCGATCTCGACCCCACCCGCCGGGCCGCGGCCCTGGCCGACCTGCTGCTCGAACGCCACGGTGTGGTGACCCGCGGCGCGGTCATGGCCGAGGGGGTGACCGGCGGTTTCGCCGCCGTCTACCCGGTGCTGGGCGCCCTCGAGGAGCGCGGCGCGGCCCGCCGCGGCTACTTCGTCGAGGGCCTGGGCGCGGCCCAGTTCGCCGTGCCCGGTGCCGTCGACCGCCTGCGCGCGCTGGCCGACCCCGACGAGGCTCCGCGCCGCGCCACCAGCGCGGTGGTCCTGGCCTCGACCGACCCGGCCAACCCCTACGGCGCCGCCCTGCCCTGGCCCGACCGGGTGATCGAGACCGGCGACGGCGAACCCACCACGAAGGCCGGCCACCGCGCCGGCCGCAAGGCGGGCGCCCTGGTCGTCGTGGTCGGCGGTGACCTCGCGCTCTACGTGGAGCGGGGCGGCCGCACCCTGCTCTCCTTCACCGATGACCCGGAAACCCTGATCGCGGCGGGCCGGGCGCTGGCCGACGCGGTCCGCTCCGGCGCCCTCGGCGCGATGTCGGTCGAACGAGCCGACGGCGAGGCCGTGCACGCCACCCCGCTGAGCGAGGCCCTCACCACGGCCGGCTTCCGCCCCACCCCGCGCGGCCTGCGCCTGCGCGGTTGAGCACCGGATCGGCGATCATGACGGACATCAGGATCAGCCTGGTCGGCATCGAAGTCGTCGACCGGCTGGAGCCGCTGGGGCCGGCGGTCAGTCCGGGCGCAGGCCGGCGGTCAGCTCTCGGTAGGCGGTCAGCACCAGCTGGGTCTGGTCGGCCAGGTCGGCGGCCGGGTCGGTGGCGCGCGGCGGCTCGGAGCGGGTGCCCAGTGAGCGTTCGGCCGCCTGGATCGCCCGGCGCATCTCGCGCTCGCGGATGAACGTGCGGCCGGCCTCCTCGGCGCGCCGCAGGCTCGCCTCCCGGGCGGCCAGGTCGATCTCGATGGCGGACAACGCCTCCTTGGTGGCCCGGATCTGGGCCTGGAGTCGCTCGGCGGTGCCGTCGGCCGGCGCCAGCCCGGCGAAGGCGGGCCTGGTCAGGTCGGCCAGCACCGCGCTCAGCTCCTGACGGCGGGCGAGCCGGCCGGCGATCTCCCACAGGGCGTCCGCCAGCAGCGCCTCGGCCGTGGAGACGTCGACCAGGTCGCCGAGCGCCGGCCAGGTCTCGCTGATCCGGTCGGCGGTGGCCACGGCCCGGTCGAAGGCGGTGCGCTCGGCCGCCGCGGTCAGCGTGCGCGCGTCGGGTGCGGGCTGTTGCCGCGCGCGGCGCGCCCGGCGGCCATGGATCGCGGGGACCACCGAACTCAGCGCGAGCAACAGGAAGACGCCCAGCACCAGAGCGAGCTCGATCCCCAGGAAGTGCAGCGCGGCCAACGTGACCAGCACCGGGGGCAGGCCGACCGCCACGATCACCGGCAGCGAACGATCGGCCGGCGCGGGCTCCTCGGGGACGCGGATCTCGACGAGGGCGGCCCAGGATCGCCGCACCCGGCGGCCGTCGCGCACCCGCAGGCCGGCCCGGGAGATCACCGTCGTGTTCCGGTCCCGCGCGATGTAGAGCCCCACGATCTCGAAGGATAGGCCACGAGAACGCTCAACCAAATGGTTGTGCATTGGACGGCGCGACGCTATGTTCAACCACATGGTTGAGGATCTGGACGGCGTGTTCCACGCGCTGGCCCACGAGGCGCGGCGGAGCATGCTGCGCCGGCTGTCGGGGGGCGAGCTCACGATCGGTGAGCTGGCCGACCCGCTGGAGATGTCGCTGGCCGCGGCGTCCAAGCACGTGAAGGTCCTCGAGCAGGCGGGGCTGGTCCGCCGTACGGTCGATGGCCGCCGGCATGTCTGCCGGCTGGAACCTCGACCGCTCGCCGATGCCACCGCCTGGCTGCGTTTCTACGAAGAGTTCTGGGACACCCGGCTGGACGCCCTGCGCGACGTCCTCGAGAAGGAGACACCATGAACGTTCATCGCGAGATCACCCTGCCCGTCCCCGCGTCCGCGGTCTATCGCGCCTGGCTCGAGCCCGAGATCCTGCGCCGCTGGCTGGCGCCCGGCAGCAGCGAGTGCACCCGCGCCGAGGTCGACGAGCGGGTCGGCGGCCGCTTCCAGATCTGGCAGGAGCAGGACGGCGAGCCGATCGGCGGCTTCGACGCCGAGATCCTCGAGCTGGTGCCCGATCGCCGCATCGTGTGGCGGTGGGGCATGACCGGACCGGACCGGGGCCAGATGTTCGACTCGACGCTCACCGTCACCCTGGAGGACACCGCCGACAGTGGCACCCTGCTGCGGCTGACGCACGAGCGGCTCGACGACCTGGCGGCCGCGATGCCCGAGGTGGCCGCGCAGTTCGGCGCCGGCTGGGAGGACGTGCTCCACAAGCTCGCCGTCGCCGTCAAACAGTAGGTTTACCGGGTGCTGCGCACCCTCCACACCGCCGACCTGACCGCCGCCGAGCGGTCCACCATCCGGCAGATGCTCGACCTCGCCTTCGCCGGCGACTTCGGCGACGACGACTGGGATCACTCGCTCGGTGGGCTGCACGTGATCGCGGCCGAGGAGGACGACATCGTCGCGCACGCGGCCGTGGTCCAGCGGCGCTTCCTGCACGGCGAGCGGGCCTGGCGCTGCGGTTACGTCGAGGGCGTCGCCGTGCATCCGGCCTGGCGCGGTCAGGGTTTCGCGGCCGCGGTGATGGCCGAGGTGGAACGCATCGTCGACCACGGTTACGACCTCGGGGCGCTTTCCGCCTCGGCCTCCGGTCGCGGTCTGTACCTGCGCCGCGGCTGGCTGCCCTGGCAGGGGCGCACGTTCGTGCTCGCGCCGGCCGGACCGGAGCGCACCGCCGAGGATGATGACAGCACCCTCGTGCGGGTGGTGCCGGGCGGCGCCGAGCTGCACCTGACCGGCGCTCTGACCTGCGACTGGCGCGACGGCGACGTCTGGTGAGTTTCCGGGCGGCCGCGGCCGCCCGGAACCACCTCACGCCAACTGTGCGGCCAGCTCCACGTGGTCCAGATCGGACAGATCGAGCACCTGGAGGAAGAGCCGGGTCGCGCCGGCCTCGGCGTACGCCTGGATGGCCGTCTTCGCCTCGGAGAGCGTGCCCACCACGCCGCCGTTCTCGCGCATCTCGTCGACCTCGCGGCCGATGGCCGCGGCCCGCCGCCGGACCTCGGCGTCGTCGCGGCCCACGCAGAGCACCGCGGCCGCGGAGAAGGCGGGCGGCGTCGCCCGGCCGATGGCCGTGCTGGCGGCCCGCACCCGCTCGTAGATCGGCGCGATGTCCTCGATCTTGGAGAACGGCACGTTGAACTCGTCGGCGAAGCGCGCGGCCAGGGCCGGGGTGCGCTTCTTGCCGTGCCCGCCGATGATCACCGGTGGACGCGGCGACTGCACCGGCTTCGGCAGCGCCGGCGAATCGAGCAGCTGGTAGTGCTTGCCGTCGAAGCTGTACGACTCGCCGGACGGCGTGCCCCACAGGCCGGTGATGATCTCCAGCTGCTCCTCGAGGCGGTCGAAGCGCTCGCCGACCGGCGGGAACGGAATGCCGTAGGCGGTGTGCTCCCGCTCGAACCAGCCGCCACCCAGGCCGAATTCGATCCGGCCGCCGCTCATCTCGTCGACCTGCGCCACCGCGATGGCCAGCGGGCCGGGCAGCCGGAATGTGGCCGAGGTCACCAGCGTGCCGAGCCGGATGCGGGCCGTCTGCACGGCCAGCGCGCCCAGGGTGACCCAGGCGTCGGTCGGGCCGGGTTCGCCGGAACCGCCCATCGCCAGGTAGTGGTCGGAGCGGAAGAAGCCGTCGAAATCGGCCGCCTCGGCGGTTTGCGCGACCCGGAGCAGATCGGTGTGGGAAGCCCCCTGCTGGGGCTCGGTGAAGATCACTAGACGCATGGTTCCAACCTGCCAGATCGCAATGCGTGTCGGCACAGTAACGTAGACCACCGTGGCCGGATATGGATGGATCAGCTTCACTACCGATTACGGGACGTTCGACGGTTTCGTCGCGGCGTGCCACGGAACGATCGCGCGCCTGGCGCCGGAGGTGCGCGTCATCGACGTGACCCACCACGTGCCGCCGGCCGACGTGTCGCGCGGCGCCGCCGTGCTCGCCCAGACGGCGCCGTTCCTGCCGCCCTCGGTGCACCTGGCCGTGGTGGACCCGGGTGTCGGCACGTCGCGGCGCGGCCTGGTGCTCGGCACCCCCAACGGCCTGCTGGTCGGTCCGGACAACGGGCTGCTGATCTCGGCGGCCGAGGCGCTCGGCGGCGTCGAGATCGCCTACGAACTGGCCAACAAGGACTGGACGCTGGGCGACGTGTCACGCACCTTCCACGGCCGCGACGTCTTCGCGCCGGCCGCGGCCAAGCTCGCGCTCGGTGCCGCGCCGAGCGAGGCCGGCCCGCGGGTCGACCCGTCCACGCTGGTGCGCCTGCCCGACCCGGTGGTGACGGTCGGCGACGGCTGGATCGAGTCCGAGGTCATCACCGTCGACCGGTTCGGCAACGTGCAGCTCGCCGCGGGCGGCGAGGTGCTGGCCGGGCTCGGCCCCGACCTGCAGGTCAACGACGCGGTCCGGGCCCGCCGGGGCAACACGTTCGCCGAGGTCGGCCCGGGTGAACTGCTGGTCTACGAGGACTCGGCCGGCCACGTGGCGGTCGCCGTGAACAACGGCCGGGCCGTGGTCGTCCTCTCCGTCCGCCCCGGCGACCTGATCCGGGTCAGCGAGCGCCACTCCTGACCCGGTCACGGTAGGACCCGGCGCCGCGCCGCCCGAGGAGGATCTCGACGAGCCCGTGATGATGGCGCTGCCGGCCGCGAGATGATGGACGCATGCCCGAGGGTGACACCGTCTGGAACACCGCCCGCGTGCTCGAGAAGGCCCTGACCGGCGATGTGCTGACCGGCAGCGACTTCCGGGTGCCGCAACTGGCCACGTCCGACCTGAGCGGCTGGACGGTGGCCGAGTCGGCGAGCCGCGGCAAGCATCTGCTGCTGCGTCTCACCCGCGCCGGCGAGGCACCGCTCACCCTGCACTCGCACCTGCGGATGGACGGCGCCTGGCGGGCGTACGCGCCCGGTGAGCGCTGGACCGGCCGCCCCGCGCACCTGATCCGGGTGGTGCTGCGCACGGCCCGCTCGGTGGCGGTCGGCTACCACCTGCACGAGGTGACGCTGGTGCCGACGGCCGAGGAGGAGACGCTGGTCGGGCATCTCGGCCCGGACCTGCTCGGCGACGACTGGGATCCGGCCGAGGCGGTCCGCCGGATCACCGCGCAGCCGGCCGCGACCATCGCGGAAGCACTGCTCGACCAGCGCAACCTGGCCGGCGTCGGCAACCTCTACAAGGCCGAGACGATGTTCCTGCGGGGACTGTGGCCGTGGACGCCGGTCTCGAAGGTCCCCGATCTCGCCGGCACGGTGACGCTGGCCCAGAAGCTGGTCGCCTCGAACCGGGGCCGCTGGACCCAGACCACCACCGGGTCGCTGCGGCGCGGCGAGACCAGTTACGTCTACGGCCGAAGGGCACAGCCGTGCCGCCGGTGCGGCACCGCGATCCGCAAGGCCGACCAGGACGAACGTGTCACCTACTGGTGCCCGCGCTGCCAGCCCCGGCCGGACGGCGTCTAGAGATCTTGTCGGGTCAAGGTCTCGCCAATGTCCATAAAGGACGAGACCTCAGCCCCAGCTCCGGTGCGCTTTCGATCAAACCTTTTTCCGTACGGGCCGGCTCAGTCCCGTGGCACGCGGTCCCGGTAGGTGCGCCTCACCCTCCGCGCGCCCGCTGCGGGCGGGCCCGCACCCCGATCTTGTGGACTTTCCGTGAGGACGGAGCGGCACCTCCACAAGATCTGCGATGCCGGGCGTCAAGACTTGGCATCGGCCCGTCACCGACGGGCCGAATACGTATAAAACGCCCTACGAGCAGCGCAAGGCGTTGCCGCGCGCGGGCTGCGTGCGTGTTTCGTTGCGCGAGAGTCGCGGCACGTGCTGGTGTCGCACGGTGCTTGCGGTGTGGCGACGGTCGGGGGATGTTGCGGTTGGTGACGGTGTCGCCCGTACCGGAAAGTAGGTTTGATTCTCCGAACTCGACCTAGACCTGGGCGGCGGGTGGGCGTTTCAGCTCGGCCAGGCCCTCGGCGATCCCGCGCATGCGGTCGGTGGCGTCGATGAGGCTTGCCACCGCCGGGTGCCGGCCCTCGGCGATCGGGTGGCCGTCCTCGGCGACGTAGCTGGCGGCCGCCGCGACCAGCCGTTCGTAGGCGTCGACGCCCTCGGTGAACTGATCGGCCAGGCTCGCGTGCGACTCCTCGATCGAGGCCTTGCGGTCGGCCGGGGTGAGCGGGATGGCCCGCTCGACGCTCGCCACCCGCTGGCCCAGGTCGCGCAGCCACTGCTCGGCCACCGCCGCCTCCAGCAGGGCGGCCTCGCCCGGCCCGGTGAGGCGGCCGGCCAGGGCGGTCAGGGTGGCGGACGCGCGGTCCAGCCGGTCCCAGGCCCGGGTGATCGCCGAGCCGCGCAGGGCATAGCGGTTCTTCTGCCGGCGCATCTCGTTGATCACCGTGCGGCCGGCCGGGAACCGCTCGATCGCGGCGGTCAGCCGCTGACTGGCCAGCGCCGGATCGGGTGCCGGTGGTGCCGGAGTGGCGGCCAGCGCGCGGTGATCACTCCACCGCCACCAGGCCAGGGCGACCGAGGAACCGGCCGCCCCCGCCCAGATCGCGTCGACCACGCCGATCCCGGAATAGGGAATGAGGACGGCGGCGGCCGCGGTCAGGCCACCACCCATGACGCTCCACCGCCGCGCGGAACCGCGCAGCCGCTTGAGCCGGCGGAAATACCTGGTCCGCTCGTCCACCGTCGTCCTCCCCGTCGGTTCAGGCGTCAGCCTGCGGCGCTGGTGTCGCCCCGCTTCTGATTCATGCTGGCGCGGATCTCGTCGAGCCGGGCAACGCTCGCCGGGTCGGTCGCCGGAGCCTGCTCGACCGCCGGCTGAGCCGGTGCGGCGCCCAGTTTCTCGCCCGCCATGCTGGCCCGGATCTGCTCGAGCCGGGACGAGCCGGCCAGGTCGAGGCTCGATTTCTGCACCTCGAGCATGCGGCCCTCGACCGAGTTCGAGGCGAGCTCGGCCCGGCCCATGGCGTTCGCGTAGCGCTGCTCGATCTTGTCGCGGACCTCGTCGAGCGACGGCGTGTTGCCGGGCGCGGCGAGCGACGACATCGACTCGAGCGACTTGGCCACGGTCTCCTGCATCTTGGCCTGCTCGAGCTGGCTGAGCAGCCGGGAGCGCTCGGCGATGCGCTGCTGCAGCACCATCGCGTTGTTCTCCACCGCCTTGCGGGCCTGGCCGGCCGCACCGAGCGCCTGGTCGTGGAGGGTCTTGAGGTCCTCCATCGACTGCTCACCCGACACCAGCTGGGTGGCGAGCGTCTGCGCGGTCGACTCGTACTTCTGCGCCTCGGACTCGTTGCCGTCGGCCCGCGCCTTGTCGGCGAGGACGAGAGCCTGCCGGGCCATGCCCTGCAGTTTCTCGACCTCGGACATCTGGCGGGACAGCTTCATCTCCAGCTGCCGCTGGTTGCCGATGACTGCCGCGGCCTGCTGCACGAGGGCCTGGTGCTGCCGCTGCGCATCCTCGATGGCCTGCTGAATCTGGACCTTCGGATCGGCGTATTCATCAATCTTCGCGCCGAAGAGCGCCATCATGTAACGCCAGCCCTTGACGAACGGGTTCGCCATCTCGCGGTATCCCCTCAATGTCGCTCAGTCTTCGGCGCCACCTGGATGGCGCGTGCGTTCCATCGTGTCAGCTCGGCGCCACCGGCGTCACGTGACCTCGGGGGGATCTCAGGGTCTCCCCCACGCTCCGAGGTTACGCCGCGTCAAGCCTCAGGGTCGATCCCGCAAGGGCACGAGAAAAGGGCCGGACCGCCCGAAAGGCGGACCGGCCCGGAGTTTCATGCGGCCTATGCGGCGTACACAACCTCGCGTGGCTTCCGAGTGGTGCGCAGCGTCGCCTTGAGCGGCGTGTCCTGGCGCACCGAGACCGAGACGTCGGTGTCGCGAACCGCGGCCGGCTTCCCCTCGACCGGCACCAGCACGCCTTCCATCTCCTCGGCGAGCGACAGCGTGTCGCTGACCTCACCGAGAAGCTCGGACAGGCGGGCGCCGAGCGCCTCACAGATCGCGGCGAGAAGCTCGCTGGACGCTTCCTTCTGGCCGCGCTCGATCTCGGACAGGTACCCCAGGCTGACATTCGCGGCGGTGGACACCTCGCGCAGCGTGCGGTGCTGTCCCTGCCGGCGCGCCCGAAGTGCGTCGCCGATAACCCGGCGTAGCAGGACCATGGCACCTCCTCCTGCGGCGGGCCGCCGGCATGCGCCGGAGGCTTCCCGCAACCGTACCCGTTGCCGGCGACGCCGACATCCCGCCCCGCCGAATTCCGGGACCACCCGGCGACGGGACATCGTTCCAACCACCGTGATCACTGGAAGATTCCCAGCTCAGGCGGCAGACGACGCCGCTTGCAGTTTCTCTGAGAGCAGACTCAGGACCGCGGTCACACTTTCGGTTCGGATGACCGCGCGGTTACCGTCAAGTTTCAGTTCCCGCACTTCAACGCAGGTCGGTCCGGCGACGGCCACGTAGACCAGTCCCACCGGCTTGCCGTCCTGCGACTCCGGACCGGCCACACCGGTGGTGGACACGCCCCAATCGGCGCCGCAGCGCTCCCGTGCCCCGGCCGCCAGCGCGAGCGCGACGTCCGGGTCGACCGGGCCCCGCTCGGCCAGCAGCTCCGGTGAAACCCCGGCCAGCACGGCCTTGAGCTCGGTCGCGTAGACGACGAGACCGCCCCGGTAGACGGCGCTCACCCCAGGGATCTCGACGACCGTGGCGGCCACCAGGCCACCGGTCAGCGACTCCGCCGTGGCCAGGGTCTCACCACGCTCGACCAGCCGGTGGACTGCGGCGGCCGCGGCGACGTTGGGCTCCACAGACCAATCCTAACGACGGCGGCGCAGGCGCAGGGCCTGGACCACATAGTCGCCGCCGGTAACCACCGTCACGACCAGCGCCGCGCCCATCAGCCACGGCCCGACCACGTCGGCCGGCGACGGCACCGGCCACAGGTACCACGCGATCGCGGCGATCTGCAGCACCGTCTTCAGTTTCCCGCCCCGGCTCGCCGCGATGACGCCGTACCGGATGACCCAGAAGCGCAACGCCGTCACGCCCCATTCGCGGGCCAGGATGAGCACGGTCACCCACCACGGCAACCGGTCGTAGGCGGACAGCAGGATCAACGCCGTACCGGTCAGCGCCTTGTCCGCGATCGGGTCGGCGATCTTGCCGAACGAGGTGACCATCGACCACTTCCGGGCGATCCAGCCGTCCACGAAGTCGGTCGCCGAGGCCAGGCAGAAGACCAGGCAGGCGGCGATCCGCGAGCCGTTGTCGGCCAGGCCGGACGCGACCACGATGGCCACGAAAACCGGGACCAGGATGATCCGCACCACGGTGAGGATGTTCGCCGGGTTGTACAGCGACACCACCCGCGGCGGAACCGCCGGGACCGGCTCGTCAGCCACGCGATGACACCGGGGCCGCATCGATCATCTCGACCGGCTCCGCGATCAGGTCGACTCCCTCGGTCGCGGTCACCCGCGCCCGGACGAGATCGCCGGGCCGCAGCGCCGCGAGATCGCCGCCGACCAGGGTCGTGGAACCGTCCACCTCCGGCGCCTGGTGCTCGGCCCGGCCCTCGACCTCACCGGCCGCGATCGAGTCGACCAGCACCTCGACGATGGCGCCCAGCCGCTCCTCGGCCCGCTGGGCACACAGCTCGTCGGCGAGCGACACCACCCGGTCGTACCGCCGCTTGATGGTGTCTTCCCGGACCTTGCCGGAGAGGCCGGCAGCCTCGGTGCCGTCCTCGTCGCTGTAGTCGAAGACACCGATCGCGTCGAGCCGGGCCTCGCTGAGGAAACGGACCAGCTCGTCGACGTCGTCCCGGCTCTCGCCGGGGAAGCCCACGATGAAGTTGCTGCGCGCGCCGGCGGCGGGCGACAGCGCACGGGCGGAGTCGAGCAGCTCGAGGAAGCGCTCGGTGGAGCCGAAGCGCCGCATCCGGCGCAGCACCGGCTCGCTGGAGTGCTGGAAGGACAGGTCGTAGTAGGCAGCCACGCCGGGCGTGGTGGCGATCACCTCGACCAGGCCCGGTCGGGTCTCGGCCGGCTGCAGGTAACTGGCCCGCACCCGGACGATGCCGTCGACCGCGGCCAGCTGGGGCAGCAGCTTCTCCAGCAGGCGCGGGTCGCCCAGGTCCTTGCCGTACGACGTGCTGTTCTCACTCACCAGCACCAGCTCCCGCACGCCGGTCCGGGCCAGCCACTCGGCCTCGGCCAGCAGCTCCTGCGGGTCGCGCGAGACGAACGCGCCGCGGAACGCCGGGATCGCGCAGAACGAGCAGCGCCGGTCACAGCCGCTGGCCAGTTTCAGCGAGGCGACCGGGCCGGACTCGAGCCGGTGGCGGAGCACCTTGCGCAGGTGGGCCGGGGTGTGCTCGTCGACGGTCGCGTGCCCGGGGATGACCACCTTGGCCGCCTGGCGCTGGACCGGGGTGATCGGCAGCAGCTCGCGGCGGTCCCGTGGGGTGTGCGCGTCGAAGCGCTCCCCGGCCAGGACGCCGTCGAGCCGGGACGCGATATCGGCGTAGTCGTCGAAGCCGAGCACCGCCTGCGCCTCGGGCAGACTCTCGGCCAGCTCCTTGCCGTACCGCTCGGCCATGCAGCCGGCCGCGACCACCTTGGCACCGGTGTCGGCGGCGGCGAGCAGGGTCTCGATCGAGTCCTGCTTGGCCTTCTCGACGAAGCCACAGGTGTTCACCAGCACCACATCGGCACCCTCGGCATCGGTGCTGACCTGCCAGCCGCCGGCATCGAGGCGGGCGGCCAACTCCTCGGAGTCGACCTCGTTACGAGCACAGCCGAGGGTGAGCAGAGCGACACGGCGGGGGGCAGGGGTTACCGACACTCCGCCAAGGTTACCGGGCCTTTTCCGGCCGGGCGTCAGCTGTCCGTCCGCAGCTCGGACAGAGCCTCCTCGAGACCGTCCGGCTTGACGAGCACATCGCGGGCCTTGCTGCCCTCGGACGGCCCGACGATGCCGCGGTTCTCCATCAGGTCCATCAGCCGGCCGGCCTTCGCGAAGCCGACCCGCAGCTTGCGTTGAAGCATCGACGTCGAGCCGAACTGGCTGGTCACGACCAGCTCGATGGCCTGCATCAGCACCTCGAGGTCGTCGCCGATCTCCTCGTCGATCTGCTTCTTCTTGCTCGGCGGGGCGTCGGTGACGCCCTCGCGGAACTCCGGCTCGCGCTGATCCCGGCAGAACTTGACGATGTCCGCGATCTCTTTCTCGTCCACCCAGGCGCCCTGGATCCGGGTCGGCTTCGAGGCGCCCATCGGGAGGAAGAGACCGTCACCGCGGCCGAGCAGTTTCTCCGCACCGGGCTGGTCGAGGATGACCCGCGAGTCGGCCAGCGAGGAGGTGGCGAACGCGAGCCGGGACGGCACGTTGGCCTTGATCAGGCCGGTGACCACGTCGACCGAGGGGCGCTGGGTGGCCAGCACCAGGTGGATGCCGGCGGCCCGGGCGAGCTGGGTGATCCGGACGACCGAGTCCTCCACGTCGCGCGGCGCCACCATCATCAGGTCGGCCAACTCGTCGACGATCACCAGCAGGTAGGGGTACGGCTTGATCTCCCGCTCGCTGCCCGGCGGCGCGACGATCTCGCCGCTGCGGACCTTGCGGTTGAAGTCGTCGATGTGCCGGACCCCGTTGGCGGCGAGGTCGTCGTAGCGCATGTCCATCTCGCTGACCACCCATTCGAGGGCGTCGGCGGCCTTCTTCGGGTTGGTGACGATCGGCGTGACGAGGTGCGGGATGCCCTCGTACGCGGTCATCTCCACCCGCTTCGGGTCGACCAGCAGCAGGCGCACCTCGTCGGGGGTGGCCCGGGTCAGGATGGACACCAGCAGCGAGTTGAGGCAGGAGCTCTTGCCCGCGCCGGTGGCGCCGGCGATCAGGATGTGCGGCATCTTGGCCAGGTTGGCCACCACGAAGCCGCCCTCGATGTCCTTGCCGAGCGCGACCACCATCGGGTGGTGGTTGGTGGTGGCCGCCCGCGACCGGAGCACGTCGCCGAGCGAGACGTTCTCCGGGTCGGTGTTGGGGATCTCGACGCCGACCGCGCTCTTGCCCGGGATGGGGCTGAGGATGCGCACGTCCGGCGACTTCACCGAGTACGCGATGTTGCGGGAGAGCTGGGTGATCCGCTCGACCTTGACGCCCGGACCGACCTCGACCTCGTATCGGGTGACGGTCGGGCCGCGGGTGAAACCGGTGACCACGGCATCGACGTTGAACTGCTCGAACACCCCGGTGAGGGCGGCCATGATCTCGTCGTTGGCGCGACTGCGGGCCTTGGCCGGCGGACCGGTGGCGAGCAGGGTCGGCGGCGGCAGCCGGTAGTCGCCGGCCACCGCGGAGATCTCCAGCTGCTCGGCCCGGGTGGGCGGCGCCGGCGTGTGCTCCGGTGGGCTGGGCGGCTTCTTGCGGCTGGCCGGCACCTTGGGCACCGGGACGACGTCGTGCAGGATGTCGTCGTCCTCGGACGGTTCCTCCGGCGCGAGACCGATGTCGGCGAGCGAGCCCTGCCGGCGGCGCGCCGGTCGCCGGGCCGGGGCGGGCTCGTCGTCCAGCTCGAGATCGTCCTCGTCCAGCGGCGGCAGCGGCGCGCGCTCGGTCGACCGGCCGGTCAGCACGTCGACCAGCAGCATCAGCCGCTCGGGAATCCGGTTGATCGGCGTCGCGGTGATCACCAGAAGACCGAAGACGAAGAGCAACACCAGCAGCGGTACGGCCACCCAGCCGGTCACCGCGCTCTCCAGCAGCCCGCCGATGCCGTAACCGAGCAGGCCGCCCGCCCGGTCCATGTCGAGGTCGTCCCGGGGGTGCTGGGCGATGTGCAGCAGCGCCGCGGTGGCCAGGATGATCGCGCTCCAGCCGACCACACTGCGGCCGCGATGCTCGGGATCGGCCGGTTTGCGCATCAGCCGCACCGAGCCGTAGAGCAACAGCAGCGGCAGCAGCACCGCGAGCCCGCCGAAGAACAGTCGCACCGCGTCGGCCAGCCATTTGCCGACCGGCCCGGCGCTGCCCACCCACACCGCGACGCCGATCAGGATCGCCAGGCCGAGCATGAGCAGCCCGGCTCCGTCGCGGCGGTGCTCGGGGTCGATCTCCTTGGCCGAGGCGGCCTGCTTGCCGACGCCACGGGCCACCCAGCCGACGCTGTGCGCCACGCCCATCCACAGCGCGCCGAGGCCCCGGCCGACGCCGGTGGCGACGGCGGAACCCATCGAGGGACGCGCGCGACTGGCGGTGGGGCGGGCTCGGGGGCGAGCTGCGGGCTTCTTACGGGCCGGTTGCCGGGCACGCGTCGTCGCGGCACCGCGCGACGTGGCACGGCCCCGGCTCGCCGGAGGAGTTCGGCCCGCCATGGTCTACACCGTAGCGTCGATACGCACAGCTAACGTGAAGGCGCGCGGCACCCTCTTTTCCGGCCGCGGCGGCCTAGGATCGCTCCCGTGCAGGCTTTGACCCACGAAATGATCAAGTCGGTGCTGGACGCCCGCGGGTTCTCGTTCATGGTCGATGCCGACGGCGACGTGGTCGGCAACTTCCAGGGCAACCTGGTCTATTTCTTCCAGATCGGCGAACAGCGCGAGATGTTGCAGGTCCGCGCGATGGTGCAGCACGTCTTCGGGATGGAGGACGTGACCCGGCTCTACGAGTTCTGCAACGCGTGGAACCACGACCGGCTCTGGCCGAAGGCGTACGTGCACATTCAGGACGACGGCACGGTCAACGTGATCGGGGAGGTGGTCGCCGACTGGGAGAAAGGCGTCAGTCTCGAGCAGCTCGATCAGGTGATGATCTGCGGGATCGCGACGGGCTGTCAGCTCGCCGACGCCGTCGCAGTGCTACGGCAAGACCGGCCCACGAACTGAGGATGATCAGGGCGACCACGAGCCGCGCGGCCGCCTCGTGCCCCACCGGGTAGAAAACGCCCGCTACGTGGTTGTCGAGAAAACCGCCGACGTGCGCCGGCCGGCCGGCTCGGTGCCGGGCCTGGTCCTCGACCCAGGTGAGCGGGCAGGGCAGGCTCGCGGCCACCACCAGCACGAGCCAGGTGGCCGCGGCGACCTGCGCCCCGATCAGCCACGGCCATCGCCACGCGGCGAAGCCGCCGAGTATGCCCAGGGCCAGGAACGCGAAGTGCGCGACCACAGCGGCGTACGCGACGGCTTCCCACATGAGTTCACGGTACGGCGGCTGTCACCCCCGGCAGGTGGGGCGACAGCCGCCGTATCCGTTACGGGGCGCTGAACCCCAGGGTGTACGAGCCGGAGCCGGAGGTAGCCACGACCACGTACCGGTAGGTGCCGGAGCGCACGTTCACGCTCAGCGTCTTGTCTCCGTCGCCGCTGGCCTGCGCGACGTTACGGAAGCCGCGGTTGGTCAACCGCTGCAGGACCAGGTCGAAGTCGGTGCCGTCGGGTGCGTCCAGGCAGGCCGTCTGCCGGCCGGCGTTGGCCCGGTAGGCGCCGCCGTTCGGCTGGGCCTGCGCGGCCCCGGCCGCGATGTCGCCGGTCCGCTGCACCTGCTGGCCATCGCACGCGGTGGCCGACTCGGTCGGCTCGGTGGCCGGCGGGGCCGAAGCGTCGCCGCCGCCCCCACCGGAAGTGACCAGGGTCAGGTCGTTGGTCGCCAGGATCTCGTTGACCGGCTGGAAGAAGGTCTCGCCGCCGACCGTGCAGTCGCCGGAGCCACCGGAGGTGACGCCCTGCGCCTGGTCGCCGGAGAGCCACGGGCCGCCCGAGTCGCCGCCCTCGGCGCAGACGTTGGTCCGGGTGAGGCCGGTGACCTGCCCCTCCGGGTAGACCACGGTCTGGTTCTTGGCGAGGATCGTGCCGCAGAAGGTGCCGGTGGTGGAGCCGGAACGGCACACCGCCGCACCGACCGGGGCCTCGGTGCTGCCGGCCACCGGCAGCTCATTACCGTCGAAGTCGTTGACCACGGCGCGCGGCGTGAAGCCGGCGCCGACCTCGACGAATCCCATGTCGGCGTTGCCCGGGAAGACCGAGGCGGCCACGGTGCCCTGGGCCGTGCCCTGAGCGTTGGCGAAGGTCTTGTCGCCGACCGCGCCGCAGTGACCGGCGGTCACGAATCCGCCCTCCACCGAGAAGCCGATCGAGCACCGGGCGGTACCGCCCTCGACGGCGATGAAGTAGGCGTCAGCGCCGCGGATGTCGGCCAGCGTCTTCGGCGAAGCCTTGCTGGTGGTGACCGTGACGGCGTCGCTCGCGAGGCCGGCCGACCTGGCGAGTTTCTTCGCCTCGGTCGCCGCACCGGGCTTCGCCACGACGACCACCTTGTTGGTGGCCACGTCGACGTACCAGCTGGTGAGGCCGGTCGCGTCGGACAGCGCCGCGTCCAGCTTCTCCTTGGCCGTCACGAGCGTCTGCTCGCTGCGCTTGACCAGCACCGGTACAGCTCCGGCTTTCCGTACGGCGGCTTCGGCGTCCGGGTCGGTCACCGCGATCTTCAGCGTGGTCCCGTCGGTCGCCAGCCACGCCCCGCCGAAGTCGGAGCCGGTCTCGGCGGCAAGCCGCGCCGAAACCCCGCTCGCCCACTCCGAACGCTTGAGGCGTGCTGTCGCCTGGTCGCCGTCCAGACCGAGGTCCCGGGCCATGGCCGCAAGAATCTGCGGGGCCACATCGGACTTCGTGGAGGCGCCCTGGCCGGCAGTCGGCGTGGTGCCGGCCATGGAGGGCAGGGTGAAAGCCACTGCCGCTCCGGCCGCCGCCACGACCGCCGCCGCCACGGCGATCCTGCTGCGCTGCATCTTGAGGTACTCCCCTCGCCACGGGTGCCGTGGGGGCGGCACCGTGACCAGAGGTACGCAGGAGGATCGCCGAAGGTTGAAATTGGTTGCTGTGAATCAGACTTCTACGACAGTTGGCACGATCATCGGCCGGCGCCGGTAGGCGTCGTTGACCCACCGGCCGACCGTGCGCCGCACCACCTGCTGCAGCTGGTGCGTGTCGGTGATGCCGTCCTCGGCCGAGCGGTGCAGGGCCGCGGTGAGCAGCGGGATCACCGGATTGAACGCGTCCGGGTCCTCACTGAAGCCCTTGGCCGAGATGCTCGGTTCGCCGACCACCTTGCCGGTCACCGAGTCGATCACCACGGTGGCCGAGATGAAGCCGCCGTCGCCGAGGATGCGCCGCTCGGTGAGCAGCGACTCGCTGACGTCACCGACCGCGAGGCCGTCCACGTACACGTACCGGTTCTGCACCCGGCCCACGTGCCGTGCGTGCCCCTCGACCAGGTCGACCACGTCGCCGTCCTCGCAGAGGACCACCCGATCGGGCGCGACGCCCGACTCGATGCCCAGCTGGGCGTGTGCGCGCAGATGCCGCCACTCGCCGTGCACCGGCATCAGGTTGCTCGGGCGCACCACGTTGAGCAGGAAGAGCAGTTCGCCGGCCGGGGCGTGACCGGAGACGTGCACCTTGGCCGTCTCCTTGTGCACGACGGTGGCACCGGCCCGGGACAACCGGTTGATCACCCGGTAGACCGAGGTCTCGTTGCCCGGGACCAGCGAGCTGGCCAGCACCACGGTGTCGCCCGGGGTGATGGTGATGTGCCGGTGGTCGCCGGTCGCCATCCGGCCGAGTGCGCTCATCGGCTCGCCCTGCGACCCGGTCGACATGAAGACGATCTCGTCGGCCGGCATGTTGGTGGCCTCGTCCAGGCTGACCAGCAGGCCGTCCGGCACGTTCAGCAGGCCGAGGTCGCGGGCGATGCCCATGTTGCGGACCATCGAGCGGCCGATCAGGGCGACCTTGCGGTCGTACTCCCAGGCGGCGTCGAACACCTGCTGCACCCGGTGCACGTGCGAGGCGAAGCTGGCCACGATGATCCGGCCCTGGGCCTTGCCGAAGATGCGGCTGAGCACCGGGCCGATGTCGCGCTCGGGGGCCACGAAACCGGGCACCTCGGCGTTGGTCGAGTCGGACAGCAGCAGGTCGACGCCCTCCGAGCCGAGCCGGGCGAAGCCGGCCAGGTCGGTGATGCGGCCGTCCAGCGGCACCTGGTCCATCTTGAAATCGCCGGTGTGCAGCACCAGACCGGCCGGGGTGCGCACGGCGACCGCCAGCGCGTCCGGAATCGAGTGGTTGACCGCGAAGAACTCGCAGTCGAACGGGCCGAGCCGCTCGCTGCCACCCTCCCGCACGGTCAACGTGTACGGGTCCAGGCGGCGCTCGGCCAGCTTGGCCTCGACCAGCGCGAGGGTGAACTCGGAGCCGACCAGCGGGATGTCCGCCTTGTGGGCCAGGAGATAGGGCACGGCACCGATATGGTCCTCGTGGCCGTGGGTGAGCACGATCGCCTGGATGTCATCGAGGCGATCGAGGATCGGGGTGAAGTCGGGCAGGATCAGGTCGACGCCCGGCTGTTCGACGTCGGGGAAAAGCACCCCGCAGTCGATGATCAGCAGCTTGCCGTCGAACTCGAGCACGGTCATGTTGCGGCCGATGGCACCGAGCCCACCGAGCGGGGTGACGCGCAGGGCGCCTTCCGGCAGCGGCGGCGGCGGTTCCAGCTCCACGTGAGCTTGACTCATTTGCGTCTTTCTTTTATCAGAGGACAATTCCGGCTTCAGCGGAGTCCTCGCGCAGTTGGTTCAGTTCTTCGTCGCTCGCGTCGACCAGCGGCGACCGGACCGGGCCCGCAGGTAGTCCCTTCGCCCGCAGACCGGCCTTCACCAGCATGGTGCCGGGCGACCGGAAGATGCCGGTGAACAGCGGCAAAGCCTGCCGATGCAGGTGGAGAGCGGCGGCGACATCGCCCCGCTCGTAGGCCTCGATCATGTCCTTGGCGATCGGGCCGGTGAAATGGGTGGAGGTGCCGACCAGGCCGACCCCGCCGATCGAGAGCAGCGGCAGCGTGGCCGCGTCGTCGCCGGAGTAGTAGGCCAGGTCGGTGCGGGTGGTCACCCACGAGGAGGCGATCAGGTCACCCTTGGCGTCCTTGACCGCGACGATCCGGTCGTGCTCCGCGATCCGGCACATGGTCTCGGTGGCGATCGCCGTGCCGGCCCGGTGCGGGATGTCGTAGACCATGATCGGCAGCCCGACCGAGTCGGCGACGGTGAGGAAGTGCCTCGCGACGCCGGCCTGCGGCGGCTTGTTGTAGTAAGGCGTCACGACCAGCAGGCCGTGTGCTCCCGCTTTCTCGGCCGCGTGCGCGAGCTCCACCGTGTGGGCCGTGTTGTTGGTGCCCACGCCGGCCACCACCCGGGCCCGGTCGCCGACCGCCTCGACCACCGCGCGGAGCAGCGTGTCCTTCTCCGCGTCGGAGGTGGTGGGCGACTCACCGGTGGTTCCCGAGATCACGAGCGCGTCGTTGCGCTGCTCGTCGACGAGATAGGTGGCCAATTTCGCCGCGCCCTCGACGTCGAGGGAGCCGTCCGGCGCGAACGGGGTGACCATGGCGGTCAACAGCCGTCCGAAGGGTCGCGGGTCGTGCGTCATACCCCACAACCTATCGGACGCCCCGCTCAGACGTAGAAAGCGGTGAACGGGGCCCAGGGCAGGTTACGCAGCACACTCCAGACACCCCAGATCGCAACGAATGCGATCATCGCGCCCGGACCCACGGTGAGCTGCGGCAGCTTCCAGTTGAACAACCGCTTGCCGGCCCATGCGACGTACATGTAGAGCAGGAACGGCACCGCGAACGTGAAGATCAGGTGGTGCCGGGCGGCGGCGGGGATGTCGCCATGCAGCAGATACCACGCCGCTCGGGTGCCGCCGCAGCCCGGGCAGACGAAGCCGGTGGTGTATTTCAGCAGGCAGGTGGGTGCGTCACCGGCGGCGGCCTCGGCCGGGTGGGTGGCCAGCGTGTAACCCACGGCGCCGCCCATGCAGGCGAGCAGGGCGACCGGGGCGGCCCAGATCGGCGATCGGGTCCAGACGCGCTGCACGAAACGGGTCACCGGGTCCGGGCGGGGCGGTGCATACCACTCCGGGGGCAGCGGCGGGCCTTCCACAACCATGGCCGTCACGGTACACCGGCGAGGGCACTGGCCAGCGGGCCCGCGAAGTCACCCCGCTCGGGCATCTCCACCGCCGTCAGGCCGAGCCAACCGGCCAGCCGGTGCAGCTCGACGGCGAGCGCCTCGGCCGTCTCGTCGGCCGACGCGCCGGGCTCGAGCCAGGCCGCCGGGATGCGCAGCACCCCGGCCTTGCGGTCGGCCTTGAGATCGACCCGGGCCACGAACCGGTCGCCCAGCAGGAACGGCAGAACGTAGTAGCCGTAGAGGCGCTGCGCGGCCGGCACGTAGATCTCGATGCGGTAGCTGAGGTCGAACAGCCGCTCGGTGCGTTCTCGCTCCCAGATCAGCGGGTCGAACGGGCTGACCAGGGTGGCCGCCCGCACCCAGCGGGGCAGTTTCACCTCGTGGTGCAGATAGGCCGGCTGCCGCCACCCGCGCACGGTGACCGGGGTGAGCACCTTGTCTTCGACCAGCTCGGCGACGGCCTGCTTGAAGCCCTCGACCGGAAGCCGGAAGTAATCGCGCAGCTCCCGCTCGGCGGCCACCCCGAGCGCCCGGGCCGACAGGCCCACCAGCGCCCGGATCGCATCCGGATAGGCCGGGGTCGGCGCGTCGAGCACCGCGGCCGGCAGCACCCGCTCGGGCAGGTCGTAACGGCGGGCGAACGACGTCGTACGCTCGGCCGCGGTCACCTGGCCGCTGAAGAAGAGCCACTCCAGCGCCTGTTTCACCACCGACCAGTTCCACCCCCAGTTGTCCTTGTTACGCGGGGTGTCGTGCTCGAGCTCGGCCGCCGTGATCGGGCCACGGCCGCGCACCTCGTCGAGCACCCAGGCGACCAGCTCGGGTTGCTCCCGCACGATGCGCACCATGCCACCCCAGGCGAAATCGGCGGCCCGGGCCATCCGCCATCGGAACAGCGGCTGCAGGTCGGTGGTGATCAGCGACGCCTCGTGCCCCCAGAACTCGAACAGCTCCCGGGGTTTTCGGTAGGCCGCCCGGTCGAGCAGCTCGACCGGATAGGGGCCGAGCCGGCTGTAGAGCGGCATGAAGTGGGCGCGCTGCAGCACATTGACCGAATCCATCTGGATCAGGTGCAGCCGGCGCAGCACGCGGCGCAGGTGGCGCATGTCGGTGGCGCCGCCCGGTCGCGGGTCGGCGAAGCCCTGGGCCGCCAGCGCGATGCGGCGGGCCTGAGCGACGGAGAGCTCTTCGAACGTCATCGACGAGCACGCTAGAGCAGGGGTACGACAAAATCGCGGCATGACGATCCGCCCGATCACCGAGGCCGACTACGGCGCGGTCGGTGAAGTGCACGTACGCACCTGGCAGGTGGGTTATGCGGGCATCATTCCCGCCGACTACCTGGCCGCCCTCGATCCGGCTGTGAGCGCCGAGCGCCGCCGCACCGAACCGCGGCCGCCGGGAGCGCACACCCTGGTCGCCGAGGAGGACGGCCGCATCGTCGGCTTCGTCAGTTTCGGTCCCGATCGCACCGATCCGAGGATCGGCGAGCTCTACGCCATCTATGTCTTGCCCGATCAATGGGGATGCGGGACCGGACGCCAATTGCTCACCGCGGCGAAGGAGACCCTGAAGGCAAGCGGTTACCCGGAAATGCGCCTGTGGGTGCTTGCCGAGAATGATCGCGCCCGCCAATTCTACGAACGGATGGATCTAGCGCCGGACGGTGCCACCGACACGTACACCCCGCGCGGGACTGAGGCACAACTGCCCGAGTTGCGGTACACAACCTCTCTGTAGGCTCGCCGTCATGGCACTCGGCTTCGTCCGTCCGGCGCGTCCGGAAGACTCCGGCGACATCGCCCGCATCCAGCTCTCCACCTGGCGAACCGCGTACCGGCGGATGTTCCCCGCGCACATCCTGGCCAACCTGGACGAGGCCTACCTGGCGCGCGGCTGGGACGAGGCGATCCAGTCACCCCCGTCCTCCCGGCACCGCGTGCTGATCGCCGTCGAGCAGGGCGAAAGCTCCAACGAGGTGGTCGGTTTCGCCGCCTCCGGCCCGGCCGACGAGCAGGCGCTGGCCCCCGAGGAGCCGGCGCTGCCGATCACCTACGCCGCCGTGACCGACCTGCTGGTCGAGCCGCGCTGGGGCCGGCGGGGCCACGGCAGCCGCCTGCTCTCGGCCTCGGTCGACCTCTGGCGGGAGGACGGTTTCAGCCACGCCGTCGCCTGGCTCTACGAGCAGGACCAGGCGATGCACAAATTCCTGAGCACGGCCGGCTGGGAACCCGACGGTGCCGGCCGCGCCCTCGACGTGGACGACATGCTCGTCCCCCAACTGCGTTACCACGTGTCGCTGAGCGCAGAATAGAAAACGTGACCCCGACCTTCGTCTATGACGGCGACTGCGCTTTCTGCACCACCTGCGCCGAGTTCATCGAACGCCGCATTCCCACCCACGCCAGGGTGATCCCGTGGCAGTTCGCCGACCTCGACGGCCTGGGCCTGACGCAGGAAGAGTGCGAGGAAGCCGTGCAGTGGGTCGCCGCCGACGGCGCGACCGCCGCCGGCCCCGACGCCATCGCGCTGCTGCTGCGCGATGCGGGCCGGGCCTGGCAACTGGCCGGCGGCGCACTCCAGCTGGGCCCGGTCCGCCTGGCGGCCTGGCCGGCCTACCGCTGGGTCGCCGACCACCGCCACCTGCTGCCGGGCGGAACGGCGGCCTGTTCGCTACCGCAAGCTCAGCGGGACCTGCTCTTCGGAAACCAGAACTAGAAGTACGCGCATCGGGAAGTCCCCGATTCCCGGTCCAGCCGGGTGCAACTCACCCTCCGTGCACCACCGCCGGGCGGTGTTTGCCCGGAAAATCAGGCGTCGGTCGTGGACGCGGTGGCTTCCTGTGGCTCCACCTGAGCCAGGCGAGCGCGCAGCGCGGCGGTGGCCGCTCGATAGGAGTCCGTGCCCAGCACCAGCCGCAGCGGGGCGGGTTCGAGGTCCACGCTCTCGATGACCCGGGCCATCATCTTCGCCGGGTCCCCCACGATCGGGACCCGACCGTCCCTGATCCCGCGCACGAACGCGGCCGGCGTCCCGTCGTACGCGGCCAGCGGCGCACCGAGCTGCAGGCTGCCGCCGGCGAACGCGGTCCGCGCCCCACCCGGCTCCACGATCGTCACCCCGATACCGAACGGCGCCACCTCGGCCGCGAGGGCCTCCATGAACCCTTCGACGCCCCACTTCGTCGCGTGGTAGAGCGACCCGCCCGGGAAGGCGGCCAGCCCGGCCACCGAGGAAAGCTGGATCAGCCGGCCACCGCCCTGCGCCCGCAGGTGCGGCAGCGCGGCCCGGACCGTCCGGATCGCCCCCACCAGGTTCGTCGCGATCTGGTGCTGGACCTGCTCGTCGGTGAACTCCTCGGCCGCACCCATCAGCCCGTAGCCGGCGTTGACCACCACCACGTCGATCCGGCCGAGCTCGGCGAAGGCGGCGTCCACCACGGTGCGGATCCGGGCCGGGTCGGTGACGTCGAGGTGACCGACCCAGAAGCGGTCGCCGTACTTGTCGGCAAGATCGCCGACCGAGCCCTCCCGCCGGACCGTGCCGGCCACCCGGTCGCCGCGATCCAGCAGTTGAGCCGCCAGCTCCCGCCCGAAGCCGCTGTTGACGCCGGTGATGAACCAGGTTCGAGTTGTCATGCCGACGATCTTCCGAGGCCCGGCGCCGGGGCGGGAGTTCCCCGTCGTTACGGGTAGTGACAGGGACCCCGCACCGATCCGGACCGCGACCTACCGTGGTGACCATGGACAACGCCCTCGGGGACTTCCTGCGCGCACGGCGTGAGCTGGTCACGCCGGCCGAGGTGGGCCTGCCGCCCGGGACCGGCCTGCGCCGGGTGCCCGGACTGCGCCGCGAGGAGGTGGCGATGCTGGCCGGCATCAGCGCCGAGTACTACCTGCGACTGGAGAAGGGCCGCGACCGCAACCCGTCGGCCCAGGTGATCGACGCACTGGCCGGGGTGCTCCAGCTCGACGCCGAGGGCACGGCCTACCTGATGGCGCTGGCCACGCCCCGATCCCGCCGCCGGGACGGCCGCCGCGAGCCCCGGGTCCCGGCGAGCCTCGAGGTGCTGCTCCGGACGATCAACGTGCCGGCCGTGGTGTTCACCCGCTACTCCGACGTGCTGGCGGCGAACCCGCTGGCCCAGGCGCTGTCACCGGACATGAAACCCGGGGCGAACCGGCTGCGGGCACTGTTCACCGACGCGGCGATGCGGGACTACCACCCCAACTGGGAGCGGCACACCGCCGACGCGGTCGCCCACCTGCGGGCCCAGATCGGCACGGACGTCGAGGACGAACGCCTGCACGCGCTGATCGGCGAACTCTCCCTGAAGAGCGACCGCTTCCGCCGGCTGTGGGCGAGGCACGACGTGCGGACGGCCCAGGGCGGCCGGTTCCTGATCCGCCATCCCCGGGTCGGCGCACTGGAGCTGCTGATCGACAAGTTCGCCGTGGTAGGCGCGGACGGCCTGGAAATGCTGCTCCTGCACGCCGAGCCGAACACCCCATCGGCCGCGGGCCTGGCCACCCTGGCCGACCTGCTCCCAGCGGGCCCGGCGGAGCGGTGATCGGGGCCCCCTCCCGGCCTCGCCCGCCCGGGACGGCACTCAGGCCGCTCCCACCCAGCCCGCCGGACGGCAAGCCCGCTCCCACCCGGCCCGCCGGACGGCAAGCCCGCTCCCACCCGGCCCGCCGGACGGCACTCAGGCCGGTCTCGGCGGGCCTCGGCCGGTGGCAGGCCCGGCCGGCCGCACCCGACCGGGCCGTGGTCACGTTGCTGGCTCGCGCACCGGGCTCGGGGGAGGCGACGGGGTCGGGGCGCGACCGAGCCGGTGGCGGATCCAGACGATCGGGCGGACCTTCTCCAGCGACAGGAAGCTGGTCATCGCGACCAGGTGCGGCGCGAACGAGATGGTGATCATGGCGAACGTCATCAGGTGGAACGAGTAGAAGAACGCCACCGCCGCCCAGCGCCATCGCTGCGGCACCACGAAGATCAGCGGGCTGAGCAGCTCGAACGCGATGATGCCGAATTGCGCGACGATCAGCAGGCCGGGGACGACGGCGATCTGATCGGCCAACCAGGTGCCACGCCGGATGATCGCCTGGGCCAGCACCGCGCTGGTCGGCCAGTCCAGGCCGCCGAAGCGCAGTTTCGCCCAGGCGGCCAGGAAGTAGGTGCAGACGACCGCGATCTGGGTGACCCGCAGCGCCCAGCCGCCGGCCGAGGAGAGCGTCTTGTCCCCGTGCCGCGCCCGGCCGATCGTCGGCAGCACCGCGAGCGCCACGAGCAGCCCGACCCGGTCGTGGTCGACCTTGCCGTAGCTCATCGCGATGATCATCCACTCGAAGTAGAGCGCGAAGACCAGCCAGCCCAGGACCCGCGGTGCTCGCCCGGTCGCGGCGGCCAGCGCCAGCACGATCAGCGCCCAGAACACCGTATGCACGATCAGCGCGGTCGGCGTCGGCAGGTGCAGCAGGCGGCCGACCCGCAGCGGCTGGTAGAGCTCGCCGGGTGTGTTCGCGTGCGACCGCACCCACGGCGTGAAGATGACCAGGTCGGCGGCGACGAACAGGTAGACCAGCGTGCGGAACGCGGCGATCCGGCCCAGCGGCACCGGCGCGAAGAGCCACCTCATGGCCGCCTCCACTCGGCGATGACCTCGTCGCGCGAGGTGCCGGTCGGGCGGGCGTGCTTGATCCCGACCCACCGCACCACGATCCGCACCGACTTCAGCGGCGCCGCACCCGGCGAGTGCTCCTGGTAGGCCGCGGCGACCTCGGACAGGCGGGACGGCGCCGCGACGTACGCCCCTTCCTGGCCCTCGATCTCGGCCCGCCGGATGCCGGAGTTGCCCTCGGTGATCTGCACCGTGCGGCCCTGCTCGTCGGTGCCCTCGACCCGGGTGTCCTTGGCGTCGCCGTTCGGGTCGGGCCCGGTGGCATACATCCGGAACGGCCCGAACGGAAAGTCGTCATCCACCCCGAACAGGGTGCCGCCGAGCAGCAGCACCCCGCAGAGCAGGGTGGCCGCGACCCGGATCCACCGGCCGCGCACGGTCATCTCGTCCATCGCCCGACAACCTACCGGCTGCCGTCCAGGCAACTCAGCCTCGCTCTGCCCCCTCGTTCGCGTCGCGGACGAAGTAGCGCTGGAAGACCACGAAGATGATCGCTACCGGGATGGTGGCGAGCAGCGCCGCGCCCAGTTTGAGGGGATATTGGGTGCCGGCTCCGAGCGAGCCGCTGACCAGGTCGGCCAGGCCGCGCGGCAGGGTGAACAGCCCCGGGTCCTGCACCGAGACCAGCGTGTGCGGGAACTCGTTCCACGAGCCCTGGAACGACAGGATGGTCAGGGTGATCAGGGCCGGCCTGGCCGTCGGCAGCACCACCGACCAGAACGTGCGGAAGACTCCGGCGCCGTCGATGCGGGCCGCCTCCTCGACGCTGACCGGCACCGAGTCGAAGAACTGTTTCATGATGAAGATGCCGGCGGCGTCGGCGAGCAGCGGCACGATCAGCGCGGGATAGCTGTTGTACATCCCCAGTTGGTTGAGGACCAGGAACTTCGGGATGAGCAGCACCACCGGCGGCACCGCCATCAGGCCGATCAGCAGGACGAACAGTCCCCGCCGGCCGGGGAAGCGCAGCCGGGACAGGGCGTAACCGGCCATCGACCCGAACAGCACCCGGCCCACCGTGACGACCACGGTTACCAGCACCGAGTTGCCCAGCCACGTCGGGAACTGGGTGCCGTCGAAGATCCGTTCGAAGGACGACGTGTCGACCGGATGCGGGATCGGCGACAGCGGGTTCGCCGCGGCGTCCGCCTCGGTCTTGAACGAGTTCGCGATCTGGATCACGAACGGATAGAGAAAGACCAGGGAGAAGAAGATCAGGATCGCGTAGCCGAGGAAACGGCTGGTGAGCGTACGCATCAGGGCTTCCTCTCCCGGAGGATCCACCGTTGCAGCAGGGTGAGCAGCACGATGAACACGAACAGCACGAACGAGATCGCCGCGCCCGAGCCGTAGTCGAAGTCGCGGAACGCGGTGCGATAGGAGAGGTACGCCGGCGTCAGCGTGGTCTTGGCCGGGTTGCCCTGACTCATCACGTAGATCTGGTCGAAGACCTGCCAGGTCGAGATCAGCCCGAGGGTGAGCACCAGGAACGTGGTGGGCCGCAGCTGCGGCAGGGTGATGTGCCGGAACCGCTGCCACCGGTTCGCCCCGTCGATCATGCCGGCCTCGTCGAGCTGCACCGGAAGGTTTTGCAGGGCGGCCAGGAACATCAGCATGAACGTGCCGGACGTGGTCCACACGACCAGCGAGATGATCGCGCACATCGCCACGCTCGGCCCGGCGATCCAGTCCCACCAGGTCAGTCCGAGCAGGGAGTGATCCGTCATGAAGGCCGGCGCCGAGTCGCCGAGCACCAGGTGGAAGACGCCGCGGGGATCGTTGAACCACTGCGGCCCGTTGATGCCGAAGAACGACAGGACGTCGTTGATCGCGCCGGTGTTGGCGAACATGAACAGGAACACCACGCTGATCGCCACCGAGCTGGTCACCGACGGGAAGTAGAACGCCGTACGGAAAAAGCCTTTGCCCTTGAGCAGTCGGTTGTTGACCACGAGAGCCAGACCGAGGGCCAGCGCGGTCTGGATCGGCACCACGAACAGCACGTAGTAGCCGTTGTTCCGGATGCTGGTCATGAAGTCCTGGCGAACCAGGCCGTCGGAGGCGAACAACCGGGTGTAGTTGTCCGCCCCGGCGAACGGCACGCCGAAGGTGAACGGGCTGCCCTGCCCGTTCCACCGGGTCAGGCTCACCCAGAGCGCCATCAGGATCGGGAGCGCCATGAAGAGACCGAGGATGAGCAGGGCGGGGGTGACGAACAGCCACCCCGCGCCACGCTCGTTGCCGCGGATGCCGGACGCCATGTAATCAGCCGCCGAGCGCCGTCTTGGCGTTCTTGTCGAAGCGCTGCAGGATCGCCTTGGGGTCACCGGTCTGCAGGCCCTGAAGCGCCGAGTCGAGGTCGGCCAGGACGCTGTCCATCTTGGGTGCGTTCACCGGGCCCTGTGCGTATTGCGCGCCGGCGATGAAGGCCGCGTCGTCCGGGTACTGCTGCTGGTAGGTGGCCTGCGCGTCGGTGCGTGACGGCATCACGCCGAACCCCTTGGCGAAGGACATCTGCTGGTCGGCGGTGGTCATCGCCTCGACGAACCGGACCGACTGGTCCTTGAACTTGCTCTTGGCGGCGATGCCCCAGCACTGGGTGAACGACAGCGTTCCCTTGCCCTTCGGGCCGGCCGGGAGCTCCTTCACGACGTACTTGATGTTGGGGAAATCGGAGCTGAGCGCGCCCTTGATCCAGTTACCCTCGATGGTCATCGCGGCCTTGCCCTTGCCGAAGGCCTCACCGGCCCAGCCGGCGTCGAGCGCCTTCGGGTACTTCGCCAGACCCTCGGTCAGCAGCGACTTCAGGTAGGTGAGGGCCTGCGCGTTCTGCGGGGTGTCGGCGGTCGGCTGCTTGCCGTCGGCGCTGACCCACCAGCCGCCCGCCTGCACCAGGAACGCGCCGATCCGGTCTCGGGTGTCACCGATCGCGAGCGGGGTCACGCCGCTCGCCTTGAGCTTGCGGGCGGCCGCGGTGAGCTGGTCCCAGGTGGTGGGGATGTCGGCGTCGGTGAGCCCGGCCTTGGCCCAGAGATCGGTGTTGATCTCCAGCGCGAGGGTGGAGGCGTCCTTGGGAACGCAGTACAGCTTGCCCTCGTAGGTGAACGACTCGTTGAGCTTGGGCAGGAAGGCGTCACCCTTCGCATAGGGGTCGAGGGCACCGACGCTCGCGTAGTCGGCGAACCGGGCGGCATCCACATAGAACACGTCCGGCGGGGTGCTGCCGGCCAGTGCCTGCCCGAGCTGCTGGACGATGTCCTGCGCCGGGGTGACGGTCGCGGTGTTGCCGCTCGACGTGGCCCAGGCGGCGGCCGCGTCCTTGACCGCCTTGGTCTCGGCGTCGCCGGACGACGCGATCATGATCTGCAGGCTGGCCGGCCCACTGCTCTGCTGGGTGGTCTGGTCGTCGAAGCCGCTGCCGCAGGCGCCGGCGGCGACGAGGGAGGCGGAGGCGATCGCGGCGAGGGCCGCCTTTCTGAGTTTCATGCCTATCTCCTGGAGGGGGGAGTCAGGCCGTCTGGCGCACCACCAACGACGGCGGGAGCAACAGCTGGGTGGATGTGGCCGGGGCGCGGCCGTCGAGCAACTCGGTGAGCAGGTGCATGCAGCGGGCGGCGGCTTCGGCGAGCGGCTGACTCACGCTGGTGAGGCCGATCGCGTGCGCCACCGCGGTGTCGTCGAAACCGATCACCGCGCGGCCGGGCAGCGCGCGCAGGGCGCCGAGCGCGAGCGAGTCGCTCGCGCAGACGACCGCGGTGAGATCGTCGGGGAACCGGCCGGCCGCTTCCGCGCCGGAATCGACTCCGTCGATCACGGCGACGGAGAGCCCGGTGACGTCGAGGCCGGCGGCGGTCATGGCGGCGGCCCATCCGGTACGCCGTGCGTCGCCCACGCCGGAACCTCTCGGCCAGCCGAGGAAGCCGATCCGTCGGTGGCCCGCCTTGAGCAGGTGCTTGGTGGCGGCGAGGGTGCCCGCGTCGTTGTCCACATCGACCCAGGAATGGGTGTCGGGGGCGCCCCACGGCCGGCCGAAGGTCACGAACGGCACGTCCCGGGCGGCCAGCCAGGACGTGCGCGGATCGCCGTGGTGGGTGCTGGTCAGCACGAACCCGTCGAGGTCGTGCGCGGTGAGCAGGTCGTCGTAGGTGGCGATCTCGTCGGCGTCGTCGGCGGCCGTGTAGAGCATGACGCGGTAGCCGGCCAGGGTCGCCGCGTCGGTGAGCCCATGCAGGAAACGATCGAGCACCGAGCCGTTGATGCCGTCGCTGCCCGACTCGATGCGCACCGCGATGAGCCTCGACCGGCCGGTGCGCATCTGCCGGGCGGCCTGATTGACCCGATAACCGAGGGAGGTGATGGCCGCACGGACGCGCTCGCGGGTCTCGGCGCGCACCACCTCGGGCGTGTTGATCACATTGGACACGGTCTGGCGGGACACCCCGGCCCGCTCGGCGACCGTGGCAATCGTGACCTTCTCCACCGTTATCAATCCCTTTCATCCTCTTGAACGATCAAAGCCCGATCCGGCATCATTGGATCGATCAAGTTGCGGATTTGTTTCGACCTTCGCACCACCCCCGGCACCTGTCAAGGAGATCTCGTGAGGCCGCTTCAGCCCCTCCTGCACGACCTCATCCCGACGATCGCCGCCCCGACCGTGGCACTGTCCGGTGCGGACGGTCAGATCAGACCGGCCGGAGTGCAGGGTGTCTTCCACGCCGACGGCCGGGTTCTCTCCACGGCGGTGCTGCGTCTCGACGACCGCGAGCCCGAGCCGATCGGCTACGCCCCGGCCGGGCCGGGCGCGACCCGGTTCGTCTCGGTGGCCCGCCGGCTCGGCGACCAGATCGCCGACCCGACGATCCGGGTGATCCGCACCCGACGGGTCCGCCCCGGCGCCGTCGACGAGGAGATCGAGATCGCCTCGACCGCCACCGTCCCGGTCACCACCACGGTCACCGTCGAGACCGCGAGCGACCTCGCGCCGCTCGAGGTGGTGCGCTCGGGCCGGAAATCCGACACCCGGCTCGACGTCACCGTCCACATCGACCCGGCCCGCACCTGGCAGGTCAGCCTCGCGCCCGGCCAGTCGGTGGTGCTGCGCTGGTCACTGACCGTCGACGACCCGAAAGCGGTGATGTTTCCCGGCACGCGCGGCGAGTGGTCCCGGCCCTCGGTGCGGGCCGACGACCGGCGGCTCCCCCGGCTCGTCGACCGGTCCCTCGACGACCTGGCCGCGCTGCGCCTCACCACCGCGATCGACGACGGCGACACGTTCCTCGGCGCCGGCGTGCCGTGGTATTTGACGCTCTTCGGCCGGGACAGCCTGTGGGCGGCGCGGATGATGCTGCCGCTCGGCACCGACCTGGCCATCGGCACGCTGCGGGTGCTGGCCCGCCGCCAGGGTTCGAAGGTCGACCCGGAGACCGGCGAGGCCCCCGGCAAGATCATGCACGAGCTGCGCCGGTCCGACGTGAGCGCGTCCCTGCCGGCCACCTACTACGGCACGATCGACGCCACCCTGCTCTGGATCAGCCTGCTCCACGACACCTGGCGCTGGGGGCACGACCCGGCCGAGGTCGCGGCCCTGCTGCCGCAGCTCGAGGCGGCGCTGGCCTGGCTGGCCGAGCACGCCGACCCCGACGGCGACGGCTTCCTCGAATACCTCGACACGACCGGCCACGGCCTGGCCAACCAAGGCTGGAAGGACTCGGGCGACGCGATCCGCTTCCACGACGGCCGCCGCGCCACCGCGCCGATCGCCCTGGCCGAGGTGCAGGGTTACGCCTTCCGGGCGGCCCTCGACGGCGCCGCCCTGCTGGACGCGTTCGGCCGCCCCGGCGGCGACCGCTGGCGACAGTGGGCGGCCGCGATGGCCGACCGCTTCCGGGCCGCGTTCTGGGTGCACCAAGGCCGGCATCCCGCCCTGGCCCTGGACGGCGACAAGCGCCCGGTCGACTCGCTGACCAGCAACATCGGCCACCTGCTCGGCACCGGCCTGCTGACCGCCGCCGAGGAGACGACGGTTGCCGCGGCGCTGGCCCGCGACGACATGTCCGGCGGCTACGGCCTGCGCACGATGTCGTCGAACGACCACGGCTTCGCGCCCCTGTCGTACCACTGCGGCTCGATCTGGGCCCACGACACCGCGATCGTCGCCGCCGGGCTGGCCCGAGGCGGCTTCGCCACCGAGGCCCTGACCCTGTTCGACGGCCTGCTGACCGCGGCCGAGACCTTCGACTTCCGACTGCCCGAGCTCTACGCCGGCGACGCCCGAGCAGACCTGTCCCGGCCCGTCTCCTATCCCGCCGCCTGCCATCCCCAGGCCTGGTCGGCGGCCGCATCCATCCTCATGCTGCAGTCCTGGATCGGCCTGACCCCCGACGTACCGTCCGGCGTCATCCACCTGAAGCCCCTGCCGAACGCCCCGGCAGTCCACGGCCTACGCATAGCCGGCCACGAGGTCAACTTCGACGGCACCACCCTGACCGGCCTACCGCCCACCCTCCGCGTGACCTGACCCCCACGGCCGGGCCCGCCCCCACGGACCAGCACGCCCACGATCGGCACGCCCACGAACCGGCACGCCTACCCACACCCCGCGCGTCGAGCCGCCACCGCGGCTGAGCCCGCCCACGAACCGGCACGCCCACCAACCGCCATGTCCACCAACCCGGCACGCCCACCCGCACCCCGCGCGTCGCGCCCCCATCGCGGCTGAGCCCGCCCACGAACCGGCACGCTCACGCGCACCCCGCGCGTCGAGAGCCCACCGCGGCTGAGCCCGCCCACGAACCGGCACGCCTAGCCGCCACCCCGCGCGTCCGCCCACCGCGGTTGAGGCCGCCTGCGAACCGGCACGCCCACGAACCGGCACGTCCGGCCGCCACCCCGCGAGTCCGCCCACCGCGATTGAGCACCCGCGGACCGGCCTGCCCGCGGACTGGCATATCCGACTGGCCTGGCCGCGGACCGGCACGCCCACGGACCGACCAAGCCGGCTGACCCGGCACGCCCGCGGATCGGCATATCCGCCTGGCTCGGCGCGGCCTCGAATCGGCATATCCGCCTGGCTCGGCGCGGCCTCGAATCGGCATATCCGCCCGGGTCGGCGCGGCCGGGGATCGGCATATCCGAGTGGCTCGGCGGCCGGAGCTGCGCTCGATGATCCAAGCGCGGCAACTCGCCAGCCTCCGGCAGCCGGCCGACGCACGATCGGAGTGGACCACGCCCGCGCGGAAAATATGACATGCCGCTTATATCGTCGCTGTCAGAACTGCTCCAGCTCGACCTTGTTGAGTTGGGGTACGGAGCGCGCAGCAAGGCCACAAGATCTGGGCGCGAGGTGGAGTGCGGCTCGGGCTAGCCCGGATACCCCTCCGGGAGGTCGGCAGGCCAGCGGTCGGCGGTGTAGAGCCGGGGCTTCCCCGAACAGGGCCGCCAGCCACAGCGGGGCGTCCGCGAGCGGAGCCGCCAGCCACAGCGGGGCGTCCGCGAGCGGAGCCGCCAGCCACAGCGGGGCGTCCGCGAGCAGAGCCGCCAGCCACAGCGGGGCGTCGCGAGCAGAGCCTCCGGCGGCGGCACGGCGGAGGAGTGGGCAGGGGTCTGGCGTTTGCGGCGGGCCCGCCCGGCGCGGGCGCGCGGAGGGTGAGGACCGCGCAGAGAGAACTGGGTGGCCGGGACTGGTCGCACGGCGTACCGAAAAAGAAGCGCAGGCGAACGACGCAGCCGGGGCGGAAGACGCGGCTCAGTCGAGCAGGGAGTCGATGCCGATCGTCAGGCCCGGGTTTTTCTGGACGTTGCGGACCGCCAGCAGGACGCCGGGCATGAAGGAGACGCGGTCGAGTGAGTCGTGCCGGATCGTCAGCAGTTCGCCGTCGGTGCCGAAGACTATCTCCTGGTGGGCCAGCAGGCCGGCCGCTCGGACCGCGTGCACCCGCACGCCGTTGATGCTTGCGCCGCGGGCGCCGTCTACCTCTTCCTTCGTCGCGTCCGGCATCGGGCCCAGGCCGGCGTCCTCGCGGGCCGCGGCGATCAGCTGGGCCGTGCGGGTCGCGGTGCCGCTGGGGGCGTCGAGCTTGCGCGGGTGGTGCTGTTCGATGATCTCGGCCGACTCGAAGTAGCGGGCGGCCTTGGCGGCGAACTGCATCATCAGTACGGCGGCGATGCCGAAGTTGGGGGCGATCAGCACGCCCACCTCGGGTTTCTCGGCCAGCCAGGAGCGCACCTGGGCCAGGCGCGGCTCGGTGAAACCGGTGGTGCCGACCACGGCGCTGATGCCTCGCTCGATCGCCCACTGCAGGTTGTCCATCACCACGTCGGGGGTGGTGAAGTCGACCAGCACCTCGGCATGGTTGTCGGAGGCGCTGAACAGCACGTCGCCCTGGTCGATCATCGCGACCAGCTCCAGGTCGGGGGCGGCGTCGACCGCCTTGCACACCTCTAGGCCCATCCGGCCCCGGGCACCGAGAACTCCCACGCGAAGGGTCACCCGACCAACCTATCGTTTGCGGGAAGCCCACCAGCGCTCGGCCCAGCCCACGGCGAGGAAGACCATGCCCACGTAGAACCAGCCGAGCAGCACGTCGATCACGTAGTGCTCGCCGGTGTAGACGAGCGTGAAGGTCATCGCCAGCGGGTAGGCGAGCAGCACCGGCCACCAGCGCTTACGGACCATCGGCAGGAAGAAGGCGACCGCCATCATCGCGTACGCGGTGTGCAGGGACGGCATGGCGGCCACCGGGTTGGACTGCTCGACCTGCAGCGCGTTGAGGGTGTTGCCGGCGCTGTGCAGGCCCAGCACGTCGAAGCCGCGGGAGGAGAAGCGGGCGACCGGCTCGGCCAGGTAGCCGTTCTCGGCGGCCCACCACGGTGGGGCGGCCGGATAGAGGAAGTAGGTGACCAGGCCGGCCATGCTCAGCGCGATCCAGCGGCGCATGAACCGGTAGGAAAGGCCGCGGCTGCGCACCCAGAGAACCACGGCGACCGTGGGCACGGTCAGGAAGTGGGAGATGTAGACCATCGTGGTCACGACCTCCCACCAGGGCACGTGGGTGGGGTCGTAGAGATGCTGCTGCAGCCAGATCGTCGGGATGCGGCCGCCGGTGAGCAAGCCGAACATGCCCTCGTCCGCGTCGATCATGAAGTGCACGTGCGGCGCGAAGAGCTTGTCGGCGGAGCCGCGCGAGACGTTGTAGAAGACCAGCAGCAGCGCGACCGGCAGCCAGTCCCGCAGGAACAGCAGGTGTTCCCGCCACGGCTGGTAGTTGCGCCACGCGATGGTGGCCAGCCACAGCCAGCCGAAGGCGGTGAGCGGGTCGCTGGTCGGCACCCCGACGAACGCCACGAACAGGCCGAAGGCCACCGCCCAGACCGTCATGCCGATGATCCGGCGCTTGCGCCGGTCGGGTGGGGCGGCGGCCTCGGGCGGTGTCTCCAGCGTTGTCACGGGGTCCAAGGTTAGCCGCGGGGAAAACTGGCCTCGTCGAACGGGCCGACCGCGGCCAGCGACATCGGCTGGGCGAGGAGCTCCGCGGCGATCGCGTCGACCTCCTCCTTGGTCACCGCGTCGACCCGGCCGAGCAGCTCGTCCACGCTCATCAGGTCGCCGTAGAGCAGCTCCGACTTGGCGAGCCGGCTCATCCGGGAGCCCGAGTCCTCGAGCCCCAGAACGTACGCTCCCTTGACCATGCCCTTGCCCCGGGCGATCTCCTCGGCCGTCAGGCCGTCGGCGGCCACCCGGGCCAGCTCCGTCCGGGCCAGATCGAGAACCTCCTCGATCTTGCCGGGCGCGCAACCCGCGTAGACGCCGAACACTCCGGCGTCGGCGTACTGCGAGGCGTACGAGTAGACCGAGTAGGCCAGCCCGCGCTTCTCCCGGATCTCCTGGAAGAGCCGGCTGGACATGCCGCCGCCGAGCACGTTGTTGAGCACGCCCAGGGCGAACCGGCGCTCGTCGCTGCGGCCGATACCGATCCCGCCGAGCACCACGTGCGCCTGCTCGGTGTCCCGGTTGCGGACGACCGTGTGCGGCTTCTGGTGACGGATCCGCTTGCTACCGGTACGCGGGTCGGCCGGGGCGGCCACGGGACCGTCCAGCGGCGTCCCGGCGAGCGCCTTGCGCACCAGGCGTACGACCGTGTTGTGCTCGAGGTTGCCGGCCGCCGCGACCACGATCTGCGGCGGCGTGTAACGCCGCCGGTAGAAGCCGTTGATCTGGTTGCGGGTCATCGGGGTGATCGATTCCTCGGTCCCCGAGATGAGCCGGCCCAGCGGATGGTCCCCGAAGATCGCCTCGGTGAAGATGTCGTGCACCTCGTCGCCGGGCTCGTCCTCGTGCATGGCGATCTCTTCGAGGATGACGGCCCGCTCGGTCTCGACGTCGGACGGCTCGAGGATCGAGTCGGCCACCGCGTCGACCAGCACATCCACCGCGAGCGGCAGATCGGCGTCGAGCACCCGCGCGTAGTAGCAGGTGTATTCCTTCGTGGTGAAGGCGTTGGTCTCGCCGCCGACCGCCTCGATCTCGGCCGAGATCTGCAGCGCCGTCCGCTTGTGGGTGCCCTTGAACAGCAGGTGCTCGAGGAAGTGCGAGGCGCCCGACATGTTCGGTGTCTCGTCGCGCGAGCCGATGCCCACCCAGACGCCGAGCGAGGCGCTTCGGGTGCCGGGGATCGCCTCGGTGACGATGCGCAGACCACTGGGCAGGGTGGTGCGCTTGGCACCCTCCTGCAAGATAATTGTTTTCATCCGATTCAGGGTGGTGGCGGGGCGGTCGGACGGGGTGACAACGCGGGCCGGCCTTCCGGCCGGCCCGCGCGAACTAGCTGTCACTGGTGATTACGCCTGCGGTGCGCTGCCGCGGTCGCCACGCTCGCCACCGGGGGCCCGCTGCCGACGACGACGCGGCTCGCCGCCACCGTCACCGCGGGGACCACGGTCCTCGCGCGGCGGGCGGGACTCACGAGGAGCCTGACCGTCGGCCGGAGCCGCCGCCGGGGCCTCCTCGCCCTCGGGGCGAACCTTGTCGAGGTAGATCTTGCCGCGGGCGTCGATGTCCGCGATCGAGACCTCGACCTTGTCGCCGACGTTGAGGAAGTCCTCGACCTTGTCGACCCGCTTGCCGTCGCCCACCTTGGAGATGTGCAGCAGGCCGTCGCGGCCGGGCAGCAGCGAGACGAACGCGCCGAACGCGGCCGTCTTCACCACGGTGCCGAGGAACTTGTCGCCGACCTTCGGCAGGGTCGGGTTGGCGATCGCGTTGATCCGCTCGACCGCGGCGTCGGCCGACGGGCCGTTCGTCGCGCCGACGTAGATCGTGCCGTCGTCCTCGATCGAGATGTCGGCGCCGGTCTCGTCCTGGATCGCGTTGATCGTCTGGCCCTTGGGGCCGATGACCATGCCGATCTTGTCGACCGGGATCTTCACCGAGGTGACCCGCGGGGCGTACTCCGACATCTCGGCCGGCGAGTTGATCGCCGCTTCCATCACGCCGAGGATCGTCGCGCGGGCGTCGTGCGCCTGCTGCAGCGCGCCGGCCAGCACGTCCGACGGGATGCCGTCGAGCTTGGTGTCCAGCTGCAGGGCGGTGACGAACTCGCTGGTGCCGGCGACCTTGAAGTCCATGTCGCCGAACGCGTCCTCGGCACCGAGGATGTCGGTGAGCGCGACGTACTGCGTCTTGCCGTCGACCTCATCGGAGATCAGGCCCATCGCGATGCCGGCGACCGGCGCCTTCAGCGGCACACCGGCGCTGAGCAGCGACAGCGTCGAGGCGCAGACCGAGCCCATCGAGGTCGAGCCGTTCGAGCTCAGGGCCTCGGAGACCTGGCGGATCGCGTACGGGAACTCCTCGCGCGCGGGCAGCACGGGCACCAGGGCCCGCTCGGCCAGCGCGCCGTGGCCGATCTCGCGGCGCTTCGGCGAACCCACCCGGCCGGTCTCACCGGTCGAGTAGGGCGGGAAGTTGTAGTTGTGCATGTAGCGCTTGGACTTCTCGGGGGCGAGGGTGTCCAGCGTCTGCTCGAGACGCAGCATGTTCAGCGTGGTGACACCCAGGATCTGGGTCTCCCCCCGCTCGAACAGGGCCGAGCCGTGCACCCGCGGCAGGACGCCGACCTGGGCGCTCAGCGGCCGGATGTCGCGCGGCCCGCGGCCGTCGATCCGGATCTGCTCGCGCAGCACGCGGGCCCGGACCTCGGACTTGGTCAGCGACCGGAACGCGGCGCTGATCTCCTTCTCGCGACCCTCGAACCGCTCGTCGAGCAGGTCGTGAGCCTTCGCCTTGATCAGGTCGAGGGACTCCTCGCGCTCCTGCTTGCCGGCGATCTTCAGGGCCTCGGCGGTCTCCTCGCGGAGGGCCTCCGCGACGGCGGTGAAGACGTCGTCCTGGTAGTCGAGGAAGACCGGGTAGTCGGCGACCGGCTTGGCGGCGACCTCGGCCAGCTCGCTCTGCGCGCGGCACAGTTCACGGATGGCCGGCTTGGCGGCCTCCAGACCGCTGGCGACGACCTCCTCGGTCGGCGCAACGGCACCGGCCGAGATCAGCTTGATCGCGTGCGGGGTGGCCTCGGCCTCGACCATCATGATCGCGACGTCACCGTCGGCGAGGACACGACCGGCGACCACCATGTCGAAGGTGGCCCGCTCGAGCTCCTCCAGGGTCGGGAAGGCAACCCACTGGCCCTCGACGTGCGCGACCCGCGTCGAGCCGACCGGGCCGCTGAACGGCAGGCCGGAGAGCTTGGTCGACATCGAGGCGCCGTTCATGGCGACCACGTCGTACGGGTGGGCCGGGTCGAGCGCCAGGATCGTCTCGACGACCTGGACCTCGTTGCGCAGGCCCTTGGTGAACGACGGGCGCAGCGGCCGGTCGATCAGGCGGCAGGTGAGGATGGCGTCCTCGCTGGGACGACCCTCGCGCCGGAAGAACGAGCCGGGGATGCGGCCGGCCGCGTACATCCGCTCCTCGACGTCCACCGTGAGCGGGAAGAAGTCGAAGTGCTCCTTGGGCGCCTTGCTCGCGGTGGTCGCGGAGAGGACCACGGTGTCGCCCAGCTGGACGATGACCGAGCCCGCGGCCTGCTTGGCCAGGCGGCCGGTGGAGAAGGTCACCTCACGGGTGCCGAACGCACCGTTGTCGATGACGGCGGTGCGGGACTCAGTTCCGAGAGCGTTCTGCTCTGTCATGTTGTTGCGGTACTCCTTCGTCGAGGACCCGGCGGTCTTCTACAGCGCGGTGTTCAGGCTGGCCGGTCTTCGATCGAAGTGCCCAGGATGGTTGGCCTGGGAACCACTACCGAGGACCGGTGTCTGTCTTGGCCTGGCGAACCGCGCGGGTCCGTGGGTTAAAGCTAGGGGGAGCGGCCCGGTCGGCCACTCCCCCTGAAGAATTATCGGCGGAGGCCGAGACGCTCGATCAGCGTCCGGTAGCGCGCGATGTCCTTCTTCTGCACGTAGTTGAGCAGGCGGCGACGGCGGCCGACCAGCAGCAGCAGGCCACGCCGGCTGTGGTGGTCGTGCTTGTGCACCTTCAGGTGCTCGGTGAGGTCGGCGATCCGCTTGGTCAGCATCGCGACCTGCACCTCGGGCGACCCGGTGTCGCCGTCCTGCGCCTTGTACTCGTCGATGATCTTGTTCTTGGTGTCTTGATCGAGCGCCATACTCTCCGAAATTCTGTGTTGCCGGATCAACGGTATTCCGCACCCGCGGCGTCGGGCAGGCACGCGGAACCGGTCGCTGGACAACCAGCGTCCTGTCAACCCTACCAGGGGGTCACCGGAGCAACGAGCGGGTCTCTTCCACGTCCTCGCGGATCTGCGCGACCAGCGGCTCGATGCCCTCGTAGACCCGCTGTTCGCGCAGGTGGGCGACGAAATCGAGGCTGACCCGCTCACCGTAGAGATCGCCCGCGAAATCCAGCACATAGGCCTCGACCCGGCGCTCCCGGCCGGAGAAGGTGGGATTGGTGCCGATCGACACGCTCGCCGGGTGCCGGCCCGCGTGCTCGCCGCCGCGGATCAGCCAGGCCGCGTAGACGCCGTCGGCCGGGACCGCCGCGTAGCGGTGCGTCATCAGGTTGGCGGTCGGGAAGCCGATCTCGCGTCCGCGCTGGTCACCGCGGACAACCACGCCGGCCAGGCGGTGCGGCCGGCCGAGCGCGGCGGCCGCCGCCCGGACGTCCCCGGCATCAACACAACTGCGGATGTACGTCGAGGAGAAGACCAGTCCGTCCGCCGCGACCAGTGGCGCGTCCTCGACCGTGAAGCCGAACGACCGCCCGAGCCGCTCCAGCACCGGCACGTCACCGGCCGCCCGGTGCCCGAACCGGAAGTTGTCGCCGACCACCACGACCGCCGCGTGCAGCGCCTCGACCAGCACGTCGTGCACGAACTGCTCGGCGGTCAGGTGGGAGAAGGACGGCGTGAACGGCACCACGCACAGCGCGTCGACGCCGAGCTGCTCGATCAGCTCGGCCTTGCGCACCGGCTCGGTCAGCACCGCCGGGTGCGAGCCCGGCCGCACCACCTCGGCCGGGTGCGGGTCGAAGGTCATCACCACCGACTGCAGGCCCAGATCGCGGGCGCGTTTCACGGTGTGCCCGATGATCGCCTGGTGGCCGCGGTGCACGCCGTCGAAGACGCCGATCGTGACCACCGATCGGCCCCAGCCCCCGGGCACCGACTCGTAGCCCCGCCACCGCTGCATGTCTCGTCCTCCCCAGCTCACTCGTCGGGCACAGCGTATCGGTCTTACCAACCGACCGAAACGCTACGATTAGCCCCGATATGCGCATCGACTGGAGCGTGCTCGTCCTGCTCGCGGCGGAGTTCACCTTCGCGGTGCTGTTCCTCCGTGCGCTCGGCGGCTACCTGCTGCGCCGCGACCCCCTGCAGGGCAACGTGACGCTGGTCTTCCTGCCGTGCACGGTGTTCTTCGGGGTGGACATCGCCCGCCGGCTGGCCGGCGGCACGCTGCCCATCTGGGTGGGCATCGCCACCACCACCGTGCTGCTCGCCCAGCCCTACCTCACGGTCCGGCTGGCCGCCCGGTTACGGGCGGTGCCACGGCTGCTCGACCGGCTGGTGCTGATGGCGTACATCGGTCTCGCCGTTCCGCTGCTGATGGCGGCCCGCCCGCTCAGCCCCGGCGGGTTGATGGCGATGACCCTCGGCTTCAGCCTCAGCGAGGTGGTCGCGGCCACCCTGCTCTGGGGCAAGGCCCGCACCCGGGCCGGCGCCAATCGCGCCCGGCTGACCATCGCGTCCGCGGCCACCCTCACGTTCGGCGTCATGATCGTATTCGTCGCCCTGGGCGCGGTGCACGGCCCTCAGCTGACCGCCGTGAGCCGGGTGCTCGCCCTGCTCAGCGGCCTCGGCTACCTGGTCGCCTTCATGCCCTCGCGCTCGCTGCGGCGGATGTTCTCCAGCAGCGCCGCCTGGCACGTCACCGAACGGCTGCTGCGCGCCGATGTCCAGTCCCCCGCGCAGGTCTGGCAGACGTACGCCGAGATCATGCGCGAGCAGACCGGCGCCGAGGCCGTCGCCGTGCTGATGCCCCGCCCCGACGGCCAGCTCGCCCAGACCGCGTACGCCGGGCCGCCGCTGCCCGAACTCACCCAGGTCGACGCGGCCGACATCACCGCGCTGGTCCGGGCCGGCCGCCCGGCCCGGCTGCGCGAAGGCACGCCGGCCCTGGTCGCGCACTACGGCGACCACCTCGGCGACAGCTACGTCACGGTGCTCGCCATGCCGGTGCCGCCCGACGTCGACGGCGCGGTGCTCCTGTTCAACCGGCACCGCACCCTGTTCCGCGACGACGACCTGCGCCTGCTCGCCGCGCTCGGCGGCCAGGCCGGCATCCTCGCCGAACGGCAGGCCGTCGCCGACGCGCAGCGCCGCCTGACCACCGAGCTGAGCGCGTCGGTCGAGGCGCTCACCGCGGCCAACCAGGCGAAGAGCGCGTTCCTCGCCAACATGAGCCACGAGCTGCGCACCCCGCTCAACGCGATCATCGGATTCAGCGACCTGATGCGCGTCGAGGAACCGGAGGGCGACCGGCGCCGCGTCCCTGCCGAGTGGGTCGACCACATCCACACCAGCGGCCGCCACCTCCTCGGCCTGATCAACGACATCCTCGATCTGGCCAAGATCGAGGCCGGCCGGCTGGACCTGCGCCCGGCCCCGCTCCGGGTCGACACCGCCATCACCGAGTTGCTCACCGGCCTGGCCCCACTGTTCACCACCAAGGGCATCACGGTGCGCACCGATCTGCCGGAGGCGACCGCGCTGGCCGACCGGGTGCGCTTCCGGCAGATCGTCGAAAACCTGCTGTCCAACGCCATCAAATTCACCGAGCCCGGCGGTTCGGTCACGGTCGCGGCACAAGAGGCCGGCGATCGGGTGTACGTGTCGGTAGCCGACACCGGGGTCGGCATCTCGGAAGAGGACCAGCCCCTGGTGTTCGAAGAGTTCCAGCAGGTCGGCGACCCCGACCGGCAACGCGCCGGCACCGGCCTCGGCCTGGCCCTGACCAAACGTCTCGTCGAGGCCCACGACGGCGAGATCACCCTGAGATCGGAGATCGGCGTCGGCAGCGTCTTCACCGTCCGACTGCCCGCCGAGACCGTCCTGCCCGCGCCGCACCCCGCGACCCGGGCACCCGTGACCGGAAGGAGCTGACCATGAGCACGATCCTGCTGGTCGAGGACGAGGAACTGAACCGGACTCTGGTCAAGGCCGTGCTGTCCCGAGCGTCCGACGAAACGGTCCGCACCGCCACGGTAGTGGACGCCACCAGCCTGTCCGCGGCCCGCGACCGGTTACGCGCCACCGACGTCGACCTGGTCCTGCTGGATATGAACCTGCCCGACGGCAACGGCCTGAACCTGGCCCGCGAACTGGCCGCCGGCCTGCTCCCGGCCGGCAAACGCCCGACGGTGGTGGCGGTGACGGCAAGCGTGCTCCCGCAGGACCGGGCCGCCGCGATCGAGGCCGGCTGCGACGACTTCCTCGACAAGCCCTACGCGGCCGCCGACCTGGTCGCGACGGTCGCCCGCCACTTGAGCTAGGCCGGGGCGAGCACGATCTCGGCGCGGGCGCGGCCCGCACGCTCCGAGACGATCGCCAGGACCTCGCCGTCCGGGCCGAACACCGCGTACGGACCGTCGATGCCGACCGGGTCGAGCGGGCCGCCGTGGCTGAGCACCCGCGCCTCCTCCGGGGTGGCCGTGCGCTGCGGGAAGGTCTGCCGGGCGGCGTCGGCCATCGGCAGGCCGACCACGTCGGGGGCGGTCTTCTCCAGCTCTTCGAGGGTGACGGCCTCGGCGAGCGTCATCGTGCCCACGGCCGTGCGCCGCAGGGCGGTGAGGTGCCCGCCCACGCCCAGGGTCGTGCCCAGGTCGCGCGCGATGGCTCGGATGTAGGTGCCCGACGAGCAGTCCACCTCGATGTCGACGTCGACCAGGTCGCCCGACCGGCGGATGTCCAGGACGTCGAGACGCGCGACGGTCACCCGGCGGGCCGGCAGCTCGACCGTTTCTCCGTCCCGTACCCGTTTGTAGGCTCTCTCGCCGTTGATCTTGATGGCGCTCACCGCGCTCGGCACCTGGTCGATCTCGCCCCGCTGGGCCGCCAGGCCGGAGTGGATGTCGGCGTCGGCGACGCCGGCCGCCGAAACGGTGGCCGTGACGTCGCCCTCCGCATCGTCGGTGATCGTGGTCTGCCCCAGCCGGATCGTCGCGGCATAGCTCTTGCCCGAGCCGATCACGTAGGTGAGCAACCGGGTAGCCCGGTTGACCCCGATGATCAGCACGCCGGTCGCCATCGGATCGAGCGTCCCGCCATGCCCGACCCGGCGCGTCTTGGCCAGCCGCCGAATCCTCGCCACCACATCGTGCGAGGTCATCCCCGCCGGCTTGTCCACCACGATCAGCCCGTCCGCGCTCACCCGCCCACCTTAGGGCCGCCCGGCGCGTGGCGTTCTCAGCGGGTGGCTCCGATGACCGCCCAGCCGCCGGAGCGCCAGCGCCAGACGATGGTCACGAAGCGGATCAGGACGAACAGGCCGAGTCCCGCCCAGACGCCGCCCAGCCCGAGGTCGAGCCAGTAGGCCAGCCAGATCGCCGGCAGGAAGCCCAGCAGCGCCGACGCGAGGGTGAGATTGCGCAGGTAGCGGATGTCACCGGCGCCGATCAGCACACCGTCCAGGGCGTAGACCACCCCGGCGAACGGCATCAGCCCGACGAACCACGGCCAGACGATCGCCGCCTGCTCGTGCACCGACCGGTCCGGCGTGAACCAGCCGGGCACCACGCCCGCGCCGGCCGCCGCCAGCACCGCGAATCCGATCCCGGCTACCCCACCGGCGATGGTCACCCGGCGGGCGACGTCCCGGGCGCCGTCCGCGTCGCCGCCGCCGAGCGCCGCCCCGACCAGGGACTGCGCCGCGATCGCCACCGCGTCCAGCGCCAGCGCGCTGAAGAACCACAGCTGCAACGCGATCTGGTGCGCCCCGACCGCCGCGACCCCGAAGCGGGACGCAACCGCGGTAGCCGAGAGGAAGCAGGCCTGGAAGGCGGCGCCGCGGATGAGCAGGTCCCGCCCGAGCGCGAGCTGCTGCAGGATGACCTGCGGTCGCGGCCGCAGCGCGCGGGTCTCCCGGATGAGCGCCGCCAGGAAACAGCCACCGGAGACGGTCTGCGCCACGACGTTGGCGACGGCGGAGCCGGTCAGGCCCCAGCCGGCCGGATAGACCAGGACCGGGCAGAGGATCGCGGAGAGCACGTTGGCACCCAGCACGAAAAGCAACGGCCGCCGGGTGTCCTGCACGCCGCGCATCCACCCGTTCCCGGCCGCGGCCAGGAGAAGCCCGGGGGCGCCGAGCGAGGCAACGCGCAACCAGCCGGCGGCGGCGTCCGCCGTGGTCGCGTCGCCGGCGAGGGCGGCGGCCAGTGGGCCGGCACCGATCTGGGCGAGCACGATGAGGACGGCGCCCATCGCGAGCGCGAGCCAGGAGGCCTGCACGCCCTCGGCCACGGCCGCCGACCGGTCGCCGGCACCGAACCGCCGGGCCGCACGCCCGGTGGTGCCGTAGGCCATGAGGTTGCCGAACCAGGCCGCCAGCGACATGACCGTCCCGCCGACCGCGACGGCCGCGAGCGGAACCCGCCCGAGGTGCCCGACCACGGCCGTGTCGACGAGGACGTAGAGCGGCTCGGCGGCCAGTACGACCAGGGCCGGCACCGCCAGCCGAGCGATGCCTTTCGCACTGGCCGACTCCCGCGCGCCGCTGCCGATGCCCGCCGACAGCTCGGACGCGGGATGCGTGGCCTCTGCCGGGTCGAGCGCGGCAGAGGACGGAGGCGACGTCGCGGGCTGGTCAGGCGGCCGGGCAGACGGGCTCATGGACAACCATGATGCCCGCCCAGCAGTAAGGGACGCAATTCAGTTGGGTGCTTACCAGCTACTGGCGGGTGTCCAGCGAGGTCTGCAGGGCGCGGCGCGCCTGCTCGCGGGCTTCATCGGTGGGCTGGGGCTTCGGCTTGGCAGCCATGATGGTCCTCCACGGTGGGTGGGGCGCGGCATCGCAGCGCGCGCCCAGAATCGGTCGAGCGGGGCGTCACGTGGCCGGTCCGGGGTCGCCGGACGCTTGGCGCGTCAGTGACGCGGCCCGAGTCGGTGGACCCGGGTGGCTCGAGGCCTCGCGGCGGGCGGTGGTGTCACGGCCGCGCAAAACCAAATCACCGTTAAGGACCAAACTATCGTTCAGGTCCGCTGATTGAGGCACCGTTCCCGTTGTTTGAGACAACGGACGTTGATCCGACACCTCCCGCAGGCCTCCGACGTGCGGAAACGACCCGTCGTCGAGACACGCGACTCTGGACACGCAGAGAAATCGCCCGCTTACAAATAGTAAGCGGACGGCTAGGGGTGCGTGCTAGATCAGGTTGGCTGCCAACAGGCCTTTGACCGTCGCGGCCACCTCTTCGGGTGTGCCGTGGCCGGTGAAACCCGCGGCCAGGCGATGACCTCCGCCGCCGAGGGACACCGCCACCCGGCTCACGTCCACCGCGCCCTTGCTGCGCAGCGACACCGACCAGTCGCCCTGTGGGGTCTCCTTGATCACCACGGCCACGTCGGCCTCGGCCACCCCGCGCACCGGGTCGATCAGGGTGTCCAGGACGTACGGGCGCTGGTCGTGGCGGGCCAGGTCGGCCTGGGTCGCGTACGTCCAGACCATGCCCTGGCCGCCCGCGGCGGTGGGATCGAGGGTGGCCCGGCCGATCACCTCGCCGGCGAGTTTCATCGCCCCGAAGGGGCGGGTGTCGAAGATCCGCCGGGAGATGTCGCCGGGGCTGATGCCGGCGGCGATCAGCCGCGCGGCCAACTCGTGCACCTCGGGCGTGGTCATGTCGAACTTGAACGAACCGGTGTCGGTGGCCAGCGCCACGTAGAGGCACTCGGCGATCGCGGCGTCGAGCGGGACGCCCAGCCGGGACAGCAGGCCGTCGACCACCACCGACGTGGCCGCGGCCCGCGGGTCGACCAGGTTGACCTGGCCGAACCGGGTGTTGGAGGCGTGGTGATCGAGCACCACGACGCAGGGCGCCCGCAACAGCGCGACCAGGTCGCCCAGACGGGATTCGGCGGCCACGTCGAACGTCATCACCAGGGCCGGAGCGCGGAAGGCCTCCGGTTCCGGCACGAGCAGCTCGACGCCGGGCAGGTCCTGATAGGGGGTGGGCAGCTCGAAATCGCCGGGGAAGGTCGCCCGCAGCCGGGTGATGCCCCGCTCGCGCAGGGCCAGGGCGAAGCCCAGCATGCTGCCCAGCGCGTCCCCGTCCGGGTTCACGTGGCAGATCAGCTGGACCTCGTCACCGTCCGGACCGGGAGTGAGCCCGCGGACCGCGTCGACGGCCGCGGACCACTCCGTTTCGGTCACTCCCCCGGGTGAGGCATTAGTCACCCGAGGTCCTCGCGCGCGCCCACCCGCTCGGCGCCCTCGTCCTCGTCGTCCTCGTCGTCCGCCTTGTAGGGGTCGGGATCGCCGGCGTACTGCTTGCCGGCCGCGAGGCGCTGAACCTCCTCGTCGCGGAGGCGGGCCTCGGCGAGCAGGTCCTCCATCTCCTTGGCGTGGTCCATCACGTTGTCCTGCACGAACGCCAGACTCGGCGAGTGCCGCAGGCCCAGCGCGTGGCCGACACGGGTGCGCAGCATGCCCTTGGCGCTCTCCAGCGCCGCCTGCGTGCCGGCCTGCTCGGTCGGGTCGCCCAGAACCGTGTAGTAGACGGTGGCCTCGCGGAGGTCGCCGGTGATCCGGGCGTCCGTGATCGTCACCATGCCGAGCCGGGGGTCTTTGATCTCACGCACCAGCGACGCCACCAGTTCCTTGACGCGCTCCGCGTGTCGACGCGTCTTGGCCGGGTCCGACATATCGCCCACCTCCGACTGTAATTACCGCGGGTCCGTACTGCTCCCGCCCAACTGCTGAAGCGTACCCACGCCGTGTTGCACACGAACGCCCCGGCAGCCGGGCTAATCCTCGTCGCCGTAGAGCCGGCGCCGGACCGACAACAGCTCGATCTCGGGACGGCCGGCCATTTGGTTCTCGCAGGTGTCGATCACGGCGCGGGCCTGTCCGGCCTCCGCCGCGACCACGGCCACGCCGATCTGGGCCCGGCCGTACAGATCGTGGAAACCGACCTCGGCCACGCTCACCTCGTACTTCTTGAGCATCGCCAGGATCGGGCGGACATAAGAACGCTTCTGCTTGAGCGTGCGCGAGTCGCCCGGCAGGAGCAGGTCGAACACTGCGGTTTCGGTAAACATCAGCGAGCAGGGTAGACCTTTTTCAGTTCATCGTGCGGGCAATAATCACGTCGCGCTCGATGCCCTGGTCGACGCGGTGGGCGAGCGGCTCGTGCTCAACGATCTCCAGACCGTTGGCGACCAGGATGTCCTCGGCCAGTTCGCGCCGGGCGACCTTGACGTTCCAGGACAGCCCCAGCGCGGCGCCCGGCCGCAGCAGCGGCAACCAGGTCGGCACCGCGCGTTCGAGCAGGTCGAGCGGGCTGCGGGTGATGCCGCCGGCATCGTCGTAACTGCCGTGCGCCACCCCGTAGGGCAGGTCGGTCACCAGAATGTCGGCGACCCCGCCGCGCAGCAACCCGTCCAGCTGGGTGGTGTCGGCCTGCAACACGGTGATCTTCTGCACCGCGCCGGCCTTGTGGTCGTCCTTGCTGGCAGCCAGGGTCACTTCGAGCCGCCGGGCCGCCCGCCGCCCCTGGCGGCGCACCGGCACGAGGTCGGCGGTGTGCTTGAGACGCTTGCGCTTGAGCCAGGTCTGCAGGAAGAGCTTGTACGCCTCCACGTCCTTGCCGTCGAGCTCCACCCCGATGCCGTCGTAGCCGTACATCAGCGCCTGATTGAGGGTGGTGCCGCGCCCGCACAGCGGATCGAGGACGGTCAGGCCGCCGTCGAGCATCCGGTCGGCCGACTTCGAGGCGAGCAGCGTGAGGTTGAGAACAAGCTTCGTGAACTGCTCGTTGGTCTTCCCGGCGTACTTGGGAATGGTGATCAGGTCACTGTCGTACCGAGCCAGCGGCGTGATCTCCAGCGGCCGCAGCAGATCCTCATCCACCCGCTCGAACAGCGCATACGCTGCGGACAGATTGGACAAGTACGAAATATCCCGCAGGGAGAGCGAGCCGGTAAAGCCGAGATACTCCACCCCGCCGAACTTCTCCACGCCGATATCCGAAATGTCGGACGAGAGTACGGGCCGGAAGGCGGCGAGTTCGGCGAGCGACAACCGAGCGGCCTGATCGGCGTAGACGCGGTTGGCATAGGGCGCAAGGAGCAGGGCGTACCGGGACATGCGTGCCATCTTGGCAGGCGGCGCGACGGACGCAGCGAGCGCCACCACCGCACCGTGGGGGTTTGGGGGCTCGGCCCCCATAGCAGGCATATAGCCGAGAGCCCCCGGTCCGCGCTTTCCGCGGACAGAGGGCTCCCGGCTTAATCGGCTATGCGCGGGGCTTCTCGCGCATCTCGAAGGTCTCGATCACGTCGCCGACCTGCGGGGTGCCGAAGCCGCTCATCGTCAGACCACACTCGAAGCCCTCGCGGACCTCGGTGGCGTCGTCCTTGAAACGGCGCAGCGAGCTGATCGTGACGTTCTCCGCCACCACGACGCCGTCCCGCAGGATGCGGGCCTTGGCGTTGCGGCGGAGAAGACCGCTGCGGACCATACAGCCGGCGATGAGGCCGATCTTGGACGAGCGGAAGACCTCGCGGATCTCCGCGGTGCCCTGCTCGACCTCCTCGTACTCCGGCTTGAGCAGACCCTTGAGCGCGGCCTCGATCTCCTCGATGGCCTGGTAGATAACGCTGTAGTAGCGGATCTCCACGTTGGCCCGGTCGGCCATGTCCTTGACCTTGTTGGAGGCGCGGACATTGAAGCCGATGATCGTGGCGGTGGCATCCGAGGACGCCGACGCCAGGTTCACGTCGCTCTCGGTGATCGCACCGACGCCGCGGTGGATGACCTTGAGCTGGATCTCGTCCGGGATCTCGATCTTGAACAGCGCGTCCTCGAGGGCCTCGACCGAACCGGACGAGTCGCCCTTGATGACCAGGGTGAGCGAGGTCTTCTCGCCCTCCTTGAGCTGCTCCATGAGCGTCTCGAGGGTGGCCCGGGTCCGCGAGTTGGCGAAGCTCGCCGCACGGCGGCGTGCCTGCCGCTGCTCGGCGATCTGCCGCACGGTGCGGTCGTCCTCAGCCGCGAGGAACGTGTCACCCGCACCCGGCACCGAGGTCAGACCCAGGACCAGGACCGGACGAGCCGGCTCGGCCTCGGCCACGGTGTTGCCGTTCTCGTCGAGCATGGCGCGGACGCGGCCGTGCGCGCCACCCGCCACGATCGAGTCGCCGGCTCGCAGCGTGCCCTTCTGGACCAGCACGGTCGCCAGGGCACCACGGCCCTTGTCGAGGTGCGACTCGACGACCACACCCTGCGCCGGCCCGTCGGTCGGAGCGGTCAGCTCCAGCGACGCGTCGGCGGTCAGGAGGACCGCCTCGAGCAGCTCGTCGATGCCGGTGCCCGGCTTGGCGGCCACGTTGACGAACATCGTGTCGCCGCCGTACTCCTCAGCGAGCAGGCCGTAGTCGGTCAGCTGCTGACGCACCTTGTCCGGGTTGGCGTCCGGCTTGTCGACCTTGTTGACCGCGACCACGATCGGCACGTCGGCGGCCTTGGCGTGGTTCAACGCCTCGACCGTCTGCGGCATCACGCCGTCGTCCGCCGCGACCACCAGGATCACGATGTCGGTCACCTGGGCGCCACGAGCACGCATGGCGGTGAACGCCTCGTGACCCGGGGTGTCCAGGAAGGTGATCGCCCGCTCTTCGCCCTGGTGCGGGACGACGACCTGGTAGGCACCGATGTGCTGGGTGATGCCACCCGCCTCGCCGGCGACCACGTTGGTCTTGCGGATCGCGTCGAGCAGCTTCGTCTTACCGTGGTCGACGTGACCCATGACGGTCACCACCGGCGGCCGCGTGACCAGCCGGTCCTCGTCCACGGCAGCGTCGAGGTCGATGTTGAACTGCGCGAGCAGCGCGCGGTCCTCGTCCTCGGGGCTGACGATCTGCACGTTGAAGCCCAGGTGCTCGCCGAGCAGCAGCAACGTGTCGTCGGAACACGACTGCGTCGCCGTCACCATCTCGCCCAGGTTGAACATCTCCTGGACCAGCGAGCCGGGGTTCGCGTTGATCTTGTCGGCGAAGTCGGAGAGCGACGCGCCACGGGACAGCCTGATCTCCTGGCCGTTGCCGCGGGGCGCGCCCGAGCTCATGGCCGGGGCCGACAGGTTGTCGAACTCCTGACGCCGCTGCTTCTTCGACTTGCGGCCACGGGTCGGCCGGCCACCCGGACGCCCGAAGGCACCCGCGGCACCGCCGCCACGACCGCGACCGCCGCCACCGGGACGACCCGGAGCGCCGGCACCGACCGGGCCACCCGTACCGCCGCCGGGACCGCCGCGGTAGCCGCCGCCACCGCCGCCACCGCCGCCGGGACCGCCGCGGTAGCCACCGCCACCGCCGGCACCGCCGCCGCCACCGGGACGGAAACCGCCACCGGCACCGCCGCCGCCGCCACCGGGACGGAAACCGCCACCGCCGCCGCCGGGACCACCACGACCGCCACCGGGACCGCCACCGGGACGGCCTGCGCCGCCACCGCCGGGACCGCCACCGGGACGACCGGGACGCTGCGCGGGCATGGACGCGGGGCTGGGCCGCGGCGGCATGGACGCCGGGCTCGGCCGCGGCGGCATGCCGGGCTGGTTGGGACGGGGCATCGCGGACGGCGTGGGCCGAGCGGCCCCGCCACCGGAGACACCGAACGGGTTGTTACCGGGACCGCGCGCCGGCGGACGAGGGTTGCCACCCGCGGGACCGGGACGCGGGCCACCGCCCGGAGCGGACGGACCGCTCGTGCGGGGGCTGGCGGCCGGGGAACCCGGACGCGGCGGAACCGAGCCAGGGCCCGGACGCGGGCCGGAGCCGGTCGGCCGGATGTCGGGCTGCGGCTGCTGGGCCCGACGCTCGGCGTCCCGGGTGCGAGCGGCCTGCGCGGCCTTGACCGCGGCCTCCTGCTCGGCCTTGAGCGCCGAGGCGCGCGCCTCGGCGGCCGCCACCTCGATGTCGTGGGCACTCGCCGGCTTGGCGACCGGACCGGGCGTGGGGCCCGGGCGGACGGCCGGCGGCTTGGGGCGCACGAACGGACCCGGCGACGGAGCCGGGGAAGTCGGCGCGCTGCTGGGTGCGCTGGGCGCACTGGGTGCGTCCGCCGCGGGCGCGGCGGGGCGGCGCGGCGGCTGCGGCCGGGCGCCGGTGGATGGGGCCGGCCGCAGGGACGGGGACTCGGGGGCACCGGATGCGGACGGGGCGGACCCCGCCGGAGCGGACCCTGCCTCGAGGGCACCACGCAACCGCCGGGCCACCGGGGCCTCGACCGTGCTGGAAGCTGATTTGACGAACTCGCCCATCTCTTTGAGCTTGGCGAGAACGGTCTTGCTGTCGACCCCGAGCTCCTTTGCGAGCTCGTGTACGCGGGCCTTACCTGGCACTGCACTCCTCACTTCGAGGTCGTGCGAGCGCACCCGCAACGACCTCACTCGTGCACTAGAAGCCTGTTCATTTCAGGGACTTCATCGTGTGCTCATCTGGGTCGTCCTACCTTGCTGGGTCGTGATCGGGCCTGGCGGCCTGATCATCGGTCGTTCCGCGCGGCATGGAGACCGAACGGATGTGCTCGGCGAGCGGACCGGTGTCAGCAACACCGGTGAATCGCAGCGCCCGCCCGAAGGCACGGCGCCGCTCCGCCTGCGCGAAGCAAGCCGGATCGGGATGCAAGTGCGCTCCCCGGCCCGGCAGTCGGCGGTTCGGATCGGGTTGGAAGCGGAAATCATCCCAGCTGCCAGCCACGACGAACCTAACTAACTCAGAGGCCGGCGCGCGTTTACGGCAACCGACACAGGTGCGCGTCGGACCGGCCACGGCAAAGTCTACCCCTCGCCGGTGGCGTCCGCGTATCCGGTCAGCTTCCCGCCTCGGCCGCATCACGATCCGTCTGAGCCGGACGCTCGGCCGGCTCGTTGTCCGGGCGGATGTCGATCCGCCATCCGGTCAGCCGCGCAGCCAGCCGGGCGTTCTGCCCCTCCCGGCCGATCGCCAGCGACAACTGGAAGTCGGGCACGGTCACCCGGGCCGTCCGGGTGGCGGCGTCCACCACCTCCACACGCAGGGCTTTCGCCGGGGAGAGCGCGTTGCCGACGAACTGGGCCGGGTCCTCCGACCAGTCAATGATGTCGATCTTCTCGCCGTGCAACTCGCTCATCACCGCCCGCACCCGCTGGCCCATCGGGCCGATGCAGGCGCCCTTCGCATTCACGCCGGGCACGGTCGAATGCACCGCGATCTTGGTGCGGTGACCTGCCTCACGTGCGATCGCGGCGATCTCGACGGTGCCGTCGGCGATCTCCGGAACCTCTAGGGCGAACAGCTTCTTCACCAGGGCCGGGTGCGAGCGGGACAGGGTGACCTGCGGGCCGCGGAAGCCCTTGGCCACGTGCACGACGATCGCCCGGATGCGCGAGCCGTGGTCGTAGGACTCCCCCGGCACCTGCTCGGACTGCGGGAGCACCGCCTCGATCTTGCCGAGGTCGACGATCACGATGCCCTTCTCGGCCCGCGCGGCGTCGGCCTGCACGATGCCGGTGATCAGGTCACCGTCGCGTCCCGCGTACTCCCCGAAGTGCTGTTCGTCGGTCGCCTCCCGGAGGCGTTGCAGGATCACCTGCTTGGCGGTCATCGCCGCGATCCGGCCGAAGTCGTGCGGGGTGTCGTCCCACTCCCGCACCACCGTGCCGTCCGCGTCCGTCTCCTGAGCCAGCACCGACGCCACGCCGGACTTGCGGTCGATCTCCACCCGGGCGTGGCTCTGCGCGCCCTCGGTGTGCCGGTAGGCGGTCAACAGCGCGGTCTCGATAGCCGCGAGGATCGTGTCGAACGGGATCTCCCGCTCGCGCTCCAGGGCGCGCAGCGCCGCGAGGTCGATGTTCACTCCCCGCCCTCCCCATCCTCTTCGTCGTCGTCATCGTCTTCATCGCCGAAATCGGCCTCGTCGAGCCGCTTGAACTCGATCTGCACCCGCCCGGGGCCGAGCTCGGCGAAGGTCACCGCCCGGGACACGCCGTCGACGTCCAGAACGACGCCCGCGTCGTCCACGTCGACCACCCGGCCGGTCAGTCCGTTCACCGCGACCAGCCGGCCGCGGTTGCGCCGCCAGTGCCGCGGCAGGGTCAGTGGCCGATCCACGCCGGGCGAACCGACCTCGAGCTGGTATTCACCGGCGAGCACCTCGCCGCCGCTCTCCTCGGCCGCGTCGAGCGCCGCCGAGATCTCCCGCGAGACGACGGCCACGCCGTCCAGATTGATGCCCCCGTCGGTGTCCACCAGGACCCGGACCACGTGCCGCCGGCCGGCCCGGGACACGTTCACGTCCTCCAGGTCGTAGCCGGCTTTCTGGATCACCGGCTCGATCACCGCTTGCACCCGGGCCTTGGCGGCCCCGAGGTCGATGCGCGGGGCGGCGGGGGTCCGCTGCTCCGCTTCCTCCCGGGGCTTGTGGGCACCGGAACGGTTGCCAGGCCGGGCGCCGGCGCGACCACGCTGCGTCATCGGGCTCGACCTTTCACTAAGGGTCCAAGGAAAGCACTATATGCCGCCGGGCTGAAAGCCCCGCGGCTGACGCAGAGCGTAACGTGCGGGGCTCGAGGGGCGTCCCCCGGCGCACCGAAATCCCCGCCATCCCCTTACCGCGAGCCGCCGGTGGAATGGTGTTGACTGACGCGGTGCGGATGAGCGAAGTAGGACAAAGCCGACGGCGATTGCTCGGTGCCGGCCTGGCGCTCACCAGTCTCGGTGGATGCGGTCTCTTCAGCCACGACCCCGATCCGCCGACGCCGGTGGACGCGCTGCAGCCGGTGCTCGACGAGGCTCTCGCCCTGGCCATCGCCTACGACCGGGCGATACTGAGCCTGCCGGCCGTGGCCGACCGGCTCAGCCCGCTCGCCGCCGACCACCGGGCGCACGCCGCCGAGTTGGTCACCCTGATCGGCCGCACCTCACCCACCTCGGCCGCCGCCTCCGGCCCGGCGCTGACCACCCCGTCGGCCGGCGCCTCGGCCGACGAGGTGATCGCCGGTTTCCGGACGGCCGAGCAGAGCGCCCTGAAGACCGCGGTGGCGGCCTGCAAGGCGACCACCGCGGTGCGCGCCGGGTCGGTCGGCTCGATCGCCGCCTGCCGGGCCACCCACGTCGAGGCGCTGCGATGAGCGAGCAATTCGCGGCCGCGCTGGCCGCCGAGGAGGCGGCCATCTACGCGTACGGGCTGCTCGGCGTGAAGCTGACCGCCAGGGCCGAGGTGACCGCGGCCCGCGCCGCCGAACTGGAGCACCGGGAACGACGCGACTGGCTGATCAACAAGATCGCCGAACTCGGGTCCAGCTCCGGCCCCACACCGGCGGGCTACACGCTGCCCTTCCCGGTGATCGACCGGGACTCCGCACTGGACCTCGCCATCAAGATCGAGGACGGTGTCGCACAGGCCTGGCGGCCGGTGCTCGGGGTGACCGCGGACGACGACCGGACCACCGCGCTCGCCGCACTGACCGACGCCGCGGTACGCGCCGTCCGCTGGCGGCGGCTCAACGCGGTGACCCCACTGACGATGGCCTTCCCGGGCCGCGCGGGCTGACGCCGCTCTGTCGGTTTTCGTGCTCCGCGCCGGACGCCTTTCGCTGACACCCGGATACCGAAGAATGACGGGGTGTTCGAGGAGATCGACGTAACGTCACCGCGAGGGCGACTGGCGGTGCGGCTGAACGACGTCATCGAACGCCGATGGCCGGCCGAGGTGCAGGCGGTCGGCGTGCACGGATCGCTCGCGCACGGCGACGACCGCGAGGGCAGCGACGTCAACCTGCTGGTCGTGACCTACCGGGCGGGCACCGGTCCGAAACCGGCGCTGCGCCGGGTGGACGGCACCCTGGTCGACCTCGAGGTGATCACCGGGGACGAAGGGCTGCGCCGGGCGCGGGAGCTGACGTCGCGCTGGCCGCTGGACGCCGATCGCTACGTGACCACCCGCCCGCTGCACGATCCGCGTGGCTGGTTCGGCCGGCTGCGCGACACCCACCTGGCCCGGCTCGCCGAGGCGCGGCCGCCCGAGTTCACGACGCTGGCCCGGCACAACTGGGCGCTCGCGTCGGCGGCGCACACCCGCGCGGTCCGGCTCGCCGAGTGGTATGAGACGGATGCCGCGCTCGTGATGATCGCCGAGGCCCGCCTGCACGCCGCGCTGATCGTCGGCCTGCTCACCCGCACCTATTTCCGCAACGCGGCCGACGCGGTGAAGCGCACCGGCGTCGCGGGCGCCGACATCCAGGAGCTCGGCGCGGTGCTCAAGGAGCACGCCGAGGAGCTGGCCGCCCGCGGCCGCCCGGTCGACGGAGATCTGACCGCGCTGTTCGACTAGGCGATCAGGACCCCGATGCCGTAGGTGACGGCCGCGGCCAGGCCGCCCAGGACCAGCTGGCGCAGGCCGCTGAACCACCACGACTGGGCGGTGAACCGGGCCACCAGCGCGCCGGCACCGAACAGCCCGAGGCCGCCCACCGCCAGCGCGAGCCACAGACTGTCGCTGCCGAACAGGTAGGTGAGCAGCGGAATCAGGGCGCCGATCGAGAAGCAGACGAACGACGAACCGGCCGCCGTCCACGGGCTGGGCAGTTCGTCGGGAACGACGCCCAACTCCTCCTGCGCGTGCACCCGCAGCGCCTGCTCGGGATTGTCCCGCAGCACCGCCGCCACCTGCTCGGCCAGCTGCACCGGCAGGCCCCGGGCGGTCCACGCGGACACCAGCTCGGCCGCCTCGCCGTCCGGGTTGACCTCGAGTTCGTGGCGTTCCTTGGCCAGCTCGGCCTGCACCTGATCGTTCTGGCTGCGGACGCTCGTGTATTCACCGAGGCCCATCGAGATCGCCCCGGCCACCAGGCCGGCCACACCGGTCAGGATCAGCGTGCGGTGCCCGGCCCCGCCGCCACCCACGCCCGCGATCAGCGCGATGTTGGTGACCAGGCCGTCCATCGCGCCGAACGTCGCGGCCCGCAGCCAGCCGCCGGAGACGTCGGCGTGGTGATGCTCGGCCGGCAGGACCGTCACGGCAGGGTGAGGATCTCGTAGCCGTCCTCGGTCACCACCAGGGTGTGCTCGAACTGGGCGGTCCACTTGCGGTCCTTGGTGACGACGGTCCAGCCGTCGGCCCACATGTCGTACTCGTGGGTGCCCAGGGTGATCATCGGCTCGATGGTGAAGGTCATGCCCGGTTCCATCACCGTGTCGAGGCGCGGGTTGTCGTAGTGCGGGATATACAGGCCGGAGTGGAACGTCTCGCCGATGCCGTGGCCGGTGAAGTCGCGCACCACGCCATAGCCGAAGCGCCGGGCGTACGCCTCGATGACCCGGCCGATCGCGTTGATCGGGCGACCGGGGGCGACGGCGCGAATGCCGCGCATCATCGCCTCGTGGGTGCGCTCGACCAGCAGGCGCGCCTCCTCGCTCGGCTCGCCCACGCAGAACGTGGCGTCGGTGTCGCCGTGCACGCCGTTGAGATAGGCGGTGACGTCGACGTTGATGATGTCGCCGTCCTCGAGAACCGTCGAGTCGGGGATGCCGTGGCAGATCACCTCGTTGAGCGACGTGCAGCACGATTTCGGGAAGCCCTTGTAGCCCAGGGTCGACGGGTAGGCCCCGTGGTCACAGAGGAACTCGTGCACCACCCGGTCGATCTCGTCGGTGGTGACGCCGGGCTTGCAGTGCTCGCCCGCGAGTTGGGTCGCCTGCGCCGCGATCCGCCCGGCGATTCGCATCTTCTCGATGGTCTCGGGGGTCTGCACGTGGGAACCGCGCCACTCTTTCGGGCGCTTCTTGCCCACATACTCAGGACGGATGATCTGCGCCGGGACCGCCCGCCAGGGCGACTGCTTTCCCGGCACCAGTAGGGCGCGCACGGTCATAGCCCCAGCCTATCGCCGTGGCACCGGCGGGCCGAGGTGGCGGCGGCCGCACGATAACGGCTCGGCTGAACCTGTTCGGGCGGTTCTTGCTGCCCTCGGGAGCCTGTGAAATCGTATGTTCGTGGATCAAGAGGGGCCGGACCCCAACTTCTCGGCCGTCGTTGCGGTGGCCGACGGCCGGGCCACGGTGACCGTGGCCGGTGAGGTCGACATGTCGACCGCGGGCGCCATGCTCCGTGCCGCCCGCACGGAGGATGCCGCCGCCGCGACGCTCGACCTGCGGCAGGTCACGTTCTTCGACTCGGCGGCCATCCACGCGGTTCTCCAGCTCGCCGAGCAGTACGGCGACGGGCTCATCGTGCTGCCGTCGTCCCAGGTGCGGCGGGTGCTGGAGATCTCCGGCCTGGCCGGCCAGCCCTGGCTCAGCGAGTGAGCGGACGCCGCAGCGTCACCGCGGTGCCCTGATCGCCGCGCGCCACCGACAGCTCGGTGAGCGCACCGATCAAGGCGAGGCCGCGGCCGCGGAAGCCGCCCGACGAAGCCGGCCGCCAGCGCCCGGTGTCGCGCACCGTCACCAGCACCGCGTCCTCGTCGATCGCCGCCTCCACGGTGATCTGCGGTTCGGCCGGGTCGACCGGGTGCTCGATCGCGTTGGCGGCGGCCTCGGAGACCGCCACGGTCAGGTCGAGCACGTCGGCCTCGAGCACGCCGTGCCCGGTGAGAAAGTCCTCGAGGCGGCGGCGCAGGATGCTGAGCCGGGTCGGGTCGGCGGGCAGCCGCAGCACGAACTCGCGCGGTTCGGTGGCCTGCAGCGCGAGCAGCGCGATGTCGTCCCGCCGGGTGCGCCGGGCCGCCCTCGACAGCAGCGCGTCGAGCAGGTCCTCGACGTGGTCGGCCGGTTTCGCGGCATCCTCGATCAGCTGGTTCAGGCCGGTGTCGATGCCGACCCGGCGGTCCTCGACCAAGCCGTCGGTGTAGAGCAGCAGCCGGCTTCCGGGGTCGAGGGAAGCCTCCATGGTCGGGTACTCGGCGACGGCGAGCGCACCGATCGGCGGGCCCAGCGCGGTGCGGTAGAGAAACTCGGCCGGCTGTCCGGGACGGATCAGCACCGGCGGCGGGTGGCCGGCCGACGAGTAGTGCAGCTGCCCGATCACCGGGTCGAACCGCACGCACACCACGGTGGCGAACTGGCGCCGGCCCAGGTTGTCGACCAGCCGGTTGAGCCGGGTGAGCGCCTCACCGCAGTCGAAACCCTCGAGGATGTACGCCCGGAGCGCGTTGCGCAGCTGCCCCATCCCGGCCGCTGCCTGCACACCCTTGCCGACCACGTCACCGATCACCAGGAACAGCCGGTCGTCGGGGGCGGCTATCACGTCGTACCAGTCGCCGCCGACCTCGGCCTCGCTGCTGCCGGGCAGATAGCGGCTGGCCACCACGGTGCCGGGCACCCGGGGCAGCGACGGCGGCAGCAGGCTGTGCTGCAGGGTGCTGGCGATGCGGTGCTCGGCCTCGTAGAGGCGGGCGTTCGCGAGCCGCAGCCCGATCAGCCGGGCCAACTGGGTGAGCAACTCCGGGTCGGGCGGACCGTCCGGACCGGACCAGACCCGCAGCTCGCCGAGCGGGGCGCCGGAGATGTCCGGCAGCGACATGACCTCGAGCCGGGCCCGCGGGTCGGCACCGCCGTCCACCTCGGCCCGGGCACCGGTGGCGGTCACCACCACCCGCCCGGCGCCGGTCATGGTCAGCACGTGGTGGGCGGCCACGTCGAGCACCTCGTCGATGGTCCGCACGGTGCTGACCGCGGTGAACGCGTCGACCAGGCCGCGCAGCCGGCTGATCACCTGCCGGCGGGCCCGGCCGAGGTCGAGGTTGGCCCGCACCCGGGCGGTGAGGTCCCGCGCCGTGAACGGCTTCACCAGGTAGTCGTCGGCGCCGGCGGCCAGGCCCGCGCCGGACGCCTCCTCGCCGGCCCGGGCGGACAGCACCACGATCGGTACGTCCCGGGTGCGGTCACCGGCGCGTAGTGCGGCGATCAGGCCGAAGCCGTCCAGGCCGGGCATCATGACGTCGGTCAGCACCAGGTCGTACGCCTCGCGCTCGACCAGCTCCAGCGCGGCCAGGCCGTCCATCGCGGTGGACACGTCCCAGTGCGGGCGTAGCAGCCGGGCCACGTGGTCGCGCAGGTCGGCGTTGTCGTCGACGAGAAGGATGCGGCCACGCGTGCCGACGGGTTCCTCGGCCGGTTCCGAGTCGAGCAGCCAGGAGGACGTCTCCTCGAGGAACAGCCGGGGCGTGACGTCGGTGACGATCGGGGCGCCCTCCTCGCCGATCCGGTCGGCCGGCAGGTGAGTGGCCCCGAAGGGAATGCGCACGGTGAAGACGCTGCCGCGCCCCACCTCACTCTCCGTTTCCACCGAGCCGCCGTGCAGCTCGGCCAGTTCGCGCACCAGAGCCAGCCCGATGCCGGTGCCCTCGTGCGAGCGGGACCAGGCGCCGGCCACCCGGTGGAAGCGGTCGAACAGCAGCGGCCGCTCGGCCGCGGACACCCCGACGCCGGTGTCCCGCACGGCCAGGACGGCCATGCCGGCCTCGGCGTAGACACGCAGGTCGATCCGGCCGGCGGGGGTGAACTTGATCGCGTTGGACAGCAGGTTCAGAACGATCTTCTCCCACATCTCCCGGTCGACGTGGACCGGGAGAGGCAGCGGTTCGGCGGCCACCACCAGCTCGAGTCCGGCGCGCTCGGCAGCCGACCGGAACGTGCTCGCCAGTCGCGCCGTGTAGTCGGCCAGATCCGTCGGACGGTAAACGGCCCGCATCCGCCCCGACTCCAGGCGGGAGAAGTCGAGGACCGTGTTGACCAGCTTCAGCAGGCGCAGGCCGTTGCGCTGCATCGGCAGCAGCCGCTCCCGCTCGGCGGCCGGCACGTCCGGATCGTCGAGCAGGTCCTCCAGCGGACCGAGGATCAGGGTCAGCGGAGTGCGGAACTCATGGCTCACATTGGCGAAGAAATTGGTCTTGGCCTGGTCGAGCGCGGCCAGCTCGGCGGCCCGCGCCCGCTCCTGCGCGTAGGCGCGCACGTTCGCCACCGCGCGCGAGATCTGGGCGGCCGCCAACTCCAGGAAGTCGCGATAACCGCGGTCGAGCGCGAGGTAACGGCTCACCCCCACGATCAGCGCGCCGGCCGCCGCCGCACCGATCCCGACCGGCAGGACCAGCGCCTCGTCCGCCGCGGTCGGCGGCGGGTCGGTGATCTCACCCAGCACCACCGTGCCGCTGGCCGATGTCGCCGGCACCTCGTCCGGGTCCAGCATCAACCGGGCGAACGGCACGTCGGCCGCATTTTCCCGGAACACCTCGGCCACCTCGGCGATCAGCGCGGCCTCGTCCGGCGAATCGGCCAGTCGCAGGCCGAGAGCGCTGAGCGTGCGGGTGCGGCGCTCGCCGAACAACCGGAACGTGGTGTCCGTGACGATGCAGAAGATGCCGGTGACCTCGCCGTCCGCCCCGCGGATCGGGTCGTAGGAGATGTCGAAGTAGGTCTCTTCGAGAAACCCGTGCCGCTCCAGCAGGAACGGGTGGTCCGGGCTGAGGTAGGAGGTGTCGTTCTCGCGGACCCCGTCGAACAGCTCGTGCAGCAGCGTCCAGGTCTCGTTCCACATCGTGCGGCCGGGAACGCCGAGGTTGCCCGGATGCTTGTCGCCCAGTGCGGGGATGTAGGCGTCGTTGTAGAGCGCGCAGTACTCCGGACCGAAGAAGATGGCGATCTGGGCACGCGAGGCGAGCATCGTGGCGACCGCATCGACCAGTTCCTCGGGCCAGCCCACCGGTGGTCCGAGCGGACTGGCCGACCAGTCCAGCTCCAGCATCCGCCGGCCCATCTCGCCGCCACGCTCGAACGCGGTGCGCAACCGGCGCGGCAATTCACCGGCGGGGGCGCTCGGAGTTTCCGCGCCCATCGATCCTCCCGCAAAATCAAACCGGCCACGGCGGACCGGCACGGTCTGCACCGTAACACCGGCTCGCCCGACGAAAAGAAACCCTTTCGAGTACGCGCCGGGCCGTCCCCGACCGCAACGATGGCCGCACCGCCGAGGCGGTCGGCAAGCGGTCCGTCACGGCCGTCGCGGGCCGCCGGGCGAAGGCGTTGCCTAACCCGCGAACGCGTGCCGGCGCAGACCCGAGCGCTCGGTCGCGGCCTCCACCAGGGCGCCGAAGACCCGCAGGTCGGACGTGCGTTCGGGGTGCCACTGCACGCCGAAGGCGAACGCGTGCTGCGAGCTCTCGATGATCTCCACGACTCGGTCGTCCGGGCACCAGCCGACCGCGGTGAACTTGCCCGGGTCGTCGACCGCCTGGTGGTGGAACGAGTTCACCACCAGGTGCGAGCCGAGCAGTTCGTGGGCCCGGGACTCCGCCGCAACCACCACGTCGTGCCGGCCGTAGGCGGAGGCGTCGGCGGCCAGCGGGTCGGTGCCCGCGGCGGCCCGGTGCCGCTCGTGCCCGATCAGGTCGGGCAGGTGCTGGTGCAGGGTGCCGCCGCCGGCCACGGCCATCACCTGCATGCCCCGGCACACGCCGAGCACCGGCAGGTCGAGGTCGAGCGCGGCGCGCATCAGCATCATCTCGGACTCGTCGCGGACGGCGTCGACGTCGGTCTCCGGGTGCCGCTCGGCGCCCCAATACGCCGGGTCGACGTCACCACCGCCGGAGAAGACGATCCCGTCCAACGACTCCAGCACATCGATGTCCGGCTCGTCCGGGGTGATCAGCACGGCCCGGCCGCCGGTCGCGTGCACGGCCCGCACGTACGTCATCGGGAGCATTCCCGCCATCACTTCGTTGTTGCCGTACTGCACCTGCTGGGCGTACGCGGTCATGCCGATAAGGGGCCTGCGCATGCGGTGGGTTCCTCCTCTTCCCGGTTCTTCGGCAGCGGTGTGCCGGCGCTCAGCCGGCTGCTTCGACCAACGCGCCGAACAGGCGGTGGTCGCGGATCACCTCCGGATGCCACTGGACGCCGAGCACGAACCGGCGGTCCTGGTCCTCGATGGCCTCGGCCAGGCCGTCCTCGGTGCGACCGGTGACGGTCAGCGTGCCGGCATCGGCGACACCCTGGTGGTGGTAGCAGTGGATGGCGACGTCGTCGCCCATCAGCTTGGCGATCATGCTGCCGCCCTCGAAGCGGGCCTCGTGCTCGCCGTAGACACCCGGGGCCGGCCGGTGCCGCTCGTGACCGAGCGCATCGGGCAGGTGCTGGTGCAGGGTGCCACCGGCGGCGACGGCCAGCACCTGCATGCCCCGGCAGACGCCGAGGATCGGCAGATCGATCGCCAGCGCGTGCCGGACCAGCAAGAACTCGCCGGCATCGCGCTCCGGGCGGGACTCGGTGAGAGGCTCCGGCTCGGCGCCGTAACGGCCCGGTTCGACATCGGGGCCGCCGGCCAGCAGCAGTCCGTCGAGGACGCGCAGCACATCGGGGTCGCGATCGTCGGGCGGGATGATCACCGCGCGTCCGCCGGCCTGCTCGACGGCGGCCACGTAGTCGTTCGGGATCAGCGCCGTGGGCAGGTCATGCCAGACACCCCAGGTGGCAGGCACCACGTACGAGGTGATGCCGATGATCGGGCGCATCGCTCCACCGTAGTCAGATCGTGTTTCGTTCGGGCTCGTTCGACCGGGCGATCTCAGCCGGAGATTTGGTGCGCGGCGTCACCTCGAGAGGGAGGTGACGCCGCGCCCGGGCCCATCTGTCCCACCGACACAGGGATCTGTGGCCTGCACCAGCGGGGATTCGACCCCTGCGCCCGATCTCTGTCGGACGTATCACAGATCGTTCCCCGGGGGCAGGCGTGTTAAAACATCACAGCGGAGTTACATATGCGCCGGTGATGCCGCCGTCGACGACGAACTGCGACGCCGTCATGAAGGAGGCGTCGTCGCTGGCGAGGAACGCAACGGCCGCCGCGATCTCGGCGGGCTCGGCGAACCGGCCCATCGGGACGTGCACGAGCCGGCGGGCGGCCCGCTCCGGATCCTTCGCGAAAAGATCCATCAGCAGTGGGGTCGCCACCGGCCCGGGGCAGAGCGCGTTGATCCGGATGCCCTCGCGGGCGAACTGCACGCCGAGCTCCCGGGTCATCGCGAGCACCCCGCCCTTGCTCGCCGTGTAGGCGATCTGCGAGGTGGCCGCGCCGAGCAGGGCCACGAACGAGGCCGTGTTGATGATCGAGCCCTTGCCCTGCCGCTGCATGTGCGGGATCGCGTACTTGCAGCAGAAGAAGACGCTGGTCGTGTTGACCCGGATGACCCGCTCCCACGCGTCGATCCCGGTGACCAGGATCGAGTCGTCGTCGGGCGGTGAGATGCCGGCGTTGTTGAAGGCGATGTCGACCCGCCCGTGCCGCTCGGCGACCCCGTCGAACAGCGCCTTGACCTGCTCCTCGTCGCTGACATCGCAGGCCACGAACTCGCCGCCGGTCTCCTCCGCGGCCGCCTTGCCGGCGTCGGGGGAAATGTCCACCGCGACGACCTTCGCACCCTCCGCGGCGAACCGCCGAGCGGTGGCCAGCCCGATTCCGCTGCCGGCACCGGTGATGACGGCGACGCGATCCTGCAGACGCTCCACTTAATCTCCCATCGAGATGAACACGTTCTTCACGTCGGTGAAGCCGAGCAGCGCGTCCGGGCCGAGCTCGCGGCCGAGACCGGACTGCTTCATGCCACCGAACGGCGTCCAGTACCGCACCGACGAGTGGCTGTTGACGCTGAGCGCGCCGGTCTCCACGGCCCGCGACACCCGCAGCGCCCGGCCGAGGTCACGGGTCCAGAGCGAGCCGGACAGGCCGTACTCGGTGTCGTTGGCGAGGCGGATCGCGTCTTCCTCGTCGGAGAACGGCAGCACCGACAGCACCGGCCCGAAGACCTCCTCGCGCCAGTGCCGGTCGTCGGTCGAGCGGGCCAGCAGCACGGTCGGCGGGAACCACCAGCCGTCGCCGTCCGGAGCCGACCCCCGGAACGCCACGTCGGCGCCGTCCACATAGGAGGCGACCGTCTCCCGATGACCGGCCGAGATCAGCGGGCCCATCTCGGCGGCCGCGTCCGACGGATCGAGCACCCGGAAGGACGAAACCGCCGGCTCGAGCAGGGCCAGGAACTTGTCGTAGACCGACTCCTGCACAAGCAGCCGGGACCGGGCGCAACAGTCCTGACCGGCGTTGTCGAAGACCGAACCGGGCGCCCCGGCCGCGGCTTTCTCCAGGTCGGCGTCGGCGAAGACGATGTTGGCGCTCTTGCCGCCCAGCTCGAGGGTCACCCGTTTCACCTGGTCGGCGCAGCCCGCCATGATCGACTTGCCGACGTCGGTGGAGCCGGTGAAGCAGACCTTGCGGACCGCCGGATGGGTGACGAACCGCTGCCCGACGATCGAGCCCTTGCCCGGCACGATCTGGAAGACACCTTCCGGAATTCCCGCTTCGAGGGCCAGCTCGCCGAGGCGGATCGCGGTGAGCGGGGTCAGCTCGGCCGGCTTGAGCACGACCGTGTTGCCGGCCGCCAGCGCCGGGACGAACCCCCAGCCGGCGATCGGCATCGGGAAGTTCCACGGCACGATGATGCCGACCACGCCGAGCGGCTCGTGGAACGTGACGTCGAGGCCGCCGGCCACCGGGATCTGCTTGCCGATCAGCCGTTCCGGCGCACCGGCGTAGTAGTTCAGGACGTCCCGGACGTTGCCGGCCTCCCAGCGGGCGTTGCCGATCGTGTGGCCCGCGTTGCGGACCTCGAGATCGGCGAGCTCGTCGATGTGCTCGTCGACCACCGCCGCGAAGCGCCGCAGCAGTCGCGCCCGGTCACCCGGCGCGACCGCGCGCCAGTCCGGAAAGGCCCGCGCGGCCCGCTCGATCGCGGCGTCGGTCTCCGCCACCCCCAGCGAGGGGACGCTGGTCAATACCTGCCCGGTGGACGGGTTGATCACGTCAGTTGTCACGCATACCTCCCTGGCGCGATCCTTACACAACAAGCACGCATGATCTGCCGGATCCGGCGCGTCTCACATCCGCTCGAAGCCGCGGCTCAGCTCCCAGTCGGTCACCGCCGCGTCGAACGCGGTCAGCTCGACCTGGGCCATGTTGGCGTAGTGGCCGACCACCTCGGCGCCGAACGCCTCCCGGGCGATGTCGCTGCCGAGCCAGAGCCCCTGGGCCTCGCGCAGCGTGCCGGGCACCCGGCCGGCCGTCGCGTCGTCGTAGGCGTTGCCGGTGAACTCGGGTTCCAGCTCCAGCTCGTGCTCGATGCCGTAGACCGCGCCGGCGACCAGCGCCGCGATCGCCAGGTAGGGGTTGACGTCGCCGCCCGGCACCCGGTTCTCCACTCGCATGCCCTGGCCGTGGCCGGCCATCCGCAGCGAGCAGGTGCGGTTGTCGACGCCCCAGCGCAGCGCGGTGGGCGCGAACGAGCCGGGCTGATAGCGCTTGTACGAGTTGATGTTGGGAGCGAACAGCAGGCTGAACTCGCGCAGCGTGGCCAGCAGCCCGGCCGTCACCCGCTGCCCGATGACGCTCAGGTGCGCGGGACCGTCGCCGAGCATGGCCGAGCGCCCGTCCTCGCCACGCAGCGAGAAGTGGATGTGGCAGGAGTTGCCCTCGCGGGCGTTCGGCTTGGCCATGAAGGTGAGCGCCATGCCCTCCTGGGCGGCGATCTCCTTGGCGCCGTTCTTGTAGATCACGTGGTTGTCGGCCGCGGTGACCGCGTCGGCGTAGCGGAACGCGATCTCGTGCTGGCCGAAGTTGCACTCGCCCTTGGCGCTCTCCGGCTGGAGGCCGGCGCCGTACATCTCGTTGCGGATGCGGCGCAGCAGCGGCTCGACCCGGGCGGTGCCGAGCATCGAGTAGTCGACGTTGTATTGATTGGCCGGGATCAGGTCGCGGTAGTGCTTGTCGAAGGCCTGCTCGTAGGTGTCCTTGTAGAGGACGAACTCGAGCTCGGTGCCGGCGAACGCGGTCAGCCCGTGCGCCGCCAGCCGCTCCAACTGCCGCTGCAGGATCTGCCGGGGCGACGCGTAGACCGGGTCGCCGTCGGTGGTGAACAGGTCGGCCAGGACCATCGCGGTGCCCGGCTGCCAGGGCACCTTGCGCAGGGTGCTGAAGTCGGGCCGCATCACGAAGTCGCCGTAGCCGCTCGACCAGGACGACATCTCGTAACCGTCGACGGTGTTCATGTCGACGTCGACCGCGAGCAGGTAGTTGCACCCCTCGCTGCCGCCGCTGGCCACCTCGTCCATGAAGTAGCGGCCGTGCAGGCGTTTGCCCTGCAACCGGCCCTGCATATCGGTCAGGGCCAACAGCACGGTGTCGATGCTGCCGTTGTCGACGGCGACGTCGAGCTCCTCGAGGTCCATGGCAGAAGTCCTTCGCAGACGGCGGTGGGGGACGGGCGAGCGCCCGTCCCCCGGGAGCAACTACATCATTCGGTCGGCAGGGTCGGCTCGCCGTGTGCGGCTTTTTCGATCAGGTTCTGCCGCGGTCCGGTGAACCAGTTCTTGGCGCTGGCCAACCACCAGATGGTCGCGGCGCCGACCACGACCGCCACCGCGACGATCGTGTAGTTGAAGTTGGTCGCCGAGATCGGACCGGCCGTCGGCAGCACGAACAGCACACAGATGATCAGTACCCAGACGATCGCGATCCAGCCGATCGGCGCACTCCATTTGCCGAGATTCCACGGCCCCGGCACGAAGTCGGGGTTCCGCCGGCGGAGGAAGACCGGCGCCACGTACGCGATGTAGAGGCCGATGACCGCGATGGACGTGGCCGCGAGGTACGCCGTGGTGTTCCACAGCGAGGGCAGCACGAGGATGACCGACAGGGTCACGCACAGCCAGATCGAGTTGGTCGGCGTGCCGGTCCGCGGGTTGACCTGCTTCCAGAGCCGCGAGCCGGGCAGCGCGCCGTCGCGGGCGAACGCGTACGACATCCGGGAGTTCGCGGTGACCGAGGCCATGCCGCAGAACCACTGCGCGACCATGCAGATGAACAGCAGGAACGTGCCGGTGTTGTGGCCGACCGCGTCGATGAAGATCTGCGCGGGCGGCAGTCCGAGCGACGTGGTCCGCTCCGCCTCGTAATCCTGAATGGACCAGGTGATCGCGACCAGCAGCACGAAACCGGCGATCACCGAGACGACGACGGACAGCACGATGCCGCGCGGTGCGGCCCGGGAGGCGTCGTGCGTCTCCTCGGCCACGTGCGCCGACGCGTCGTAACCGGTGTACGTGTACTGCGCCATCAGCAGTCCGATGAGGACGGCGTAGACGCCCGCCCCGGCGAAGGTGAAGCCGGTCGCGTTGTGCACCTCGGTGAAGACCTCGGAGATCGGCTTGTGCTGGTCCGGGATCACCGTCAGCAGCACCACGATGACGGCCACGCCGACCAGGTGCCACCAGGCACTGACATCGGAGAGCAACCGGACCAGGCTCACGCCGAACGTGTTGAGCAGGCCGTGCACGATGATGATCACCAGGAAGATCAGGAACGTCCTCCCCGGCGTGACCTCCATGTCGAAGGTCAGGCTCAGGAACGCCGCCGTGGTGATCGCCGCGCCGAAGTCGATGGCCGCCGTGACGGCGACCTCGCCGAGGAAGTTGAACCATCCCACGAACCAGGCCCAGGCGGCCTTGTTGCGCTTGGCCAGCGCGGCCGCCCACCAGTAGAGGGCGCCGGCCGTCGGGTAGGCCGAGCAGACCTCCGCCATGGCCAGGGCCACCACGGTGACCATGATGCCGACGAAGAGCCAGCCGAGCGTGATGGCGAGGGGGCCACCGGCGGTCATGGCGATGCCGTACGACGTGATCGCGCCGGCGAGGATGGAAATGATCGAGAAGGAGACCGCGAAGTTCGAGAAGCCGGAGAGTCGGCGATGCAGTTCCTGCTGGTAGCCGAGCTGGGCGAGACGTTCTTCGTCGGTGCTGGGTGTGGGGTTGACGCTCATCTGCGACTCCCTTGACCGAGGGGGGCGCTGTGACCTGGGCCACCGCGTGCCGTGATGATCTCGCCGGGTTGTTACGCGCGTCAATGATCAACGTTAATTGCGTTGCCGGTGATGCCCGCCAACCCGCACACTCATCCGCAGAACGGACACGACACGCGAGCCCTCGGCAGGCTTCGCGACACGCAGGGGCTGTCCAGTCGCCCCTGCTCCCGCGGCGGTGCGGGGCGCGGTCACCTCTCTCAAGCGCGGCTTTGCCGCGTCCGGCGCCCGCTCCGCACCGCCGCTCTTACTTCTAGCCACCAGCGGTCAGACGTTTTGTCCGAAAAATCTACAGCCGCGGTACTAGAAATAACGCCGCGTCAGGCATAGTCTTTCTCCAGTCGGCCACGCACAGCCGACAAGCAACTGGCAGACCCTGAGTTGGCTAAGGAGGACGAGATACCGCAGCAACGCGAAATCGCAACGTCCCCGACCCGACAAGAGGTGATCGCAGCCGATGCCCATCACTCAGGCCGTCCGTTAGCGGCACGCAGACGGACGACCGCATGCGCCGACGACGGTCGGCATCAGAATTGAAAAGCCAGGGCCCCGGTTACCCGCCGGGGCCTTGGACTGTCTCCCTGACCGAAACCACCCCCGGAAAGGCAATGAGCACGACTTTTGACGACGCCGACTACCCGGCGTACACCATGGGCCGCGCCGCCGACATGATCGGCGTAACCCCGGCCTTCCTGCGCAGTCTCGGCGCCGCGGGCCTGATCGAGCCCGAGCGCTCCCTCGGCGGCCACCGCCGCTACTCCCGGCACCAGCTCCAACTCGCCGTCCGCGTCCGGCAACTGCTCGACGAGGGCGTCCTGCTCACCGCGGCCTGCCGCATCGTGACCCTCGAGGACCGGCTGGCCGCGGCCCACCGGCACATCCTCGAACTCGGCGGCAGCATCACCGAGGGCGACGACGCTTCCCAGCCCACCAAGACGACGGCCGCCTAACCCACTCGCCGCACGATGGCGAGAAGTGACTCCTCGACGTCCTCGATCGGGCGTTCCGGCTGGAACACCAGCCAGTCGACGGCCACCACCAGGCCGACGCCGAACAGCGCCGCCGAGGCGACCCGCACGTCCAGGTCGCCCGGCAGATCGCCGGAGTCGACGCCGGCCTGCACGGTCTCGGCGATCACGCCGATCGCCTGCTCGCGCAGCAGGATCAGGGTCTGGTGCCACTCCCGGTTGGTGCGCCACATCTCGGACAGCAGCAACTGGGCGAACGCCTGGTAGCGACGGATGTACTCCAGCTGGGTGCGGATCAGCGCGCCCACCGCCTCGCGCGGCGGCAGCCCCTCGACCGCCTGCCGGAAAGCCGCGGTGAGCAGGCCGATGCCGTGCCGCAACAGCTCCTCGAACAGGTCGTTCTTCGACTTGAAGTTGTAGTAGACGGTGCCCTTGGCGACCTTGGCCCGCAGCGCGATGTCGTCCACCGTGGTTGCCGAGAAGCCCTGCTCGGCGATGAGCTCGACGGCCGCCTCGTACAGCCGCTGCCGGGTGTCCTCCCGCCGCCGGCTCCTGCCGTCCGTCACCGTCGCCCCGCTCCCTCAGATGGCCAGCTCGGGGTGCAGGGCCGACGGCGTCAACCGCCGCGACCGGTACGCCACGAGCACCGTCAGCACCAACGATCCCAGGCCGTAGGCGAGCAACGCCACCACCCCCGTGACCACCGGCCCCGAGGCACCCCCGTCGACGGCGTGCCGGACGGCTTCCACCACGTACGTCATCGGTAGCAGCGGGTGGATCGCCTGGAAGAAGCCCGGCGTGGTCTGCACCGGATAGGTGCCTCCGGAGGAGGTGAGCTGCAGCATGAGCAGGGCGAGCGCGACGATCCGGCCGGGCGCGCCGAGCGCGGCCCCGATCAGCTGCATGAGCGCCGCGAAGGCCGTGGCCGTGAGCAGCAGCAGTCCCCAGGTCAGCAGCGGATGGACCGGCGACAGCCCGAGCCCGAACCGGACCACCGCGTAGAGCAGCGTGGCCTGGGTGAGCCCGACCGCCACGGCCGGCAGCAGTCCGGCGAGCGCGACCCGGGGTGCCGGCGCGCCGGACATCAGGTGCCGCCGGTTCAGCGGGCGCAACACCATGTAGGTGATCATCGCGCCGACCCACAGGGCCAGCGCAAGGAAGTAGGGCGCGAAGCCGACGCCATAGGTCCCGGCCGGGTTGCGCACGCTGCGGTCCAGCGAAACCGGATCGGCCAGCACGTCGGCCCGGTCCGACGGGTCGTCGCCGTAGCTCGGGATCTGGTCGGCGCCGTCCGCCAGCCCCGATGCCAACCGCGTCGCACCACCCTGCAGCTGGCCGAGCCCGTCGGCGAGCTGATGCCCGCCGGTGGACAGCGTGCCGAGACCGCCGTCGAGCTGCTGCGCGCCGGTCCTCAACCGGTAGACGCCGTTCGTGATCCGGGCAGCGCCGTCGTGCAACTGGTCGGTGCCGGTCTGCAGCTGCTTCGCGCCGGCGGCCAGCTGGTTCAGCCCGGCGGCGAGCTGGTCGACCCGGCTGCGCGCGGCCTGGATGTCGTCGGCCAGGTGCGGCGCGGCCGCCGCCACCTGCCGGGCCGTCGACGCGACCTGCTCGAGCTCGGCGCGCAGCCCGTCCAGGTCGGCCTGATCCACGGTGTCCTGCACTTTCTCGGCCGCGGTCACCAGACTCGCGGCGAGCGCCTTCGCGTCGGCCAGCCCGGGCGTGTCGGCGGGCAGCCCGTCCAGGTAGTCCCGCAGCTGCTTGGCATCGTGCACGGCTTGACCGGCGGCGCTGTCGATGGCGCCGATGTTGGCGGCCAGGGTGTCCGCTCCGGTCGCGACCTGGTTCGCCGCGTCCTGGATGGTGTCGGCGTTGTCCCGCAGCACCGGCACGATCCGGTCGGCCGCGCCGTCCACCGCGGTGGCCAGCTGCCTACCCCCGGCGGCCGCCTCGGCGGTGCCACCGGCCAGTTGCCGCGCGCCGGTGTTCAGCTCGGCGAGACCGTCGGTCAGGGTGTTCAGGCCGGCGGCGGCGGTGCCGAGCCCGCCGGCGAGCTGCCCGGCCCCGTCGTGCGCGTCGTCGATGCCGCCGGACAGCCGGCCGGCTCCGCTCTCGGCGTCGGCCACGCCGCTCTCGACCTGGGCGGCACCGTCGGCGGCCTCCTGGGTCCGGGACTTCAGGTCGGTGAACCCGATCAGCATCTTGTCGTAGTAACCGGCCGACGCGCTCGCCGCCGCCGCGGCCCGCACCTCGTCGAACGCGGTCCGGGCGAACACACCGGACAGATAGTTGGTCGAGTCGTCGCTGACCGCGGTGAGCTGCGCGGACTCGGCGGTCACCGCGTCGTCCGGCCCGGTCACCAGATCAGCCGAGAAGTCCGCCGGGATCCTCAGCAGAATCTGATATTTGCCGTTTTCCAGGCCTTTCTCGGCGGCCGACTCGTCCACCACATGCCAGTCGAAGATCTGCCGGTCGATCAGCTCGTCGGCCAGGTCCTGGCCCGCGTGCACCGTCGTGCCGTCGGTCGCGGTGGCCGTCCGGTCCTCCACCACGAGGGCCGCCGGGATGTGATTCAGGCGGCCGTAGGGATCCCAGAACGCATACAGGTACAGGGCCCCGTACAGCAGCGGAACCACCGCCAGGACCGCGAGAGCCGCCGCGGTCAGCCGGCTCCGCAGAAACCTCCGCAGCTCCAGCCCCGCCAGCGACAACGTCGAAAAGCTCACCGCTCCCCCTCATCGGCGCCGGCTTCGCCGTCCGCCTTCTCTTCGCCGCCGGCCGCGGCTTCCTCTTCCGGCTTTTCGCGTACGGCCTCAGCACCGTCCTTCGCGGACGGTGCGCCGCCCCGAGAGTCGAGCGGGCGGTCGGCACCGGAGTGCTCGGACGGCTCGGACGGCTCGGACGGCTCGGACAGCTCGGACGGCTCGGGTTCGGCCGCCGCTTCGGGCATTTGCTCGGCGCCGGCGTGGCCGGAGCCGAGGTCGATCACCGTGCTCACGGCCGACCGATCGACTTCGCGGGCGGTGAGCACCACGGCCGGGCCGCTCGCGGCGATCTGGGTCAGGTGGTGCAGCAGGGCTGCCTGCTCGCGCTGGTCGAGGCCGTCGTCCAGGCCGTCGAGCGCGATCACCGCGGGCCGTTCCAGCCGGGCCAGCACCAGGCCGAGCAGCTGCTTCTGGTACGGCGAGAGGTCGCGGCCCCTCGCGTGCGGGTCGAGCCCGTACAGGTCGACGTCCGCGGCCTCGCGCCGACGCCGGCCGAGCAGCGACAGCCGCTCGCGGACGTGCTCGGTGACGGTGAACACCGGTTCCGGCTCGGTCACCTCGGGCACGTAGCCGAGCGCCACCCGCCCCTCCGCCGTGACCTGCCCGGCCGCGAGCCGGAACCGTTTGGCCAGGCTGAGCAGCACCGTCGTGCGCCCGCTGCCGGGCGGCCCGACCACCGCGACGATCTCACCCGGCTCGACCGAGACGTCGAGGTCGCGAAACAGCCAGTGACGATGCCGGCGGACGCCGACGGCCCGGGCGGTGAGCACCGACATGACCGACTCCCTATTTGAACTGACCAGTCAGTGCAAAAACATACCCGGGAAGGAGATCTATTCCACGCCGCGGTGGTAGACCTCACTGGGGCAGGCCAGGCAGGATCGAACGCATGTCGATGCGATGGGGCATGACCGTGCCGTTGAGTGGAGTTCCGCTGTCCGGCCACCAGGCCGTCTACCAGGCACTGGCGGACGCCGGCTTCACCGACCTGTGGTCCTCGGAGGTGAACGGCACCGACGCGTTCACCCCGCTCACCCTGGCCGCGGCCTGGCAACCACGGATGCGGCTGGGCACCGCGATCGCCCCGGTCTTCACCCGCGGTCCCGGCCTGCTCGCGATGACGGCGGCCGCCCTGGCCGAGGCCGCCCCCGGCCGCTTCCAGCTGGGCATCGGCTCGTCCTCACCGGTGGTGGTCGGCGACTGGAACGCGGTCGACTTCACCGAGCCGTACGCCCGCAGCCGCGACACGCTCCGCTTCCTGAAGGCGGCCCTGGCCGGCGAGACGGTCGACCACGACTACGGCACGTTCGCCCTGCGCCGCTTCCGCCTGGAGCGCCCACCGGCCACGCCACCGCAGATCCTGCTGGCCGCGCTGCGCCCCGGCATGCTCCGCCTGGCCGCCGCCGAGGCCGACGGCGTGATCCTGAACTGGCTCTCCCCCGCCGACGTCCAGACGGCCCTGACCGAGACGAAGGCCGCGGGCGAAGATTTCGAGGTGGCGGCCCGCATCTTCGTATGCCCCACCGAGGACGCCGACTACGCCCGGGCGATCGGCCGCCGCCTGATCACGGCCTACCTGACCGTCCCGGCCTACGCGGCTTTTCACCGCTGGCTGGGCCGCACCGAAGTCCTGACCCCGATGTGGCAGGCATGGTCGGCCGGCGACCGCAAAGCCGCCCTGGCCGCAATCCCGGACAGCCTGGTCGACGACCTGATAGTCCACGGCCACCCCGACGAGTGCCGGGCCAAGGTCGAGTCCTACGCCGCGGCCGGCATCAAGGTCCCGGTGATGGCCCTGCTGCCGACCCCGGCCTTGGAGTCCGGCGGCTTCCCCACCCTGATCGAGACCCTGACCGACCTGGGCGCTCGCGGCTGATCTCCGCGTCCCGGGCCGGAAGCCCGCGACGGCCCGGTGTTGCAGATGGCCGCCGCCGCGGCGGTTCGGGGTATTGCGGTTGGGGCAGCCCGACGGCGTATTCAAATAAAGCTGGAACGACGGAAAGGCGCACCCCGAGGGATGCGCCTTTCTTCGTCTGCCCCTTGATTTACTCGCTGTCGGCGAGGATCGCGTAAAGCTTGCGCTTGGTCTCGCTGAGCACCTCGAGCGCCTTCTGACGCTGCTCCGGGGTGCCGCTGAAACCGACCTGCCGCAGCGCGCCCATGATGCCGACCGCCGCATCGCGGAAGTCCTGCACCTGGGACATGGTGTCGTCGCCGATGCTGGCCCACGGCGGATTCTGAGCGGCCGTCTCGGCCTCGGGGCGCCCGGCGTCGGTGAGGTGGTAACTCTTGCGGCCGCCGGATGCCTCGGGCTCGATGAGGCCCTCGTCCTCCAGGAGCTGGAGGGTGGGGTAGATCGAGCCGGGGCTCGGCCGCCAGATGCCGTTGGTGCGGGCGTCGAGCTCCTGGATCATCTCGTAGCCGTGCATCGGCCGCTCGAGCAGGAGCGCGAGGACCGCGGGGCGGACGTTGAGCCGGCTGCCACGGCCGCCGCGGCGATGGCCGCGCTGGCCGGGACCGAATGGACCGCCGCCGGGGCCGAAGCCTGCGCCGAAGTCGGGGCCGCCGGGCCCGAACGGGAAACCGAAACCTCCGCCGCGCATGCGACGGCCGTGACCGGGGTGACCCTCAGTTTGGAACCTCATGACTATCTCCGTTCTGTTGTCGATAGTTTGACGATATATCGGCAACGCATCGGATGCAAGGGTTTCTTGCGGAGAGGGGGTTGCGGCACGTGTCAGCAGGCCCGGATCTGGCAATGTGATACCTGTGCTGACGGTGCCCATTCGCCAGCTCGGGGAGTCCGAGCGTGCGGCGGTCGAGCGGATCCTCGATCGCGATCCCTACGCGGGCGCCCAGATCGCCGAGCGGGTGGCCGCCCACGGGCTGAACTGGTGGCGCTCCGACGGCCGCATCTTCGGGTACGGGACGGGCCGGAAGGTCGAGTCGATCATCTGGTCGGGCGCTCATCTCGTGCCGGTCTGCTCGACGCCGGCGGCCACCGCGGCCTTCGCCGACATGCTCGGCTCCGAGCCGCGCATCTGCTCGTCGATCATCGGCCGGTCGGAAGCCGTCCTCGATCTGTGGGACCGGCTCGGCGGCTACTGGGGGCGGGCCCGTGACGTGCGGCCCAACCAGCCGCTGCTGGTCGCCGACCACGATCCGGCCATCGCGCCCGACCCCGAGGTGCGGCTCGTGCGGCCCAACGAGGTCGACGCGCTCTTCCCGGCCGCCGTGTCGATGTACACCGAAGAGGTCGGCGTCTCGCCACTGCTCGACGACGGCGGGCGCGGCTACAAGCGGCGCATAGCCGAGCTGGTCAAGGGCAAGAGGGCCTACGCGAGGTTCGTCGGTGACCGGGTGATCTTCAAGGCCGAGCTGGCCATCGTCACCCGGCGCACGACACAGGTCCAGGGCGTCTGGGTCGATCCGGAGTTTCGCGGGCGCGGCCTGGCCGCCCCCGCGATGGCCACCGTCGTGCGCGACGCGCTGCGCCGGGTGTCACCCACGGTGAGTCTCTACGTGAACGACTACAACGTGGCGGCCCGGCACGTCTACGCACGGTGCGGATTCGCCTCGGCCGGCTCGTTCGCGACGGTGCTGTTCTAAATTACGCGGTCGGGGTCAGGTCGCGGTCGCGCTGACGCTGGCGCGGGATGCGCTCGGTGAGGACGGTGTCCTTGCGGACCCCGCGCAGGGTCAGCAGGCTGGAGAACAGGCCGGCGAAAACGCCCACCACACCGATCGCGATCGCGGTGGCCGACGGCAGCACCAGGCGGATCGTGCCGCGCGGGTCCAGGTCGCCGAAGTCGGCCGCACCCCAGTCGGCCACGGCCGCGATGGTGCCGGCCACGCCCAGGGCGATCACCGACAGGCCCAGCGCCACGCAGCGTTCGAAGCTCAGCCAGCGGGTCCATCGACTCAGGTCGCGGTCGCGGACCAGGCCTTCGAACCGTCCGTACAACTCGGCGTAGCCACCGAACAGGATCAGCTGGAAACCGACCAGGACCGCCACACAGGCGTACGCCAGGGCGTTGATGTCGAACTCCACGCCGCCGATGGCCCGCGGACCGGTGGCCAGCGCGACCGTGCTGACCAGGCCGACCAGAAAGATGATCAGGCCGGGCCAGACCAGCGTGCGGCGCGGCGCGAACACCAGCAGGAAGCGCAGGTGCCGCCAGCCGTCGCGCCAGGTGCGCAGGTGCGGCGGGCGGCTGCGGCCGTCGGGACGCAGCGTCGTCGGCACCTCGGCCATGTCGTAACCGGAGAACTTGGCCCGCACCACCAGCTCGGAGGCGAACTCCATGCCGGGCATGCACAGCTGGAGCTCGCGGATGCGCTCCCGGTGGAAGCCGCGGATGCCACAGTGGAAGTCGTTGACGCCCTTGAGCCCGATCAGCGCCCGGCCGAGCCACGACAGCACCGGGTTGCCGAGGTAGCGGTGCAGGGGCGGCATGGCGCCGGGCATGATGCCGCCGCGGAACCGGTTGCCCATCACCAGGTCGTGCCCGGCGCGCAGGCCCTCGACGAACGGGCCGAGGTTGGCCAGATCGTAGGAGTCGTCGGCGTCGGCCATGATGATGTACTTGCCGCGGGCCTGCTCGATGCCGTTGAGCAGCGCGCCGCCGTAACCACGGATCGGCGCGTGCACCACGCGGGCACCGGCCGCGGTGGCGATCGCCTGCGAGCCGTCGGTCGAGCCGTTGTCGCTGACCAGCACCTCGCCGCGGACGCCGAGCTCGGCCAAGGAGCCCAGCGCCTTGCGGACGCAGACCTCCAGCGTCTCGGCCTCGTTGAGGCAGGGCAGCAGAACGGTGACCTCTAGGTCATCCGGAGCTTCCGGCATGTCAGCTATCACTTTCGGCGGGTTCGGGGGGTTTGGCGGTGCCAGCGTAGAAGGCACCGCCAAACGACCAAAGATTCATCTCCGGTACAGGCCCGCGAAACTAACACGCCCCGAATCAACCTCACAGCCCGCGATCGGGTGTTCATCCCGTTTCGCGGATTACCGACCCGCAAAGTTAATGCACGGTCACCTGCGCGCCGGGGAGCAGCTCGCGCAACTCGTCCGGCAGTTCGGCGCCCATCTCGTCGGCCAGCCGGAGCGCCTCCTCGACCAGCGTCTCCACGATGATCGACTCGGGCACGGTCTTGATGACCTTGCCCTTCACGAAGATCTGGCCCTTGCCGTTACCGGAGGCGACACCGAGGTCGGCCTCACGGGCCTCGCCGGGGCCGTTCACGACGCAGCCCATGACCGCCACCCGCAGCGGGACCGGCAGGTCCTCCAGCGCGGCGGTGACCCGCTCGGCCAGCGTGTAGACGTCGACCTGGGCCCGGCCGCAGGACGGGCAGGAGACGATCTCGAGGCCACGCTCGCGCAGGCCCAGCGACTCCAGGATCGCGTTACCGACCTTGATCTCCTCAACCGGCGGGGCGGACAGCGACACCCGGATGGTGTCCCCGATGCCCTCGGCGAGCAGCGCGCCGAACGCCACCGAGCTCTTGATCGTGCCCTGGAAGGTCGGGCCGGCCTCGGTGACGCCGAGGTGCAGCGGGTAGTCGCACTGCTCGGCGAGCTGACGGTAGGCGCGGATCATCACGACCGGGTCGTTGTGCTTCACCGAGATCTTGATGTCCCGGAAGCCGTGCTCCTCGAACAGCGAGCACTCCCACAGCGCCGACTCGACCAGGGCCTCGGCCGTGGCCTTGCCGTATTTCTCCAGCAGCCGCTTGTCGAGGCTGCCCGCGTTGACACCGATCCGGATCGGGATGCCGGCGTCACCGGCCGCCTTCGCGATCTCCTTGACCTTGTCGTCGAACTGGCGGATGTTGCCCGGGTTGACCCGGACCGCCGCGCAGCCGGCGTCGATCGCCGCGAAAACGTACTTCGGCTGGAAGTGGATGTCGGCGATCACCGGGATCTGCGACTTCTTGGCGATCGCGGGGAGCGCCTCGACGTCGTCCTGGGACGGCACCGCGACCCGGACGATCTGGCAGCCCGACGCCGTGAGCTCGGCGATCTGCTGGAGGGTGGAGTTGATGTCGGAGGTGAGCGTGGTCGTCATCGACTGCACGCTGACCGGGGCACCACCGCCCACCGGCACGCTGCCCACCATGATCTGGCGGCTCTTGCGCCGGGGCGCCAGCGGCGGCGGGGGAACGGCGGGCATACCGAGACTGATAGCGGTCACTTGTGCATCACCTATTGAAGATCTGGATCGGGTTGACGATGTCGGCGGTGATCGTCAATACGGTAAACGCACCACCGATCAGAATGACCGCGTATGTGATCGGCATCAGCTTGTAGTAGTCGACACGTCCCGGGTCGGGGCGGCGCAGCCGGGCGTACAGCCACGAGCGGGCCCGTTCGAACCACGCGATCGCGATGTGCCCGCCGTCCACCGGCAGCAGCGGCAGCAGGTTGAAGATGCCGATGAAGACGTTCAGCGAGATGAAGATGTTGAGGAACAGCTCGGGCACGCCGTGCTCGATCGCCTCGCCGCCGAGCCGGCTCGCGCCGACCACGCTGATCGGGGTGTCCGGGTCGCGTTCGCTGCCGGTCAGCGAGTGCCACAGCGCCGGCACCTTCTCCGGGATGCGGCCGAGCGCCTTGAACGTGTTCTCCACCAGGTACCAGCCGTACTCGAAGGTGGCCGGGACCGCGCTGGCGGCGTTGTACTTGATCATGCTTTCGACGCTCGACGTGTCCCAGCCGAGACCGGCGACGGCCACCTTGGTGACCGCGCCGTCGTCGTCGCTGACCGGCTTGCGGTCTGCGGTGATCAGGTTGACCGTGGCGGTCGAGGTGACGCCGTCGCGCTGGTATTCGAAGGCGACCGGGCCGGCCGGCTGGCTGCGGATCGCGTCGGTCAGCTGGCCGTAGGTGGTGACCGCGGTGGTGCCGACCTTGGTGACCAGGTCACCGTCCTTCAGGCCGGCCGCGGCGGCCGGGCCGGCGACCGCGCCGTTGCTGCCCGGCGTGCAGACGGCGTTGACGTCGGTCGGGATGGTGATCCAGGTGCAGTCGGAGATCGTGATGTACGGCGCCTGCTTGAGCTGGTCGGCCGTCGTCGCCGGGTAGGCGGTGTTGGGCAGGCCGAGGGTGAAGGCGACCACCCAGGCGGCGGCGAGCGCCAGCATGAAGTGGGTGATCGAGCCGGCCGCCATGACGATCGTCCGCTTCCAGACCGGGAAGCGCCACATCGCGCGGGGCTGGTCCTCCGGGGCGACGTCGTCGTCCTGCGGCGTCATGCCGACGATCTTGCAGAAGCCGCCGAGCGGGATGCCCTTCAGGCCGTACTCCGTCTCGCCCTTCTGGAACGAGAAGATCGTCGGTCCGAAGCCCACGAAGTACTTCGTGACCTTCATGCCGAAGTACTTGGCGGTGAGCAGGTGGCCGAACTCGTGCAGGCTTACCGAGATCAGGATGGTCAGCGCGAAGGCCGCCACTCCCAGCCAGTACAGCATCAGGCTCCTTCAGCCACAGTAGTGATCATCCGCTGTGCCTGGGCACGGGCCCATGCCTCGGCGGCAAGCACTTCTTCGACGGTACTCGGTTCGGGAAAGTCAGGTGCCTCGGCGAGGACGCGTTCCAGGGTGTCGACGATGCCCAGAAAAGGTAGCCGACCGGCCGCGAACGCGGCTACACACTCCTCGTTCGCCGCGTTGTAGATCGCCGGGCGGCAGTGTCCCGCGCGCCCGGCGTCCTTGGCCAGCCGCACGGCCGGGAACGCCTCGTCGTCGAGCGGCCGGAACTCCCAGTTGTGCGCCTCGCGCCAGTCGACCGCGGCCGCGGCCCCGGGCACGCGTTCCGGCCAGGCCAGCGCGAGCGCGATCGGCAGCCGCATGTCCGGCGGGCTGGCCTGCGCCAACGTCGAGCCGTCGGCGAACTCCACCATCGAGTGGATGACCGACTGCGGGTGCACGGTCACCTCGATGTCGTCGTAGGGCACCCCGAACAGCTCGTGCGCCTCGATCACCTCGAGCGCCTTGTTGACCATGGTGGCCGAGTTGATGGTGACCACCGGGCCCATGTCCCAGGTCGGGTGCTTGAGCGCCTCCTCCGGGGTGACGCCGGTCAGTTCCGCGCGGCGCCGGCCCCGGAACGCGCCGCCGCTCGCGGTCAGGATGAGCTTCGTCACCTCGGCCGCGGTGCCGCCGCGCAGGCACTGGGCCAGCGCCGAGTGCTCCGAATCGACCGGGACGATCTGCCCCTCCTTGGCCACCCGGCGCACCAGCGGCCCGCCGGCGACCAGGGACTCCTTGTTGGCCAGGGCGAGGATGCGGCCCGACTCGAGCGCGGCCAGCGTCGGCGCGAGGCCGAGACTGCCCACCACCCCGTTGAGCACCACGTCGCACGGCTGCCGGGCCAGCTCGGTCATCGCGTCCGGCCCGGCCACGATCCGCGGCAGCTTGAAGTCGCCGGTGGCCCAGCCCCGCTTCTGCGCCTCGGCGTAGAAGGCGAGCTGGAGGTCCTGCACGACCGACGCGCGGGCCACCCCGACGACGTCGACCGCCAGGGCCAGCGCCTGGGCGGCGAGCAGCTCGACGTTGCCCCCGCCGGCCCCGAGCGCCACGACCCGGAAACGGCCGGGGTTGCGCCGCACGATGTCGATGGCCTGAGTGCCGATGGAACCGGTCGAACCGAGCAGAACGAGGTCGCGCATGCCGCCCATCTTCCCGGACGCCCGAAGTGGGTAACAGACCGGTGTGTGGGCAGCGATAGTGGCAGCGTTCCGGCCTCTCCGCGGGCGGGATCTGGCTTTGCGGGCCGCCGCGGTGACCTTCTATGCCGGTATCGCGGTGGTGCCGATCGCGCTGCTGGCGATCTGGGTGACCGGGCGGGTGGTCGGGGCCGGGCGGGTGCGGCAGCTCACCGGGCACACCATCGCCGCGCTGCCGGACGCCATCGGAGCGCCGCGGGCGCTGGGCGCGCTCATCGACGCCGGGCTGCACCTGAGCCCGATGATGGCGCTGGCCGGGCTGCTGCCGGCCACGCTCTACGGCGAGGGCCTGCGTCGCGCCTTCGTCTCGCTGCGCGAGCCGGACGGCGGCGACACCGCGGTGGGCTGGAAGGGCCGGTTGCTCTGGCTGCCGCTGCTCGCGGCCGCGCCGGCGCTGCTGCTGGCGATGTTTCTCGCGCTTCCGACCACCAGTTCCCTTTGGGTACGCGGCGGAGCGTACGCGTTTCTCGGCGTCGTCCTGTCGTTTCTCTGCTGCTGGCTGGTGCTCACCCCGGTGGTCATCTGGGTCTACCGGTACGTCGCGCCGGGCCGCCCGGATTGGCTGGTCACCAGCCTGATCGGCTCGTTCACCGCGGCCAACCTGGCCGGTTTCCTGCACGGCTTCGTGCTGTTCTGCTCGCTGCCGCTGGACCTCGGCCTGCCGTTCGGCGGGTTCGACCAGATCGGCGGAACGGTCGCGATCGGGCTCTGGCTCTACCTGTTCCACGTGATCCTGCTGGCCGGATACGTCGCCACCCGGTCCCTCTCCCGCCGGCCCTGAGCAACTCTGCGCTACTTTTCGCATACGAAACGCTGAAGCGGCGACTCATATCGGCGCGCTACGCTCGCTCGTCATGACCCCCTTCCCCGCTCAGACCGACGTCGTCATCATCGGCGCCGGTCACAACGGTCTCGTCTCCGCGATTCTGCTGGCCCGGGCCGGGCTCGACGTCGTCGTGCTCGAGTCGGCGAGCGTGCTGGGCGGGGCGACCCGCACCGAGCACCCATTCGCAAAGGTGCCCGGTCTCGGCCAGTCCACCGGCTCCTACCTGCTCGGGCTCATGCCGCCCGAGCTGCTGCGCACCCTCGACGTGGACATCCCGGTGCTGCGCCGCGACCCGCACTACTTCCTGCCCACCCCGGGCCCGGCCGGCTCGCCCTACCTGCTGTTCGGCCGCGATCGCGAGGACACCCGGGCGCAGATGGCGAAGTTCTTCTCGCCGCGCGACATCGCCGCCGACGAGCAACTCGCCGTCGAGATCGCCGCGTTGCGCGCCGACCTGGCCCCGGCCTGGCTCGAGGAACCGACCAGCGTCGAGGAGATCGCCGACCGGCACATCCGGCCGCAGCTGCAGAGCACCTTCATCGACCTGGTGCGCGGCTCGGTCGCCGATTATCTGGCCCGGTTCGGCTTCAAGAGCGAACTGCTGATGAGCATGTACGCGGTGACCGACGGCCTCTCCGGGCTCAACGCCGGCCCCGACGATCCGGGCACCGGCCACAACTTCCTGGTGCACAACATGTGCCGGCTGCCCGGCGCCGACGGCACCTGGATGATCGCCGAGGGCGGCATGGGCACGGTGTCGCGCACGTTCGCCGACGCGGCCCGCGCGGCCGGTGCCCGGTTCTACACCGACGCCCGGGTCTCGTCGGTGACCATCGACGGCGGCGCGGCCAGCGGCGTGGTGCTGGCCGACGGCCGCTCGCTGCAGGCTCGGGTGGTGCTCGGCGCCTGTGATCCCTACCAGCTGATGAGCCTGGTCCCGGCCGGGGTGCTGCCGTCCTCGCTGACCACCCACATGGAGTCGGTGCGGCGGCCGGGCACGACGCTCAAGGTCAACCTGGCGCTGCGTGACCTGCCGCGCTTCTCCTGCCTGCCGGACGGCTCGCCGCCACCGTTCGGCTCGACCATCCACCTGCTGCCGGGTTCGGCCGAGCTGGCCGGTTCGGGCGACCGCGAGTCGCCGATGGCCGCCCTGCGGGAGATGTGGGCCGAGGTCCAGGCGGGCCGGCTGCCGGCCGAGCCGACCATCGAGTGGTACGTGCACACCACCGTCGACCCGTCCCTGCAGGATCCGGCCGGACATCACTCGTCGGCGCTGTTCGTGCAGTCGGTGCCGTACACGCTGGACGGCACGACCTGGGAGGCCGAACTGCCCGGTTACGTCTCCCGGCTCCTGGAGATCTGCGACCGCTACGCGCCCGGCACGTCCGACCTGGTCGCCGACGTCATGCCGCTCACGCCGCCGGGCATCGAGGAGCACTTCGGCATCACCGGCGGCCACATCCACCACGTCGACAACACGGTCGCCTTCAACGAGCGGATGCCGTATTTCACCGGCGTCGACGGCCTTTACGCCGGCTCGGCGGGCACCCACCCGGCCGGCAGCGTGATCGGCGCGGCCGGCCACAACGTCGCCAAGCGCATCCTCAGCGATCTGGGCAAGTAACTACTCACCAAGCGGCCGTCGCCCCTCGGGGCGGCGGCCGCTTTTGGTTTTGCCACGCACGCAGAATGAAGGGCCAGGGCCAGCTTTTGCTGGGCCCCGGCCCGGCCTCGACGGGAGTTGCGGTCTGCACCACCCACCCAGGCACGACATCTGCTTCTAAGGGTTTGTCTTCTCGGCCCGGATCTTGTGGCCGACGCTGGTCAGACACCGCCCACTCGGGAGGTCGAACTTCCAGCCGTGCAGTTGGCAGGTCAGGGTGTTGCCGTCGACGATGCCGAAGCGGCTGAGGTCGGCCTTGAGGTGCGGGCAGCGGCGCTGCACGGTCCAGCCACCGAGTTGGGTGTCCTCGGCCTCGACCGCCTTCTCGTGCTCGTCATACCAGCCCTCGGCGTATTGCAGGCGCTCCTCGGAGAGGCACTTGAAGAAGGCGTAGACGAACTCGTTGTACTGCCCGATGCGGGCGGCGGAGAAGCGGCAGCTCAGGAACAGCGAGTTGACCCAGTCGCCCTCGTCGATGTGGATCAGGTGCTCGATCAGGGCGCGGCCGGTCTTGAAGCGGTAGCGGACCTTCTCGTCGGCGTAGGGGCGCACCTGCTTGCCGGGGAAGTCGACGACGATGCTCTCGACGACCTCGCCGGTGGTGCCGAAGCTGTCGGTCAGGTCGAAGCGGACCGGGCCGCCGACGCCCTGGGCCATGTAGATCGACTCTTCGAGCAGGGGCTCGATGCGCTTCTTGAGCTCGCCCAGCACGTCGATCTCGGGGTGCCGCCAGGAGGCTTTCTCGGCCGCGATGATCGGGGCCTTCCGCTGCCGCATCTCCTCGAGGTGCTGCTTCTTGTTCGCGAAGAACTCGTCGACCGGGATCGGGTGCTCGGTCGTCGCTGCCTTTTCCGACAGATCGGTCACCGAGCCGGGGAGCAGGACGATGGCGTTCGTTCCGCCGACCTTCGCGTACTCCTCCAGGAAGACGCCCTGGTCGGGAAAGATGTTGCCCTCGTCGCCGAAGATGTCGTTGAACTTCCACAGCTCGTCGTCGAGGAAGCAGGGCGGGCCGGCGATCGGGAAGACGTGGTCGGCCTTCAGGTCGTCGATGTAGCGCCAGGTGCGGTCGAACTGGCGGTCGCGTTTCTGCTTGCCGAACGCGGTCTTGGCCGACTCGGGCAGCTCGTAGACCATCGGGTACCAGATCGCGCCGGAGAACTGCAGCATGTGCGCGTGCACGTGGCCCAGCTCGGCGAAGATCGCCAGGTCGGTGGGGCGGGCGTCGTTCTGGTTGAGCACCCGGACGCCCTCGTGCTCGACCCAGAGCGACGAGTCGCCGATCGGGCCGTCGGTCGGGCTGATCAGCGCCTGGATCATCACCTTGAGGCCGCCGTCGAGCTCGTGCACCTCGTTCGACCTCGTCTTCAGGAACTTGGTGAAGCCCAGGTCGCGCAGCTCGTCCTCGAGCTGGCTGGTCGGGTACTCCGGCAGCAGGACCGTGGCCTTCTTGCTGATGAACCGCTTCAGGTGGGCCGCGTCGAAGTGGTCCCGGTGCAGGTGGGACACGTAGAGATAGTCGACGTCGCCGAGGGTTTCCCAGTCCAGAAGCGAATTATCGGGGAATGGGAACCATGAGGCGAAATATGCGGGATTGACCCACGGGTCACACAAGATGCTGCCGGCGGACGTGTCGATCCGCATGCTGGCGTGGCCGGTGCCCGTGATCCGCACTTTCTGATCCTCCTCCGTCGTCGACCGACGGCCTCGAAGGTACCCGGTCCGGGTTGGTGCCTTGCGTGCGGAGCCGCCATGCGAGACTTGACCTACTGAGATCGGCCTTTCGAGGAAGGACTTTCGGCGTGTCTGCGGAACAAGACCCGGTCTACGCTCCCGACCAGCTCAAGCCGGGCAATCGGAAGTGGGCCCGTCGCGGCGCCCTCGGCTCGGCCGCGGCGATGCTGTTGTTCTTCTGGGGCAACCACGAGGGCAACACCGAGAACATCTATCTCGTCCTCTTCGCGGTCGGCCTGGTCGGTGCCGTGATCGCCGACGCCGTGCTGCGGCGGAACGGCCTCAAGCCCAACGACCAGTAGCTTCTCGCCAACGAAAAAAGGGCCCGCTCGCGCGGGCCCTTTTCGTCATCGGTGCCTGAGCAGGATGTCCTTGACCTCGCGCAGCGCGGCGTCGACCTCGGCCTCGAAGTAGCCGCCGGAGACCAGACCGAACTGCAGCATGTCCAGCTCGTTCTCCGGCACCGGCATCGGGCCGCGGCCGGTCATCGCCTGCAGGATCGCCTCGAACAGGCGGTCGACCTGCTGCGGGTCGTAGCCGCTGCCGAACCGGCGCACCTGGAACGTGCGGCGCAGCTGGTCGACCCGGTAGAGCTCGCCACCCGGCTCGCCGATCGGCGGCGGAAGCTGCGGCTGCTGGCCGTAGCCACCACCCGACGGCGGCCCGCTCATCGGCGAACCCGGCATCGGCGGAGCACCCATCGGGGCGCCGTAGCCGCCGCGCGGGTCGGGCTCGCCGTAACCGCCGCGCGGGTCCTCCCGCTGCGGCATCCGGATCTCCGCGGTCATGTCGGTCTTGCCATGCCGGCCGGCCTCGAAGCCGTCGAAGCCGCTCGGGTCGTAACCACCGGGCGCCGGGTCGTAACCGGGCGGCGGTCCGGGACGCTGCGGGAGCTGCTGCTGAGGCTGGCCACCGTACTGCTGCTGGGATCCGGTGTCCTCGTAACGGCCGTACGGGTCGCCGGTGGGCATCGGGGGGCGCTGCTGCATCTGCTGCGACTGCATCCGGTCCTCGCGGATCGGCGGGGCGGGCAGGCGCTCGGTCGGCGGGGCCATCCGGCCCGCCATGCCGGCCGACGACGCGCCACCCATGGCACCCGCACCGCGGCCCGCCAGGCCGCCGGTGCTCATGCCACCGGTGTTGATGCTGCCGGTGGTCAGGCCACCACGCAGCGAGTCACGCATCGGGTCCGGAGCACCCGGGCGGCCGCCCCGGTCCTCGAGCTCGGCCAGCTGCCGCTCCACGCGGTCGAGGTGCAGGTCGACCTGCCACTCGTCATAACCGCCGAAGCGCACCCGGAAGACGACGTCGTGCACCTCCTGGGCGCCGACGGGCGCACCGACCGGCTCGCCGGCCAGCGTCGCCTCGACGCGGTCCAGGAAGTTGTCGACCTCGTCGACCTTGTAGCCGCGCCGCAGCGCACGCCGCCGGAAACGCTGCCCCTGACTCGTCACAACGTCTCCCACTCCGCTCGCTGGGACCTGCGCCCAGTCACCTTGCCACCTCCGCGTCGGCCGCGCCCCCTGCGCCTGCCTCCGTGAGCTCGCCCGCGGCCAGCTGGCCGCACGCGCCATCGATCTCCCGGCCCCGGGTATCGCGGACCGTCGTTGCCACGCCGGCCGCGCGCAGCCGGTGGACGAACTCGCGCTCGACCGGTTTCGGACTCGCATCCCACTTACTTCCCGGGGTCGGGTTCAGCGGGATGAGGTTCACGTGGGCCAGCTTGCCGCGCAGGATCCTACCCAGTAGGTCGGCGCGCCAGGGCTGGTCGTTCACGTCCCTGATCAGGGCATATTCGATTGAGATCCGACGACCGGTCCGAGCCGCGTAGTCAAACGCGGCATCGAGCACCTCGGCCACCTTCCAACGCTGGTTCACCGGCACTAGCTCGTCGCGCAGATCATCATCGGGGGCATGCAGGGACAGCGCAAGGGTCACGTTGAGCTCTTCCGCGATCAACCGGCGCATTGCGGGCACCAGACCCACGGTCGAGACGGTTATGTGCCGTTGCGAAAGACCCAGACCCTCCGGTGCGGGGGCGGTCAGCCGCCGGACCGCCTCGATCACCCGGGGGTAGTTGGCCAGCGGCTCGCCCATGCCCATGAACACCACGCGGGACAGCCGCGGTGGTGAACCGGTGACCGCGCCGCTCGCCGCGACACCGGCCAGATAGACGACCTGGTCGACGATCTCGGCGATCGACAGGTTGCGGGTCAGGCCCTGCTGGCCGGTCGCGCAGAACGGGCAGGCCATGCCGCAGCCGGCCTGGCTCGACACACAGGCGGTGACCCGGTCGGGATAGCCCATGAGCACGCTCTCGACCAGCGCACCGTCGTGCAGGCGCCACAACGTCTTGCGGGTGGCACCGTCGTCGCAGGCCAGCTCGCGGACCGGGGTGAGCAGCGTGGGAAGAAGGTCGTCGGTCAGCCGGGCCCGGGAGGCGGCGGGCAGGTCGGTCATCTCGTCGATGTCGCGCACCAGCCGGCCGAAGTAGTGCGTGGAGAGCTGCTTGGCGCGGAACGCGGGCTCGCCGAGCGTGGTCACCGCGGCCTTGCGGGCGGCGAGATCGAGATCGGCGAGGTGGCGGGGAGGCATCGACGGACGGCGTCGGGTGGGGACGGCGTCGGGCTGGTCGGGGCTGGTCGGGATGACCGGAAGAATCGTCATGGCGTATCCAGTCTCCCACGCCGCGCGAGTAGCTCGGTCATAGCAGGTTCGCGTAGATGACGGCGAACAGCAGGTAGGCGGTCGGCACCGCGAACAGGATCGAATCCAGCCGGTCCATGACGCCGCCGTGGCCGGGCAACAGGTTGCTCATGTCCTTGACGCCCAGGTCGCGCTTGAGCATCGACTCGGCGAGGTCACCGACCACCGCCACCACCGAGATCACCGCGCCGAAGAGCAGGCCCCAGTAGGACGGGATGTCGAGCAGGAAGTAGAGCAGCAGGGCACTGCCGATCGCGGACGCGCAGATCGAACCGGCGAAGCCCTCCCAGGTCTTGCCCGGGCTGATCGACGGGGCCATCTTGTGCCGGCCCAGGAAGACACCGGACGCGTAGCCGCCGGTGTCCGAAAGCACCACGGCCAGCAGCGTGCAGAGCACCCGCCAGCGGCCGTCCTCGGCGGCGTCCGGCTGCTGCAGCAGGATCGCGAAGCTGAGCAGGAACGGCACGTAGATCGCGACCATCAGGATCGCGGTGAAGTCGCGGCGCACCGCGGCGAAGCCGTCGGCCAGCCGCCACACCAGGGCGGCGAGGATCGTCACGGCCAGGCCGACGACCAGCGAATCGGCCCCGTCGTAATAGGCCAGGGCGGTCATCACCGCGGCGCCGGCCATCAGCGGGATCAGCGGCGCCTTCGCCCCGGCCTTGCGCAGCGCGTTGGCCATCTCCCAGGCACCCGCGCAGGACGCGACCACGATCAGGCCGATGAACGCCGGTGGCCACACCACCAGCGACGCGAGGACCAGCAGGACGAGGCTGAGGCCGACCGCGATGGCGGCCGGCAGGTTACGGCCGGCCCGGCCCTTGGCCGTCCTGCCGGCGCGGCGCTTGCCGGGGCCCTTCCTGTCCTGCTCCGTCACATCTCCCAGATGCTGAGGTCGTGCCTCATCGTCCGCGTGCCAGGCCGGCACCGGCGCGCCCATCTCCTCGCCGGAGGTCTGCCCGGCACGCGGATCGAGGTAGGACATCAGACCTCGAGAAGCTCGGTTTCCTTGTGCTTGACGAGCTCGTCGACGACCGACACGTACTTGTGCGTCGTGTCGTCGAGCTCCTTCTCAGCACGGCGGCCGTCGTCCTCACCGGTCTCGCCGTCCTTGACCAGCTTGTCCAGCTGCTCCTTGGCCTTGCGGCGGATGTTACGGATGGCCACCCGGCCCTCCTCCGCCTTGCCCCGCGCGACCTTGATCATCTCGCGGCGCCGCTCCTCGGTCATCTGCGGCAGGTGGATCCGCAGCTGGGTGCCCTCGTTGTTCGGGTTCACACCGAGGTCGGAGTCGCGGATCGCCCGCTCGATCGGGCCGAGCTGGGTCGCGTCGTACGGCTTGACGATGACCATGCGCGGCTCCGGGACGCCGACCGAGGCCATCTGCGTCACGGGCGTGGGTGCGCCGTAGTAGTCCACCAGGATCTTGGAGAACATCGCCGGAGTGGCCCGACCCGTACGGATCGCGGCGAACTCCTCCTTGGCGTGCTCGACCGCACTTTCCATCTTCTCTTCGGCCTCGAAGAGGGTCTCGTCGATCACCTGCTCTTCTCGCCTCCTTGCTTTCCTCGGTGGTTTTTAAGCTCAGGCGGTGATCAGGGTGCCGATCTTCTCGCCGCTGACGGCACGGACGATCGTGTCATCACCCTCGGCACCGAAGACAAGCATCGGGAGGTTGTTCTCCTCGCAGAGGCTGAACGCGGCCTGATCGGCGACGCGCAGCCCACGCTGGAGGATCTCCTGGTAGGTGGCGGTGTCGAGCTTCTGCGCGGCGGGGTCGACACGCGGGTCGGCGGTGTAGACGCCATCGACGCCGTTCTTGCTCATCAGCACGACGTCGGCGTGGATCTCCAGCGCGCGCTGGGCGGTGACGGTGTCGGTCGAGAAATACGGCATCCCGGCGCCGGCGCCGAAGATGACGGCGCGGCCCTTCTCGAGGTGCCGGATGGCGCGAAGCGGAATGTACGGCTCGGCGACCTGGGCCATCGTGATCGCGGTCTGCACCCGCGTCTCGATGCCCTCCTTCTCCAGGAAGTCCTGCAGGGCGAGCGCGTTCATCACGGTGCCGAGCATGCCCATGTAGTCGGCGCGGTTGCGGTCCATGCCCCGCTTCTGCAGCTCGGCGCCGCGGAAAAAGTTGCCGCCGCCGACCACGATGGCGACCTGGATGCCGCGGCGGATCACGGTGCCGATCTGCCGGGCGATGCCCTGCACGACGTCGGGGTCGACGCCGACCGCGCCACCGCCGAACACCTCGCCGGAGAGCTTCAGAACGACTCGACGGGGCCGCAAGGACGGCGGAGTCGGATCGTCAACCGGAACTGCTTGCTCGGTCACCATCGTCATGAGACCCGCCTTCCCTTCATAGCCCAGCAGAGACCTTATGTGACGGGGAGGCCGGGCGCAGAATCGCGTTCCCGACCTCCCGTATCACTTGTGCTCGCTCTTACTCCTGGCCGACCTCGAACCGGACGAACCGGGTGATGGTCAGCCCGGCGTCGGCCGCGATCTGCTTCACGGTCTTCTTGTTGTCGACCACGGAGGACTGCTCGAGGAGGACGTAGTCCTTGAAGAAGGAGTTCACCCGGCCCTCGATGATCTTGGGCAGAGCCTTCTCCGGCTTGCCCTCCTCCTTGGCGGTCTCCTCGGCGATGCGGCGCTCCGACTCGACGACCTCGGCCGGCACCTCCTCACGGGTGAGGAAGCGCGGACGCATGGCGGCGATCTGCATGCCGATGCCACGGGCGTCGGCGTCGGCGGCCTCGTCGGTCTTGCCCTCGTACTGCACGAGGATGCCCACCTGCGGCGGCAGGTCCTGCGCCTTGCGGTGCAGGTAGACCGCGACGTTGCCGTCGAGGTTGACGAAACGGTTCAGGACGATCTTCTCGCCGATCTTGGCCGAGTAGTCCTGGATCGTGTCGGCCACCGACTTGCCGTCGGGCAGCGTGGCCACCGACAGCGCGGCCGCGTCGGCCACGTTGTTCTTCGCACCGAGCTCGACGAGCTGCTGGCCGAGAGCGACGAAGTCGGCGGTCTTGGCGACGAAGTCGGTCTCGCAGTTGAGCTCGAGCAGCGCCTTCTCGAAGTGGCTCACGATGCCGTTGGCCGCGGTGCGGCCGGCCCGCTTGCCGACGTCCTTCGCACCCTTGATGCGCAGGAACTCGACGGCCTTGTCGAAGTCGCCCTCGGACTCCTCGAGCGCCTTCTTGCAGTCCATCATGCCGGCACCGGTCAGATCGCGGAGCTTCTTGACATCCGCGGCGGTGTAGTTAGCCATGACTCTCTCTCGATGTCGTGTCTGGCGGCGTTCTTACTCGGCGGCGACGGGCGCGGGGAGCTCAGGAGCGCCCGACACGACCTCGTCGACGACCGGGGTGGCCTCAGCGGTCTCGACCGTGACCGGGGCGGCCTCAGCGGCGACAGCGGCCGGCTCGACGTCGGCGGCCTTCTTCTCGGCGCCCTCGTACAGGTCGCGCTCCCACTCGGGCAGCGGCTCGCCGGCGGCGACGGTGCCCGGCTCGGGCTTCTCGTCGGCGTTGCTGCCCCGGTTGCGGCCGGAGCGGGCGATGAGGCCGTCCGCCACGGCGGTCGCGATGACCCGGGTGAGCAGCTCGGCGGAGCGGATCGCGTCGTCGTTGCCCGGGATCGGGAAGTCGACCTCGTCCGGGTCACAGTTGGTGTCGAGCACCGCGATGACCGGGATGCCCAGCTTGCGGGCCTCGTCGACGGCGATGTGCTCCTTCTTGGTGTCCACGACCCAGATCGCCGACGGCGTCTTGGTCATGTCCCGCAGACCACCGAGGGTCTTCGTGAGCTTGGTCTTCTCGCGGAAGAGCTGGAGGGTCTCCTTCTTGGTGTAACCGGCAGCCGTGCCGGTCAGGTCACCCAGAGCCTCGAGCTCCTTCATGCGCTGCAGACGCTTGTACACCGTCTGGAAGTTGGTGAGCATGCCGCCCAGCCAGCGGTGGTTCACGTAGGGCTGGCCGACCCGGGTCGCCTGCTCGGCGATGGCCTCCTGCGCCTGCTTCTTGGTGCCGACGAAGAGGATGTGACCACCCTCGGCGACGGTGTCCCGCACGTACGCGTAGGCCTTCTCGATGTAGTCGAGGGTCTGGCGCAGGTCGATGATGTAGATGCCGTTACGCTCAGTGAAGATGAAGCGCTTCATCTTCGGGTTCCAGCGCCGGGTCTGGTGCCCGAAGTGGACACCGCTTTCCAGCAGCTGACGCATGGTCACGACGGCCATGGGTGATTGCTCCCTATTTACCCTGGTTGTCACGCTCACCGGCGGTGTGCGCCCTGGTGCCCGGTCGCTGGCCACAGTCGGACTCGAGAAGATCGAGACCAGGGAGGGCCGTCGCCGCCGTCCCGTGATTACGGAACCGGCAGAGGGCACGCGAGGTCGACCGCCGCAGGGCGGTCGCCGGGCCCAAGCATACGCCAAGCCGTTTCGTTACTCCGAGTGCCTCAGGCCACGGCCATTCCGGCGGCCACCAGCAAGATCAAACCCACCGGGAGGTACGCCACCGGAGGGCGCAGCCAGGTCTCCCGGCCGACCGCCCCGGCCTTGGCGAAAGCGAACAAGCCGACACCGGTGAGCGCGAAGCCCAGCGTGAGGAGGACGGCCGGGACGATGCCGCGCGGCGTCGGGTCCCCGGTGAACGTCTGGTCGATCAACAACCGGACCACCGGAATCAACAGGACGAACATCATGAAAGCCACCAGGAACGCCGTAACCGGACGGCGAGCCTGATAGACCTCCTCCTTCGGGCGCACAGCCGGATATTCCGGGCCGCGCACCGAACGGGAGTGGCTGCCGGTCGTGACGAGCGGATCGGCCACCGGGTAGGGATTGGCCGGCGGCGGAGTCACGGCCGGGCGCTGCTCGGGCAGGCGGAACGCGCCGGACGGGCGTTCGTGGATGCCGGAGTCGTAAGGGTCGGTCGCGCGGGCGTACTGCCCCCGCCCCGGATACCAGCCCGGCTCATCCTCGGCATAGCGGTGTCCTTCCACGATCTCGCACGCTAGGTGACGACGGTCACGTGCGCCACCGGAGACGCCATAACAGATCGACCTGGCTACGCAGCGGTTATCCACAGTTGCGCTCCGTCCACAACCGCTCGTGCGGCCGCGGAGCGAACGGGCCACCGTTGACCGCCATGACGACGGAACGACGGGCGGTCGGCGCCTACGGCGAACGAGTCGCCGCGCAGCACCTGCAGGACCAGGGACTCGTGATCCTCCACCGGAACTGGCGCTGCTCCGCGGGCGAGGTCGACCTCGTCCTGCGGGACGGCGACGACATCGTCTTCTGCGAGGTGAAGACGAGGCGCGGCCCGGCCTTCGGCACTCCCGCCGAAGCGGTCGGCTACCGGAAGGTGCGCAAACTGCGCGAGCTCGCCGGGCGCTGGCTCGCCGAGACCGGCATCCATCCACGCAACGTGCGCTTCGACGTGGTCGAGGTCCTCCCCCAGCCGCGCGGGGCCACCCGGGTCGCGCACATCCGCTCGGCCTTCTGATGAGCTACGCCCGCGTCCTCTGCGTCGGCCTGGTCGGCGTGGCCGGCCACCTGGTCGAGGTCGAGGCCGACCTCGCACCCGGCCTCCCCGTCGTAACGCTGACCGGCCTGCCCGACACCGCCCTCAACGAGGCCCGCGACCGCGTCCGCGCCGCCGTCGTCAACTCGGGTGAGACCTGGCCCAACCGCCGGATCACCATCAACCTGCTCCCGGCCGCACTGCCCAAGCAGGGCACCTCGTTCGACGTCGCGATCGCCGCCGCCCTGCTCTCCGGCGCCGGCGAACTGCCCTCGGTGTCCCTGGACGGCGTGGTCGTCCTGGGCGAGCTGGGGCTCGACGGCGCGGTCCGCCCGGTGCGCGGCGTCCTGCCGATGGTGGCGGCCGCGGTCCGGGCCGGCGTGACCCAGGTCATCGTGCCGGCGGCCAACGCGTGGGAGGCCACCGTGGTGCCCGGCGTGACGGTTCGCGCGATCGACTCGCTCCGCCGGCTGGTCGACTACGTCCGCGGCACCGGCCCGCTGCTCGACCCGCCACCGTCCTCGGCGTCACCGCCCCCACCCGGCCTCGACCTGGCCGACGTGGCCGGCCAGGAACTCGGCCGGTACGGCCTCGAGGTCGCCGCGGCCGGCGGCCACCACCTGGCACTGTTCGGCGCGCCCGGCGCCGGGAAGACCATGCTCGCCGAGCGTCTGCCATCAATCCTGCCGGAGCTGGACGACGCCACCGCGCTGGAGGTCACCGCGATCCAGTCGATCGCCGGCGTGCTGCCACCGGACGGCCGGCTGGTCCGGCGCCCGCCGTTCCAGGCGCCCCACCATTCCGCCAGCATGGCCGCGCTGATCGGGGGCGGGAGCGGGCTGGCCCGGCCCGGGGCACTCTCCCTCGCCCACCGCGGCGTGCTCTTCCTGGACGAGGTCGCCGAGATGCGCGGATCGACCCTGCAGGCACTTCGCCAGCCGCTGGAGGACGGGCGGGTGGTGATCGGCCGAGCGCGCGGAACGACCGAGTTCCCCGCCCGCGTGCAGCTCGTCGTCGCCGCCAATCCGTGCCCCTGTGCCTCCCCCGCCGGCGATCACGCCTGCACCTGCCCGCCCGTCGTCCGGCGGCGATACCGGGCCAAGCTGTCCGGCCCACTTCTCGACCGGATCGACATCCGGATCACCCTGCATCCGCTGAACGCCGCCCAACTGATGGCGGCCACCGCACCGGCCGAACCATCGGCCCAGGTCGCATCCCGGGTCGCCCGGGCGCGCAAGGCCGCGAACACCCGCTGGCGCGAGCACGGGTGGCAGGTGAACGCCGACGTGCCCGGTCCGGTGCTGCGCCGCCCGCCGTGGAGTCTGCCCGCGACCGACACCGCCGACCTGCGGGCGGCCCTGGACCGAGGCTTGCTGTCGGCCCGGGGCTTCGATCGGGTGCTGCGCCTCGCCTGGACGATCGCCGACCTCGACGGCCGCGATCGGCCGGGCCGGGAGGAGATCACCGAGGCGATCCAGTTACGGATGGGAGAGTCCCATGAGTACGCCGCGTAGCCGTCTCGCGCCGGGCACCGACGCCGACCGCGCCGCCCGCGTGGCCCTCACCTGGCTGGCCGAGCCCGGCAACCGGACGGTCTGGTCGATGGTGGAGACCCACGGGGCGCCGGAAACCGTCGAGCGGCTGATGCGCGGCGCGATCCCGGACGGCGCGCTCCAGGCGTCGGTGCTGGCCCGGGCGACCGACTTCGATCCGGGCCGGATGGCCGCCGAAACACTGCACCGAGCCGACCAGCTCGGTGCGCGGATCGTGGTGCCCGCCGACGACGAGTGGCCGCGCCGGGTCGACTCGCTGGCCGTCCTCGAGCTGGACACACCCGGGCTGATCAACGTGAACGTACGGCCGCCGCTCTGCATCTGGGTCCGCGGGTCCTGGCCGCTGGGCCCGGCGCTGGAGCGTTCGGTCGCGGTGGTCGGGGCACGAGCGGCAACCGGCTACGGCAAGCAGGTCACCGGGGACATCGCCTACGGCCTCGCCGAGCGCGGGTGGACCGTGGTGTCCGGCGGTGCGTTCGGCATCGACGCCGCGGCCCACCGGGCGGCGCTGGCGGCCGGCGGGCTCACCGTGGCCGTACTCGCCTGCGGGGTCGACCGCCCCTATCCCGCCGGCAACGCGGCCATGTTCGAGCGGATCGCCGAGACCGGCCTGCTGATCAGCGAATGGCCGCCGGGCGCCGAGCCGCTGAGGCACCGGTTCCTCATCCGCAACCGGGTGATCGCGGCCGCCACCACCGGCACGGTCGTCGTCGAGGCCGCCGCGCGCAGCGGCGCGATCCAGACGATGAACCGCGTGCTGGCCCTCCGCCGGCCTGCCATGGTCGTGCCCGGCCCGGTGACGTCGGCCATGTCCGTCGGTTGCCACGAGCTGCTCCGCGGCAATCCCGGCGCGACGCTGGTCACCGGCTTGCCGCAGGTGCTGGAGACGGTCGGCCGGATGGGTGAGTACTACGCGGAGGCACCACGCGGTCCCGAGCACCGCCGAGACGCCCTCGACGAGGAATCGGCCCTGGTGCTGGAGGCCGTCCCGCCGAAGGGAGCGGCCAGACCGGAGGAGTTGGCCACCCGCGCCGGGCTGGCCCTGCGCACGGTGCTGCGCCGCCTGTCCCTGCTGGAACTGTCCGGCCTCGTGGAACGCCGCGACGACGGCTTCGCCCTGCCCCGGCCGGCTTCGCCCTCTGGCGATTCGCCCCCTGGCGCTTCCCCTGGCGGTTCGCCTGGCGCTTCGCCTGGTGCCTCGTCGGGACGGGAGGCGGCCCGGTGAGCCCGCTCGGCTCCCGGGCGCCGCCCGCACAGTTCGGACGGGTCCGAGGTCAGTCCTCGGAGTCGTCCAGGTCGCGGCGATGGACTTTCATCCACGCCTCGACGTCGTCGGCCAACCACACCTTGCCCTGCGCCAGGTCGGCGAGCGGTTTGGGGAAGTCAGCCCGACTGGTGATCTGGTACGCACGCTGCCGGCTGACCCCACCCAAACGGATGCGGATCTCGTGCGCGCCCATAAGCCGGATCGGTTTCACTGCCACATGATCGACCGTAGGCGTGAGACTATTAGTCAGTTATCAAGTTGATAGGAGACAGCTAGTCGTATGCCATCTATACTGGCCCCATGACTAGGCGTCGCCGGACCGCTCGTCCGGTCCCTCAGACCCCCCTCCACAGACGCGACTGGCACACCCTGTGGCGCCGCTGCAGCTGCGGCCTGACCTCGCCTTGCGTAGATCGAGCACTCCCCGCAAAGCCCCGCCCGTTCCCGCCGGCTCCCCCGGCCCCCATCCACATCAGACGTCAGCTACCCACCTACAGCGAGTACTTGGCGACCATCCCGTTCCCGGTCTACTGCGGCTTCGCCGCCATGAGGACCTTCCCCGGCGAGATGCCCCCGTCCCCCGAATCCCCCACAGTCCCACCCCACCCAGCCTCGGCCGACCAAGCCCCGTCCCCCCGACATCACTTCCCAGCGCCTCTGCCGTCCCTGCCGGCCGGCAAGGCGCGAGGGGCGGCCCCAGTTCAGGCCCCAGCCCCGGCGCCCGGACCGGGGCCGCCCCGGAAACAAATCCCCGACCTACCCCAGCCAGCACAAAAGCGGGTGACGTCGCCGACCGATTCGGCACCAAGGCCAGCGACGCCACCGCCACCCCAGAACAACCCCGGCGACCACGCCGGCCGACTCGGTACGCGGGGGTCGCGAACCGATGCGGACGGGGCCCAGCGTGATCGCCACCCTCCGGCGATAACCACTCAGCACAGAGCTGGAACGGCAACGACCCAACTACTCAGAACTCACATACTCGGCAAACCGGCGACCGAGGCGCGGGCGACCAACCCGGCCCACCGCAGGTAAGCGAGGAGGGCCACCAACGCTGGGGACCGCCATCCCCAGTCGGCCCTCAGCCGAGCCGACCCTCAGCTCCAGCGGGCCGCAGGCGAGGCGGACCACCAAACCCGATGAACCGCAGGCGATGCGGATCGTCGGGCCGAGGGACCGCCAAGCAAGGCGGACCGGAGGCCGCACCAAGCAAGGCGAACCGCCAGACCCAAACCACGCCAAGCTGGGCGGCCCACCGGACCAGACGTGCCCCGCTAGCGCATTCGACTGAGGCGAGCCAGTCGCGCTAGCGGGGCACACCCGGCCGCCCAAAGTCGCTCACCGCCTCAGGGGAGTAACGCAGAACCACAAGCAACTCGGAGCGGCGAACCCACCAGCCCGACGGCCCGACGGCCCACCAGCCCGGCGGCCCGGCGGCCGGGTGGTCGGGTGGTCGGGTGGTCAAGGCCGGGCGGCCCGACAGCCGGATGGTCGGGTGGGCCGGGCGGCCCGACAGCCGGGTGGTCAACGGCCGGGCGGCCGCGCGGCCGAGCCGAGTGGTCTACCACTCACCAAGAGCCGAACCGTCCTGCCGAAACCGCCCCGTAGACCGCCGAGCCGCGAATCGCCCCGGGGCCCGTGAGCAAACAACTAGATCGACGACTTCACCGCAGCCGAGGCCGGCGGGCGATTGGGGAACACCGATGACGACGATGGTTAAAAGGGGCGAACACCTGCGTGATCGTCCTGACTGGGATTGCCGCTCGTGTCAGCAGCCGTGGCCGTGCGCCAACGCGAAGGCCAATCTGCTGGTCGAGTTCCGCCAATTTCCGTCGGTCCTGACCATCTACCTGTCAGCCCAGATGTATGAGGCCCTGGGCGACATGACCTCCCGCGGCGAACCCGCCCCGCCAAATCTCTACGAGCGCTTCCTCTCCTGGGCCCGCCACGCCTGACGCAGCTCGCCCGTCATCAGGCACACAGGCACACAGGCGACCAGGCGACCAGGCGCAGCAGGCCGCAGCAGGCCGCAGCAGGGCGCAGCAGGGCGCAGCAGGACGGCACGGGTTACTTGGGCACACCAGCACACGGGCTCGTGCTGCACGGCGCCGCGGGTCGCTCACAGCAACGCCCGGACGCGATCCCGTCAAGCATCGGCGTCGCCAGCAATCGCGTCGCCCTGCGTCGGTCACACCGGGACGACATACGTCAAGCGCTGAACACGCAGGCAACGGGGCGATACACCAATTTGGTCATGCCCTGATGGTGTTCCCGGCGCCGATGTCGCCGAGAACGGCAACGTCAAGCGCCGGCTGCTAGGCGTCGGGTCGTGCGGGGCGAAGCGCTTGCAACAACGGGACCCCTTTGCGCAAGTACCTATGCCGCAACCTGCTGATGCCGCAGCTTGCCGATGGACACGCCTTCACCGACGTCGCCGTTGCCCTGTTGGGGATCTGCGGCCTGCTCTGGCGGTGGGCAGCTGGTTGCCGGGCTCGCCCACGCGCCTCTGCATTCGCGTAGGCGGTGGGCGGCCGGCGTCACGGTGCGTAGCACTCAGCTATTCGTCCTTAATGGATGGTCGCGTGACTTTTGGGTGTGGGTGACCTTCAGGGTCGGCATTCGGCAGTCTCCTTCGCTGGCCAAGCACAGTGGACACACGTCTGCCTTGTGTGCACTGCCGGGGGCAAGGTTCTTGGTCTCCGCGCTCGGGAAGCTTTCGCCCTTCGAGCCGGTCACCGCAGGTCTCCCACTGCGGTGGAACGGGCGACGGCCGGACCGCGCACCAGGCGCGACGGCGACCCTACGAGCGATCGGCAACCGCCGCCCGCCCTGCCGCCTGATCGAGTCGGAGCCTTCTCAGTGCGGCGGTTGTATCATACCTACATGGCCTCATACGTACAACACGATGGAGCATCGTGGCCACGTAAAGTGACCGACATGATCGATCCTTCCGCGGACCGGGCGGTGTTCCGTCAGCTGGCTGACCTGCTCCGGAACCAGATCGAGTCGGGGGAGTTGGGGCCTGGGGAGCCGCTTCCCAGCGAGTTGCGCCTGGCGCAGGAATACGGCATCAGCCGCACCACTGTGCGGCAGGCGATCGGTCAGCTTCGCACCGAGGGCATCGTCACGGTGGACCGGCCACGAGGGACATTCGTGCGAGTGCCGGAGCCGACGCAGCTTGTGCCGCTTGCTCGCGGGGATCGGGCCATCGCCCGCATGCCCACCGATGCCGAGCGGCGGAAATATCGGCTGGGCGAGGGCGTCCCGGTGCTGGTCGTGACGGCCACCGACGGCACCGAGACCGTCCACCCGGCCGACCGGGTGCAACTCACCCGCCCATAGTCGTTGCCCGGCCACCCGCCGAAGGACACGCCCGCGGCCGTCACGGCGCTCGGTGGCGACATCGATCGCGGTGGTGGTCATGGGCCGACTTTAGGGCGGGGGTACGACAAGAACCCGCGGCCACCGGCCAGGTGCGCGGAGGCGCACAGCCGACGAATGACCGCGCCGGTGAAAGCTCGCAACCGGCGAACTCCGACACCGGCCAGGCCCGCGCACCGACCAGAACGATCACGCCGACCAGGCCCGCGCACCGACCAGAACGATCACGCCGGCCGGGGCCGTGCGAATGGACGAGCGGGCGGAGCGCGCGAGCGGGTCAGAAGAAGCTGTAGCGGGCCACCGACATTGTGAAGCCGCGGCCGCTCTTCTCGTCCTTGCAGGTCAGGCCGCTGCTTTCGCTGGTGCACAGGACGTCGCCGGAGCGAAGTGACCGGCCGTACTCCAAGGTTTCGGTTGCTGAACCCAGCAACGTGTCGCCGGTGCAGGTGAAGGCGGCCTTTCCGGCCTCGATGTAGGCGCCGTTGCCCCAGTCCAGCTCGCAGTCGGCCGGTTTGCTGGGTACGTTCCATTTGTTCTGGGCGATGTCGCAGCGAACAGCGGAACGGGTCAGCGCGCAGAAGATGTTCTTCGACGGGGTCCGGAACATCGCCTCGTCGACGTCGGTCGTCGCGGCAGCGGCGGTGGGGCCGCCGAAGCCGGCATGTGCGGACGGCGTGGGGGATGCGGCGCCGCCGCCCGGGTCGCAGCCGGACAGTGCGGCGCAGAGCGTCAGCGCGGCCAGCGCTCGGGTCGTTGCCATGGTGAGCGCAGTTTAGAAGTGACCGGCAAGCCCCCTTGACGTGGCGGGCGGCGGCGATAACGGTCGGAGGCGATGGATACGCGCGCGATGCACGAAGAGCTGCCGGTCGGTCTCCGCGAAGCGGTGGACGAGTTCGGGCGTCATCTGGCGCGGGTGGAGAACAGGTCGGCGCACACCGTCCGGGCGTACCTCGGTGATGTTGTCTCCCTCCTGCACCATGCCGCCGTGAGCGGCCGCACCTCGCCGGATGATCTCGATATCGCGCTGTTGCGCGGTTGGCTGGCCGCGCGGATGCGGCAGGGGGCCGCGCGCACGTCGCAGGCCCGGCGGGCCGCGGCGGCCCGGGCTTTCACGGGGTGGGCGCATCGCAGTGGGTTGATGGCGAACGACTCGGGTGCCTCGCTCGCCAGTCCGCGGGCTCACCGTGACCTGCCCAACGTGCTGCGCGCCGACCAGGCGGCGAGTCTTGTCGAGCAGGATGAGAGGCAGGACCCGGAGGGCGTACGGGATCGGGCCGTTCTTGAACTTCTCTACGCCACCGGCGTGCGGGTCAGCGAGCTCTGCGGCCTCGATCGTGCCGACGTGGATGACGCCCGGCGGGTGGTGCGGGTCTTCGGCAAGGGCGCCAAGGAGCGGGCCGTGCCGTATGGGGTGCCGGCGCAGCGGGCGCTGGACGACTGGCTGCGCCATGGGCGGCCGGCGCTGGAGAGCGGCGACAGCGGGGACGCACTGTTCGTGGGGGTTCGGGGCGGCCGGCTGCAGCAGACCGTGGTGCGCCGGATCGTGCAGGCTGCCGCGCAGCGGGCCGGCCTGCCGCACACCAGCCCGCACGACCTGCGGCACTCGGCCGCCACGCATCTGCTGGACGGTGGTGCCGATCTGCGCGCGGTGCAGGATCTGCTGGGGCACGCGTCGCTGTCGAGCACTCAGATCTACACGCATGTCTCCACCGAGCGGCTCCGGGCGGCCTTCAAACAGGCCCACCCCCGCGCGTGACCCCGTACGATCGAGGCGTGAGCGCCGGAGATCCGCCCGCCCCCCTGCCTGGTGCCCGGCTCCTGTTCTCGCTGGACCCGGCCGTGTCCTATCTCAACCACGGCTCGTTCGGCGCGGTGCCGATCGGCGTGCAGCGCGCTCAGCAGCGCCTGCGCGACGAGATCGAGGCCAATCCGCACAAGTTCTACACGCAGGGCATGCTCGACCGGGTCGTCCATACCCGACGGCACGTCGCGGCGTTTCTCGGTGCCGACCCGGACGGCAGTGCCCTGATGCCGAACACGACCGCCGCGGTCTCCACGGTGTTGCAGTCGGTGCGGCTGGAGTCGGCCGACGAGGTGCTGCTCACCGATCATGGTTATGGCTCCGTGGCGCTGGCGGCGCGCCGTCAGTGCCGGCGGGCCGGTGCCACGGCGCGGACGGTCGCGCTGCCGCTGTCGGCGTCGGCCGGCGAGGTGATCGGCCGGGTGCGGGCGGCCTTGCGGCCGGGAAAGACCAAGCTGCTGATCATCGATCAGATCGCGTCGGCGACGGCCGCCCTCTTTCCGGTACGCGAGATCGCCGCCGCCGCCCGTGAGCACGAGATCCCGGTGCTGATCGACGCCGCGCACGTGCCGGGGATGCTGCCGGTGGACGTGTCCGCGATCGACGCCGATTTCTGGGTGGGCAACCTGCACAAGTGGGCGTTCGCGCCGCGTGGCACGGCCCTGCTCGCGGTTGCCCCGGCCTGGCGGCGCCGGATCGAGCCGCTGATCGTGTCGTGGGAGCAGGAGCAGGGCTTCCCCCTCTCGGTGGAATATCACGGCACGGTCGATTACACCCCCTGGCTGGCCGCGCCGGCCGGGCTGTTCACGCTGCGCACCCTCGGCTGGGAGGCGGTGCGGGCGCACAACGCGGCGCTGGTCGATTACGGCCAGCGGGTGGTGGGTGCCGCCCTCGGGGTGGCGCCGGCCGATCTGCCGCGGCCGGCCGACCCGGAGGTCGCCATGCGGGTGATCCCGCTGCCGGCCGGGTTGGCGTCGACGCCGCCGGAGGCGATCGCGCTGCGCCTGCTCATCTCCGACAAGCTGGCCACCGAGACGGCGGTGAACGCGTGGGGCGGCCGCGGCCTGCTCCGGTTGAGCGCCCAGGTCTACAACCGCCCGGACGAATACGACCGGCTGGCCGAGCGCCTCCCCCAGCTGCTGGCGAGCTATCAGCGCTGACCCCGCCGCTCGACGGGCAATAGGCGGACGCGGCCGAGGCCGAGCAGCGCCAGCGGGTCCAGGTAGACGTCGCCGCGCCGCAGACCCCAGTGCAGACAGGCCGGCGTGGGGCAGCCGGGGTGCCCGGCCGCAAGGAGGCCCAGTTCGTCGCCGGCGGCGACGTGATCGCCGCGGGTGACCCGGGCCAGCACCGGCTGATAGGTGGTGCGCAGCCCGCCGGCGTGGGACACGCTCACCACCCCGTTTCCGGCGACCGTGCCGACGAAGACCACCGTCCCGGCGCCGGCAGCCCGCACCACGGCGCCCGGCGGCGCCGACAGGTCGACCCCGCGGTGGCCAGGGAGCCAGCGCTGCGGCGGCGGATCGAACCGCCGCACGACCCGCGCCGAGTCGACCGGCCAGCCGAAGTGGGGCACCGGTAGGGCTAGGAGGATGCTGAGGAGCAGGGTGAGTGGCATGGCCATCACCCTGTCGGAATGTCAGGCCGGCGGCCGCCGGCCCTGTGGACAGCGGCTAACTGTGGATAACTCCCGCTAGCTGCCGAACCCTGGCTCGTCGGGCAGCGAGATGTCGGGCTTCTCCAGCTCCTCCACGTTCACGTCCTTGAACGTCATCACCCGCACGTTCTTGACGAACCGAGCCGGCCGATACATGTCCCACACCCAGGCGTCGTGCATCTCGACCTCGAAATACACCTCGCCGTCGGAGTTGCGCACGTGCAGGTCGACCTGGTTGGCCAGGTAGAACCGGCGCTCCGTCTCCACCACGTAGGAGAACTGGCGGACGATGTCGCGGTACTCCCGGTAGAGCTGCAGCTCCATCTCGGTCTCGTACTTCTCGAGATCCTCTGCGCTCATCGCTTCTCGCCCTCCATGGCCTCATCTTCCCCCACCATCGGCGACGGCTGAGGCTGGTCGCCCGACGCCACGCCGACGGTACCCTCAGCAGCGTCCGGAAGCACCGGCTGCTCAGCCGATGATGCATCAAACAGCAGCGTCTGCTGCCCGTCAAAGGCCGCCACCGGGCGCCGGGCCCGGGGCGGCCGGTTCACCCGGCCGGAGGCGGTGGCCACGTTCACGTACGAGAAGCGGTGCTCCGCGCACGGGCCGTGGCGCAGCAGCGCGGCGCTGTGTTCCTCGGTGATGTATCCCTTATGCACGGCGAAGCCGTAGTCGGGGAAGCGGTCGTCCATCTCCACCATGATCCGGTCTCGGGTGACCTTGGCAAGCACGCTGGCGGCAGCCACGCAGGCGGCGACCCGGTCACCCTTCCACACGGCCAGGCCGGGCACACCCAGGCCGTCGACCGGGAAACCGTCGGTCAACACGTACTCCGGGGAGGTGTCGAGCGACGCGAGCGCGCGGCGCATCGCCGCGAGGTTGCAGACGTGCAGGCCGCGCGCGTCGACCTCGGTCGCCGGGATGATCATGACGGACCAGGCGAGCGCCCGGGACACGACCTCCTCGTAGACGCGTTCGCGCGCGGCCGGGGTCAGCAGCTTGGAGTCGGCCAGCCCGGGGACCTCGCCGCGCTTGCCCTCGGGCAGGATGGCCGCCCCGGCCACCAGCGGGCCCGCACAGGCGCCACGACCCGCTTCGTCGGCTCCGGCCACGAACCGGAAGCCACGGCGCTGCAGCGCCCGCTCAAGGGCGTAGAGGCCGCCTTCGCGGCGGACGACGGTGCGCGGGGGTGCCAGCATCAGCGCTCACCGGCCGCACGGAGGAGGCCGGCCAGCGACGAGGGGAAGATCTGCTCGTCACTGGCCTCGATCTCGGGGGCCGACCACCACCGATGCTCGGTGATGGTCTGCTGCTCCTCGTCGTCCATGCCGGCCGTGTCGACCTGCCACGAACTCACCCGGAGCAGAAAGAAATCCTGGTCCTGCCGGTATTGCCGCTCGCGGTAGCTGAACTCGGCGACCTCGCGCCACACCGGCTCGCCCAGCTCGGCCGGGTCGACCCGCAGGCCGGTCTCCTCGAACAGCTCGCGGGCGGCACCCTCGGCGGGCGACTCCCCGGCGTCGAGGCCGCCGCCGGGGGTGAACCACCAGCGCCGGCCGGGGCGGGCCGGGTCGCCGCCGTGCAGCAGCAACGTGCGGCCCGCGGCATCCACGAGAAGCACGCGGGCGGCGCGGCGGTCGAGCACAGTCACGCGCTCAAGCCTATTGCGCCCGTGATGGATCTTTCGATCGGGTGTTACTTGGCGTCCGGAATGTCGTCGAAGCCCTTCGGCACGGACAGCCAGGTGGCCCGCTTGACCGGCCAGAACACTGTGAAAGCGCGGCCGACCACCGAGTCCTCGGTGATCGTCGCCTCCTCGACGTCATTGGTTTCCTCGTAGTGCTCGAGGGAGTCACCGGAGGCCGAGCGGTGGTCACCCATCACCCAGAGCCGCTTGGCCGGCACGGTGATGTCGAACTTGCGGTCGGCGGCCGGGTCCTGATTGCCGTCGGCGTCCTTGAAGATGTACGGCTCGTCCAGGGACTTGCCGTTGATCACCAGGCGCTCCTGGGAGTCGCAGCACATGATGTGGTCGCCGGGCGTACCGATGATGCGCTTGATGAAGTCTTCGCCCTCGGCGCCGGACTGCCAGTCGGAGGGCGCCTTGAAGACGATGATCTCGCCGCGCCGAGGGTCCCGGAAGTCGTAGACGAGCTTGTTGACGAGCACCCGGTCCAGCACGTTGAGCGTGTGCTCCATCGACGGACTCGGGATGTAGAACGTCTGCAGGACGAATGCGCGCACGAGGACGGCGACGAGGATCGCCACACCCAGCAGGATGGGAAGCTCGCGCCAGAAGGAACCACGGCGCTTTTCGGTCTGCTCGTCAATCACGAACGGAGCCTACGACGCCGTGTCGCGAACGGCAGTCCGGAACGCGCGGATAACCCCGCAGTTAACAGAAACGGGAGGATCAGTGCGTCGGTGGCCGGATCGTCCCGGCGGACCGGAACCGGGCCCAACTCGGCGGCGGCGGTCGGATGGTCCGCGGCGTACGTCTTCCAGATGTCCGGTACGGACAGGCTGGTGAACCGGCTGCTCGGCCAGACGATGACGAATGCCCGGCCGATCACGTTCTTGATCGGCACCGGGCCCTGGCAGCGGGCGTCCTGGGAGACCGCCCGGTGGTCGCCCATGACGAACATCTCACCCGCGGGGATGGTGACCTCCGCGAATCTGCGGCTGGTGCACTGCGTCGGGTTGGGCGGCTGGTTGATGTCGGAGTTGAAGCCCTCGGAGATGTACGACTCGTCCATGCCCACGCCGTTGACGGTGATCCGGCCCTGCGCGTCGCAACAGGCGACCTTGTCACCCGGGAGGCCGATCACTCGTTTGATGAAGTCGCGTTCACCCGGGCGGCTGACCCCCACGAGGTCGCCGATCGTGCGGCCGAGCTTGGCCGCGAAGCTGTTGCTGACCGGCTCGGTCACCTCGGGCGCCCAGTTGTCGGTGCCGCGGAAGACCACGATCTCGCCGCGCACCGGGTCGCGCATGTCGTAGATGACCTTGTTGACCAGCACCCGGTCCTTGACCTCCAGCGTGTGCTCCATCGAGCCGCTGGGGATGTAGAAGGCCTGCACCAGGAACGTGCGAATGAGTACGGCCAGACAGAACGCCACCACCAGCAGAAGCGGAAGCTCCTGCCAGAGAGGCATCTCTTTGCGCCGTAACATCGACCGTCGTCGTGCTGACGGCCGATAGCCCTGCATCGGTTCCACGCTTCGCATCTCCCGCCGCCGACCGGCCGAACCGCCCCGGATACAGCACTACCGCCCGAGTATCCCCTCGCGAGGTCTTACGGGCGGTAGTGCTGGAAGGGTTCACATTGATCCCATCCGACACTGGCGCAAGCGTAGTTCGCCGTTGGCCGGATCGATGAGGATCAGACGGTCTGCTTCTCGCGAAGCTCCTTGATCTTGGCCTTCTTGCCACGGAGCTCACGAAGGTAGTAGAGCTTGGCGCGCCGCACGTCACCGCGGGACACGACCTCGATCCGGTCGATCGCCGGGCTGTTGATCGGGTAGGTCCGCTCGACACCGACGCCGAAGCTGATCTTCCGGACCTTGAAGGTCTCCCGGAGGCCGGCTCCCTGGCGGGCGATAACCACGCCCTGGAAGACCTGGACGCGGGAACGGTTGCCCTCGACGACCCGGGCGTGCACCTTGAGGGTGTCACCGGCACGGAAGTCGGGAAGGTCGGTGCGCTGCGACTGGGCGTCGAGTTCGTCCAGCGTGTTCATCGCTGCATCCTCGTCGTGCTCAAAGCGCATCGGGTGTTCGATGCGCGAGGTGGGTAATTCTGATCTCCCAGACGTCGGGAGATCCTCGTTTTCACTTCGCGGCGCGAACTGAAAACGGCAACCTCCCTACTCTGCCACAGAGGGAGGCGTGATCCGAAATCCGCCCTCGTCGAGGGTCTTCCGGTCCGCTTTGTCGAGGGACGAGGGCGGGTACGCGGCCATCATGTCCGGTCGCCGGGCCGCGGTCCGCAGCAGCGACTGATCCCGCCGCCAGCGCGCGATCCGCCCGTGATCGCCGGAGCGCAGGACGTCCGGGACATCGCGGTCGCGCCAGGAGGCGGGCTTCGTGTAGACGGGCGCCTCCAGCAGGCCGGCCGCGTGCGACTCCTCGGTCAGCGAGTCGGCGTTGCCGAGCACCCCCGGCAGCAGCCGGGTGATGGCCTCCATGATCACGATGACCGCGACCTCGCCGCCGAAGAGAACGTAGTCGCCGAGCGAGACCTCGAGCACCGGCATCCGGGCGGCCGCGTCGTCGATGACCCGCTGATCGATCCCCTCGTACCGCCCGCAGGCGAAGATCAGATGATCCAGCGAGGCCAGCGCCTGGGCGTCCGCCTGAGTGAAGGGCTTGCCGACCGGCGAGGGCACGATCAGGGTGCCCGGCCCGACGGCATCCAGCGCCTGCCCCCACGGCTCCGGCCGCATCACCATGCCCGGTCCGCCCCCGTACGGGGTGTCGTCCACGGTTCGATGCACGTCGGAGGTCCAGGTGCGCAGGTCGTGCACCTCGAGATCGAGCAGGCCGGAACCCCGGGCCTTGCCGATCAGCGACAACGACAGCGGCCCGAAGTAATCCGGAAAAATGGTGATGACGTCGACGCGCATGCTCAGAGGTCCAGCAACCCCTCGGGCAGATCAACCACGATCTTGCCGCCGGCCACGTCCACGGTCGGCACCATCTGGCTGACGAACGGAATCAACGCCGTACCGCCGCCCGATTTGTCCAGAACAATCAAGTCGGAGGCGGGTGCGTGGTCGATCCGGGCAACGACACCGAGGTCATCGCCGGCGACGGAAACCACCCGGAGCCCGATCAGCTGGTGGTCGTTGAACTCGTCGGGATCCGACGGCGGCTTCACCGTCGAGCTGTCGACCTGCAACAGCACGCCCCGGAGGGCCTCGGCGATATTTCGGTCGTGGACGCCCTCGAACTGGACGATCCCACGCCCCTGATGCCACCGCACCGACTCGATCACGAGCGACGGCGGCACCTGATAAGCGATCCCGGGGGCCGCCGCCGGCCCGGCGCTCACCCGGCGGTCCCGGGGGACCTCCGTGGCGAACACCGAACCGGCGACGAAACGCTCCTCGGGCTCGTCCGTGCGCACGGCTACCGAGACCTCGCCCCGGACCCCGTGCGGCTTACCGATCTGACCGACGACGAGCAACATCGGTCAGTAGGCGTCGACGATGTCGACGCGGATGCCGCGCCCACCGATCGACCCGATGACCTGTCGCAGGGCCTTGGCCGTACGCCCGCCACGCCCGATGACCGTTCCCAGGTCCTCGGGGTGCACGCGCACCTCGAGCCGCTTGCCGCGGCGCGAGTCGACCAGCCGGACCCGGACGTCGTCCGGGTTGTCGACGATGCCCTTGACGAGGTGCTCCAGCGCCGGCCGGAGCGCCCCGTCAGTTCTTGTCGGCGCCGGCACCGGCGGGGTCCTCTGCGGTCTCGGCAACAGCCTCGCGGTTCGGCTCGGCCGGGTCGACAGCCTCGGTCTGCGCCGGCTTGGCCGCGGCGGCCTCCGGAGCAGCGGCGACCTTCTCCGTCTTCGGCTCAGTCTTGGCCGACTTCTTCGGGGTGGCGGGCTTCGTGTCGGCAACGCCGGCGGCGGCCTTCGACTCAGCCTCGTACACCTCGGTGCGGCTCTTCTTCGGCTCCGCCACGAGCAGCGGCGGCGGCGCGGGAAGACCCTTGAACTGCTGCCAGTCGCCCGTCTTCTCCAGGATGCGCTGCACGGCCTCGCTCGGCTGCGCGCCGACGGAGAGCCAGTACTGCACGCGCTCCGACTTCACCTGGATCAGCGAAGGGTTCTCCTTCGGCTGGTAAATGCCGACGTACTCGATGGCACGGCCGTCGCGCTTGGTGCGCGAGTCGGCGATGACGATGCGGTACTGCGGGTTGCGGATCTTGCCCATCCGCAGGAGCCGGATCTTAACGGCCACGGTATTTCGCTCCTGATGACTGCGTGAGGTTTTGAGGTCAGGACCCGCGTGGGGATGCGGGACCGAGCCTCGGGGATGGCAACGCGCTCAGAGTTAGAGGGCGCCTCACGCGTGCCAAGCTCGTCCATTCTGCCAGACGGCCCGCCGCGGATCCCAACCGGGCCCATTTTCAGCGATACGATCAAGATCAAATTCTGGATGTCGTGCCTGGTTGCATGGTGCTGACCGTCGCTCCCGCCGAGGCCGGGCCGGGGCCCAGCAGAGCTGGCCCTGGCCCTTCATTCTGCGTGCGTGGTGAAGATCAAAACCGAGCCTCGACCGGCCGATCCCAGCCCGCGGGCAGTTCCAGCGGGGGCGACCAGGCCGGGTCCGGCTGGAAGTCGATCCAGGTGCCGTCGAAAGGGAACTCGGCCGCCTCGATCATCTTGATCACTCGTCGGCCTTCGGCCCAGACCGCCGCCTCGTCGGGGACCCAGTAGTGCTGTGACAAGGCCAGTCGCTCGGCGAACTCGTCCTCGTCCTTCCACTGCCAGGCCCGGTCCGGGGTGGCGACGATGTCGAGGTCCTGGTCGATCACGTCGATGCCGGCCACCTCGCCGTCGTCCCAGCGGACCGCGGACTCCTCGAGGTTGACGTAGTAGTTCTTGAAGACACCCTCGTCGGTGCGGAAGAGCCAGACCGAGTGATCGGCGCCGGCCGGGAAGAAGCGCAGCACGCCCGGCCCCTGCCAGCTGGCGAGCCGCAACTCGTACCGCTGCGTCACCCATTCGGTGAACGGCATGTCGCGCGGGCCCCGGCCGTCCGCGGACCGCTCGATCGCGATGGTCGAGCCCCGGGCCAGCCAGACGAGCAGACCGCGCTCGTCGTCGGAGACCACCCGGGCCGGATGCACGAAGGCGATCCGTCCCAGGTGGGTGTCCCGATGCAGAATCAGCCGGCCATGATCGAACGTCACGTCAGTAGGAACGGGCCAGGATCGCGATCAGGTTCGGCTCGTCGTCGGAATCGGGCATCGTGCCGTCGTCACGGGTGAGGCAGCGGACCGTGACGGCCTTGCCGTTCGCCTCTTTCTCACCCTGCTCGCCGACCGCCGACCACGGCACCCGCGCCCAGCCGGTCTGCGCGGCCTCGATGCCCTCGCCCAGCGTCTTGACGTCGACCGTGTTCTCCTCGCGGAAAGCCAGCGCGCTGTCGTAGAGCCGCTGCTGGTCGGCCTTGAGCCCGGTCGTGACCGCGCCCACGACGTCGCCCAGCGGGATCGGCGACTTGGTGCCGTCGATGCGGCGGGCCACCGTCACGTTGCCGGTGGCCAGGTCACGGGGACCGACCTCGACGCGGATCGGGATGCCCTGCAGTTCGGCGTCCACGGCGCGGCGGCCGAACGGGATGTCGGCACGGTCGTCGAGCTTCACCCGTACACCCGCGGCTTTGAGATCGTCCCGCAGCTTTGCTGCGGCCTCGGCCACGCCCTCGCCGGCCTTCACCACCATGACCTGCACCTGGATCGGCGCGAGCCGCGGCGGCAGCCGCAGGCCGTTGTCGTCGCCGTGCACCATGATCAGCCCGCCGACCATCCGGGTCGACGTGCCCCACGAGGTGGTCCAGGCGTGCTCGACCGTCCGCTCGGCGGACGAGTAGGTGATGTCGAACGCCTTCGCGAAGTTCTGCCCCAGCTCGTGCGACGTGCCCATCTGCAGCGCCTTGGTGTCACCCATCATGGCCTCGACGGTCATCGTGTTGGTGGCACCGGCGAACCGCTCGCCCTTGGTCTTGCGGCCGGGCACCACCGGGATGGCCAGCATCTCGGTGATGAACGCCTCGTAGACGTTCTTGTGGATGTCCCGGGCGTGCTCGCGGGCGTCGGCCTCGGTGGCGTGCGCGGTGTGCCCCTCCTGCCAGAGGAACTCGGTGGTGCGCAGGAAGGTGCGCGGGCGCAGCTCCCAGCGCACTACGTTGGCCCACTGGTTGAGCAGCAGCGGCAGGTCGCGGTAGGAGTCGACCCACTTGGCCATGAACTCGCCGATCACCGTCTCGCTGGTGGGGCGCACCACCAGCGGCTCGGCGAGCTCCTTGCCGCCGGCGTGGGTGACCACGGCCAGCTCGGGCGAGAAGCCCTCGACGTGGTCGGCCTCGCGGCGCAGGTAGCTCTCCGGGATGAAGAGCGGGAAGTACGCGTTCTGCACGCCGGCTTCCTTGATGCGCGCGTCCATGTCGGCCTGCATGCGCTCCCAGATCGCGTAGCCGACCGGCCGGATCACCATGGTGCCGCGCACCGGCCCGTTGTCGGCCAGCTGCGCCTTGGCGATCAGGTCCTGGTACCAGCGGGGGAAGTCTTCCGCACGGGGTGTGAGCACACGAGCCATGAGGGTGCATCCTAGTCGCGCCGTGCGCGCAACCTCCCGGGTGGGCAGCCCGTGTCAATTCGGGAAAGGGCGGTGACGGATGGACTTCGACGCGTTCTACCGGGACACCTCCCGGCGCCTGCTGCGCTACGCGTACGGGTTGACCGGGGATCCGGGTGAGGCGCAGGACCTCGTGCAGGAGGCGTACGCGCGCGCCTGGCAGCGCTGGCGACGCCTGGCCGACTACGAGGAACCGGAGGCCTGGCTGCGGCTGGTGGTGAACCGCCTGGCCACCGACCGATGGCGGCGGCTCGGCGTACGCCGATCGCGGGTCCTGGAAAGACCCGGGCCGGTGGATCCCCCGTCGGAGGACGTGGTCCTGCTGGTCACCGCCATGCGCACGCTCCCGGCCGCGCATCGGCGGGCGCTCGCCCTGCACTACCTGCTGGACCGGTCGGTGGCCGAGATCGCCGTGGAGACCGGCGCCTCCACCGGAACGGTGAAGTCCTGGCTGTCCCGTGGCCGCGCGGGCCTGGCCGCCGCACTCGGTCTGGCCGGCGACGTCAAGGAAGGAGCGGACCGTGCCCGCTGATCTCGACGACCTCTTCGATGCGCTGGGCCGTAACGCCGACGCGCTCCCCCTGGCCGGCGCGACCGATGCCAGGCGGCGCGGCCGGCAGCGAACCTGGACCCAGGCCGGGGTGGCCGCGGCCGCCGCGGTGGTACTGGTGGTGACCGGCATCGGCGTGGCCCTGCGCGACCCCCATCCGCGCGCGTCCCGCCCGGCCTCCACCCCGTCCGCGTCCACCCCCGCGGGCATTCCGGTGGTCGGCACGGTCAAGCTCGGCACGGACCGCCTCGCCACCGCGCTGACCGCCCAGGACGGCCGACGGGCATACACCACGTGGGTGAGCCAGGACGACAACACCCAGTGGGTGCTCGGTGCCGACCTGGCGACCGGCGCCGAAGCCTGGCCGGCCCGCCGGATCGACGACAAGGACCGGGTCATCGAGCAGATCCTGGTCGTACCCTCCGCCGTTCTGGTCGTCACGCTGACCCACAGCGGCGCCTTGCCGGAACGTGCGCTGTACGCGTTCGACCCGGCCGGCGGTGCGCCGCTCTGGCAGGACTACGTTCCGGCCGGCGACTCGGTGGTCTTCACCGATCAGATGCTGGTGCGGTCGTCCCGCTCCGAGGGCCTGGTCGAAGGTCTCGACTGGCGCACCGGCGCGCAGCGCTGGCGGATCCTGCTGGAGGACGACCGGCCGGCCCGGACGATCGGCATGCGGGTGGCCGCCGACGAGGAGCGGATCGACCGGGCCGGCCCGCGCCCCGATCTCACCGACGGCCGGGTCGTCGTGGTCACGGTGGCCGGCCAGGTGCAGGTGCGCGAGGCCGGCACCGGTCAGCTCACCCTCACCACGTCGGTGCCGGTGGGTTCCGGGAACACCATGGTCGCGTACGGGGGCCGGCTGTTCAGCCACGACGAGGCCGACGACAACGGCGGCCCCCACCACATCCGGGCCACCGATCTGACCGCCGGCGGCGCTTCCGCCGTGATCGGCACGGTGGCCGACCGGTTCCTGGACATGGACGGCTGCGGCCCGAACCGGATCTGCGTGGTCAGCGCCCGCAAGCCGAATTTCACCGGGACGGTGCTCACCGCGTTCGACGCGGCCGAGCGCAAGATGCTCTGGGCGTCGGCGAGCCAGTACGGCGGCACCCGGATCGCGTCGGCCCGCGGCCGGACGACGCTGAGCGCCCCGGAAGGCGGTGACGAGATGTTCGACGCCGACGGCACCCGCATCTTCACCGCGACGCTGACCAACGGCTGGCTGGACGCCGGCACCCTGATCATCGTCGCGCCGGACGGCACCGGCCGGTGGGCCCGCTGGTCGATCGCCGACCGCAAGCTCACCCCGCTGGGCCCGCCACCGAACGAGCAGCTCGGCTTCTGCGCCTCGACCAGCACCCTGCTGGCCTGCCCCGGCCAGTCGGGCCTGCGGATCTGGCGGGTCCGCTAACGGACGACCCGGCCCCGCAGCACGATCCGTTGCGGGGCCCGCACCACCCGGAGATCGACGCGCGGGTCGGCCTCGTAGACCACCAGGTCGGCGAGGCCGCCCTCGACCAGCCCCGGGAAGCCGAGCCACTCGCGGGCCTTCCAGGAGGCGGAGGCGATGATGTCGGCCGCCGGGATCCCGGCCTCCTCCATGATCAGCATTTCCTCGGCCGCGAGCCCGTGCCGGATCCCGCCCCCGGCATCGGTCCCGATGTAGATCGGCACGCCGGCCTCGTGCGCGGCCCGCACGACCTCGGGGAACCCGTCCCGCAGCGCGATCATGTGATCGGCGTACCCCGCGAATTTCTCCCGGGCCTGATCGGCGATGCCGCCGAAGGTCCGAATGTTGATCATCGTGGGCACCAGCGCGGTTCCCCGCCGAGCCATCTCGTCGATGAGCTCGAGCGACAGCCCGGTCCCGTGCTCCACGGAGTCGACGCCGGCCTTGACCATGATCTCCACACCCTCTTCGGAGAAGGTGTGGACGGCGGCCCGCGCGCCGGCGGCGTGCGCGGCCTCGACGGCGGCGGTCATCGTCGCGGCATCCCAGGAGGGCGCGAGGTCGCCGACGCCGCGATCGATCCAGTCCCCCACGAGCTTGACCCAGCCGGTGCCGGCCTTGGCCTGAGCGGTGACGGTCGCGGCGACGTCCTCGGCCGCGACCTCGATGCCGATGTCCCGCAGGTAGCGCCGGGGAGGGGCCACGTGCCGGCCGGCGCGGGCCAGCCGCGGAATCTCCGGCTCGTCGTCGAGCTCGGGATAGGGGAACGGCGACCCCGCGTCCCGCAGCGCGAGGACACCGGCGTCCCGATCGGTGACAGCCAGTTCGCGAGCCTGGTCAAGGCTGGTGATCGGCTTGGCTCCATAGGCAATGCCCAGGTGGCAGTGCGCGTCAACCAGTCCAGGCACGATGAAGCCGCCGTCGCTGACGGTCTCGGCGTCGGCAACGGGCTCAAACGTGACCCGATCCCCCACCAGCCAGAGGTCCCGGACTTCGCCCTCAGGCAGGACCGCCCCACGCACATGAAACGCCATAGGACAGTCCTACCTGATCACGGCTGCCCGCGGTGTCGCGCCTGCTCGTTGATCCGGTCACGCCTCCGAGTCCAGGACGGCAGATCCAGCGTGACTTTCCACGGCTGGTCGAGGATGACCAGGTCTCGCGCCTGAAGGTTGCACTGGTAGGTGCCGTCCGGACCGAGCAGGAACTGCGTGAAGGTGACCCAGGGCGCGAGCGGATCGATGATCCAGTAGGACGGGATGCCGAGGTCCGCATAGCGCTTGAGCTTGTCACCGGGGTCGGTGAACCGGGAGGACTGCGAGATCACCTCGACAACGAGCAGAACGTCGGCCGTCAGGACCGGGGAACGCCAAGCGCCCTCGGCGCGGAAGACCATGGCGTCCGGACGCAGTTCGTTGCGGCGATTGAGCAGGAGCGCCTGTTCGACGTTGACGACAAAATCGTCAGGACAGTTCCGCTCGAGGGCGAAGGCGGTGTTCTGGCTGATCACCTGATGAATAGGAAGAGCGTTGGGGGTCAAAACGAGCCTGCCGTCGATCAACTCATAGCGAAGGTCCTCAGGGAGATCCACGATGTCGTCGACGGTCAGATCATCCCGGCCGACCAGAAAATCGAGCAGGTCAGAACCGTTGAGGTGCGGGGCGGCGGTCATCGATTCCTCCTCGATGGGATCGCCGCCAACCATACTGCACCCCTGACTAGTTGCTCCATGCCAATCTTGACCAGAGACTACTTCTTGTCGTCGTCGTCTTTCTGGGGCTTCATCAGCTTGTTGAAGTCCAGGTTGGGGAGCTTGAAGCCGCCGGGGCCGGCGCCACCGCCCAGGGCGTTCGGGTCGAGGCCCGGCGGGAGCTGGGGCATGCCGCCCGGGAAGCCCGGGGGCATCGCGCCGCCGCCCACGCGGGGGCGGGTCGAGCCGCCCTTCGTGCCCTTGCGCTTGTTCTTCGGGCTCTTGGTGGCCTTCCGCCGCGCGCCGGGCAGGCCCATCATGCCGGTCATCTGCTTCATCATCTTCTGCGCGTCGGCGAAGCGGTTCAGCAGCTGGTTGACCTCCATCACGGTGACGCCGGAGCCGTTCGCGATGCGGACCCGGCGGGAGCCGTTGAGGATCTTCGGATTGGTGCGCTCGCCGGGGGTCATCGAGCGAATGATCGCGGTGACCCGGTCGAAGTGGGAGTCGTCGAGGTCGTCGAGCTGGGCCTTCATCTGGCCCATGCCGGGCATCATGCCGAGGATGTTGGCGATCGGGCCCATCCGGCGCACGGCGGTCAGCTGCTCGAGGAAGTCCTCCAGGGTGAACTGCTCGCCACCGAGCAGCTTGGAGGTCATCTTCTCTTTCTGGTCCTCGTCGAAGGCCTGCTCGGCCTGCTCGATGAGGGTCAGCACGTCGCCCATGCCGAGGATGCGGCTGGCCATCCGGTCGGGGTGGAAGAGGTCGAAGTCTTCGAGCTTCTCGCCGGTGGACGCGAACAGGATCGGCTCGCCGGTGACGTGCCGGACGGACAGCGCGGCACCACCGCGGGCGTCGCCGTCGAGCTTGGAGAGGACCACGCCGGTGATGCCGACGCCGTCGCGGAACGCCTCGGCGGTCTGCACCGCGTCCTGGCCGACCATGGCGTCGATGACGAAGATGACCTCGTCGGGGTCGACCGCGTCGCGGATGTCGCGGGCCTGCTGCATCATCTCGGCGTCGATGCCGAGGCGGCCGGCGGTGTCGACGATGACGATGTCTTTCGCCGTGCGCTTGGCGTGCTCGATCGAGTCCTTCGCGACCTGGACCGGGTCGCCGACGCCGTTGCCGGGCTGCGGGGCGTAGACGTCGACCCCGGCCCGGCCGGCCAGAACCTGCAGCTGGTTGACCGCGTTGGGGCGCTGGAGGTCGGCCGCGACGAGCAGCGGCTGGTGGCCCTGGCCCTTGAGCCAGCGGGACAGCTTGCCGGCCAGCGTGGTCTTACCGGAACCCTGCAGACCGGCCAGCATGATCACCGTCGGCGGCGTCTTGGCGAACTGGAGGCGCCGGTTCTCGCCACCGAGGATGTTGATGAGCTCCTCGTGGACGATCTTGATGATCTGCTGGGCCGGGTTGAGGGCCTGGGAGACCTCGGCGCCCCGGGCGCGTTCCTTCAGGTTGAAGATGAAGGCCTTGACCACGGGCAGCGCGACGTCCGCCTCCAGCAGCGCGAGACGGATCTCGCGTGCGGTGGCGTCGATGTCGGCATCGGTGAGCTTGCCCTTGCCGCGAAGCTTGGTGAAGATCCCGGACAGGCGGTCACTCAAGGTGTCAAACACGGTGCGACTTCCCGATGGTCGAAAGGGTGCCTACAAACAACGCAAGCCTAGCCGCCCGCGTTGAAGCTCACCGGTTGCGCATGCGGTACGTCTTCTGCGCAGCCTCGATCCGCCGCTGGGTGCGGGTGCCGGGAGCGAGCGACTTCTTGGCCTTGCCGTACAGATAAACGCCGCCGACCACCGCGAGCACGACCAGGGCCAGGTAGAACAGCGGGCCGATGATCGCGTGCAGCACCCAGCCGACCACGACCACGGCGCCGATCGCCGCGAGCAGATATGCGAGAGCCTTACCCATCAGGTCCTCCAAAAAGAGCGTCGACCTCCACGATGCCCCCGCGGGTCAAGCCTGCCTATCGGCCGTATCCCTGAAGCACACCCCGTAGGGGTCGCTCTCGTCCGTTTTGTCCTACCTCATCGGGTAAATGGCGTATACCGGCGTTATCAGGCGTCACATACGACCGCAACTTCGAGTCGAGGGCTGCCGTTGAGGGTCAGTGACCGAGACGGCGGGCGGAAGGACGACGGCGTGCCGATACGGCGGATCCTGCGACACACGCCCTGGCCGGTTCGGCGGCGGGTGCTGGCCGGCCTGCAACACAAGCTGCTGCGCTATGTCCCGGCCGAGCGCCGCCTGGCCACGGCCCGGCGGGTCGTTCCGCTGACCGGAGGACCGCGGCGGGTCCGGGTGGCCGCGCGGGTCACGGAGAGGGCAACCCCCTCGGGCGTACGCCGGGAGAACCTCGACCGAGTCGTGACCGCGCTCGAAACGGCCGGCATCGACTGGTTCCGGGTACCGGTCGAATCGGTGACCGGGTCGGCGGTAGCCGTACCGGAAGAGGACCGGAACCGGGTGATCGCCCTGCTCGAAACGCTGAGCGCGAGTGACGCCGGGCTGTTGGAGATCGTCCGGCCGCAGGGCCGGCACGGCCGGCGCGGACGACGGACCGCGACCGTGCTGCGGCTGAGCCGTCCGGTGACCGACCCGCGCGGGACCCTGGTATTCGGCCCGGAGTACGGCTGCGAGATCGAGTTCTGGCGCAGCGTGAACGGCAACCTGGTCGGGCCGCGCAGCAACCCGGTCTCCGACGTGGTGCCCGCCGACGAGCCGATGGTGTACGCGAGCGAGCAGGTGTTCGGCTCCTTCAGCGCGCCCGATGACCCGGCCTCCTACCGCACCCGCGAGATCTTCACGATGGTCAGCCCGGACCGGGTCGGGTTCCCGATCGACGTGGTCTACACCTGGGTGGACGGCGGCGATCCGGACTGGCGGGAGCGCAAGGCCGGGGCGCTGTCGGAGAACAGCTGGGTCGCCGACGTGAGCGGGCTGGCCACCAACGACTCGCGGTACGCCTCCCGGGACGAGTTGCGCTACTCGCTGCGCGCGCTGCACGCGTTCGCCCCCTGGGTGCGGCACATCTTCCTGGTCACCGACGACCAGGTGCCGGCCTGGCTGGACACCGCCCGGCCGGATCTGACCGTGGTGAGCCACCGGGAAATCTTCGGCGACACCGGCCGGCTGCCGACCTTCAACTCGCAGGCCATCGAGTCGCGGCTGCACCGGATCCCGGGGCTGGCCGAGCACTTCCTCTACCTGAACGACGACGTCTTCCTGGCCCGGCCGGTGCCGCCGGAGATGTTCTTCACGCCGGGCGGACTGACCCGGTTCTTCCCGTCGACGGCGCTGGTCGACTCGGCACCGCGGCGGGACGACGACCCGCCGGCCAACTCGGCCGGGAAGAACAACCGGCGGCTGATCCAGCAGGCGTTCGGCCGGGTGCTGACCCGGAAGATGAAGCACACTCCGCACCCGTCGCGGCGCAGTGTGCTCGCCGAGATCGAGCTGCGCTTCGCCGAGCAGGTGGCGGCGACGGCCGAGCACCAGTTCCGGCATCCGGAGGACGTCTCGCTGCTCTCGTCGCTGCAGCAGTACTACAGCTACCTGACCGGGCGGGCCGCCCCCGGCGAGATCAAGTACATGTACGCCGACCTGGCCGACGCGGGGACGCCGATGCGGCTGGCCCGGGTGCTGCACGACCGGCATCTGGACGCGTTCTGCCTGAACGACACCGACTCGACCGTCGAGGCGGCCGACGAACAGGCCGCGCTGCTGGCCGAGTTCCTGCCGGCCTATCTGCCGTTCCCGTCGCCGTACGAGCTGGCGAACCCGCGGCCCGCGACCGGGCGGCTGGAGCTGCCGCGTACGCCGGTGCTGGCCCGCCAGGCCTCCCGCGCGCCGCATGCGCAACCACACCCGGACATCGCGCTGCCGGCGCAGCCGGTGCCGCCGTCCGCCTCCGACTCCTCCGTGGCCTAGAGGCACCCGGAAATCCGCCGGCTCGCCGCCGGCCCAACCGCCGGCGCCGCCGGCCCAATTGCCGGCCGCGGCCGGCCCCAAAGAGGGGGAAATTTCATGACTTACGATGTTGTTGTGCTCGGACTCGGGTACGTCGGGCTACCGCTCGCCCAGCAGGCCACCCGGGCCGGCATGACGGTGCTCGGCTTCGACGTCAACGCACGCGTCGTCGACTCCCTCACCGCCGGGAAGTCGCACGTGGACGACCTCAGCGACGCCGACGTGACCGAGATGCTGGCCGCCGGCTTCCGCACCACCACCGACGAGACGCTGATCGCCCGGGCCGACACCGCGGTGATCTGCGTGCCCACCCCGCTGGCCGAGGGCGATGGCCCCGACCTGCGCGCCGTCGTCGGCGCCACCGAGGCGATCGGCCGCAACCTGCGCCCCGGCATGCTGGTCGTGCTCGAGTCGACCACCTACCCCGGCACCACCGACGAGGTGGTCCGGCCGCTGCTGGAGAAGCTGTCCGGGCTGACCGCCGGCATCGACTTCCACCTGGCCTTCTCGCCGGAGCGGATCGACCCGGGCAACGAGAGGTTCGGCCCGCGCAACACCCCCAAGGTGGTCGGCGGCTACACGCCCGACTGCACCGACCGGGTGGCCGCGTTCTACGGCCGGTTCGTCGACACCGTGGTGCGCACCAAGGGCACCCGGGAGGCGGAGACCGCGAAGCTGCTCGAGAACACCTACCGGCACGTGAACATCGCGCTGGTCAACGAGATGGCCCGGTTCTGCCACGAACTCGACATCGACCTGTGGGACGTGATCCACGCGGCCTCGACGAAGCCGTTCGGGTTCCAGGCGTTCTACCCCGGGCCGGGCGTGGGCGGGCACTGCATCCCGATCGACCCGAACTACCTGTCGCACAACGTCCGCAGCAAGCTCGGCTACCCGTTCCGCTTCGTCGAACTGGCCCAGGAGATCAACGCGACGATGCCCGGCTACGTCGCCCGGCGGGCCCAGAACCTGCTGAACACCGACGGCCAGGCAGTGCACGGCGCCACGATCCTGCTGCTCGGCGTCACCTACAAGGCGAACATCGCCGACCAGCGGGAATCCCCGGCCACACCGCTGGCCCGCCACCTGGCGTCGCTGGGCGCGACGGTGCTCTACCACGACCCGCACGTGGCAACCTGGAAGGTCGGCGACGTCGAGGTAGCCCGCACCGAAGACCTGGAGGGCGCAGCCGCCGCGGCCGACCTGGTGATCCTGGTACAGCACCACCGTGAGTACGACGCGGACCACCTGGCCGGCGTCGCGAAGCGCTTCTTCGACACCCGGGGCGTGACCACCGCCCGCGAGGCCCACCGCCTCTAGAGATCTTTTCGGGTCGGGGTCCCGCCATTTCCTGAAAAGACGGGACCCCAGCCCAGCCTTCCGCGAAACGGAGGCGGGACGCTTTCGCGCGAAAGATCAAACCTTTGCCGTACGCGCCGACTCACTCCCATGGCCTTCGGTCCCGGCAGGTGCGACTCACCCTCCACGCGCCCGCTGCGGGCGGGCCCGACCCAAGCTCGCAACCCCAACCCGCCCACCGGCCAGGACGACGCCATCGACCTCCCGCATGGTGGTCGCTGCTGTCGGATGCTGGGTCGTCGTCCCGCATCCCGGGCACGGTCCCGCCTGATGAGCAGCGCTTCCACACCTGCGCCACCTAGCTGTCAGAAGAACATGACATATCGCCTATGTCCGACGCCGACAGCTCGGTCAGGCGCGACACTGTGGACTTAGCGTGAGGACAGAGCGGCAACTCCTCAAGATCTGCGATGCCGGGCGTGCCGCGCGGGCTGAGAGTGCGTGTTTCCGTTGCGCGA
>NZ_BOQN01000016.1 GCF_018332695.1 Paractinoplanes toevensis
CTCTGTCCGCACGCTAAGTCCACAAGATCACGTCCGACCGAGCCGGCAGCATCGGACATAGGCGATATGTCATGTCTTTCTGACCGCTCGGTGACCCAGAGCGTGGAAGCACTGCTCATCAGGCGGGACTATGCCCGGGATCCGGGACGACGACCCAGTATCCGAGAGAAACGACCACCCTGCAGGAGCCGACGGCTGCCGCCCGGGACTGTTCCCGCCGGCGGGCCGGTGGGCGGGTCGGGGTTGCGAGCTTGAGCCGGGCCCGCCCGCAGCGAGCGCGCGGAGGGTGAGTTGCACCTGCCGGGACCGCGTGCCACGAGAGCGAGCCGGCGCGTACCGAAAGCGCGCGGCCTGGCTCCTCGTCGCGGAACGGGTGCCCGGAGACGAGTCGATGGACCGGCGATACGGCGACGTCCAGTCGGTCATGGTCCGCGAGGAGTACCGCAATCGGGGCATCGGCGCCGCACTGATGGCCGCGATCCTGGCCGAGGCCGGCGCCCGGGACCTGTTGCACGTGACCGTCCACTCCGGCCGCCGCGCGGTCGAGTTCTACCTGCGCAACGGCTTCCGCCACCACCGCCAGATCCTGCTCTGGGAACCGGCCGACCGCTGAGGAATCAGGCGCGGGCCAGCCAGGAGTTCGGGTCCTGGCGGACTCGGTCGATCGCGCTCAGGGCGGCGCCGATCACCGCCGCGTCCGGGCCCAGCGGGGCCGGGCGCACCGACACCGGGGCCCAGCTCGCGGTCAGGACGCGGCGGTTCAGTTCGCGTTCTACGCCCTCGGTCAGCCAGGATGCCAGCAGTGAGTAGCTGCCGCCCAGCAGGACCGTGTCGACGTCGATGATGTTGATCAGGGCGGAGAGGGCCACGCCCAGCGCCGTGCCGGCCCGGTCCAGAGCGGCCAGGGTGTCGCGGTCACCCGAGGAGGCCAGGATGTCGATGGCGACGGCCGGAGCGGGGGCGGCCGCCGGTGCAGCGGGGGCGAGGATCTGTTGCAGGCCGGCGTAGTGCTGCAGGCACCCGGTGGCGCCGCACGCGCACACCGGGCCGTCGGCGGTCACCGCGACGTGCCCGAGTGAACCGCTCCAGCCGCGGGCGCCCCGCAGCAGGGCGCCTTCCAGAACTATCCCGGCGCCGATGTCGAACTCTCCGCTGACGCAGACGAAGTTGCGCAGCGCCGGCGCGCTCGCGTACAGCTCGCCGAGTGCGGCCAGGCCGGCGTCGTTGTCCACCATGACCTCGCCGAGCGCGTGCCGCAGTGCCGCCGCGGCGTCGACGTCCCGCCAGCCCAGCACCGGTGCGAACCGGACGACGCCGGCGTTCTCGACCGGGCCGGGCGCGGCGAGGGTCGTACCCACGACGGTCAGTTTTTCGGCGGCGGCCGCCGCCATCGCCGCGCGGCCCATGTCGGCCAGCCGGGCCAGCGTGTCGGCCGCGGCCGGCGGCCGTGGGGCGAAGGCCAGGTGCCGCACGGTTCCGGTCAGGTCGACCACGCAGGCCGACAGGGCGTCGACGCGGATGTCCAGGCCGAGCCCGGCCGGGCCGGTCGGGGCGAGGCTGAGCCCGACGCGGGGGCGGCCGCTGTTGCCGGAGCGGGCCGGGCCGGCCTCGACGATCAGGCCGCCGGCCAGCAACTCGTCGACGATGCGGGTGATGGTCGGCCGGGTCAGGCCGGTCGCGACGGCGAGCTCGATCCGGGAGATCGGCGCGGGCGCGCCGACGATCTGCCGGAACGTCAGGGAGAGGTTGTGGGCCCGCAGGCTTTCCTGCCGTACGGGGGTGTCCGTGGCCGGCGCCACGCGATGCACCGGCCTTGTCATGAAACCAGCTGCCCGGCGTACGCGGCGGCCCGCGCCCCGGACAGCGCACCGTCCGCGACCACGGTGACCACCCGCCGGGTCAGCGACGCACCGGGCGCGAGCACGAGCGGCGCGTCCCAGGCCAGCGCCGAGCCGACGCCCAGGTAGTCGCGGGTGCGCACGAACCACCGGTCGGCCCGGGTGGCGGCGTCCCCGGCGACGAACACCAGCGTCCAGCCGGCCGACTCGATCGACATCCAGGGCGCGGAGCGGCCGTGCACGTCGGCGGAGAGCCGGGACGGCCCGGCCGACGGCGCTCGCCAGAAGAACCCGCCGTAGCCGGCGCCGGCCCGGCCGTGGATGGCCGGGCTGCGGATCGGCAGGTCCCGTTCGGCCACGTTGGCCAGGGTGAACGCGAAGTCGAGGGCCCAGGCGGTGTCGTCCAGCGGGCGGGCCTCGATGGTTCGCCGTTCGGCGAGCAGCGACGCGCCGTCGATGGTGTCCCAGCGCAGCGCCTCGGCCAGTGCCGTGTCGCTGCGCCGCAGCCAGCGCACGTGCCGCTGGGTGCCCTGGTTGTCGAGCCAGGCGGGCCCGTGCTCGGGGGTGAAGGTGCGGCCGCCCCAGAAGTTGCCGCCGTCGACCTCGGCGACCGCGACGCTGACGCCGAGGTGGTGCCGGTGCGACGGCGGCATCAGCTCGGTGACGACCGCGCCGCCCAGCGTGCGGACGGGGTGCAGGTAGGGCCGGGGGGAGAGCCCGACGGGCAGGTCGGGCTGCCAGGCGTACTCGGCGACGGTCCGGTCGGCGACACGCAGGACAGCTGGGGCGTCACCGGTCACGCGTGCCTCCGGGCCAGGGGATCCGTACGCCAGCAGGATAGCCACCTATCGCAGGTAGGCGGCGACGGTGAAGGCCGTCGCCCGCGCGGCGGTCAGTTGCGGCCGGTCGGGGCCGGTTCCGACGCCGGGCCCGCGGTTGCGGTACTCGGCGAAGCGTCCGGAGCCGGTCCAGGGCGCGGCGGCGATCTGTGCGCCGAGCACCGAGTCACGCACGACGATCTGGCCGGACTCGCCGAGGTGAACCGTTCCGGCGGGGGCGGCACCGTCGAAGACGCAGCGGCTGAACAGGAATCCGTAGCGCTCGCGGGCCGGGGTGGTGGGCGCGGCGATCGTGCCGGGCGTGTCGGTCAGCACGGTGCACCGGTCGAGGACGGCGACGGCGGCACCGGCGGCCCGGCCGGCCAGGGTGCAGTCGCGAAGATGGGTGCGGCCACCGTCGGCCTGGTAGCCGCCGTCGATCCGGACCCGGTCGAGGACGGCCCGGTCGCCGGCGGTGCGCACGGCCACGCTGCCGGCCACGGTCAGCCCGCGCACGGTGTTGCCGTCGCCGAGCAGCCCGAGCGTCGCGGCGCCGCCGGCTCCCCAGGTGCCGCCGTAGAACTTGGTCCCGTCCGGGCTCAGGTCGTAGGTGAGCACCGTTTCCGCGGTGCCGGTCACGGTCACCGGCACCCGGGCCGGCCACACCCGCACGATCTCCCGGAAGACGCCCGGTCCGACCGCGATGGTCACCGGCCCGGTGGCGTCCCGCACCGCACCCAGGGCCGCGAGCAGGCTGCCGTAGTCGCCCGACCCGTCCAGGGCCACGGTGATCCGGCGGGGTGTGACCGCGGCCCGGCGGTGTGGTCCGGCGAACTGCCGCGTGTTCCGCGCGGCGACATCGGCCGGCTCCGACGCGTACGGGTAATAGCTCGCCGGATCGAACGCCGCGCCCCCGGAGTCGGTGCGACCGGAGGTCGCGCTGAAGCGATTGCCCCGCTGCACCAGCCCGGCCGTCGGGGACAGCACCACCAGGGGATCGTTGACGTGCTCGAACGTGCTGTCCTCCACGACCACCCGGGCGTAGTTGCGGGCCATCGTGCCGTATTGGGCGACATCGCTCAGGTAGTTGTCGTAGAGGTGCGCGGCGAGCGTGTTGTCGAGACTCCAGTTGCGCTGCACCGTGTTGCGGATCCAGTTGTGGTGCGCGGTGAGCCGGGTGACCACGTTGGCGGTCCAGCCGACGCCGAGAGCCTTGTTGATGTCGCTGATGATGTTCCAGGACAGCGTGATGTGGTCGGAGTCCTTGCGGATGTCGATGCCGCCGTCACCGACCCGCTCGATGAGGGTGTGGTCGATCCAGACGTGGTCGGCGGTGTCGAGGCGGATGCCGTCGTTGTCGTTGTCGGCGGTCTTGCCGTCGAAGTCGCCGGGGATGTAGGAGTCCCGGATGGTCAGGTTCCGGATGATCACGTTGTGGGTTCCATCGAGGAACAGCCCGCCCCCGACGAGTTCCGCACCCGCGCCCTCACCGGTGATGGTCTTGTCCGACCCCACCCGGATCATGTCGCCGAACGGGTCGACAAGGATGCTCCCGGCGACCCGGATGGTCAGCGGTTCGGCAGCCGCCGCGTACGCCCGCAGCTCGGCGAGCGTGGTGGCCCGCACCACCGCTCCCCCGCTCCCGCCGGTGGTTCCGGCGGCGAAGCCGACGGCCTGATCGGCCCAGACCTCGGCGGCCGGGTGGTGGGCCGGCGCCACGAGACCGGACGCGGCGAGGATGAGTGCCAGAAGTTTCATCAGGCCTCCCGGGAACGCAACGGCAGGAGTTCCGCATCGCCGGGTCCGGCGACGCGGAACGGTTCGAACTCGGCCCGTCCGCCACCGGCCCCGGGCCGGGCGGTGGCGAACAGGCCGAGGGTGGCGCCGATCCAACCGCCCGGGACGGCGGCGAAGGATGCTTCGATCCCCTCGGCTTCGAGGTGGACGACGGCGCCGTCGGTAACGGTCACGGTGAGGCGGACCTCGGCGTCGGCGGCGACCGGGACCGGCGTCACCAGATCCCGTTCCGGCCCGCCGGGGGCGTCGGCGGTGCGGCAGACGAGAACGGTTCCGCCGGGCCGGTGGTCCAGCCCGATCCAGGCGTACGCCTTGCCGCGCACCACCATCCCGGCGCGGGAGCCGGCCGGCGCGTCGAGGCGCAGCGTGGTCTCCGCCCGGAAGCGCGGCCCCGGCAGCCGCTGGCCGAGCACGGTGGGCACGTCCCGCAGATCCGCCGACGGCCAGGGCACGCAGGCCATCCGGAGCCCGTCATCCCCGGGCGGCAGCAGCCAGCCCGGCTGGGGATTGGCCGGCCAGGTCCACTGTGGGCCGGGCCGGCCGCCGACGAAGCGGTCGCCGCTCGGCGGGGCGCACACCGGGCCGCCCTGCAGCGGCTTGCGGTGCCGGATGACCGGGACCCCCCGATCCCCGATCACCGGCCAGCCCTCGTCGTCGGTGGTCACCGGCTGCAGGTGCACCACCCGGCCGTAGGCGCCACGGTCCTGGAAGTGAACGAACCAGTCGTCCACCCAGGCGCCCTGGTGCGGGCCGTTGATCTCGGTGTCGCCCTGGGCCAGGACGACCCGCGGCTCGTAGTGGCCGAGGACGCTGCGCGAGCGCATCGCGTACTGCCAGCCGTTCGCGACGCCGCCGGCCGGGGCGAAGATCCAGTACCAGCCGTCGCGCCGGTACCACTTGGGGCCCTCGAGGGTGTAGCACCCGGGGACGGCGTCGCCGTCCACCAGGACCATGCCGGTGTCGAGCGGGCGGGTCAGGTCCGGCGTCATCCGGTACGCGGTGAGCCGGTTGTTGAATCCGCATCGGCTCTTGGCCCAGGCGTGCACGAGGTAGGCGTTCCCGTCGTCGTCCCACAGCGGGCACGGGTCGATGAGCCCCCTACCGGCCAGGATCAGGCGGGGCGGCGTCCACGGTCCGCGCGGATCGGCCGCCGTCGTGACGTAGATGCCGTGATCGGGATCGGGGTAGACGATCCAGAACCGCCCGGCGTGATACCGCAGCGCCGGCGCCCACACCCCGCACCCGTGCCGGGGCGTGGCATAGACGGCCTCCGGCACGAGCCGTTGCAGGGCGTGCCCGACGAACCGCCAGTTCACCAGGTCGGTGGAGTGCAGCACGGGCAGCCCCGGCACCCGGTTGAAGCTGGACGCGATCAGGTAGAAGTCCCGCCCGGCCCGTGCGACGTCGGGGTCCGACCAGTCGCCGAACAGCACCGGGTTGCGGTAACACCCGTCCCCGGTGTCGGCGCTCCACACCTCGGTCATCGGGCGGCCGCCTCAAGGATGTGGTCGGTGGGCGGCCCGTCGGCGACCAGGACGGACAGGCGCCGGGTCAGGACGCCGCCCGCCGCAACGGTCACCGGGCGGTCCCAGGCGATCGCCGAGCACACCCCGGCGTAGTCGGAGGCCCGCACGAACCACGGGTCGGCGTGCGCGCCGGTCCGGAAGACGAGGGTCCACGCGGCGGCCTGCGACTCGCTGCCGGTCAGGACGACCCACGGTTCGCGGCTGCCGTGCGGGTCGCCGGCCGACCCGTACGCCCGGACCTGCGCGAGCCCGGCCGGAGCGCGCCAGAAGAACCCGCCGTACCCCGCGCCGGGCCGGCCCCGGGCACCGGGGCTGTCGATCACCAGGGTCTCGCCGTCGATCCCGCTCAGCGCATACCCGACCCGCAGCCGCCACGAGGTGTCACCGACCGCCCGCACCGACAGTGACCGCACCTCGCGGGCCAGTGGCGCACCGTCGCGCCCGACCCAGCAGATCTCCTGCACCAGGCGGTCCCCGGAGCGGTGCAGCCAGCGCGCGTGCTGCTGGCGGCCGTGGTTGTCCAGGCGCACCGGGCCGCGACCGGCCACATAGGTGCTTCCGCCCCAGAAGTTGGCCTGGTTGAGCACCGGGATGGCCACGCTCGCGCCCAGGTGGTGCCGGTGGTCGGCGGGCATGAAGCCGGTGACGGTGGTGCCGGCCAGGGTCGTCACCGGATGCAGGTAGGGCCGGGGCGAGACGGCGGCCGGCAGGTCCGGATCCCACACGTAGCGGGCAACCACGCGCCCGGCGCAGGTCAGGTTCACGGACGACATGGTCGGTCAAGCTACCCGCGTCGAGAGAGTTACGTCAATGTCTGTAACAAATTCGCATTACCTGAATACGTCCAGGTGGGAGAGCTGTTGACATGGACGGCACTCGATAGATAAAACACTGAAACAAATTGACGAAGGGATCGATCGTGAACACTGTTGACCGGCGCGGGGCGCTGAAGCTCGCCGGCCTGGCCGGGTTGGCCGCCACCCTCCCCGCCTGTGGGCGTGGGTTCGGCGGGGGCGGCGACCAGAAGGGTGACGCGGTCGAGCTGAACATGGTCTGGTGGGGTGACGCCGCGCGGGCCGAGAAGACCCAGAAAGCCCTCGACCTGTTCCACACCGCCAATCCCGGCATCCGGGTGCGCACCGAGTACCAGGACTCCTCGCCGTACAAGGACAAGCTGGTCACCCGGTTCGCCGCCGGCGATCCGCCGGATCTGATGGCGATGCGCACCGACAGCCTCCGCGAGTACGCGAACCGCGGCGCCCTGCTGGATCTCGCCCAGCAGGGCGGCAAGCTCGACCTGTCCGGCCTGACCGATTCCGCCCGCGGCCTGGGCGTGGTCGGCCGGCAGAACTTCGGGGTGCCGTCCGGTCTGAACGCCATCGGCTTCGTCGTCGACAAGGCGCTGACCGACAAGTTCGGGGTGCAGATCCCGGACGGCGACACCTGGTCCTGGGAGGACCTGGCCACGTTCGCCAAGCAGGTCACGACGGCCAGCGGCGGCAAGGTCTACGGCACGAACTTCGAGGTCTGGACGATCGCCAACCTCATCGTCTGGACCCGCCAGCACGGCGAGGATTTCTACACCGCCGACGGCAAGCTCGGGATCACCGCTGCCACGATGACCGGCTGGCTGGCGATGGTGCAGAAGATGCGGGCCGACAAGGCCTTCCCACCGGCCGGCTTCATCGACCCGAACGGCGGCGCGTCGGCCGCCCAGTCCTACATCGCCAAGAAGGCGATCGCGTCGCAGATCATCCCGACCAACAACTTCCTCACCTTCGACAAGGTCTGCGGCGGGCAGTTGCAGCTGCTGCGGATCCCCGGCGAGACGCAGGGCGCGCGGCGCGGCCAGTCGATCGACACGCCCGCGCTGTGGTCGGTGGCGGCGAAGTCGAAGCACCCGGCCGAGACGCTCACCCTGCTGAACTTCCTGGTCAACGACGTGGCCGGGGCGAAGGCGGCGGGCACGACGCGGGGCGTTCCGGCCAGCCGGCCGGTGGCGACCGCGATCACCCCCGGGCTGGAGACCGACGATCAGCGGGCCTCGGCGTACCTGGCGGAGTTGCAGAACGAGAAGCTGCCGCCGTCGTACTCGTATCCGATCGGCGCCTCCAAACTCACCAACATCCTCAAGTCGATCAGTACGGAGGTGGAGTTCGGCCGCAAGACCCCGGCGGCCGGGGCAGCCGAGTTCGTCGACGCGGGCCAGAAGGCTCTGTCGGCGTGAGGAAGGACCGGGCCGCCTACCTCTTCCTGCTGCCGTGGCTGGTCGGCATCCTCTTCACGGTCGGCCCGTTCGTCGTCTCGCTGTACCTCGCCTTCACCGACTACAACCTGCTCACTCCCCCGCACTGGTCCGGTCTGGCCAACGTCCGGGAGATGATCGGCGACGTCCACCTGCATCAGTCGCTGAAGGTCACCTTCATCTACACGCTGGTCTCGGTGCCACTCTCGCTGGGTGCGGCCCTCGCGGTCGCGATGGTCCTGCACCGGGGCGTACGGGGACTGGCCGTCTACCGCAGCATCTACTACCTGCCGTCGCTGCTGGGCAGCAGCGTCGCCATCGTCATGCTGTGGCGCTACCTGTTCGGCTACCAGGGCGTGGTCAACCAGTTCCTCGGCCGGCTCGGCATCCAGGGGCCGGGCTGGACGTCCGATCCGCACTTCGCGCTGAGCACGCTGATCCTGCTGCACGTGTGGACGTTCGGCGCGCCGATGGTGATCTTCCTGGCCGGGCTGAAGCAGATCCCGGCGATGTATTACGAGGCCGCCGCGATGGACGGCGCGTCCGGGTGGCGGCAGTTCCGGTCGGTCACGTTGCCGCTGCTCAGCCCGATCATCTTCTTCAACCTGGTGCAGTCGATGATCGCGTCGTTCCAGACCTTCACCCAGGGCTACGTGATGAGTGGCGGCACCGGCGGCCCGGCCGAGTCGACCCTGTTCTCCAACCTCTACCTCTATCAAAAGGGGTTCGGGGAGCTGGACATGGGCTACGCGTCGTCCCTGGCCTGGCTGCTGCTGATCATCATCGCCGGCTTCACGGCCGTCAACTTCCTGGCCGCCCGCTACTGGGTCTTCTACGAGAACTAGGACTGCCATGACGCTGACGTTGAGCCGTTTGGTTGCCGCGCGGCGGGAGAAACTGCCGCGCCGGGTGCGGTGGCTGCGCCATCTCGGGCTGACCGCGGTCGGTGCGCTGATGATGTACCCGCTGATCTGGCTGGTCTCCAGCTCGCTGAAGTCCAGCAACACGGTCTTCACCGACGAGGGGCTGTGGCCGCACGCCTGGGCGCCCGGCAACTACCCGCGCGGCTGGACGTCGCTGCCGGAGTCGTTCGACGTCTACCTGATCAACTCGCTGATCATCGTGACGCTGAGCATCGCCGGCAATCTGATGTCCTGCTCCCTCGCCGCGTACGCCTTCGCCCGGTTGAGGTTCACCGGCCGCCGGCTGTTCTTCGCGCTGATGCTGGGCACGATGATGCTGCCCGGGCACGTGCTGACCATTCCCCGGTACGTGCTGTTCGACAAGCTGGGCTGGCTCAACACGTACTACCCGCTGCTGGTGCCGCACTTCCTGGCCACCAACGGGTTCTACATCTTCCTGATGGTGCAGTTCATGCGGTCGCTGCCGACCGAACTGGACGACGCGGCCCGGATCGACGGCTGCGGCCCGTTCCGCACCTTCTGGAAAGTGATCATGCCGCTGTGCCTGCCCGCGTTCGCCACCACCGCCATCTTCACCTTCATCGCGGTGTGGAACGAATTCTTCGAACCGCTGCTCTACCTCACCGACCCGCAGCTCTACACGGTGCCGCTGGCCCTGCGGCAGTTCATGGACTCCGAGGGCCAGAGCCAGTGGGGCGAGATGTTCGCGATGTCGTTCGTCTCCCTCGCCCCGGTGATCGGCTTCTTCATCGCCGGTCAGAAGTACCTGGTGAAGGGCATCGCCACGACCGGACTCCGGTGACTCACGCGTCGGCCGCCTGCCACCGGGCGGCTCGAACGAAAGGACCCCTCTCATGGGAAGGCTGAGTCTCAAAAGGCAAGGGTTGCTTCTGGCGATCCTGGCACTGGTCATTCCCGGTGCCGCAATCGCGCTGTCCTCCCCGGCAGCCGCCGCCCCCGCCACAGGTACCGCGTATCAACTGAAGGTCACCAAGAGCGGCATGTGCATCGACGTCCCCGGTGCCTCCACCGCCAACGGTGCGCTGCTGCAGCAATGGGGCTGCACGGCCGATTCGAAGTGGCAGCAGTTCACGCTGACCGCGAGCGGCTCGAACTACCTGCTCGTCAACGCGAACAGCGGCAAGTGTGTCGACGTGCCGGACTGGTCCACCACCTCCGGCGTCCAGCTGCAGCAGTACACCTGCGTCGCCTCGCAGGCCAACCAGAACTGGAAACTGGTGGCCAGCGGCTCCGGCACCTACCAGATCGTCAACGTCAACAGCGGGCTCTGCATCAGCGACAAGGACGCCTCGACCACCTCGGGCACGGCGATCATCCAGGAGACCTGCACGGCCAACACCAACAAGCAGTGGGCGTTCGCCACGGCCGGCTCCAGCACCGGTGCGGTCGTCGCTTCCGACGGCACCGGTCAGTACACGACCATCCAGGCCGCGATCGACGCCGTCCCGGCCGGCAACACCACCCGGCGGACCATCACCGTCAAGGCCGGCACCTACCGCGAGATCGTGACGATCCCGTCGACCAAGCCCTACGTCACGCTGCAGGGTCTCGGCTCCTCGGCGTCGCAGACGGTGATCGTGAACAACCACAGCTCGGCCGGCGGTTACGGCACGTCGGGCAGCGCGACCGTCTTCGTCAACGGCCACGACTTCGCCGCCACCAACATCACCCTGTCCAACGACTACGGCGAAGGCAGCCAGGCCGTCGCGGTCAACGTCAACGCCGACCGGTCGGTCTTCACCAACGTCCGCTTCCTCGGCGCGCAGGACACCCTGCTGGTCAACGCCTACCGCTCCTACTACGTCAACTCGTACGTCGAGGGCACCGTCGACTTCATCTTCGGCGGCGGCACCGCGGTCTTCAACACCTCCTCGATCTACCAGAAGCGCTCGACCGGCGGGCCGATCACCGCCGCGAAGACCGACGCCGGCGTCACCTACGGTTTCCTGTTCGCCAAGTGCACGATCACCGGCGCCACCAACAACACCACCCAGCTGGGCCGGCCGTGGGGCGCCGACGCCCAGGTCCTCTACCGCGAGTCCTCGCTGAGCGCGACGATCGCGACCGCGCAGCCGTGGACCGACATGTCCAGCAACTCGTGGAAGAACGCCCGCTTCTACGAATACAAGAACACCGGCTCGGGCGCGACCACCAACAGCAACCGGCCGCAGATGTCCGACTCGACCGCCACCAACTACACCCCGCAGAAGTACCTCGCCGGCACGGACGGATGGAACCCGCTATGAGGAAAATTCTGGTACTCGTGCTCCTGGCGGCCGCTGTCCTGGTCGGCAGTTCCACCACGGCGTACGCCGCACCCGCCACCGGCGCGGCCTATCAACTGAAGGTCACCAAGAGCGGGATGTGCGTCGACGTCCCCGGTGCCTCGACCGCCAACGGCGCACTTCTCCAGCAGTGGGGCTGCACCGACAACGCGAAGTGGCAGCAGTTCACGCTGACCGCGAGCGGCTCGAACTACCTGCTCGTCAACGTCAACAGCGGCAAGTGTGTCGACGTGCCGGACTGGTCCACCACCTCCGGCGTCCAGCTGCAGCAGTACACCTGCGTCGCCTCGCAGGCCAACCAGAACTGGAAACTGGTGGCCAGCGGCTCCGGCACCTACCAGATCGTCAACGTCAACAGCGGGCTCTGCATCAGCGACAAGGACGCCTCGACCACCTCGGGCACGGCGATCATCCAGGAGACCTGCACGGCCAACACCAACAAGCAGTGGGCGTTCACCGCTCTGTCCGGCGGCCGCACCTGGTCCAACACGGCCGACGGCTTCGCCACCGGAACCACCGGTGGTGCGGGCGGCACGACGGTCACCGTCACGACCTATGCCGACCTCTTGAAATACGCGACATCAAGCTCCGCGTACGTCGTCAAGGTCAGCGGAACCATCACCGTCCCGACCTACGGCTACGAAATCCCGGTCACGTCGAACAAGACCATCATCGGGATCGGCACGACCGGGCGGATCAAGGCCGGCGGATTCTTCCTCGGCGCCGGGGTCAAGAACGTCATCATCCGGAACCTGACCATCGGTGACACCGCGGTGGCCTCGGACGACCCCGATGACAAGGACTTCGACTACGACGGCATCCAGATGGACACCGCCGACCACGTGTGGATCGACCACAACACCTTCACGAACATCAACGACGGTTACATCGACAGTCGCAAGGACACCAACTACGTCACCGTCTCGTGGAACCAGATGGGCAACCACAACAAGACGTTCGGCATCGGCTGGACCGAGAACGTGATCGCCCGGATGACCATCCACCACAACTGGATCTACAACAGCAACCAGCGCAATCCCAGTGCTGACAATCTGTTGTACGCGCATCTCTACAACAACTACCTGCAGAACGTCACGTCATACGGCAACTACGCGCGTGGCAGCACCAAGATGGTCATCGAGAACAGCTACTTCGAGAACGTGGTGAACCCCTACTACCCCGACTCGACGGCCCAGCTCAAGCAGAGCGGCAGCGTTCTGACGGGCTGCAGCGGCAGACAGGAGACGCTCGGTTCCGCGTTCACGCCGAGCAGTTTCTACTCGTACACCTTGGACGCGGCCTCCGCCGTACCGTCGGTAGTCAAGACCTACTCCGGCCCGCAGGCCGGCATTTCCTGACCGGCGCCGGCCGGAGCCGAACGGCTCCGGCCGGCCCCTTTTCTCAGGCCCCGCAGGCCTTGTCCAGATCCTTGCTGAGGGTCTGGAAGTCCTTCGCCAGGAAGTCGTCCGGCTTGCTGCTCTTGGCGCCCTGCGCCAGCTCGGCGGCGGTCTTCTCGACGGCCGCCTTCAGCTCGGGGTCGGCCACCGCCTCGGCCTGCGCCCGCACCTTCTTGGCCATGTCGCCGAAGCTCGTGCGCAGGTGGTCGTTGACCTCCTTGGTGCTCCAGCGCTCATCGATCGACTTCACCGCGTTGTCGGCGATCTGCACGCTGCCGTCGATCACCACCTTGGTGACCTCGGTGCAGACCTCGTTCCTGGTCGGCCCGGCCGGCGTGGCCGACGTGGCCGGCGCCGCCGCGGTGGTGGCGCTGGTCGCCGGGGCGGCCGCCGTCGGCGTGGCCTGGTCATCGCAGCCGGCGGCCAGTGCGGTGACGGTTATCAAAGCAAGCGGCAGGAAGCCGCGAAAACGTCGAGACACTTCAACTCCCCCGTGGGTGGATCTTTCGGCGGGCAGCATAGCCGCGCCGGTCGATGTCTCGCCGCCCCATAACCTTGACAGCCGGGCCCGCAGCTGGTGACTATGCGTTCACTTATGAGGAGGATCTCCATGGTCGCGGATCCGTCAACCGTCATCTCCGAGCTGCACTTCGCCGAGGCCCCACGCTGGCACGAAGATCGTCTCTGGTTCTCCGACTTCTACGCCGGCGTGGTCCGCTCGGCCCGCGCCGACGGTTCCGACCTGCGGGTCGAGGCCACGGTTCCGGAGCAGCCGTCCGGCCTGGGCTGGCTGCCCGACGGCCGCCTGCTGGTCGTGTCGATGCGCGACCGGAAGATCCTCCGCCGCGAGCCGGACGGCTCCCTGGTCGTCCACGCCGACCTGGGCGAACACGCCACCGGCCACCTCAACGACATGGTCGTCGACGCGGCCGGCCGGGCGTACGCCGGCAACTTCGGCTACGACCTGATGGCCGGCGCCCCGATGGCCGCGGCCGCCCTGCACCGGGTCGACCCGGACGGCACGGTCACCGAGGTGGCCGCGGACCTGTGGTTCCCCAACGGGGTAGTCATCACCGACGACAACGTCCTGCTGGTGAACGAGACCTTCGGCAACCGGGTGACCGCCTTCGACGTGACCCCAGCCGGCGACCTGACGAACCGCCGGGTGTGGGCCGAGTTCGGCCCGGTCCCGACCGAGCGCGAGTTCGAGAAGGTCATGCCGCAACTGGTGGTGGCCCCGGACGGCGCCTGCCTGGCCCCCGACGGCGCCCTGTGGATAGCCGACGCGATCGGCGCCCGCCTGCTGCGCCTGGTGGACGGCGAGATCGCCGGCGAGGTGCATCCCGGCACCCCGGTCTACGCCTGCGCGCTGGGCGGCCCCACCGGCCGGACGCTGTTCGCCTGCGCCGCCCCCGACTTCTTCGAACACGCCCGCCGAGCCGCCACCGAGGGCCGAATAATCGCCATCCCCACCTAGGCTCCGCCCCGACGGCCACTATGCGGGAGGTCGCCGGCAGCGCCGCTCGGGCAGAGGCCTCCGCAGGGACTGCGTAGTTCTGCGCTGGGGTCCGGGCCCGGCCGCGCGACCGGGCCCGAACCGGTCAGCGGGTGGTGCAGGTGAGGGACGGGGTGGTGGCGTTGCCGTTGGCCAGGAAGCCGAACTGGGCGGTGCCGCCGGCGGCGAGGGCGCCGTTCCAGGACACGTTGCGGACGGTTACCGCCGAGCCGCTGGTCGACAGTTCGCCGTTCCACACCTGGGTGATGGTCTGGCCGCTGCCGAGCGTCCAGGTGGCGGTCCAGCCCGCGATCGCGCTGCTGCCGGCCTTGACCGTGACCTGGCCCTGGAAGCCGCCGGACCACGTACTGGTGGTCTGGTAGGTCGCGGTGCACCCGGCCGTCGCCGGCGGGGTGGTCGGCGCCGTCGTGGGGGCGGTGGTCGGCGGGGTCGTCGGAGCCGTCGTCGGAGCCGTGGTGGGCACCGTCGTCGGCGGGGTGGTGGTCGGCGGGTTCGGGGCCGAACTGGCCAGGCTGTAGGCCAGGTTCGGCTGGAACGATCCGGCGGCGTAGGCGCAGCCGTCGGCCTCACCCGGGGGCTTCACCCACAGGTACGCGTCGATGTTGGCGTCGTTGGTCGCGGTCGTCGGGTAGGCCCCGATCCGCCGGTCGGTGTTGTCGTCGCCGCACCAGTCGCCGGCCGCCCCGCCGTTGCGGCTGGTGTCGATGATCTGGTGCTTGCCGGACACGCCCTGGCCGGACAGCGCCGACAGGATCGACCGGCCGTAGGCGGCCTCGCTCGAGGTCGGCTGGAAGTTCGAGACGTTGGTGTAGAAGCCGTCGGCGACGGCCACCCCGGCCGCGACGAGCCGGCCGGCCTGGTCGCCGGCCGTGTTCCAGGCCGAGTGACCGGCGTCGAGGTAGACCTTGGCGTTCGGGTTCGCGCCCTTGAGGGTCTGGGTGGCGGTGCGCAGGGCGGCGTCGCGGGCCGACCGTTCACTGCTGCTCAGGCAGGTCTGCAGCGCGAGGGAGTCGGGTTCCAGCAGGATCAGCACGGTCGAGCCGCCCAGCCCGCGGGCGATGTTGCCGATCCAGGTCTGATAGGTGGCCAGGTCGGGCGCGCCGCCCGCGCTGGCACCGCCGCAGTCCCGGTTGGGAATGCCGTACAGGGTGAGCTGCGGGATCTGCCCGACCGCGTTGGCCGCGCCGACGTAACCGGCGACCTCGGCCTGGACGGTGCCGACGTTGAAGTTCGACAACCACCGCGAGGACGGCTGGCTGGCGACCTTGTCGCGGATGACGGCCGTACGGGAATCGTTGGGGTTGGCCGCCACCCAGCGGGCGACGGCGGTGTCGGGGTCGCGGTAGAGGGCACCGCTGATGGTGCCGGCGGAGGCGGTTCCGCCGGCCAGAGCCCAGGCGCCGGCCGCTGCGGTGGCGCAGGCGGTGGCGAGAACGGCGGTGGTCAGCCGCCGTCGGGGGGATGTGGGGGACACGGAATTTCCTTCCGGGGAGAGGGAGAGAGACATCCGTCAATGGGAGCGCTCCCAGAAGGTAACCCGCCGGGAACGGGAGGGCAACACAGGTCCCGTACGCCAGGGCCGTTCGGCCCTGACCCGGCGCCTCGGGCAGCGGAAGGCTGGAACCCGAGGAGGCCGAGAATGAAAGCGCTCGTCGTCTACGAATCCTGGGTGCCAAGCACACCGGCGCCGGCCTGCGTGAATATCTCGACCACTCGCCCCCGCCGGCGGGCCTGGCCGCGGCCGCGTTCTGCAGCCGGATGGACAAGCCGCTGGCCGGCTCGGCGGCACCCAAGGCCGACAAACGCCTGCGCCGGCTGGGCTGCCGCGTGGCCGCGGCCCTACTCGGGTCGACCGTTCTGCAGTTGCTGCACCGCGCCGGCTGCCCGGTGATGGTCGTCCGTTGAGAGGTGGTGCAAGGCGTTCCGGGCGTTGATCTGCTGCGTCGTGGCGATCCGCTCGGAACGCCCTCGCCCTAGGAAGCTGACCGTCCAGTGCATCAGCGTGGTCACCTTGTTCTTGAACCCGATCAGGTAGAACAGGTGCACGCCGAGCCAGGCGAACCAGCCGAGCAGCCCGGAGAGATGCAGCTTGCCGACGTTCGCGACGGCCGAGAACCGCGAGATGGTCGCCATGTTGCCCTTGTCGAAGTACTTGAACGGCTTGGTCACCGGCTTCCCGGCCAGCCGTCCCTTGATCACCTGGGCGGCGTAACGGCCGCCCTGCATGGCGACCTGGGCGACGCCGGGCAGGTTCTGCGCGGCCATGTCACCGACCACGAAGATCTCGGGGTGGCCGGGGACGGTGCAGTCCGGCTCGACGACGATCCGGCCGGCCCGGTCGGTGGGTGCGCCGGTGCTCTCGGCGAGGCGCTGGGCCAGGCCCGGCGCCGCAACACCGGCAGCCCAGATCTTGGTGTACGCCTCCACGCGCTCGCCACCCGCGACGGTCACGCCGGACGCGTCGACGTCCACGACACGCGTTCCCAGCCGTACGTCGACATGCAGTTTCTTCAGGGTTTTCAAGGCGCTGACCGAGAGCGGCTCGTCGAACGCGGGCAGCACCCGGTCGACCGCATCCATCAGCACGATCTGGGTCCGGTCGAGGTCGGCGTGGTGGTACTGGCCCTTGAGCGACCGCAGCGCCAGCTCGGCGATCTGCCCGGCCAGCTCCACGCCGGTCGGGCCGGCCCCGACGATGACGAAGGTCAGCCAGCGGTTCCGCTCCTCCGGGTCGTCGGCGAGTTCGGCCATCTCGAAGGCGTGGAAGATCCGGCTGCGCACCTCGAGCGCGTCGTCGATGTTCTTCAGCGAGGGCGCGTGCTCGGCGAACTTGTCGTTGCCGAAATACGAGTTCTGCGCGCCGGCCGCCACGATCAGCGAGTCGTACGGCACCCGCCGCACCCGCCCGTCGGCCCCGTTCACGACGACCTCGCGGGCCTCGACGTCGACGTCGGTGGCCCAGCCGAGCTGGATGTCGAGGTCGCGGCGGCCCTTGAAGATCTCCCGGATGGGCGGTGCGACCTCGCCCTCGGACAGGATGCCGGTCGCGACCTGGTAGAGCAGCGGCTCGAACAGGTGGTAGGTGGTTCCGTTGATCAGGGTAACTTTCGCGGGCACGTGGCGCAGCGTCCTGGTGGCGAAGAGCCCACCGAACCCGGCGCCGACGACCACGACACGATGCTCAGTCATGCAATAAGGACAGGCCGGCCCACCGGTTCGTGACAACCACGTCCCGGGCTGTGACACAGCTCCCAGCCGGGGTGGCTCTTGTCACCGGCGATCGACGCTGGTAGACATCCGATGTATGAGGCTGAAACAGCGCACTCCGATGCCCCGTACCGTGTCAATCGACGGATACATCCGATCATGACGGGGTGGTCGAGCATCACAGCGGTCGACACCCATGACATCCGGTTCCCCACCTCGCGGGAGCTCGACGGGTCCGACGCGATGAACCCCGACCCCGACTACTCGGCCGCCTACGTCGTGCTGCGCACCGACGACCCGGACGGTCACGAGGGGCACGGGTTCGCGTTCACCATCGGGCGCGGCAACGACGTGCAGACCGCGGCGATCGGGGCGCTGCGGCCGTACCTGATCGGGCGGCCGGTCTCCGCGACCCTCGCCGACCTGGGCGGCCTGTGGCGGGAGCTCGTGCACGACTCGCAGCTGCGGTGGCTCGGGCCGGAGAAGGGCGTCATGCACATGGCGATCGGCGCGGTCGTCAACGCGCTGTGGGACCTGGCCGCGAAACGGGCCGGCCTGCCGCTGTGGCGCCTGCTGTCCCGCATGTCGCCGGAGGAACTCGTCGACCTGGTCGACTTCCGGTACCTGACCGACGCGCTCACCCGGGACGAGGCGCTGGAGATCCTGCGGCAGGGTGTGCCGGGGCGCGCGGAACGCGAGGCCGAGATCCTGCGCGACGGCTACCCGGCCTACACGACCTCGCCGGGGTGGCTCGGCTACGACGACGACAAGCTGCGGCGGCTCTGCCGGGAAGCGGTCGACGACGGGTTCACGCAGATCAAGCTCAAGGTCGGGGCCGATCTCGACGACGACCGGCGGCGGCTGCGGATCGCCCGGGACGAGTGCGGCCCGGACATCCGCATCGCGGTCGACGCCAACCAGCGGTGGGACGTGCCCGACGCGATCGCCTGGGTCGGTGCGCTCAGCCCGTACGAAATCTGGTGGGTGGAGGAACCGACCAGCCCGGACGACGTCCTCGGCCATGCGGCGATCGCGAAAGCGATCGCGCCGATCCGGGTCGCCACCGGCGAACACGTGCAGAATCGCATCGTGTTCAAGCAACTGCTCCAGCTCGGCGGGCTCTCGTTCCTGCAGATCGACGCGGCGCGGGTCGCCGGGGTCAACGAGAACATCGCCATCCTGCTGCTCGCGGCGAAGTTCGGGGTGCCGGTCTGCCCGCACGCCGGTGGGGTCGGCCTGTGCGAGCTGGTCCAGCATCTGTCCATGTTCGACTACGTCGCGGTTTCCAGATCCCAGCAGGACCGCACCATCGAGTACGTCGATCACCTGCACGAACATTTCGCCGATCCGGCGGTCGTGCGCGGCGGGCGGTATCGGGCGCCGACCGCTCCCGGGTTCAGTTCCACCATGCTGCCGGCGTCTCTGGCCGCGTACTCGCACATCGAGCTGCCATGACGCTTCCCTTCGGCCGGCTCGGGCTCGGGTGCGCGCAGCTCGGCAACCTCTATCAGGCGATCGATGACGACGAGGCCACCGCCACGGTCGAGGCCGCGTGGACGGCCGGCGTCCGATACTTCGACACCGCCCCGCACTACGGGCTCGGGCTCTCCGAGCGGCGGCTGGGCGCCGCCCTGCGAGAACACCACCGCGATGAGTACGTCGTGAGCACCAAGGTGGGCCGCCTCCTGGTGCCGAACCCCTCCCCCACCGGCCACGACGACGAGCTCTTCGACGTGCCGGACACGCTGCGGCGGGTGTGGGACTTCAGTGCCGACGGGGTCCGCCGGTCGCTCGCCGACAGCCTGGAGCGGCTCGGTCTGGACCGGGTCGACCTGGTGCTGATCCACGATCCGGAGGGGCACGCGGACGAGGCGCTGGACACCGCCTACCCGGCGCTCGAACGGCTGCGGGCCGACGGGGTGGTGCGCGCGATCGGGGTCGGCTCGATGGACGTCGGCGTGCTCACCCGCTTCGCCGCCGACACCGACATCGACGTGGTGATGTCAGCGGGCCGATACACCCTTCTGGACCAGCCGGCCCTCGACACGCTGCTGCCGCTGTGTTCGCGGCGGGGCATCACGGTGCTGAACGCGGCGGTGTTCAACGGCGGACTGCTCGCCGAGGACCGCCCGCACGGAACCCTCCGCTACAACTATCAGAACTCTCCCGACACGGTCCTGGAACTCGCTTCGGCCATGGCCGCCGTCTGCGAGCGGCACGGCACCACGCTGCCGGCCGCCGCTCTGCATTTCGCCGCCGGCAATCCCGCCATCAGTACGGTCGTGGCCGGCGCCCAGGGCCCGGAGCAGGCGAGCCGGAACGCCGCCCTGGCCTTCGGACCGCCACCGCCGGCCGCCCTCTGGGCCGACCTGATCCGCAACGGCCTGCTGCGCCCGGACGCCCCGACCCCGCCCGGTGCCGCATGACCGCGCCGATCATCGACGCCCACCAGCACCTGTGGCGGGTGGACGACGGGTACACCTGGCTCGACGATCCGGCGCTGACCCCGATCCGGCGCACCTTCACCCCGGCCGACCTGCGCTCGCAGCTAGCGGCCAACGGCGTCGACCGCTCGATCCTGGTCGAGGGCGGCCGATGCGATCCCGGCGAGGCGGCCGTGCTGCTGAGCCACGCCGCCGCGACACCGGAGATCGCCGGGGTGGTCGCCTGGGCCGATCCCGAGGATCCCGCGCTGGCCGAGACGATCGCGGGCTATCGCCGATTGCCGGGCGGACACCTCCTGGTCGGGATCCGGTCCCAGGTCCAGTCCGAACCGGACCCGCTCTACCTGGACCGGCCGTCGGTCCGGCACGGCCTGCGGGTCGTCGGGTCGCTCGGGCTGGCCTTCGACCTGGTCATCCGGGCCGACCAGTTGCCCGCCGCGGCCCGGTGCGCGCGGGCGCTGCCGTCCGTCCGGTTCGCGCTGGATCACCTGGGCAAGCCGCCGATCCGGTCCGGCGACATCACCCGCTGGGCGGCCGGCCTGGCCGAACTGGCCGCCTGCCCGAACGTGACGGCCAAGGTGTCCGGGCTGGTCACCGAGGCCGACTGGGAGTCGTGGACGGTCGGCGTGCTCAGCCCGTACATCAGCAAGGCCGTTGATCTTTTTGGGGTCGACCGGTTGATGTTCGGGTCGGACTGGCCGGTCTGCGAACTGGCCGGCGGCTACCGCAGGTGGGTGTCCGCGCTGCGCGAGTGCCTGCCCGACGGTGCGGTGTTCGGGCCGGTGGCGGCTCGCACCTACGATCTGGGCCGGGAGTAGGGAGACCGCGTGGCCGTCACCGACGAGGCGATCGAGAAGATCAAGGCGATGATCGTCGCCGGTGAGCTGCGGCCCGGCGACCGCCTGCCCCGGGAGGCCGACCTGGCCGAACGCCTCGGGCTGTCCCGCAATTCGCTGCGCGAGGCGGTGAAGGCGCTGTCGCTGATCCGGGTGCTGGACGTGCGGCAGGGCGACGGCACCTTCGTCACCAGCCTCGCACCGCAACTGTTGCTGGACGCCCTGAACTTCATCGTCGACTTCCACCGCGACGACACGGTGCTGGAATTCTTCGAGGTGCGCCGCATCCTGGAACCGGCCGCGACGGCGCTGGCCGCCCAGCGCATGCCCGACGACCGGATCGAGGAGCTGCGCAAGGTCCTCACCAGCCTCCCCGAGGACGCCACGATCGACGAACTGGTCGCCAACGACCTGGAGTTCCACCACCGCATCGCCGCCGGCGCCGGCAACGGCCTGCTCTGCTCCCTGATCGACAGTCTGTCCGGCCCGACGACCAGGGCCCGCATCTGGCGCGGGCTCACCCAGGCGGGAGCGGTGGAGAAGACTCGCGAACAGCACGCCGCCATCCTCGACGCCGTCGCCAACCGGCGGCCCGAGCTGGCCCGCTCCTGGGCGACGGTGCACGTGGCCGGCGTCGAGGACTGGCTACGCCTCGCCCTCCAGGCCGGCCGGCCGTGACGCCGGCGCTGTACGTGGCGCACGACGACAGGCTGGTCATCGCGTCCCGGCTGCCGCTCGGGGTGGTCGGCGGGCGGGGGCTCTCGTTCCGCTGGGGCAGCGTCGTCGAGATCACCCCGGCGGACCGGCCCGGTGATCCCGGGCCGCTGACCGGCGTGCTCTACGGTCTCGGGTTCATCCTCGGCCTGGCCGGCGTGCTGCTGGTGGTGGGCGGTGCGCTCGGGGGCGGCCTGCTGGTCCTGGCCGGGATGGCCACCGGTGGTGGGCCGGCGCTGCACCGCTATCGGCAGCGGCCGGGCGTGATCTCGGCACCGCGCCTGTCCGGTGACCGCGAGCAGCACCATGTGCTCATCGACGAGCGGGACCGGAAGGTGTTCTCGGACGCCATCGACGTGTGCCAGCGAGCGTCGGAGACGTGGCCGGCGCTCGGGGCCCTCATCGACGTCCCGATCGCGGAGCGGCAGTTGGCGCACGCCCTCTTCGATCTGGCCGGAGCACTGGAGCGGCGGCAGGAACTGCGGGAGCTGCACGCCGAGCTGACCGAGCACGACGGCGCGTTCGAGCTGGCAGCGCGGACGATCCGGGCCACCGCGGCGCTGGCCGAGCTGGACGACGAGGTGAGCCGGCGCCTCGCGACATTGGACACGGTGGCGGTGGCCGGCGAGGAACTGATCCGCGACCAGGAGATCGCCGCGCTGGCCCGGGAGGCCGACGAAACCCTGGCCCGGCTGACCTCGACCGGGCCGGCGAACGAGACGGACGCCGGGTCCGAACTCGCCGAGCGCACCGAGGCGGTGCTGCGCGCCTACCGCGAGCTGACCTGATCAGAGCCGGTCGACGGTCAGGGTGAGCAGACCCTGATCCAGGCCGATCACCAGGTATCCGCCGATCCATCGGCACGTCCGGGCACGGTGGTGGACGTGAATGGTGCGCAGCCGGCGGCCGGTACGCGGATCCCACAGCCGGATCGTCCGGTCCAGGCTCGCGGACGCGAGGACCTGCCGGTCGCCGACAACGCCGGGCGCCAGACCGGTGACCTCGGCGGTGTGGCCGGAGAGCACCCGGATCGGGCGGCCGTCCGGTGGTTCCCACAGCCGGATCGTCCGGTCGGCGCCGGCGGAGATCAGCGTCGGCCGGCCGTCGACGGTTGCCGTGCTCAGCGCGTTCACGGCGCTCTGGTGGCCGAGTCGTTCCCAGAGCAGCGTGCCGTCGGCGGCCCAGAACCGAACCACACCGCTCTTGTCGGCGGACGCCAGCGCCTCGGTCCCGTCCCGGTCGACCACCACGAGGGAGGTGACCCAGGCGCGGTGCCCGACGAGACGCCCGATCACCTCGGCATTGTGCGGGCGCCACAGGCGCACCGTCTCGTCGTCGCCGGCCGAGGCCACCACGAGGCCGCCGGTGGTCCGCAGGACGGCGACCGCGTTGACCGGCTCCAGGTGCTCGCGAAACTCACGGATCGGGCTCGGGTCGGCCGAGTCCCAGAGATGCACCATCGCGTCGGCACCCGCGGTCGCCAGCAGCGCGGGCTCTTCGTCCTCGATGACGCAGATCGCGTTCACCGGGCTGGCGCCGGCTCGCAGTTCCGTGCGGGCAGCGCCGGTCGTCAGGTCCCAGAGCCGTACGGCACCGTCGTTTCCGCCGGTCGCCACGAGCGGTCCCGCCTCTCCCGCGACGGCGCAGACGGCGCCGATCGAGCCGGGCAGCACGCTCTCGGCGAAGGCCTGGGGCCGCTCTCCAGCCGGATCCCACAGCCGCACGGTGCCGTCGTCGCCGGCGGTCGCGAGCATGTGCCGGCCGGGCAGCGGCAGTTCGCAGACGGCCCGGATCCAGCTGGCCTGGCCGCGCAGGACCTGTCGTTCGGTCCCGGTCTCGGTCTCCCACAGCCGGATCGTGCCGTCCTCGCCGGTCGATGCGAGGAGGTCGCCGTCGCGGGTCCGTACGGTGCACAGGTCGGTGATCGGTCCGCCGCCGGTGTCGAGGCAACGGACCGCCTCGCCGGCGACCGGGTCCCACAGGCGGACGGTTCCGTCGTAGCCGCCGGACGCGAGCAGCACTCGGCCGCCGGCCCGCAGGGCGTACAGGGTGGTCACCCATCCGTTGTGTCCGCGCAGGACACCTCGGCGAACGCCGTGGACGGGATCCCACAGGCGGATGTATCCGTCGTAACCGGTCGACGCGATCAGCCCGTACGGCCCGACCGGGACGTGGGTGACCGCGGTGACCCAGCCGGAGTGGCCGGTCAGGGTGTGCAGCAGGGTGCCACCGGTCACGTCCCACACCCGCACCGTCCGGTCGTCGCCCGCCGAGACCAGCAGATCGCCGCCGGGGCCCATCGGAACGGCGCAGATGTTGCGGACCCAGTCGTGGTGTCCGGTGAAACTGTGCAGCTGAACGCCGGATCTGGGATCCCAGATGCCGATCGTGCCGTCGTGGCCGGCGGTGGCGAGCAGCGTGCGGCCGCCTGCGACGACCGCGCAGACGCCGCGGATGCAGTCGTCGTGGCAGCTGAACACGCGGACGGTCTGGTTGGTGAGCGGATCCCAGAGGCGTACGGTGCCGTCCTCGCCGGCCGAGGCGAGCAGGTTTCGCCCGTCGACCGCGATCGGACACACGTCGTAGACGCCGAGCGAGTGCCCCTCGAAGACGGTGCGTTCCAGCCGGGGCGGAGTGTGTGCCCATCGGGCCTGATACGGCCCTGTGGAGGCGTCGATGCCGGCACTCAGGCCGTCGATCCGGTCGACCACCGAGAACATCGCGGCCCGTTCGGCCGGTTCCGCGCCCACCGCCCGCGGCGTCCGCTGGAGAAGTAGCCGGCGGGCCCGTCCGGATGCGGTCCGGGCGGTGTCGGCGACCGGTAGCAGCCGGTCGAGGTGAGCGTGCAGCAGATAGCCGTCGTCGTTGAGCAGATCGTCGACCGCGCCGACCCGGGCGGCGTGCGGGGAGAGGGAGCGCAGCAGGTAGTCGGGTGCCGCGCCCCAGCCGACGCTCCGGCCATGCTGGATCCAGGCGGTCACCAGTCGTTGCTCGTCCGTCTCGCGACGGCCGAGCTCCCGGCGGTGCGCGAGCAGGGCGTCGTTGAGGGCCTGATGGAAGAGCCGGTACGTCGGGCGGGCCGGGTCACCGGTCTCTACCAGGAAGTTGGCGGCCGATGAACGCGCGAAGTCGTCCAGCTGCTCGCCGGTGACGAGGACGCCGAGCGCCTGGATCGCCCCCTGCCACAGCGAGATGGGCAGTCCCGGTGTCTCGGCGTAGGCGAGCGCGGTCAGCACGAGCCGGGCCGGTGCGGTGCCGGCGTCGGGAAGGTACTGAAGGTAGTCGTTGAGCGTGTCGCCGACGGTCGGCGTGAACGAGACGTGCCGGGGGTCGGCCGGCTCCAGGTCGCGCAGGGCACGGGTGCGGGCCACCAGGCCGGCAATGAGGAAGTTCCGGTCGGCGAGGGCGGCGATGCTCGCGGCCACCGGTGCGGCGACGGCCGGATCCGAGTACGCCCCGGGACCGCGCGGCCCGCCGAGCTGGAGCGTCGCCTGTGCGTAGTCGGCAAGGTCCTCCGGCGAGAAGAACTCCGGCGAGTCCAGGTCGATAGTGCTCGCGTCCGATCCGAAGGTTCCGAGCAGGTCACCGAGATCGTCCGTACGCCGGGTGCCGACGACGACCTGCACGCCCAGGGTGGCACAGGTGCGGGCGAGCGGGACCAGGACGTCGTCGATCAGGGCGCGGGTCTGGTCGGGACCGGCGGCCTCGTCGAGGGCGTCGACCACGAGGTTGAAGCGGGCCGGCCGGGACGTGAGCCGGTCACGCAGGGCCGGCATGAGGTCGACGGTGGCCTTGGGCAGGCCCACCCCGGCACCACGGGCGATCTCGGTGGCGACCTCGAGCGCGGTCTTGCCCTTGACGTGGACCGCACACGCCACCGAGCCGACGGTGGCTCGCTCGGCGACGTCGTCCGGCGGCAGGGCCGCACTGATCTCCGGGTCGGCGGTGGTCACGATCCGGCCCAGCACGGCGGATTTTCCCACGCCCGGCGAGCCGGTGACGATCATCGGCCGTCCGGCCGGCTCGGCCCGGTCGAGGAACTGGCGCAACCGCCGCAGGGCAGCGACCCGGCCGCGGAACCGGGAGCCGGTCTCGGCGCTCGACGCGACCCCGCGGGCGCGGGGCAGCCAGTGCCGGTGCGCCTCGTCGTCGGTGGCCAGCGTCCAGCCCCAGGCGGCGTGGGTCGGCTCGTCGGCGTCACCCACCCGCCAGGTGTCGAGAGTCGAGAGTTTCAGGCCGGGCAGGTGCTCATCGGCATAGGCCAGGGTGAGCGCGAGCCCGGAGCCGGTGTTGGCATCGGCCTTGACGATGATTCCGACGACGGCGTCGTAGTCGGGCGACCACAGCGCGGCGCCGCTGAAACCCTGCGCGACACCTTCCCGGACGTCGGCGGTGAGCCGCACGCAGCCGTAACTGCCCTCGTCACCGATTACTCCGGCGGCGGGGCGACCGCCGTCGCCGTACCGCGGGAAACCGTAGGCACGCCAAGGCAGGCCGACCAGGTCCGGCCCCGGCGGGCGGCGCAGCCGGGCCGGGACGACCGACGGTGGCACCGGTTCGTCCAGATCCAGCAGGACGACGTCGAGGCCCTGTTCGTCGTGGCCGTCGAAACGACACGCGCGGACCCGCCGGCGCACTCCGGGCGGCACGTGGAAATCGCGCGGGAAGGCGACCCACAGCTCGCGGAGCGTGCCGGCCGGGAACGCGACATGGTGGCAGGCGAGAACCAGGGTGTCGGCGACGACCAGGCCCGCGCCCACCGGTTCCTCATCGGTGGGCGTCGCATGCAGTGCGACCGCCCAGGTTTCCGGCGGTGAGCCGGTCACGCCGCCGCCCTCAGCTCGCGGGATGCGACGCGGTGTCGGGCTGCCAGGTCAGCGTGACCTCGAAGCTCGCCTCGCTGGCGGCCTTGGCCACGACCCAGTTCGCCGCGCCGGTGACCTTGAGACCGAACTTGACCTGCACGGTGTCGGGAGCCAGCCGCTTCACGTCGTCGAGCACGGCGCGGGCCGCCTCGATCGACGGCCCAGCGGCCTCCCGGACCCACCCCGCGACGTCGCCGACGCCGGCCGGCTGGAAGCCGGGCAGCGGGTCGAACTCGAAAGCCGCCACGGTCTTCTCGTCCACCTGGTAACGCACGACCTCGGACGGCACCGTCATCAACCTCCATCGAGCCGCGCCGGACGCACACGAAAGACGGCGGGCCGCACAGCCGCCTCGCCTCGGGACATGCTTCCCGGCGATCCGGTAATGCGCAATGGCCCATCGGCTGATCAATTCGAGACACCTGGCGGGTCTGCGGAAATATGGCCGCCGAGCTGCGGAGTCGAAGATCAGAATTGTGCTTTGTCGGGTTTTTGCGGCAACTCGCGGGCTCTTGCGCCCCTTCGGAAGCGTCGGCAGAATCGGCCCGAGAACTCACCTTTCATGATCGAATTTCCTGGGCATCGGCGCATTCACGCGCCGGAAAGAGGCATCCACATGCCGGCAAAGGCACTCACCTCAGTGCAGCGCGCGACGCTGCTCGCCCTCATGGTCAAGGCCGGCCCGACGCCGCTCGCGGTCCTGTCCAACGAGGTGAAGATCAGCCTCAAGCCGGATAAACGCAACGAACTGGTCGACCTGAAACTGATCACAGTCGCCGGGAAACCGATGACCCTCGAACTCACCGAACAGGGCTGGGCGGAATCGATCAAGGAGTTCCGGGCGGAGGTTCCACCCCGCGCCGGCTCCCTGGGCGGGGTGCTCTATCTACTGCTCGGTTTCCTTCGCGATTATCTCGAACGACACGAATTGTCGGCGGGTGAGTTCTTCGCGTCGGCCGCCCCGAAGGCGACAATTCCCGACGGCACCATAGAAGATCAAATTCGGAAGGCGTACGCCGACCTGGCCGCCGAGCCGGGGGCGTACCTGATGCTCGAGGATCTGCGCGCCGCCCTGCCTCGAGCCGACCGGCCGAGTGTCGACGCCGCCCTGCTCCGGCTGGACCGCACGTCCGCCGCCCACCTGATCCCGGAGTCCAACCAGAAGGTCCTGACGCCGGGCCAGCGTGCCGCGGCAATTCGCATCGGCAACCAGGACATGCATCTCGTCGCCATCTCGCCGGGATGAGGGACGAGGAGCGGCGCGCGCTTGCCGCCCTGCGCTTCAACTGGGCACCCACCCCGGACGACGTGTGGCAGCCCAGCCCGTTCCATGTGGAGGGCCTGCACCGCAACGTGGTGCAAACCGTGCTGGACGGTGTGCGCGAGGCGGCCCGGAGCACCGAGTCCAGCCCGATCGGGGTGGCCATCCTCGGCCAGCGCGGAACCGGCAAGACCCACCTGCTCGGCGCGGTACGCGAGAAGGTGCAGGCCGAGGGTGGATATTTCTTCCTCGTCAGCCTGCTGGAGACCAAGGCCTTCTGGCAGAGCACCGCGCTGTCGGTGCTCGACGGCCTGGCCCGGCGGTCGGCCGACGGCGGCACCCAGCTCACCACGTTCCTGCGGCGGATCGGCGACCTCGTCAAGGCACCCCGGACGGTGCGCCGGGCGATCGCCGGCGAGACCGAGTTGACCCGGCCCGCCGTCGACGCGTTCGTCGACCTCATCCGCAAGCACCACCGTCAGGTCGGTATGGAGTGCCAGGACACCGCCCGGGCGCTCGCCCTGTACGCCGCCGAGGAGTCGCGGGTGTCGTACATCGGCTACCACTTCCTCTGTTCCAACGACGAGGAGGAGCCCGGCGACCGCGCCGCCTGGGGGATGCGCCGCGGCAAGCGGTCCGCGCAGGAGGTGGTCCGGGACATCTCCCGGCTGCTCGCTCTCACCGGGCCGACGCTGATCGCCGTCGACCAGATCGACCTGCTCATCGCCCAGTCGGCGAAGGCCTCCGATCCCCGGCACGGTCAGGAGAACGACTGGCAGCAGGCGTTGCTGCTGGAGCAGATCGCCGGTGGACTCATGGCGCTGCGGGAAACGACACGCCGGTCCCTGTCGGTGGTGACGTGCCTGCCGAAGACCTGGAACGACATCGCCACCGAGGCCACCGACACGGTGCCGGATCGTTTTCACAAGGCGGAACCGTTGCGGCGGCTGCCGACCGCGGCGATCGCCCGGGAGTTGGTGGAGCGGCGGTTCGCGTCGCTGTTCGACGACGACTTCACGCCGCCCTACCCGACCTGGCCGATCCGGCCGGCGGCGTTCGCGCAGGCGGTCGATTTCACCCCGCGGGAACTCCTGAAGATCATCGACAATCATGTCCGGGCCTGCCTGGCGAGCGGCACCGTCGCCGAGCTCACCCATCTCGGCCCCGCGTCCACCGGCCCGACCGACGCCGCGGCGGTTCCCGCCCGGCCGCCCGCCGACGACCAGCTCCGCGACATGGACGCCCTCTTCGCCAAGCTGGTGGGTGACGCCGATCCTGGCCCGGCGCTCGACCACGGGCGCGAGGACACCGAGGTTCCCGTCCTGCTCGCGGCCGGCCTCACGGCGTGGATCGCCGAACAGGGCGCGGCGGGCGAGGCGTTCAGCATCGACCCGCAGGCGGGCGGCAAACCGGCCCTGCACGCCCGGCTACGCCGGAGTCTCGGCAGCGATGACGCCGATGACGTCCGGGGCGAGGACGAGGAGCACTGGGCCTTCCGGGCGATCGGCGCTGCGCACCACATCGCCGTGCTGAACCGCATCAAGAACGCGGTGACCACGGCCGGGCTGACCAAGGGCATCACCAAGCGGCGGCTGTTCCTGCTGCGCAACGTCGAGACGAATCCGTGGTCGAAGGGCACCCGCACCCAGGAGGTGATCCGCGACTTCGGCGACGCCGACGGCGAGACACTGCCCTTCACCGATGACGACATCCGCCGGCTCATGGCGCTGTCGAGGCTGATCGCGGACTACGGCGCGGAACAGCTGCTCGGGTGGTTCCGCGAGCGGCGGCCCACCGCCTCGATCGGCCTTCTGCGACACGCACTGCGCGCGGCCACCGCGCCACCACCGTCGGCTGCCGAGCCACCGGAGTCCCGGGGCGTGCCGCTCGGCCTGGCGCTGGACGGCAGTGGTCCGGTGACGATCGACCTCGAGGCACTGCGGCGGCACACCGCGATCTTCGCCGGATCCGGCTCCGGCAAGACCGTGCTCATCCGGCGCCTGGTGGAGGAGTGTGCGCTGCGAGGTGTCTCCGCCATCGTGCTCGACCCCAACAACGACCTGGCCCGGCTCGGCGATGCCTGGCCCGACCCACCGGGGGCCTGGACCGGCGACGACCCAGACCGGGCCGCCGAATATCTCCGCACCACCGAAGTCGTCGTCTGGACGCCCAACCGGGAGAGCGGCCGGCCGCTCAGCTTCCAGCCCATCCCCGACTTCGCCGGCATCCTCGACGACCCGGACGCCTTCACCGCGGGCATCGACGCCGCCGTGGCCGCGCTGGCGCCGCACGCCAAGGCCGACGGCAAGACCGACAAGGCCGTCCTCGGCCGCGCGGTCCTGCGCGAGGCCATGCTCAGCTTCGCCCGCAGCGGCGGCAACGATCTGCGCGGCTTCGTCAACCTGCTCAACGCGCTGCCGGAGGGCGTCAGCCTGCTCGACGACGCCACCAAGCTCGCCACCAGCATGGCTCAGCTACTGAAGGCCGCCATGGTCAACGACCCGATGTTCGGTGGCAACGGCGCACCGGTCGATCCGGGTGAGCTGCTCACCCCGGCGGCCGGTTATCGCGCCCGGGTGTCGGTGATCAGCTTCGTCGGTCTGCCCGACGACCAGCAGCGGCAGAACTTCGTCAACCAGGTGCAGATCGCGCTGTTCGCCTGGATCAAGCGGAACCCGGCCGGCGACCGCCCGCTCGGCGGGCTGTTCGTGATGGACGAGGCGCAGACGCTCGCGCCGTCCGGCGCGATGACCGCGTGTACGCACAGCACGCTCGCCCTCGCCTCGCAGGCCCGGAAATACGGTCTTGGCCTGGTGTTCGCCACCCAGGCACCGAAGGCGCTGCACAACCGGATCCCCGGCAACGCGGCCACCCAAATGTTCGGCCTGCTCAACAGTCCGACGCAGATCGCGGCGGCCCAGGAGATGGCGCGGGCCAAGGGCAGCGGGATCGACGATGTGGGCCGCCTGCGGACCGGTCAGTTCTACACGACGGTGGAGGGCGGCCCGTTCGTGAAGCTACAGGCGCCGCTGTGCCTGACCCATCACCCGCGAAGCCCGCTGTCCACCGAGGAAGTGCTGGAGCGAGCCGTACGCGAGGGCGATAGCCGGGTCTGAGCTCACCGGGTGCTGACCTGATCGACGCTGGCCGTGCTGAGGTAAATTGGCTCGGCCCATTCCGCCTGCCGTCCGACCGGGGAGTAATCACGGATGTCTGGTCCCGTCCGTGATCGGGCCGTCCGGTTCGATATTCAGGCGTTGCGGGCGTTCGCCGTGGCTACGGTCGTGTGCGCCCACCTGTGGCCGCGCGGATGGCTGCCGGGCGGGTTCGTCGGGGTCGACGTCTTCTTCGTCATCTCCGGCTTCCTGATCACCTCGCACCTGATGGAGCACGTCCGGCCGGACTTTCGCGGGCTGCTGGACTTCTGGGGCCGGCGGGTGCGCCGGCTGCTGCCGGCTTCGCTGGCCGTGCTGGCGGTCACCGCCGTGGCCGGGTGGGTGTGGCTTCCGGAATCGCAGTGGGCGCAGACTGCCCGGCAGATCCGGGCGGCGGCCACCTATTGGATCAACTGGCAGCTCGCCGGCGACTCGGTCGACTACTTCGCGGCCGGGACGCCGGAATCTCCGGTGCAGCATTACTGGTCGCTCGCCGTGGAGGAGCAGTTCTACCTGGTGTGGCCGCTGTTCCTGCTGGCGCTGACCTGGCTCGGGTGGCGGCTGCGGGATCGGCGAAAGCTCTACTTCACCGGTCTGCTCGTGGTGGCCGGCGCCTCGCTGTGGTGGTCGATCCGGTACACCGACACCACTCCGTCGGCCGCGTATTTCGTGTCCACCACCCGGATCTGGGAGTTGGGCGCCGGCAGCCTGCTGGCCGTCGTCTATCCGGCACTGGTGCGGGCCCGGTCGCGATCGCGGACCAGGGGCAAACGGATCCGGATCGCCACGGCGTACGCGGGCTGGTTGTTGATGGGTTTCGCGGTGCTGCGATTCAGCGCCGACACCCCGATCCCGGGCTGGCACGCGCTCGTGCCGGTCGCCGGAGCGACGATGGTGATCGCGACGAACGCGCACCTCGTCTGGTACCCCGCTCGGGTGCTGCAGTGGCTCGGGGACCACTCCTACTCGATCTATCTCTGGCACTGGCCGCTGCTGCTGATCGAGCCGGCCGTCTTCGACAACACGTCCAGGGGATGGGCGGACAACGCGGGGATCGTCCTGGCCACGCTGGGACTGGCGGCGCTGACCAAGCGTTACCTCGAGGATCCCGTACGGATGCTGGCGTGGTGGCGTCCGCTGGTGCGGACGTACGCGCTGGGCGCGGCCGGAATGGTGATCGTGATCGCCCTCGCCGCCACCTGGAGTGGCGCGGAGAACCGCCGGCAGGACGTCTACCAGCGTCATCTGACCGAGGCGGTCGCGCGAGGGGACCGCTGCTTCGGAGCCGGTGCCCTCGATCCCGGCCTGGACTGCGGCCGTTCCCTCCAGGGGCCGTACTACCCGCAAACCTCCACCTGGCAGGTCGGCGCCATCTACGCCGACCAACCGGGACTCGACGGCCAGAAGTGCAACAGCGTCGGTGACCAGTGGCCGGTCGTCCGCTGCGACGCCGGCGAACTGTCGTCACCGACGACGGTGGTGCTGGCCGGTAACTCCCACGCATTCCAGTGGCTCGAAGCGGTGTCCAACATCGCCGAGGCGGAGCGCTGGCACCTCGTCACCTACTACGCCACCGGTTGCCCTCTCACCGACATACCCCGGACGGTGTTCCAGCCCGCCACGGTCCACTGCGCCGACTGGCAGCAGGGAGTCCTGAACAGCATCATCGAGCTGAAGCCGGCCATGATGGTCACCTCCAACCTCAGCTACGAGAATCGGTACGCCAACTGGTTCACCGTGGACATGGGCCGCCAGCAGCTCGCCGACGCGTACACCGTCACCTACCAGCGACTGCGCGACGCCGGCATCCGGACCGTCGTCATCAACGACACCCCTTCGCCGTCGGGCGGGAACAAGCTCGAACTCCCCCAGTACCCGAACGCCGACCCGATCGGCTGCCTCAACGACAACCGCGAGAACTACGAGGCGTGCTCCGCGCCCAGGTCCGACTGGGAATACCACGACCCCGCCCTGGACGCCGTGAGCCGGATCGGCTCCCCGAAAATCACGTCGGTCGACCTCAACAACCACATCTGCGGCCCCGAGGTGTGCGACGCCGTGGTGGGCGGTGTCCGGGTCCGGCAGGACGACTCGCACCTCACCGCGACGTACGTCCACACCCTGATCCCGTACCTACGACCAGCCCTGATGGCAGCGATAGCAGGACCCTGAGCCCCGTCTACGACGGTCCGCGATGGCTCAGCAGTCCGTCGATGATGACGCTGAGTTTCCAGTTGGCGTACGCGTGGCTGTCGCGGCCGGCGGTGGTCATGGCCGGGCGCAGGGCGTGGATGGTCGGGTAGGTGTCCGCCGGCAGGTCGCCGTAGACGGCGTCGAGTTCGGATCCGGCGGCTTCGGACATGGCTTCCTCGGTGGCCCCGGCCGCACCCTCGGCCGCGGTCAGGGCGCGCTGGTCACGCAGCCGGGCGGCGAGTTCCAGGGCCGACGAGGTCACGAACTGGTCGAGCAGGTCGGCTGCCCACGGGCAGAGGTTGTCGTCGATGCCGCCGGCGCGTAGCAGGGTCAGCGTCGCTTCGAGGATGCGCAGCGCGTGCGGCCCGGTCGGCACTCGGGTGATCGCGACCGAGGCGATGTCGTCGTGGCCGGCGAGGGTGGTGATGGCCCGGCTGATGAGCAGTTCCAGGCGGGCCCGCCAGTCCCCGTCGGCCGGGCCGGGCAGGTGGACACCGGCCAGCGCAAGGTCGTAGACCTCGGCCATCAACTCGTCCCGGTCGGCCACGTAGACGTAGAGCGACGCCGGGCCGGTGTCCAGGGCCTGGGCGACGCGGCGCATGGTCACCGCGGTGCAGCCGACCTCGTCGACCAGTTGCAGTGCGGCTGTTACGACGGCCTGGCGGCTCAGCGGCGCTTTGGCCGGGCGGGTCCGCGGGGTGTCTCGGAGCCGGGCGGTGCTGTCAGTCACCGCATCAGCCTACCCCTTGACGAACACCGTTCGCCACGAACATAGTTCGTAGCGACCCTGAAAGGAACGCAGCAGCATGAGCCTCAACGTCGTAGTTCTCGGGGCCGCCGGCCGCACCGGACGCCTGATCGTCGCGGCGGCTTTGCGCGGCGGACACCAGGTCACCGCCGCCGTCCGTGACCCGGCAAGTGTCCCGGCGGCCCCGGGCCTGCGCGTGGAACGGGCCGACGTCCGCGACGCGGACAGCTTGCGCGCCGTGATCCGAGGTCACGACGCTGTCGTCTCCGCCATCGGTGCCTCCGGCCGCAAGGCCGGCAACCTCTACTCCGACGGCGCCCGCGCCACCGTGTCGGCGATGCAGGCCACCGGGGTGAAGCGGCTGCTGGCCATCACCTCCGTCGGCGTCCGGCCCGACGATCCCCACCACGCCTGGTGGTACCGCGGTCTGATCCGCCCCATCGGCGCGGACCTGTACGCCGACATGGCCCGGATGGAGCACATCGTGCGTGCCAGCGACCTCGACTGGACCTTCGTGCGACCCACCTACCTCCAGGACCGCGAACCCACCGGCGGCTACCGCGCCACCGACAACAGCACACCCCCGGGCGGCTGGCGCATCACGCGCACCGACGTCGCAGGCTTCATCGTCGAAGAGCTCGACGCGCACCGCTGGTCCCGCCAGGCACCCAGCCTCGCCGAATAACCGGACGGGTCGCGCAACCCGTACCGGACAGGGCATAGTGGCCCGCGGTCCATCGACCGGTGCTGTTCGCCCTCGGAGAAGGTGGTTGGAAATGACGACGCGCTTACGTGGCCGATGGGCCCGGGCCGCCGCATTGATCGCGCTGGCCGGGGGGACGCTCGCGGTGTCGGCGGCACCCGCGACGGCCGCCCCGCAGACCGTCCGCATCCTGAGCGTGTCGGCGGAGAACGTGAAGCCCGGCGAGACGGTGCGCGTGCGGTTCCGCGTCACGAACAACGGGAGCGGGGCCGAAACGGCCATCGTGGTGGTCGGCGGTGGCCTGCGATGCACCACCGGATGCCGGGCCGAGCCGAACCTCGGACCGGGTCAGAGCCAGACCTTCGACGCGGCGCTCGTCGCCCCCGACGCACACCCGGGTGAGACCACCGGCCTCAACATCTCGATCGGCGTACGGCTCGGCGAGCAGAACAGCTTCGACTACAAGATGGTCTACGTCCACGGCCCGGGCACGTCGTCGCCCGGCGAGGACAAGCCGGCGGCCGGGGTGAGCCGCGTTTCCGGCCGGGTCCGCGACACCGGAGGAAAGGCGATCGGCGGTGTGGCCCTGGCCATCCGGGACAGCGCCGGGCACGAATTCCGGGCGACCAGTGACCGCGGCGGCCAGTTCTCGATCACGCCGAGCGCCGGCAGGACGATCGCCGCGGGCCCCATCACGGTCGCCGCCACCATGGACGGTTACCGCACCGCTCGCACGACCGTACGGGGCAAGGCCGGTTCCACCGCGACCGTCCGGCTGACCCTGTCGGCCGTGGCCGCGCCGGCCACGACGCCGCCGTCGCCGTCACCCGCGGCGGCGGAAAGCCCTGTCGCCGCGGACGGCACCCCCGAGGCGGCACCGCCGACCCTCAAGACCGTCGGCGATGAGGGCAGCAGCTCACACCTGTCGTTCATCCTGGGCGGCCTGCTGATCGCCGCCGGCCTGGGGGCGCTCGCGCTGGTGGTGATGCGCCGGAGGAACGCATCGGACGAGACGGCGGCGGCCGGTGGAAGCGTGGCCGACGCTCCGACCGCGGTACTGCGTACCGTGCCGGCGGCGCGCGGCCTCCCCGATCCGTACGGACCGGTCCTACCGGGCGACATCCCGCGGAACGGCTACCGAGGCTGACGGCGGTTCCGGCACCGTCATCGAGCTGACCCTCGAGTGCTCTCGCGCGGCAGGACCACGTGCGGGACGACAACGCGGGCGGGCTCCGCGGAGGGGCGTGCCAGGCGAGCCTCGGTCAGATCGAGGGCCTGCCGGGCGATGTCGGCCGGATCGGCGGCCACCGTCGTCAACGACGGCCGTGCGTAGCGGCCTTCGTCGCTGTCGCCGACACCGACGACGGCCACATCATCCGGCACACGTAGCCCGGCGTCCGTGACGGCCCTGATGACGCCCAGTGCCAGCCGGTCGTCATCGCAGAAGATCGCATCAGGACGGTGCTCGAGCAACGCGCGGGCCGCCTGGTAGCCCTCCACCGGCCGGCGCCCGGCCGTGGTTCTCACATATTCGGCGGACACGCTCCAGCCGGCTCGGTGCAGGGATTCTCCCGGGTGGGCGCCTACGGCGGCGATGCGCTGGCGGCCGATGCTGAGCAGATGCGCGACGGCGGCGCCGGCCGGGGCGAAGGCTACGTGGTCACAGCGCCGGTCCGGCGCCTCGCCGAGCAGGACCAGCGGGGTTCCGGAGGCCAGGTACGCGTCGAGCGTTCCGGCCGGCAGCACGTCGGCGCACAGCAGAGCGGCGTCGATCGGAAGCGCGAGGAATTGCGGAACGATGACGACCCGCATTTTTCGTGAGGCGGCCTGACTGATGACGTGCTCGGCCAGGCCGGGCGGGAAAGGCGCCACCAGGGCGAGCAGTCCGCTGCGACCGCTTCTCAGCGCGCGGGCCGCGAGGTTGGGCCGGTAATCGAGTTGCTGGATCGCCTCGGTGACCCGGCGCCGCACGTGATCGCTGACGTGGGGGTAGTCGTTCACGACATTGGACACCGTACGTATCGAAACCTGAGCGAGCTCGGCCACATCCTTCAGCCTGGCAGTCATGGCACGTCCGTGAGATCGAAGGCGTGTCACCATCAAAAGGTCTTCGGTGGTGACACGACACTCTCAAACGGCTTGACCGGTGTCAAGGCGATACGCTCAGGGTCGGACAGGGGAGATTGACGGTGAGTGACGAGATAGCGGTTCCAGCCGCCGCGCTGCTGGTGCGCGACTTCGTCAACACGTACGAGCCGCAAATCGATGAAGAGTCCTTGACCTCTGCGAACTCGCTGGCGCACTGGTTCGCCGAGCGGGGATTGCTGCGGGCCGGAGCGCGGTTGAAGGCGGCGGATCTGGCCGTCGCCATCGCTTTCCGTGAGGGATTGCGCGCGGTGCTGCTCGGCCACGCAAGCCACCCCACCGACCCGGAACCACTCCAGCGTCTCGAAGAAGTCCTGGCCGTGGTCCCGGTGCGGCTCAGTTTCGCCGCGGGCCGCCCGCAACTGGTCCCGGCCGGCGACCAGCCGCTCGACCGGGCTCTGGCCGGCCTGATCGAGGCAATCCGGCAATGCACGGAGGACGGGATCTGGGGCCGGCTCAAAGCGTGCGACCGCGACACCTGCCGGTGGGCCTACTACGACGCTTCCCGCAACCAGGCCCGCCGCTGGTGCACCATGGCCACGTGCGGCAGCGTCATCAAGACGCGCCGCGCACGGCGGAAAGCCGCGGTGGCGCCCGTTGGTGACCAGCCGTGAATGATGCGGTCGGCACTCCGGCCCCGCCTCCCGCGCCGACGGAACCGTAGCCGGACCCCGGGTACGGTCAGGCCCGCGCCGGGTCGAGCAGGGGCAGTGCGAGCCGGAAGCAGGCGCCCGCGCCGGGTGACGTCTCCAGTTCGAGGTCGCCGCCGTGCGCGCGGGCGAGCGACAGCGCGATCGCCAGCCCGAGCCCGGCGTTCGCGCCGCCCGCGCGGGTCCGGGAGCGATCGGTGCGATAGAAGCGGTCGAAGACCCGGCCGGCCTGCTCGGCCGTCAACCCCGGGCCCCGGTCGGCGACCTCCAGCACGGCGCGGCCGTCCGCCGTGCCGACCCCGATGCGTACGCCGGTGCCCGCCGGAGTGTGCGCGACCGCGTTGCCGACCAGGTTGGTGACGACCTGCCGCAGCCGGGCCTCGTCGGCGTCGACGGGGGCCGGGCCGGGCGGGCCGATCCCGCCGGGACCGGTCAGCTCGACCGGGCGGGCCGGGTCGAGGGCGTGCAGGTCGTGCCGGGCGTCGGTGGCCAGCGTGCGCAGGTCCATCGGGGCCCGGTCGAGCTGGCCCTCGGGCGCGTCGTCCAGTTCGGCCAGCAGCAGCAGGTCCTCGGTGAGCGCGGTCAGCCGGGTCGCCTCGCGTTCGATCCGGCGCATCGCGTCGTCGACGTCGGCCGGGCCGGCCAGCGCGCCCATCCGGTGCAGGTCGGTCGAGCCCTTGATGACGAAGAGCGGCGTACGCAGCTCGTGGCTCACGTCCGACACGAACGTGCGCATCCTCGCCTCCGAGGCGGCCCGGTCGGCGAAGGCCCGTTCGAGCTGGCCGAGCATGGTGTTGAGGGACGCCGCGAGGTCACCGATCTCGGTGCCCGGCGGGGCCAGGCCGGGCACCCGCCGGGTCAGGTCGCCGGCGGCGATCGCGGCCGCGGTCTGGTCGATCCGGCGCAACGGGCGCAGGCCCCGGCCGAGCGCGAGCCAGCCCACCGCGGTCAGGATGACCAGCAGCACTCCCCCGCTGATCAGGCTGGTCGTCCGCAGCTGGGCGAGGGTGTCGTCGGCCGTGTTCATCGGCGCCGCGGCGATCACCGTACCGTTCCAGCCGGTGGTCCGGCGGGCGACGGCCCGCCACCGTCCCGAGTCGTCGGCGGCGTGCAGGAAGACCCCGGACCCGTCGGTGGGGACCGTCCGCAGCCCGTCCCCCGGCGGCAGGGTCGCGGCACTCATCCGCGAGGAGAGCACGCCCTCGGCGACCGTGCCGTTCGCGTCCAGATAGACCAGGTAGGGCGCCCCGACCAGGTCGAGGGCGGGGTCGAGCAGCTCGGGACGGGGGGCGGTGGTGGCGGCGTCACGCGGCCCGCTGACCGGCAGGCTCGAGATCAGCTCGGTCAGCGACCGCAACTGGCTGTCCAGCCGGTCGACCTGGTAGTGCTCCACGCGATCGGAGACGACCGTGCCGACTAGGCCCAGCCCGGCCAGCAGGAGGGCCGCCGTGATCAGGAGCAGCCGGACGCGCAGGCTCATCGCCGCGGCTCGCGCATCACGTACCCCACGCCGTGGACGGTGTGGATCAGCTTCGGCTCCTCGACGTCGACCTTGCGCCGCAGGTACGAGATGTACGTGTCGACGATGCTGGCGTCCCCGCCGAAGTCGTAGTGCCACACCCGGTCGAGGATCTGCGCCTTGGTCACCACCCGCCCGGCGTTCTCCATGAGATGGCGAAGCAGCCGGAACTCGGTGGCCGACACCCGCACCGGCCGGCCGCGCCGGGTCACCTGGTGTCCCTCGACGTCCAGGGCGAGCACGCCGACGGTCAGCACGTCGGCGTGGTGCCCTCCGGTGCGGCGGAGGATCGCCCGGATGCGGGCGATCAGCTCCTCCAGGTCGAAGGGCTTCGTCACGTAGTCGTCGGCGCCGAGCGACAGCCCGGTGACCTTGTCGGCCGGCCGGTCGCGGGCGGTGAGGAACAGGACCGGCGTCCGCTGCCCGCGCAGTTGCCGGACCACCTCGAAGCCGTCCATGTCCGGCAGCATGACGTCGAGCAGCACCAGGTCGGGCGGGTCGGCGGTGGCCGACGCGATCGCCTCGCCGGCGGTGGCCGCCGAGGTCACCCGGAAGCCGGCGAACCGCAGCGTCGCCGCGAGCAACTCCCGCACGGTGGCCTCGTCGTCCACCACCAGGAGCCGCTCCGCGTCGTCCCGGCCTGTCATGGTCACCACCCAATCACACGTCGCGCCGGCGCAGGACCACGAACGCGGCGGCCAGCACCGCGGCGACCCCGACGGCCAGGCCGGCCAGGTTCCACCACGGGTGCGGGAAGTCCGGGTCCGGGACCGTCCCGAGAGCGGCCGCGGCGCCGAGCGTCGGCCAGAAATCGAACAGACCCCGCATCCACGACGGGAAGAGGCCGGCCAGCGCGGGCACCAGGAAGACAATGCCGACCAGGGTGGCGAGCGCACCCGCGGTGGCCCGCATGATGGTGCCGAGACCGACCGACAGCAGCGCGATGAGGGCGAGGTACAACCCGCCGCCGAACACCGCGCGGAGCACGCCGGGGTCGCCGAGCCCGGCATTCGGCACCCCTTGCCGGGCCAGCAGCGGCTGCCCGATGAGGAACGCCGCGAACATCAGCGCCTGCCCGGCCACCACGGCGACACCCGCGGCGAGCACCACCTTGGCCGCCAGCACGCGATGCCGCCGCGGCGTAGCGGTCAAGGTCGTCCGGATCAGTCCGGTCGCGAACTCCGACGTCACCACCAGGATGCCCAAAACCCCGACAATCAACTGCGCGACGATGTACGTGGTCAGGCTGTGCGCGGTCGGATCCCACGCGTCACCGGCGTCCGCGTACGCCTGCTGGGCCGCGTTCGAGGACAGGGCGGTGATGCCCAGTCCGACGAAGAAGAGGCAGCCCAGCGCGTACCAGGTGGACCGCAGGCTGCGAAGTTTGATCCACTCGGCCAGCAACGCCCGGCTCATGCGGCCACCCCCTGATACTCGACGCTGTCTTTGGTCAGTGCCATGAAGGCGTCCTCCAGTGACGCCCGCTGCGGGGTGAGTTCGCTCAGCGCCAGACCGTGATAGGCGGCGAGTTTGCCGATGTCCTCGGCGGTCATGCCGGAGACCAGAAGGGAAGACTCGAGCCCTTCCCGTACGGTGGCTCCGGCGGTGGAAAGCCGAAGCGCGAGGGTGACCGGATCGCCCGCCCGGACCTGCACCGAGCCTTCGCCCGCGGCCCGCATGAGCTCGCTCACCGACGTGTCGGCGATGAGCCGGCCGCGGCCGACGACGACCAGGCGATCGGCGGTCTGCGCCATCTCGCTCATCAGGTGGCTGGAGACCAGCACCGCACGGCCCTCGGCGGCCAGCGAGCGCATGAGCTCCCGCGCCCAGCGGATACCCTCCGGGTCGAGGCCGTTCACCGGCTCGTCGAAGATCAGCACCCGGGGATCGCCGAGCAGGGTCGCCGCGATGCCGAGCCGTTGCCGCATGCCGAGCGAGAACCCACCGGCCCGCTTGCCCGCAACCGCATCCATTCCCGTACGGGCGAGGACCTCGCCGACCCGGCGGCGCGGCAGGCCGTTGCTGGCGGCAAGCGCGCGAAGATGGTCGTACGCCGTCCGCCCGGGATGCACCGCGCCGGCGTCGAGGAGCGCGCCCACCTCGGTCAGCGGCACCGGGAAGTCGGCGTAGCGGCGGCCGTCGACGGTGACCGAGCCCCGGTCCGGCGCGGCCAGCCCGACGATCATCCGCATGGTGGTGGTCTTCCCGGCACCGTTCGGCCCGAGAAAGCCGGTGACCTGCCCGGCCTCGACGGTGAACGACAGGTCGTCCACCACGGTGGCGGGCCCGTACCGTTTGGTCAGTCCGCGTACATCAATCATTGCCATGCCGGTGATGCTGGTCGCCCGGGCTGGCCGGTTTCGCAGAGCTTCTGGGAGAACTCTGTGAGATCCGCCGGTCGGATCACTCCGGCGGCCGGCCCTCACCGGGAACTCTCAGCGACGACCGAACGGCAGTGCCGCGCGGATCGCGGTAGATGCGGATGCATGCGACGGCCAGATATCGCCTAACATGGCCGCGTTTGTGGCAACAGCGAGACGAGGCGACATGCGATGGTTCCGGCGGACACGTGACGAGCGGCTCGGCCAGCAGGACGTGGCCCGGCGGGTGATGATCGACGACGTCCGGCAGCGCTTCGGTGTCGGTCGGCCGGGATCGTTCCACCAGCAGGCGGCTGCGGTCGCCGAGGCGCTGACCGGCCCGGACGGCGTCGCGGCGGCGGCCGGCATCGTGCACGAGTTCGCCGATTCGGCGCATGCGGAGATTCAGCGGCTGGCCGCCGAGCTCTCCCGCCAGGTCCGCTACCAGTTCGTGGTGGACCGCGCCAACTACCGGCCGATGTGGCGGGAGGCCACGCCGGATCTGCGGTGGCCGCTGTTCGACCTGCCCTGCGGGTTGTTCCCCTACATCCACGTCGCCGGGGCCGTCCAGGCGATCAGCGCCCAAGTGAAGTCCACGACCGACCAGAATCGGCTGCACGACCATCTCTTCGAGATCCTCGATCTGACCATCGCGGGCTGGGAGTTCGGCTCGGTCCGGGTCGACACCGACGGCGCGGCGCTGGCCGGCCTGCTGATCAGCACCGCCCGCGACCTGCGCACGACGATGAGCAAGGAGCCACCCCTCCCGCCTCCGGTCCGCGAGCTGATGCGCCGCAACAACACCATTGACGTGTACGCACCGGACGCGCACCGGATCGTCGGCGGCATCAACCCCGGCCGGGAGTTGCGCGAAATACTCCTGGCCTGACGCGCGGCGCCTGGCGAATTCCTCAGCGTGTTCCCGCGTCGCGCATACGATCGAGATCCCGTCGGATGTAGCGCAGGTGGGCCCATTCCTCCTCCAGGATCACCCGAATGCAATCACCGACGCTGGGGCGCCAGTCACCGCCCCACGGGTTCTCGCGTTCCTCGGCGAGCAGCTCCGTCGTGGCCGTGGCCAGGAAGTCGGTCACCAGCCGCTGCCGCTCGGCACGCACCGCGAGAATCTCGGCGTAATCCGGTGGGTCCACGCGGAAGATCGACATGTCGAAGCCCATCTCGTCGGCACCGGTGAAGATCTGGCCGATCTCGTGAAACGGCTGTTGTGTTCGCAGGATCGCGCCGCGAAGCCAGGCGTCGGTCGCCAGGATGAGGTGCCGCAGGGTCTGGGCCAAGGACCACTCGTCCTCGACGTGAGCGTCCACCAGGTCCGGCGGCGTGCCCGCCACCGTCGTCTGCCACGCGGTCTGCACGGCCACCCAGCCCCCGCGCAGCCCCTCGGGCGTCCGCGCCTTCCGCAGCTCGCGGCCCGGGAACTGCCGGTTGAGCTCGGCTTCCACCAGGGGCACCACGTCGACCCCGTTGACGAGGAGGCTGCCGAAGAGCAGGTCGTGGCTGTCGATGTCGAGTCCGTCCACATCGACACCGCGCATCGTGACACCACTGACATCGGAGAATCGCAGAGTGGCACCCTTGAAGCTGGCCTTGACGAAGGTCGCGCCTTCGAACTCCTGCGTGCCGGAATAGGTCGTCATCGCTCCATGGTGACGGTGCCTTCGGCGTGGCGGGTTATCGGTATCCGTCGGCGGTTGAGCGGTGGCGTCCGGCCGGTGGAAGCACAAAGATCAGGGTGTTAGCGGCACGCTATGGCTGAAGAACCTGGAGTCAGACAATTACCGGACTATCCGAACGGCTGGCCGACTTTGCCGGCGGCGTAATGTTCGACACTGTCGGCGTCACCGGGTGCGACCGCCTCTCGCGCCAGTTCGTCCGGCTGGAGCTGTCGGCCGAGGCGTTCCGGAAGCCGACGTGGGTGCCCGGGGCCAAATTGCAGCTCCGGCCACGACGCGGCTCATTGAGTCTGCGCACCTATACGCCCATCAGCTGGGATGCCGGCCGGGGCGCGACGGAACTCATCGCGTACACGCATGGGACCGGTCCGGCCGCGCAGTGGTTCGAGCAGGTCACCGAAGGCCAGGCGTGCGAGGTCTTCGGGCCGCGCCGCTCGATCGACCTGCGCGAGGCCACCGGTCCGGTGCTCTTCATCGGGGACGAGTCCAGCGTTGCGCTCGCCTGCGCGCTGCACGGCATCACCGATGACGTGGCGTACGTCTTCGAGGCGCGCGATCCGGCCGGACTCACCGGCGTCCTCGCCCAGTTGGGGATCGCCGAACGGGTCACGGTGGTCGCGAAGTCCACCGACCGTGCCGACCTGCTCCGCCAGGCCCGTCACGATGCTGCGCCGACGCCGTACACCCTCTTGGTCACCGGTGATGCGGCGACGGTGCACGCGGTCCGGCGAGACAACCGGGGGTGGGAGCGAAGCCCCCGCCGGGTGACGGGCAAGGCATATTGGGCCGAGGGCCGCACCGGCCTCGACTGAGCCGCCGAAGCCGACGATGCGGCAGTGAACGACGGCCGGGCTTATCCGGGTTGCCGGACGCGACGGATGATCACCAGGCCGTTCCAGCCCTTCGAACCCACCGTCTGCAGGGCGGTCGCCTCCAGCCTCGGGTCCTTGGCGATGTCTTCCAGCACCCGGCGGACGCCGCGGACCATCGGGTTTCCGACTCGTACACGCACCCTCCATTCGAATCCGGACGGAGTATGTCAGGGCCGAAGGCCCTGCGTCTTACCGCTGACAACCCGAGCCGGGCATCCTCATCTCCAGCGGACTCTCGAAGGTGCAAGCCGAGCGCGTCATGGACAGCGGCTATCTCAACCGGCAGGGCTGGCCGCTGCCTCGGCCAGAGCCAGCCGGGCGGATTCGGCTCCCTCGTCGGTGAGCCGGTAATAGATTCGCGTTGCCCGGCCGGCACCGGCCGCGTCCGGGGTCTCGACCCGCTTGTTCACCCAACCAGCCTGGTCGTGCAGCCGGGCCAGAATGCGATAGACGGTCCCGAACCCCAGACCGAGCCGTTCGCACAGCTGAAGCCCATAGACCTCCCGAGCCGGGTCCACCCGGTAGGCATCGAGCAGGACACGCAGCACTGCCTGCATCGGTGCCGTCATCCGGGGTATCGCGGCCATCCATCGAGACTAAGCGATCTTGAGGGCGTATCAAGTCAATCGCCGGCACTTATTGTCACACCGTCAACGAGGCGGTGCCTCCTCAGCCAAGCAGCGGGGGCCGCTGCGGCCAGCGCCGGAAGCTCCCGCCGCGGGCTCCGGTGCGCCGCACCGGTCGCTCATTCCCGGCGGATGACGCCGCTGCCGCCCGGAACCTGGAGCGTCGAGGCATGATCGCCGCTCTTTCTCCGGAACAGCTCGTCACCACGCTCGCCGCCTGCCCGCCGGACGATCCCGGCCGCCCGGCCCTGCGGGAACGGGCCATCACGGCCTGGCTGCCGCTCGCCCGGAATCTGGCCCGGCGCTACCGCCGGCGGGGCGAGAACCCCGATGACCTCACGCAGGTTGCCATCGCGGGCCTGATCGAGTCGGTCGACCGATTCGAGCCCGCCCGCGGCACCGAGTTCGCGTCCTACGCGATCCCGACCGTCCTGGGCGAGATCAAAAGACACTTCCGCGACCGCTGCTGGGCGGTCCGTGTCCCCCGGCGCCAGCAGGAGCTGTGGCTGATGATCCTGTCCACCAACGACGCCCTCACCCAGGACCTCGCCCGATCGCCGCGCCTGCCGGACATCGCCTCCCGGCTGCAGGTGAGTGAGGACGATGTACGGCAGGGCTTGCTGAGCGCACACGCCTACCGCGCGATCAGCCTGTCCCCGCCGACCGACCGGTGCCGTGACTTCGAATTCGGTGAGGCTCTGGCCGCCTGCGATCGCGGCTACGAGCTTGTCGAGCTCCGCATGGCGCTGCGTGACAGCCTCGACCGCCTCGGCGAGCGCGATCGGTTCGTCCTGCACCTGCGTTTTGACGAAAACCTCACCCAACGGCAGATCGGCGTACGCCTCGGCACCTCCCAGATGCAGGTGTCCCGGCTGCTGTCCGGCGCGCTGGGCCGGCTGCGCCACTTCATGCTCGAGGCGGACTGACCGTCGCGGTGCCCACACCGGCGCCCCGAACGGCGTGGGTGTGTGCTGGACGGAGGCGCAGCATGCCGGGCAAGAGCGACATCGGCGATGGCCTCGTCGTCTCGCCTGGCAAGGGTCCTCCGGCGAGTCCGGCAACAGCGTCAAGGGTCAGCGGGCAGCCTGGCTGCTCTCCCACCGGCTCGGACTGACGCTGTTCGCCTCGAAGTCGGCGACCTCTGCGTCGCTATGCGACCGGCGACGCTGCGCCGGATGTCAAGGCGTCGGCCTTCAACCGCTCGAACTCCGCGGCGTTGATCGCACCGGAGTCGAGCAGCGTCTTGGCCGAGGCGATCTCCTCGGTGGGCGTGCGCCTGCCGTTGCTCGGCGCCGCGACCGAGCGTATGTAGGCCTCCTGCCGCTTCTGCATGCCGGCCGCCGAGGCCGCGGCGCGCTCGTTCATACCGGATCCCCGCGCGATCAGGTAGATGAGCATGCCGAGCAACGGCAGAAAGACCAGGAAAATTGTCCACAACGTCTTGCCCCAGCCACCGATGTCCCTGCTGCGGAACAGATCCCCGAAGATCCAGAAAAGGCACATGAACCAGGCGCAGAAGATGAAGAACTCGAAAACCGCCAAGAGGAATGACCCGTTGTCGTCGAACATGGGAACGTCCTTCCAGACTGCGGTCGATGTCAACGGCATTTGATGTGAGTACATCGCGGGCCGGCCTTTCCGACCTCATCCGCAACGGGTTACTGAGCCGGTACGACGCCCGGCTGGTCCGGGTCTCCGGTGGTGACCTCGCCATCGAGCCAGCGGCCGATCACCTGGGCGAGTTCGGCCGGATGGCTGTAGTTCATCGCGTGCGCAGCGCCGTCGATCACCGCGACCGTCAGATGCGACGGCCCCAGCCGCTCGAGCTCCCGCACCCGCCACGGAGGCGGCATCAACGGGTCGCGGCCGCCGATCACGGCGAGCGTGGGCACCGGCGTGCGCAGCAGACGTTCGAGCGACGGAAACCGCACGAGCTCACCGAACAGGTGCAGGCCGTTGATCGGCCCGAAGCGTACGTAGTCCGGAAGCACGACGGGAATCATGTGACGGCTCTCCCGGCGCACGTCGCGAGCGAGCTGCACGAGAGCCCGCGACAGCGGCTGGTTGTGCATGCCTCCAGCGGGCGAGGTGAGGACGACTCCCGCCACTCGCTCGGGCGCGCGGTGCGCCACTTCGAGCGACACCGGTCCGCCCATCGAGTTGCCGATCAGATACACCCGATCGAGACCGAGAGCGTCGAGAACGTCGAGCAGCGCCCAGGCCAGCGACGGGATCCCGAGTGCATGTCCCCAGGCCGCGCTCCGGCCGTAACCCGGCAGGTCCGGCACCACCGTGGTCGCGCGAGCGGCCAGTGCCCTGGCGGTCGGCAGCAGATAGTGGCCGGACACCGCGAATCCGTGCACGTGTACCAGTGGTATCGAGCCGGGCACGTCGGGACCCATGCGGACGAACACCGGACGTCCCTGGACGGCTATCCGGAGCTCACGCCAGCCCGTCTGCACCACCTCGCCATCGTCCTGCCGGCGCCGCGTGCGGCACCCATCCCGTACGGATGACAGGCGTCGACCGGCACACCGGCGCCGGCGGACGCACCGCGTCATCCGCGACAGGTGATGCCGGTACGCGCCCGCGCCGCGCACCTTGGTAGGCGTGGATCTGACGGTGAGACGACGTGCGGGGCCCGCTCCGTGGTAGAGGCGTTCCTCTGGGGTGCCGTCAGCGCCTCGGCGCTTTTGGCGGGTGCCATCGTCGCGTATCAGCTGCGCCCCGGACGCCGGCTGATCGCGTCGGCGATGGCGTTCGGCACCGGTCTGCTCCTCGGCTCGGTTTCCTTCGAGCTGATCGACGAGGCGCTGAACACGCGTACGGTGGCGGCAGTCAGCCTGCTGGTGCTGATCGGCGCGGGCGTCTTCGCCGTCGGCGACTGGCTGCTGAGCCGCCGTGGCGCCGGCGACGGCGCGCAGGCGGCGGGTTCGCCCCTGGCGATCGTGCTCGGCTCCGTGCTGGACGGCATTCCGAGTCGTTCGTGCTCGGCCTCACCATCATGCAGGGTCAGCTCAGCGTCGCGTTGCTGGCCGGGATCGTGCTTTCCAACTTCCCGGAAGGTATGGCGTCTTCCAGCGGTCTCCGCGCTGCGAAATGGCGGGAACGTCGGGTTCTGCTGATGTGGTTCGTGGTGATCGTCGTGTCCGGGGTGGCCGCCGTCGCCGGCTATTCGCTGCTGGACCCGGCCCACGACCGCACCGGCGCGCTGGTTCAGGCGTTTGCGGCGGGCGCCCTGCTCGCCATGCTCTCCAACACACTGCTGCCGGAGGCGTACGAGGTGGAGGGGCCGCTCACCGGTCCGTTGGTGGTGGCCGGTTTCGCCACCTCGCTGTGGCTGTCTTCCCTGCCACTGGCGGCGTGACCGGTCTCGTGAACGGAAGCACGGCCCGCCTCACGCCGCCCGGCCGCCAGCATGACTGACCGGCGCAGGTGACCACCTCGTCGAGAGTGAACCCGAGCCGCTGCGCTGCTTTGATCACCTTCAGCACCGTCACCGCTTCGGGCGGATAGAGCCGGTGACCGCCGAAGCTACGGTCCGGTTCCGCCAGCAGGCCCCGGCACTCGTAGTAGCGCAGGGTTTGCCGGTTGACCCCGGGCCACGTCGGCGATCCGCGGCAGCACCCGCCGGCGGATCTCCCGGGTCTCGCCGATCACAGCAACGCATCCGGCCGAACCGGTGGATCGGCCCGCTCAGCGGGTATGGCTCGGGTAGGGCACCCCTGCCGAGCACGAGGAGAACCATGAGTTCCACGATCCCGACCATCTCGCTCAACGACGGCCGTACCATCCCGCAGCTGGGCTTCGGCGTCTTCCAGGTGCCGCCGGAGGAGACCCGTGCGGCGGTCGAGACGGCCATCGAGATCGGTTACCGGCATATCGACACCGCCCAGATGTACGGCAACGAGGCCGGCGTGGGCGAGGCCGTGAACAACTCCGGCCTGGACCGCAGCGAGTTCTTCATCACCAGCAAACTCAACAACGGCTTCCACGAGCCCGACGACGCCCGCAGCGCGTTCGACGACACCCTCAAGGCGCTCGGCACCGACTACGTCGACCTGTTCCTGATCCACTGGCCGATGCCGGCCAGCTACGGCGGTGACTTCGTGCAAACCTGGAACACCCTCGAGGAGTTCTACCGCGAGGGCCGGGCCCGCTCGATCGGCGTCTCGAACTTCACCCAGCACCACCTGGGCCGGCTGCGCGCCGAAACCCAGGTCCGCCCGGCGGTCAACCAGATCGAGGTGCACCCGTACCTGACCAACGACGCTCTGCGTGCCTACAACGCGGACAACGAGATCGCGACGGAGGCGTACTCCCCGATCGCCCAGGGCGAGGTCCTCACCGACCCGGTGATCACCGAGATCGCCCGCCAGGCGGGCAAGACTCCGGCGCAGGTCGTCCTGCGCTGGCACATCCAGCGCGGCGACATCATCTTCCCGAAGTCGAAGACGGCCGAGCGGGTACGCGAGAACTTCGAGATCTTCGACTTCGAGCTCGACGGCGGCGCAATGGGCAGCATCACCGCCCTCGACCGCGGCGACAAGGGACGTACGGGAGCAAATCCGGACACCATGAACTACGGCGCCAAGAGCTGACCATCGCCTCGCTTTGGCCGGCCGACCAATTTCTTGAACGTTCCGACCTGGCCGAACCGCCCGGATTGACCAGGCCTATCCGGCGGACCACCCAGCAGAGCCCCGCGGTCCCGCACGAATGTGGGCCCGCGGGGCGTCGTGGCGAGGTGATCAGGCGGCGGAGCCGGCCCGCCGCCGGCGGGTCAGGACGATAGCGAGCATGCCGGCGAGCAGCAGGCCGCCGCCGATGGCCCCGATCGACAGGGCGGAGGGCCCGGTGATCGGGAGACCGCCGCCGGTGCCACCCTCGCCGCCGCTGCCGTCGTCACCGGCGGGCATCGACGTGGTCGGGGACGGCGACGCGCTGCCGGACGGAGACGGGCTCGAGCTCCCGTCGTCCTCCCCCAACTCGATGGTCGTCACGAAGGACCGCTTGGGGTCGCGCGGCGTCGGCAGGCTGGTGGCGACGAGGTGGACATCCGGCCCGGATCCATCGCCCCGCCCCGCCGCGGTGCCGGGGCCGCGCGACGGGCGGGCGAGGGTCTCCAGCCCTCCACTCCAGTCCGTCCAGTGCGGATCGTGCCACGTCACCGTGAAGCTGGTCGCCTCGGTGGAGGCGTATCCGGCTAGCTTCAACGGCTCGATCGCGTAGGTCTTGTTCGGCAGGATCGGCTCATTGATCTCGCACCAGGCGCCCGACCACCGTGACGTGTTCTCGTAGGAGACACAGTTCTTCGAGGGGCTCGAGGACAGTCGTCCTCTGCCGCCACGCACCTCGACGTGCACGACGGCCTTCGAGATCGTGGTCGACCCCGTGTTGACCACGCCAACCACGACGGGCCGCCACTCACCGATCTCCGACGCCGGCACGCGGATAACCGCCGGATCGCCCTGGGCGTCGAGTTTGCCGAGCGGAACGAGTGGCAGGTTGTCGGGCGGCGCGATCAGGTCCAGCCCGACGTCGCCCCAGGAGTTTTCATACGGAGCCGGGAGCTGCTTCGCCACCAGAGACACGGTGCCGGGACCGCCGGGCTCGTCCCCCTTGGTGATCGCGTCAAAGCCCCCTTGGGCGTCCGCCCAGGCCTTCGAGTACCACCGGATCCTCAGCGGCTCCAAGGTTGGGTAAGCGGCGTCCGCGCTGGCGGTCACGTGGAACGAATCCACCGCGTAGGTCTCGCCGGGCGCCAGCGTCCGGTCGAACTCGCACCACGCCAGACTGGCGGCCCCGCCATAGCTGGTGTAACGGCAGTTGGCGAACTCTTTGGGCAGGCTGAGGTGTCTTCCGACAAAGGCTTCGAGCACCACGCCGTCGACCGGCTCGGTGCCCCGGTTGACCACGCCGAATGTCAGGGGCGCGGTCTCGCCCTGATGGATCGGATAGTTGACGGGGTGCCCGGCGGCGTCCCGCTCGTTCAGCGCCGTCAGCTTGGCGGTGTCCGCGGCGGCGTGGGCCACCGATGGCACCGCGAGCACGCCCATCGTAAGAATTGCGGCGCCGAGCACACGCACAAACAGCCTCATCCAAACCCCCCGATTCGTGGCTGCGAGACCATATCGAGGGATCGCGAATCAGGCTGCCCCGGGTGGAGGATTGGTGATCATCCGGGCACCCGCGCCACGACCCGCCAGCCGGTCGGACGGGTTGATCAGCCTGCAACGCTGGAGCGACAGGCAGCCACAGCCGATGCAGCCCGTCAGCTGATCACGCAACCGCTCCGTCAGCGCGATCCGTTCGTCAAGCTTGTGCCGCCAGTGCGCGGACAACCGGGCCCGGTCCCCCTCCGTCGGCGTGCGGCTCTCCGGCAGCTCGGCACGTCCCGCGACAAGATCGTGGTCGCCACCCTGATCGGGTGACCCGGCCGGACAGATCGACCGGATCTTCGCCGAGCGGATCAACAAGCGACGGGCAGCACGGTTCACCCACTGTTCACTAGCCCACCGAGTCGATGACTCTCGGATCGATGAACAAGGACAGAGATCGCGGCGACGACCGCACCAGCGAACGCGCCGAACCGCCCGCGGCGACGACCGAAGCGTCCGGCGCGGCTGTGGCGACCCTGGCGATCCCGCAGATCGGACGGCTGGACCAGGCGCTCGAGCTCAACTGTCGAAGTCATAGGCACCAACCTATGAACCGGCCATCGCCTGCCGCGTGAGCCGCCGTACTCAACCGTGCCTGAGCATGTTGAGCGGGGACTGCGGTGCCACGATCGAGGACAGGATGAGCTAAACGGGAGCGATGGCCCTCCCTCTCATCGCTACAGCGTGCGCAGCCGGCAACCCACCTTGGGCATGAAGCCGTGTGACCACCCTCCGCAGGCCGGCGGCAGATCCGTGCACGGCCTCCTCGTGAACCGCACGCTACGGTGGCGCGATGGGCGGCACCTGGGAAGAGTCGATGGCTGCCCGCGCTCACGCGCGGGCCAACGAGCTCATCAAGCGCCGGCATCAGCCGCTCACGCAGGACCGGCCAGGACACCTCGATCATCACCTCCATCGAGGCCCGAGCGGCACCGAATGTTCGTGCGGAGCCGACTTCCAGGACGCTTGCTACGTCGACCAAGGCGAAGACACTGCTTGGTGGGGTGCGCAGAGATGTTCGGTATGCGGGCGAACGGGTGTGCTCTTGGACGGAACCGCGCCTACGCCCTGACGGTGTGTTCCTGCGCCCCTCGCCGAGCAGGTATCCGACCGCGCGTTATCAGCGGCAGATCAGTGCACGTGATTTGAATGGCGATTCGATCTGCGCCTGGGCAGATGAGTTGGATTCACCGCGGATGGATGGATGTCGACATTTTGCGACGGTGGTTGCGCTGGTTCCCGCGGCCGCCGGAGGTGACGGACCCGGCGTGCCACATGGCGCACGGGCGTCGGGACTTCGGTCAGGCATTGGTACAGGCGTTGTCGAGTTCCTGACCCGCTGAGTCGAAGGAGGTACTCGTCGCTGCCCGCACCGGGTCGGCGGCCTTGGCTGCCTTCGAAGCCTCGGCCGCGAGTGCGTCGAGCGCGTCGCGTAGCTCGCCGTCGCCGGAGGCGGCGAGATCGCTTAACGCGGAGGCGAGGGCGGTCATCACCCTCTTTCCCTCGGCCGGCGGCACTTTCCCGTCGGGACCGGCTACCCGTCTGAGCTCCTCATTCAATGCCCTTTTCGCTGCGGCCACCTTCTCGCACAGCGCCGCGTCACCTCCCTTCGCGGCGGCCGAAGCCGACGCCACAGGCCCACCAGTAGGGGCGGAGCTGGGCACGGCGGACGCTGCGGGCGTGGCCGTGCCCGCTTCGGTGGATTCGTCCGAGGAGCACCCGCTGAGGAGCGCGAGGGCGACCGCGCATACGGCCGATGAGATCGTCAGTCGGGTCACAGAACCCGACTCTACTGATAAACGTCAATGTCTGCTGGTTGCCCGGCTCCATCGACACCACCGTGGCTGCGACCTCAGTGCCCTGCTCGCTAGTCATAACTCACGGTGCGTCACTGTCGCCAAGAGCGCCAACGCCCTTGATGCGACAAGTCTGGATGTGCCGTGGCGGGCCGCGCGTGATGACCATCAGGCGTCGGTAGCCGCGAGAAGGGGGGCACTGCTCACGCGGGGAAGACCCGCCTGACGACCGCTCCCAGCCCTACCAGCAGGAGCGCGGCCTCGAGGCCGGCCGAGACGCGGGCCAGCGACACGGTTTCGGCGGACAGGTACGAGGTGACTTTGAGGTCGAAGACGGCGGCCGAGTCCGGGACGGGGGCGGCCCACGTCCAGACGGGGAAGCGATCCCCGGTTAGGAACGGTACGGAAAGGTCAACGTTCCACATGCTTGACGTCGGGATATCGAGTTCGCCGCTCACGTCGTCCATGGCGCGGAGGATCTCCTTGACGCCGCTTCTGGTCAGCGGCGGACCCTCCGGGGTTTCGAGGAAACGGGTGACCGCCGCCCGCAGACGTTCGCTGCCTCCCGCTCGCTCGGCGAACGAGCGCATGTCATCCAACAACCTCGTACGGTCGCCGGTGGCGACGAACTGCCGCAAGCTGTCGTCCATCCGGGGCTCCGGCCGCGCGGGGCCGGTAACGAGCACCGCCAACGGGGGCACGGCGCACGGCGTACGCGTCGAAACGCACACCACGACAGGGGCTTCCGCGGTTCGCATCGGTATACCGGCAGCCGCACCGATCAGGCCGACGGCGAGCACAAACCCGGACCAGACAGCGGCCTTCGCCGGACGCGGTAACTGGCGCGGTACGGATGCCATACCCACGGCGCCCTGGATCGCGCCGATGACCGAGACCGGCAACAGTACGGCAGCACACACCGCCGGCACGGTCGCCTCCGCCCCCGCGGCGGGGCCGAAGGCGACCGGCCAGCCGTAACCACCGTTACGGTGGTCGAGCACAGCCGCCGCTGTCATGAGGAACGCCAGGCCGCCGAGCCCGACCAGTTGCGGCTCACCAAAGCCCGGAAGCGGGTTCAAGACCCCGCTACCCCCGGAAACGACGTGGCCGAGCAACGCGACGAGGGCCAGCGTGCCGACGTACGGGACGGCCTCCCAGCCCTGCAGAAGCTGTGCGACCTGGACCAGCGCGGCCACCAGGAACAGCCACAGCCATCTAGAGACTCGCGCTCCCACGCTCATCCCGGACTTACGTCCACCGCTCGATCACGGCGTAGTCACCGTCATCGCACCATTATCAGCCGATCAGCCCACCCGATGGCCGGTTATCGCACGGTGCCGATATCAGCGGGTACAACCCGGTGTCGAACTGATGCAGCGAGCTGACTCTTAGCACGTGCTACGCCGTCGCGCCCGTGATTCAGAACCAGGTCCAGGGCCGAACCAGCAGACGCTTCACGCGCCACAACCAGCGTGCCCGTCGCGGATGCAAGTAGTACTTGAGGCCCTCGATGGCGTCTTAACAACCTGAACCAGCACGGCGCATGAGTTCGATCCGGTAGCGCGCCGACTTCAGCCGTCACAGGCACATCATGGAAATTCTGTCATTGGTGTATCTCGATGGAAGGACAACAAATCCCTCACTTCGGCCAGTTCGTCAAACAATGCCGGGTTAGTGACGCGATCGCGAATGACGGAGGATGCATCGTTTCGTAGCCATTGGTCGACTTCGGCCGTAAACCGAGCGGACCCCGAACTGCCGAGCATCCAGTCCTCGATGAAGTCCGCCATATGCCGAACGGCGGCGGCTCCCGCGTTATTTGACCACGCGTCGAGGTAGAGCTTCGCAGGCATCCCGCAGCCATCGATCACCTCCAGGACGTCCTGCGGGCGGCATGGACTGTCCCGATGCGAGACGGTCGCTGACCACCATGCCGACAGGAAGCGGCTCAGGGCGCCTCGCTCTTCCTCCGTTCCATCGGTCCAGCACCGCGCCAAGGGACCCGGCAGGAATGAGCTGTAGCTCCAATCCTCCATGGCGCCACTCGCCACCAGCTCCAGCAGTCGAGGAAGGAAGTGTCTGAAGTAGGCCACGTCACCCCAGGTAGTGACAGCATTGAACAAGAATGGCCCGAGCTGCTCCGGCGTCAGCTGCCGCAACGGAGTAACTCGCAAGGCGTCGACCTGCTCCGCGTCGACGCAGTGATCGCAGTAGTCGACATGTTCGCTCAACCGAGCGTCCTGGAACGCCTGGAAAAGTCCGGCAACGGCCGCGTCCAGATCATCGCGCACCACTTCAGGCTAGCCGGGCCGCCCGACCTGCCGGTCGACCAATCCAACGGCTTTGCGCCCTCACCCATCCACCCAATGCCGGCCAAACGCGACATCCTCACACTTGGCGAGGACTGCGGCCTTGCGACCGACTCACCGTCAACTGCCGGTTAACGGGCTGTTCCCGTGACCACCCACCCGGCCCCGCACGGACGGGCACGGCGCCCACCCGGGTCTACGTCTACCTGAAGGACGGCGGCGACTCAATGGTGAACAAATGTACGGTCGCGCCGGCTTCGCTCTCCTACGCCAACGAATCCTGCTCGCATAGCCCGGTCAACACGACACCGTTTCTGCGCCAGAGCCGTTTTCTTGATAGTCCCGGTAAAAGCCGCTGAGCAGCAGTCGGCGCGCCGTCCGAGACCAGAGCGAGGGGCACGTGGCGCCGGTGTTCAAGGGCCTGGGCTGGCGAGATACGAGGCAGGCAAGCTGGACTCGCCACCGGGCAGTAGTCGGCACCCCAGGATTCGCTTGGCGAATCAGGACGTGCCAGGTGTTGGCGGGCGCAGCAGGTCGAGCATGCCGACGATCTCGAGTACCCGACGCACGGGTGGAGCGACGTTGATGAGCTGGAACGCCACACCGCGAGCATGCGCGGCGGCGTGGGCGCGTTCTAGTGCGTCAAGCCCGGAATGATCGCAGAACGCCACGTCGTGGAAATCGACGACGACCGCGGTGACCCCGTCGCGGGTTACCGCCTCGTACATGGCGGCGTCCAGCGGCTCGACAGTGGCGATGTCGATCTCGCCCACAACCGTCACGCTGATCAATCGGTCATGGAGAACTGGGGCGCTGATAGTCAGCATTCATCTCCCCATCGACGTGGTGGGCGGCATGCCGAATAGGTGTTGAGGATATGGAATGCATCGCCTCGGTGGGCGAAAAGGTATCGCCTCGACCCGACCGAGGGACGCCAGCCACGGTGCCGTAACAGGTCAGAAATGTGCCTGCCCTCCGCGATCCGCTTTCCCGGTGCTGGCAGCCGGGCCGTCCAGGCGATAGCGGCCCGGAACAAGACCAGGAAACTCTCGATCAGATGCGGAAGGTGGCGACCAGGCCGCTGAGTTCGGTGGACATGCGAGCGAGTTCGGTGGTGGCCTGCTGGGTTTCGGTGACGCCCTGGCTGGTCATCCGGGCGGCCTCGGCCACCCCGGTGATGTTCTGGGCGATCTCCCCCGCCCCGCCGGCCGCTTCGCTGACGCTGCGGTTCATCTCCGCGGTGGTAGCCGTCTGTTCCTCCACAGCCGAGGCGATCGTGGTCTGGAACTCGCTGATCCGCTCGATCACCACCGAGATCTCATCGATCGCGGCCACCGCGCCGCTGGTATCTTGCTGGATCGCCTGGACCCGGCGGGAGATGTCTTCGGTGGCCCGGGCGGTCTCCTGCGCCAAATCCTTGACCTCGGACGCCACTACCGCGAAGCCTTTACCCATCTCCCCGGCACGAGCCGCTTCGATGGTGGCGTTGAGCGCGAGAAGGTTCGTCTGCTCGGCGATCGCGGTGATCACCTTGATGACGTTGCCGATCTCCGCGGACGAATCACCGAGTTTGTTCATCGTGGCCGACGTGTTCGCGGTGATCGTGACCGCCTCCGAGGCGACCCGGGCAGCTTCCGCGGCGTTCTGGGAGATCTCCCGGATCGAGGCACCCATCTGCTCACTGCCCGAGGACACTGTCTCGACGCTACGGGAAACTTCTTCCGCGGCAGCCGAGACCGCGAGGGCCTGCGCCGAGGTTTGCTCCGCCGACGCGGCGATGTTCGCCGCGGTGCTACTCATCTGCTCGGACGCCCCGGCCAGCGAGGTAGCTGACCCCTCGATCGTGGTGATCGTCTGCCGCAGCCGGCTCAGCGCGCCGTCGAGGGCACGGCCCATCTGGCCGGGCTCGTCGCGGGTGTCCAGGCCGGTGTGGCGGGTCAGGTCCCCGTCGGCGAGCCCGTCACACACGTAGGTGACCTTGTTCAGCGACTGCACGATCTTGCGGGCGACGATGACACCGATCGCCAGTGCGAGAACGAGCCGACGGTCAGGGTGATGATCGAGGTGGTCAGGCTGGATTCATACCCGGACTTCGCGGCGTCGGCCTTTTTCACCGCGTCCGCGGTTTCGACGCCGTCCACCGTGGCGAGGGTGTCGAAGAGGCTTGTCACGAGCGGCAGGGCTTCGGTGTCGCGGATCCTGGCCCACTCGACCAGCGCGTTGCGGGCGCCGGCCGGCAGGAGTTTGGTGGTCGAGATGTCGGCGTAGGCGTCCCAGTCGGTCTGCAGCTTGTCGGTCAGGGCGGCGTCCGACGCCGGCTGGCTGGCCCGGTAAGCAGCCATCGCCGTGGTGAAATTCTGCAGGTCGGCGGTGAAGGACTCGGCATACTTCTCGGTGGAGGCCGCATCCACCGACAACGCCTGATTCGCGGCATCCACCCGGGCCTGCAACACGACCGCCTTCAGCTGCCCCACGGCTTTGATGCTGGGGACGGTGCTGTTCGAGATCAGCTGAGCCGAGTTGCTGGCATCGCGCAACGCCAACAGGCCGACGATCCCGACGATCAACGCGACCAGCGCGGCGGTGCCGACCGCAGCGACAACCTTCACGCTGACACTCAGATCAGCAAAAGATCGCCGCCGTGAACCTGCCTCGGTCTCGGCCTGTGCAGAAAGAGTCATCGCTGCCATAACAGTCCCTCTTTTCGACTCAAGCCAGAGTTTCTGCCCCCGCCGGGCGTCCTCTTACCGCACCTCACTATCCGAGCATCTGGCAGCTGATGTGTCCCGTTTCGATCGATTCCACCGCACCCGTCCGGGGAAACGCTCATGACCGTCAGAGGACGCGCCTACCGTGAAGGCGTGGTGGTCACCAAACAGGAGCATGCCCTGATATTCCTGCAGGCCAGAACGTCAGCGGCGTTCGCCGACCTGCAGGTGGTCCTCTTGCGGGACCTCGCCGCGCGACTTAAAGCGCACGGAGCGTCTGCCGGTTGCGCCGTGCGGGTGGATGCCGCAGCTGACCAACTCGAGGCAGCCACCCGCGAAACCTGGCGCGCCTTGCAATCCGGGCCACCGCCCCGATGCTGACTCGCTTGTCGACCGACAACAGTTGCGTCTCGGAATACTCCATTTAGAAGAATCGCCTCCGGCTGCCTGTACCCAGGCCCTGCTCACTACCCCTCAGCCGACCGCCGGGCGCCTGCAGCGGACAGACCGAGCCGTCGTTGCGCGCAGGTGGCACGGACGGGGCCGGCGTTCAGCCTCAGTGTCCTACGGCACGCGCTGGTCTTGTCGGTGAGACCGAGAGCCACCTGTCGCTGACCACCGGCGGCAGCCCGCGCCGACCCGGCATGGTGCTACTGAGGTTCAGGTCACCCGCGTCCTAGCAGCTCACCTGGCTGCCGTCGATGTCCAGTGGCGCTCGAACTCAGCGATATTGACCTTGTTGCGTGGCGCTCGAACCGACCGATGTTCGGCGCTCGTAGTCGCCGCGAATCACCCGCAGTGTGCACGATCTGCCGGTGTCGCGGCTCAGCAGGTGAGCCGTGACGCCGATAGGACACTGGTGGACCTTGGGCCACCTCGCATCGTTGTAGGGGTAGAGCTGATGGGCGTGGAGCCGGGGACGGCCGGGCCAGTGGTGCCCGCTGGGTCACCACATCGTGTGTGGCCGATGGTGACGGTGGTCGTGCTGGTCGCCGCGGGGCAGACGACCTCCGTGCTCGCCCCGCACACGCGACCGTTGATTCTGGCCGCCTCCGTACTGCTGCTGGATGTGCTGGGCTTCATCTACAGCCGGAAGGCAGCCCGCCTGGCGGTCGCCAAGGCGACGCCGTGGCGGCTGGTCGCCTTCGGACGGGCCGCCTCCGGGATCGCCAATGTGGGGTTGACCGCCGCCGCGCTCAGCGGCGTGACGGGGTGGTGGTGGATCGGAACGCTGGCTCAGTTGTCGATGTACGTGCTGCTCGCGTCCGGTGTTCTGCTCGCCGCGACGCAATACCTGCGTGACCCCATCCGGCGCGCCGTACTCGCGGAGGCCGTTACCGTCCTGGCCGCCGGGTTCATGCTCATCTGGTACTTCGTGCTGGAACCGATCGTCAACAACCAGCGTCCGTCCTACGTGTGGACCTCCACGATCGGCATCCCGCTGGGCGATCTGTTACTCATCGCGGCGGTCGCCACCGTGCTGCTGCGCAACGCCGAGATCCGTTTCGGCGTTCCCGCCATCGTGTTGACCGCCGGACTGGTCTGTTACCTGGTCTCCGACATGACCTGGGCGACTGCCGGCGTCAACGGCGAACAGGCAGCGACCTCGCTGTTCGCCACCGTGAGCGTCGTGACGGCCTGCCTGGTGCTGACCCTCGCCCCGATGCTGGTGGTCCACCGCCCGAGCCGGCCGAGTAGACCACGACGCAGTACTCCGCCGGCGTGGGCAGAGCATCTGTCGACCACGGCGATGGCGGTCGCCTGCACGCTGATGATGACGGTCGCGGTGATCGAGCATCAGATGAGGCCGTGGGGTGGCCTCGTCGGCGGCCTCATCGTGATGACCGGCGCCGTCGCCGCCCGGCAGATGATGTCGCTGCGCGAGAGCCGCAACCTGCTCGTCCACGATCCCCTGACCGGGCTGGCCAGCCGGACCGGCCTCGAATGGGCGGTCGACCGCGCCCTCAAACGCGCTAGGCCCGTTGCCTTACTGCTCATCGACGTCGACGGGTTCAAACTGATCAACGACGCCTACGGCCACGGCGCCGGCGACATCGTCCTGACCGAGTTCGCCCATCACCTGCGCTCAGCCGTTCGTGCCGGCCACACACCAGCGCGCCTCGGCGGCGACGAGTTCGCCGTTGTGCTCACCGACAGCACCGTCGAGAACGCCACCACCGCCGCCCGGCGGATCGTGTCCGCCGCGGCCGCAAACCCCGTACGGCTCGACAACGACCTCGTGCCCATCCGCATCAGCATCGGCATCGCGGTCGCCCAGCCCGGCGACACCGCCGACACACTGATGCGCCGCGCCGATGTGGCCGTGTATCACAGCAAACGCGCCGGCACCCACGCCTACACCGTGTACGACCCCACCATGGTCGATCGCCGTGGTGAAGACGCCGCCCTGTCCGGCAGCCTCGACGGCGCCCTGGACCGTGGTGAACTGCACGTGCTGTATCAGCCCCTCGTCGACCTCAGCGACGAGTATCCCACCGCCGCGGAAGCCCTGATCCGCTGGCAGCATCCAACCAAGGGGCTCTTGTCACCCACGCAGTTCATCCCCATCGCCGAACGCTCCGGGGCCATCACCCGCATCGGGCTATGGGTCCTGGAACAAGCCCTCCAGCAACTGCAGATCTTCCAAAGCCATGCACCTGCCAGCCGGCCGATGCACGTCAGCGTCAACCTCTCACCGCGACAACTGCAGGAACCCACGATCGTCCACGACGTCCTGGCCATCCTCGAACGCACCGGCACCGACCCGCGACACCTGGTCCTGGAGGTCACCGAGTCAGCTCTGGTCGACGAAACCAGCGGCATCGCCGCCCTACGAGCCCTGCGCGAACACGGCATCCGCATCGCGATCGACGACTTCGGCACCGGCTATTCATCCCTGCAATACCTCACCCGCCTACCGGTCGACATCCTGAAGATCGACCGCAGCTTCGTCGCCGAACTCAACGGCACCCCCGAAGGCGCCTCGGTCACCGAAGCCATCATCCGGCTCGCCCAAGTCCTGCACCTGAGCACCGTCGCCGAAGGCATCGAAACACCACAACAAGCAACCGAACTCAAACAACTCGGCTGCGACACCGGCCAAGGCTACCTATTCGCCAAACCACTAGCCGCAACCGAGCTGACCAAAATGCTCACCAAGGCGCACACCCGACCATGACGACGCGTCGGAGGGGACTGTCATTAGATCCTCTGCCAACGAGCGAGGAGAGAACGGCTCGATCGGGTGGCTTCGACGTCGGCGAGGTCCAGGCCGGCATTCCAGTCCAGTGGCGCGCAGACCTTGACGTGACCGCCGCTGTTGCGCTGGGCGCTCAGTGATCGGTTCACGCCGTAGACGGACACCGAACCGTCGCCGATCGGTCGGCCAAGTTCAGGGTAGCTGTCGTCGACGTCGTCGAGGGAGGTCTCGACCGTGGTGACGCCGGTGTAGTGCGGTGTCACCGGCGAGACTGCTGGCCGGACCCGGGACCAGGCGCCGTCCGCGCCTACCACCAGATCGAACGTCTTCTGTCGCCCGTCCGCAAAAAGAACCAGTGGGCCATCGCCGGCCCTCGGCACCGCCTGCGTCACTTCCCTCCCCCACTGGACATCGAGTGGGCCGGACAGCGCCGCCCCGCCGCCGTCCACCGCGACCGACAGCGCTGACGCGAATCCCGAACAGCCGATGCACAACTCACGCGTCCCGAAATCTCGGCACTACTCCCGTAGGCGATCTCAGCAGTGAAGGGCCGCTCATCCCGCAACGGCACGACGGCGACATCGTTCGGGGGACACCGGTAGCTTTCGTCGGCCTGTGCCAGATCCGGCGATAGTCCGGAGCCCGGTTCCTGTTTCATAATCGCGCTATGTCTGTGGACGGGGAAAGGCACGGCGAGTTGTCCACTGCACCGGTGCGCTACCACGCGTCCAGCGTCGACGAGACGAACGCGATGTTCGACTGGTCCTACTGCCCGCTGACCGTCCAGCCCCGCGGCGCGGCCGACGCCTTCTCGTTCGATCTGACCGTCGTCCAGCTCGGCCCGCTGACGATCGGGGACCTGGCCTACGGCGTCGACGTGTCGACCGGGCTGGGATACCTGGACGCCTACCAGCTCAACCTGCCCCTCGCCGGGCACGTCCAAGCCCGCCAACACGGCACGCAGACCGCTGCCGGCCCCGGCTGGGCGACGCTGTTCCGACCCACCGGCGCCGTCGACCAACCCCTGATCAGCGGCGGCTGCCATCAGATCGCCACGAAGATCGACGCATCGGCACTCGAGGTCACGCTGGCCGAACTCCTCGGACACCCCATCCAAGGACCGCTGCGTATCCCGCTCGGCAACGACTTCACGACCGGCCCGGGCCGCAGCCTCATGCGCATGCTGCGCTTCCTGCACGCCGAACTGGACAACCGCAACGGACTCATCCACCAGCCACTGATCGCCAGCCGGTTATGGAGCTGCGTACTGACCGGTGTACTGCTGGCCACCGACCACCAGTACCGCGCTGAGTTGGCCGGCTCGGTGACGGCGAGCCGGCCACGCCACGTCAAGCTCGCCATCGACGCCATGGAAGCCGACCCCGGACGAGCCATCACCGTCCACGACCTCGCGCGAACAGCAGGCGTGAGCGTGCGCTCGCTACAAGAGGGCTTCCAGCAGCATATCGGCATGTCTCCCATGACCTACCTACGGCGACTACGGCTCACGAAAGCTCACGAAGACCTGCGCAGCCCGGACAGCGGCGGCCGGACCGTCACCGAAATCGCCAACCAGTGGGGATTCCTGCACCTGGGCCGCTTCGCCGCCGCCTACCGCACCCAATACGGCAAACCACCCAGCCAAACCCTACGCACAGACGACTGACCAGATATCTGCTTCTGAGCCGCCTCCGCTCAGCACCACCGGAGAAACGCGCCGACCTGTTTCTGGTCGGTGTCTGCGGGCGTTTGGTCCCCTCCGCGGAAGAGCCGGCCGACACTGGTCTCATGATCGAAGACGCGGACGGCATGGCTGAGGCGCTGAGCCAGACCGTTCTGACCGGCTTTGCTGTAGACGACGGGCCTGGCGGGACGCTGGTGGTGCCGGACATCGACCCAGCCGGACTCCTCGAGGCGTGGCAGGCAGCGCGATCCGTGGTGCCGGTCACCGGCCGATGGCCGGTCATGATCACAGCCGAGGACGAGATTCTCGACGGCGAAGACCCGTCAGACTTCGACGATCTGGACCGTGCCGCACGCAAGATCAACCCCTGGATGCCGCCCTGGCGAGTGGTCAACGACGACGAGCCGCTCATCCCAGCAAGAGACTTGGACAGCCGTCTACACGGATTTCCCGCCGATCTGATCGAGGCGGCTACCAGCGAACTGGCCATGCCGACCACCGAACCCGTGCTGGGCCGGTGGATCTACGACCGGCTACTGGCCGACCCGGCCCTCGCCGCCGCGTTCCAAACGCAGGTCGACGCCATGACCGGCACCCAGTACTGGTTCGTCCCCCCATCGGTGCAACTAGTCCTGCTGCCCACGCCACTACCGTGGCTTACGCCCTACTGGTTCGACTACTGGGGCACCCAGGACAGCACCTGGCTCTCAGCCGTCGAGCAGCACTGGCACCATCAATGGGGCGCCGAACTGGTCGCCTCATGGGGCACGATGCTGCAATTCCTCACCAGCCGCCAACCCGAGCCCGGCGAGCAGGCATGGGAACTCGCCGGCCAGCTGAAGAAGGTCGGCACCAGCCTGCAAATGGACCAGTGGCTGCTCGCACTGGCACTGCCCCATACCGATGCCTGGTTCCTGCACGACCGACCCTGACGAACCACGACAGGGTCTCTCGAGATCGGCGCTCGGGCGTCACAGCCATAGACCTAAGCTTCGGGCGTGATCGAAGAAGAGCTGTTGTGAGTCGTCGATGCCGACATCTCCCGTCGTGAGATTTCCGCCGCCCGCCGACCTCGCTGCAACCGTGGCGGCGTGCATAGACTTGATCAAGTCGCGCTTTCCTGATGACGAAGATCGTGGCGCCGCAGCGATGCTGCTCGCCGACGGGTCCATCCTCACCGGTACCTCGCCGGACGCCATGAATGCCTCCGTCGAGGTCTGCCACGAGATCGAGCCCTATTGCGGGGCTTTCCGCCTGAACCAGCGCGTCGTCGCGTCCGTCTGCCTGCATCGACAGCCGAGCGGTCGCACCGTCGTTCTGAGTCCTTGCGGCGTGTGCAGGGAACGCCTCGCGGTCTACGGCCCGGGCGTCCTGGTGGCCGTGGCAGATCGCCGCGACCCGACCGTCGTGGTGTGGAAGGCCCTCAAGGACGTCCTACCCGACTACTGGATGACGGCATTCCCCGACGAGATAGACGCTGGCTGGACCACCTGATCAGTGGCGCTCTCATCGGCTACTGCCCCGTGGGCAGGAACAGTCCGGGCAGCGCGTCATCGACCAGCGTGCGCCAGCGCGGCACCCACTCCAGCCTTTGGACGCGACAGAGGTTAGGAAGCAGCACGTTCACCGACTCCGCGACGTCCCCCTCGATCAACGAACCGGTCGCGAGCACGCATGGTTGGCTTCTTCCAGCAGGTCGGCCAGCACCATCAGAGCATGGTTGATCATCTTGGGAACGGCGTCGATGCCTGCCCCCTGCGCGGCCTGCAACGATGACCAGTCGAAGCCTGAGTCGTACCACCGCCTGGTTGCTGTTTCCGCGCCGGTGGTGTTCAGGTCATGTCGATGGCGTAGGCCTCTTCGCGCACGTCGAGGTCCGGGTGCCGGCGGAGCGCGATCAACTGGTCTCGCCATGGCGCCTTCCAGCCAAACCCGGCGCCGTGCCGTACCAGCGCGACCGCGAACAATCCGCCGGCCAGGTCCCCCCGGGCGGCCAGGCGCGTGAGGGCCCCGGCGAGGATCTCCGGGTCAGGCCACTCGTGCAGGCTTCGCAGGCGTGCACCGACGTACTCCGCGGCGCGGGTGGCGAGTACGGGCCGACCCGCACAGAGGTCGGCGACTTCGTCGAGGTTGGTCAGCCGGCCCACCTCGACCAGCAACCGGACCGCGGTCGCTGGGAAGCCGGGCCGACCGGCGAGCCACCGCGCCGACTCGGCCAGGCCGGCCCGGCCTGTATCGGCCGGACGCCGGCCGGACAGAGTCATCGCGCCGAGGGCAAGGAGTTCGATGCGGCGCCGGGCCGGGCGGTCCGCGGTCGGCTCGCCGGGACGGTCGTCATCCACGTCGCGTTCCACGAGCCGGGCCAGAGCTGCGCCGAGCGTCGTGTCGCCGCCGGCCTCCAGCAGGTTGGCGACCTCCATGCGGGACATTGTCTCGCCGAGGTCGGTGAGCCGGTCCACGACCAGGCCGGCGAGGCCGGCCAGCCACGGTGACCAGCCGCGGAGCTGGGCGAACGCGGCGCGGCGGACCTCTCGGTCAGTAGCGTGGCAGGCATCCACGATGAGGGCGCCGTATCCGCTACGGTGCCGTTCCGGGATCGTGTACGGGTGCGCGCTGAGCACCGCGCGGCGTTCTTCCCGGCTGCCGGCGATCGCGGTCCGCAGGATGGTCCAGCTCGTGTCGGCCTGCAGCCGTTGCCGGGCGGCGGAGACGATCGCCGCGCGTAGGTCGCGGTGCGCGTCCGGGTTCGTGTACGCCTCGAGCAGCAAACCCATTACCGATGGTGGCCCGTAGCGGCCGAGCAGCCGGGCTGCTTCCTTCCGGCTGGTGATTTTCGCCGGCCCGGTCAGTACGGCGCCGAGCACCTCGGTCAGCCGGGACGGTGGGACATAGCGGGCCGCCCGGCCGGCTGAGTACAGCGCGACCCGCGCCCGGTCTCCGCCGGCGTAGCGCAGCAGCACCGGCAGTGCCTCATCCGGCCGGTCCGTCCAGGCCAGCGCGCCGAGCGCCGCCTCGGCGATCGGCACCTCGGTGGCGTCGAGGTGCCGCAGCACCAGCGCGTGGCCGGCCGCGCCGGGCACGGCGGCAGCGGCCCGGATCGCCGCTGCGCGCCGCCAGACCTCCTGGTGGGGGTCGGTGATGATGAGATCCTGCAGCTCCACGAACCGGGCCTGCTGGCGCGGCAGCCAGCGCTCGGCCCGAACCGCCCGGGCCGGCACCCAGCGCGTCCCCGGTTCCACGAACCGGCCGCGCGGGGTCTGCTCCAGTACCCGGTCGAGCAGGTCGGTGCGGGATGCGCAAAGGATCGTCCATACCGGCGGGACGGTCACCGCCGTCGCGTCGGCCCCGAGGACCTCCGCGACCCGGGCTGACCGGGTCCGCGGGTCGTCGAGCCACAGTGTGATGGCGGTGCGGGCCACCCAGGACAGTGTCTTCGGGCCGATCGCCCGGTGCAGCAGGCTCTGCAGCGCGGGGAGCTGCCAGGCCCGTTTGCCCAGCGCGTGGGTGAGCGCGAACAGCGGGCCGTACCGGCCGCGATCGATGCCGGCCTCGACCCAGCCGCGCAGCCGGTCGAAGACCATCGCCTCCTGCCCGCGGCGCAGCACCGCGTCGAAACGGCGCAGCACCGGCTCGTTCGCTCCGGTGCTCACCAGGTCGATGGTCAGCAGCGCCCAGTCCCGTAGCGGGGGCACGTCGACGTGGTGCTGCAGCACGTCGGCGGCGAGGCTGCTCAGCGCGGTCGTGGTGGCGGCGGATGCGTCCCGGGCGTCCACCGCGTCGGTGGTCAGCTGGGTGAGCCCGGCGGCGGTATCCGCGGAGAGCAGCGGTGTCACCTTGGCCAGCGCGGTGAGCGCTGCCGCGCGTACCGGATCCTGCTCGTTACGCAGCCGGCCCAACCGGGCGATCACCTGCGCAACCACTCGGGGGTCGCGCGCCCGGCGGGCGGCCTGCACCAGCAGCACGTAGCCGGCCGCCCGCTCCTCGGCGTCCCCTGAGGCCAGCGCGACCTCCAGCGCCGCAGACGCGTCCGGCCAGGCCAGGTACGCGCTCCAGGCGAGCACCTGGGCCTCCCGCTCGCGGACTTTCGCCAGCTCCAGCACCCGGGTCGCCTCGCGGATCCGGACAGTGGCCGGCAGGACCTCCATGATCTCGGTGGCCGGAATCAGCGACGTCGTGTCGGCCTCGGCGACGGCCTGGTCGTACAGCCGGCCGCGGCGGGCCGGGGCGACCGCGTCGAGCAGCGCCGCCAACGCCCGGCTGTGCTCCCGGATCCGCACAGCGAGCAGCACCAGTTCGTCGTCGGGCAGCGCCGGGAAGCGACGCAGCAAGGCCGGCGGCAGCATGGTCCGCCGCAACCACGCGGCGCGGCCGGGCGCGGTGAGCAGGCGGATGACGCGACTCGCGTCATGTGCTGCGAGAATTCCGTACGCGCTGAGCGAACCGGGCAACGACTCCGCCGGCGCGTACCGTTCGAGCAGGTCCAGCGCCTGCGCCGGATCGCAGCGCAGCACCGCGCCACCGACCTCGCCCCAAATCCGGCCACGCGCCTGGGCCGAAGCCGCCGCCAGTCGCTCCCGGACCCGATCGAGCAGCGGGCCGGAATGCCACCGGACGAGCCGCTCCGCATCTAGCGCGTGCTCGAGGTCGGGCAGCAATGCCCGTACCGTATCGGCGCCGCAGGCCGGCAGCAGCGCGGCCGCCTCCTCATCGCCGAACGCGGCCCGGACCTCGATGATCAGGACGTCCGCGACGGCCGGCGAATGCCGGCGGCGCAGCACCCGATAGACCTGCCGCCGCTCCGCCACCGGACGATCGACAAGATCGCCGACAGGGATACCGGCCCGCACCGCCGCGCCCAGCGCGGCCCCTCTGATCGACGGCTGCGCATCGCGCATCGCGGCGGCGATACCGTCGCGGTCCTGGGTCACCATCGCCGCGACCAGCGCAAGACGCCGCTCGTAAGGCCCCTGATCTCGAAGATCAGCACAAACCCGAGCACGATCGGCATCCGTACGCGCCCACGCCGCGAGGCCACTCATTCGCTCGCCGTACGGCAGCGGATCAAGCGATGTCAGCAGGGCACGGGTCGCGGCGAGCACGGCGTTCATTGTGCCCGCACGCACCCCCGAACGAGATCGAATTTCGTTTCGCTCGACAGCCTCAGGCGCACGTTCACGAGATACCTCGGCGAAGACGAAACGGCTCGGCCATCTCCCGCTGCGTTGTGTATTCGGCCTGGACTGGAGAACGCAGAACGTGCGTGACCGGACCAGCAACGGCACGGCCCGAGCATCTGCGAGCCACACCTCGGTGGTGACGCACGTGCGCACCTGTAGCCCTTTTCGGCCGCACGCCTTGCGAGCCGAACGGGCTCCGGCCTGCGCCGCGGAATGCGGATAATCTTTTGCGCACGCCGCCGCACATGCCTAGCGTCGGCCAGGTGCGACGCACCGTCATCATCGGCGACATTCATGGCTGCTTCGACGAACTCGCCCAACTCCTCGACCGGGTCGACCTGCGGCCGGACGATCTGCTGGTCGGCGCGGGGGATCTCGTCGACCGTGGTCCCGCGCCCGGTGAGGTGATCCGGTTGTTCCGGGAGCGTCCGAACTCAATCGCGGTGATGGGTAATCACGAGCGTAAACACGTGCGCGGGATCTTTTCGTACGCCCAGGAGATCACCCGCCTGCAGCTCGGCGACACCTACGCCGAGGCGGTCGACTGGATGCGGACACTCCCCTACTACGTCGAGACCGCCGACGTCCGGGTGGTGCACGCCGCGATGCTGTCCGGGATCCCCCTGGCCGAGCAGAAGCAGGAGATCCTCTGCGGTACGACCAGCGGCGAGAAGGAACTCGCAGCGATGTTCCCGGACGGCTGGTGGGCCGACCACTACACCGACACCAAGCCGGTCGTCTTCGGCCACCACGTGACCGGCCCGGACCCACTGATCCGCGACCGGCGGATCTTCGGCCTGGACACCGGTGCCTGCCACGGCGGGAACTTGACCGCGCTGTGCCTGCCCGGCTTCACCATCCACCAGGTTCCGGCCCGCGCCGACCATTGGTCGATCGTCAAACGCGAATGGCAGCTACCGGTCCTGAAGACCCGGCCGTGGCTCAACTACACCTGGGCCGAACTGGCGCAGGCAACCAGCCAGTACGCCCGCAACGCTGACGCCGCCGTCCGGGCGTGGCTGAACAGGCTGGACGAGTGGGCCGCGGACCTGCGCAATCTCCTTCCCGCACTGGTCGCCGAGGCGAACCGTGTCGCCGGCCGACTCACCACTGACCAGATGCAACAGCATCCCGCCGCCCCCGTGCTCTTCCAAGCCCGCAGCGGCCGGCTCGACCAGGCCGGCCTCGCCCGCAAGTGCCCCACACCGCGCCGAACCATCGACCTGGCCAACGCGTTCGGGCACGTCGCCCCGGAACTGCCCGACTGACTGACTCGCCGAGACCTGTTGCGGATGGGTGCGCCGGAGTTCCTCAGGTGGTTCGGACGGGCCCCGGACAGATGCTCTGCGCCCCGAGGCGGGCTAAGGATGACCAAGGCCTGGGCTCGGGGGAAGCGGCGGGCCCGGCATGATGCCAGGCCCGCCGTGTCCGTTACGCCGCGGGGCGGTAACCGGCCGGGCGGCTGGTGACGGTGCCACGGCCGTGGGTGCGGCTGCATAGCTGTGTCACGTAGCCGAACAGTTCGGCCACCGCATCACCGCCGTGATCGCCCGGCTGGTGGAGCCGGTCACCTGCGCGCGGCGAGCGGACAGGTCACCGACGAGATCGCTGGCGAGGGCGGCGGCGGTGTCGCCCTCGCGCTCGCCGCCACCCGGCGGGTCATCGCCGCCCGCCACGCGTGGCTGTCTCCCCTGCCACCGGAAGGAGCGAGCGTCATCGTGCACGGCGATCCCGGCCGGGCCGCCGACCTCGCCCGCACCCAGCACATCGACGCCCCGGCCCTGCACCGGGCCGGACTCGTCGACACGATCGTGCCCGACGGCGAGCCCGGATTCGTGCACCGGGCACTCGCCGCTCTGGCCTCGGCGCTGGCCGGCACCGTCCCCCAACCGACAAGGATCTGAGCATGGCGGCCGCATTCCGCGAATTCCTTTTCCCGGAGAACCATCCGCGCCTGGCCGGCGTGCGGGGTCTCGACCCGTACGCCTATCGGGACAAGCCCGCCGAACCCGGAACCTTCACCGGGAATCTCGTCGAGGGCCGGCGGCCGCTCTATCTCAACCCGTTCACCGGCATCACCGATAACGGCGAGCTCCGGCCCGGCCTGCACCGGCTCACACCCGCCGCCGCCGGGGAACGTGCGCCGGTGGCCGCGATGGTCGCGGCCGCACGAGACCTGCTCGGCAGCCTGGACCCGCAGGCCCGCGCACGGATCGCCTACCCGGTCGACGCACCACAGTGGCAGACCTGGGCCAACCCCGAGTTCATGCAGTTCGACACCGGACTGCGCTTGGAATTCCAGCCCATGGACGTACGGGACAAGGCGCTCGCCCTGATACGCGCCTCACTCTCGCCCGAGGGTTACCGGCTCACCCGCGCCATGATGCTGATCAACGGATTCCTCGGGGAGGTGGTCGGGCTTCCCACCATTCTCAACGAATACAGCTACCACATCGCCGTCTACGGCGAGCCCGACGAACACGCGCCATGGGGATGGCAGCTGTTCGGACACCACTGCGCTCTCAACTGTCTGATCGTCGAAGGGCGAATGGTCCTCTCACCGGTCTTCCTGGGCGCCGAACCCGACGAGATCGACGAAGGCCCGCACGCCGGCCTGGCGCGTCCCTTCGCCGACCGCATCGGGTTCGGCATCCAGCTGATGGCCTCCCTGCCGGACGAGCTGCGGCGCCAGGCCATCGTGTACGAGCGGATGGTGGACCCGGCCATGCCGCCCGGCCGCGTCCACGCCGGCGACGAACGGCACCTCGGCGGCGCGTTCCAGGACAACCGGACGATCCGCTGCGAAGGCGTACGCGTCGCCGAGATGCCTGCCGACGCGCAACGGCTCGCCCTGGCCATCGCCGAGGACTTCGCCAAGCTCCTGCCGGTTGGTCCCCGCGCGGCGCGCATGCGCGAGATCCGGCAGCACCTGGACGAGACATGGTTCAGCTGGATCGGCGGCTGGTCCGACGGGCAGGTCTTCTACTACCGCATGCAGTCGCCGGTCCTGATCGCCGAACTCGACCACCACTGCGGCGTCTTCCTGAACTACGACAGCCCGAAGCCGTTCCACATACACACCGTGCTGCACACCCCGCACGGCAACGACTACGGCCGCGCCTGGATCCGGCAGTGGCGCGATGCCCGCCACTGAGCTGGTGAAACGATGGTGGGCGAGGCTGGGATCGAACCAGTGACCTCTCCGGTGTCAGCGGAGAGGTCACTGATGTTGTCCGCCGACTGCCTAGGTCAGCTGTTCCAGATCTGGAAGCCGGAGATCTGGCCCGCCGGCCAGCCCGTGTTCGCGGTGACGTTCAGGCGGAAGTAGCGCTGCGTCGTCGCCGTGAAGGTGATCGTCACCGCGTTGCCCGCGGACGGGGTGAAGTTGTAGGCGGCCGACGCCTTCACCGTCGTCCAGTTCGTGCCGTCGGTGCTGGCCTGCAGCGACAGCGTTTCGGTGCGGGCGCCCCAGGCCGCCGGGATCTGCAGTACCGCTCGGCCGGCGCTCTGCGCCGAACCCAGGTCGACCTGCACCCACTGCGGGAACGCGTTGTTGGCGCTCTCCCAGTAGGTGTTCTGGTCGGCGTCGGTCACGTTGCCCGAACCGTAGACGTCGGCGTGGCTGGATTCGCTGGTCGGCTTGCCGGCGGCCAGGTTGGTGCTGGTGGTGCCGGCCCCGGTGCCGGTGAGGGCGACGGTGGCGCCGCCGATGGTCAGGGCGCCGGTTCGGGTTCCGGAGGCGGTCGGGCGGAAGGTCACGGTGGCCGTGCAGGAGGCGCCGGCCGCCAGGGACGTGCCGCAGTTGTTCGACTGGGCGTAGTCGCCGGTGATCGCGGCCGTCAACGAGGTGGCGGCGGCGGTGCCACTGTTGGTCACCGTTACCGCCTGGCCGCTGCTCGTCGTGTTCAGCGCCTGCGTGCCGAAGGTGAGCGTGGAGGGTGTCGCCGCCACGGCTGGGCCACCGCTGCCGCCGCCGCTGGGGTAGACCTCGAACTCCGCTATCTGGCCGGCCGGCCAGCCCGAGTTGGCGGTGATGCTGACCCGGACGTAGCGGGCGCTGGTGCCGGGGACGGTGATCGACGCCGTGTTGCCGGTGGCCGGGTTGAACGTGTAGCTCGCCGAGGCGACCGCGGTGCCGAAGGTGGAGCCGTCGGTGCTGGTCTGGACGGACAGTGTCTGGGTGCGGGTGGCCCAGGCGGTGGCCGGCGGCAGCTTCAGGGTGACCTTGCCGACGCTGTACGCGGCGCCCAGGTCGACCTGCAGCCACTGCGGGAAGGCGTTGTTGTTGCTCTCCCAGTAGGTGTTGGCGTCGCCGTCCGTCGATACGCCGGCGGCCTGGGTGGCGTTGACCTGGCTGCTGGCGGTAGCGGGCCGGCCGGCCGCGACGTTGGTGGTCGAGCCGACGCCATTGCCGGTGAGCGCGACCGTGACGCTGCCGGCGGTGAGGGTGCCGGTTCGCGTTCCGGACGTGGTCGGGCGGAAGGTCACCGTGACCGCGCAGGAGGCGCCCACCGCGATCGAGGAGCAGTTGTTGGTCTGCGTGAAGTCACCGGTCGCGGTCACGCCGGAGATGGTCGCGGCCGTGGTGCCGCTGTTGGAGATGGTGACCGTCTGAGTGGCCGAGGCGGCGCCCACCACGGTGCCGGCGAAGGTCAGCGACGACGGTGATGCGGTCAGGATCGGGCCGGGGGCCACGCCGGTGCCGGAGAGCGGGATCGTGTTGGTGATGCCGGCCGCGGTGACCGTCAGGTTGCCGGTGCGGGAGCCGGTCGCGGTGGGTGCGAAGCGGACGGTCACGGCACACGAGCCGCCGGCCGCGATGGACGAACCGCAGGTGTTGGTCTGCGCGAAGTCGCCGGTGAGAGAGACGGCGGAGACCGGGGCGGCGGCCGAGCCCGAGTTGGTCACGGTCACCGTCTGGGCGGCGCTGGTCGAGCCGGTAGCGACGGTCCCGAAGCCGAGCGTCGACGGGCTGATCGAGATCAGCGAGCCATTATCCGGGAGATAAGGGGGAAATGTCGGATTTGTTACCTGAGTGCAGGCGGTAGACCCGAAAATCCCGGAATTGCCGCCGCCGTCGGTAAGCGTGAAGCCGACGCCACAGTTGTAGACCGCGGCCGGGCCCAGGGTACCCGTGGCGGTGCTGTTGGAGATCGTCGCCGAGCCGCCGACCTGCTCCTGAACGACGTACGAGCCGGTGTTCTGAATGGTTGCGTTGTTGATCTTAACGTTCGAGATCTGCGAGCCGGACACGAACTGGATCGCCTCGAACGGGCTCTGCTGGATCAGGATGTTGTCGACGTTGGTGAGGCCGGTCATCGCGCCGTCGCGGGCGTCGAACCAGAGCGCGCCGACGCCGAACTGCCAGTTCGGGTCGAGCCCGCCGGACCGGATGATGGTGTTGCGCAGCACGTCGGTGCGGCCCAGCGTGGTGGAGGCGAACCGCTGCGCGACGTGGATGCCGCCACCCTGGGTGAGGCCGGAGTCGATCACCCGGTTGTCGGTGACGAAGTTGTCGTGACCGCCGTAGATGGCGATGCCGTTGGCGAGGATCGGGTATTGCACGGTGTTGTGGTCGAACGAGTTGTTCGCGTCGGCCACCGACTCGGCCCAGGTCGCCAGGGCGTCGTCACCGGTGTTGCGGATGTCCGAGTTGGTGACCTTCGAGTTGGTCACGCCCTTGTGGAAGTTGACGCCGTCGGCCGTGACGTTGCGGATCCGCAGGCCGGAGAAGACCAGGTTGTCCATCGGCCCGTCCATCCACGCGCCGACCTTGAGGTGCTCGATCCACAGCCGGTCGACGGTCGAGTTGCTCATCGCCCCGCCGACCGCGTTGACCTGGGCGGAGTCGTTACGCTCCTGCACATCACCGAAGATCGCGAAGTCGGCCAGGTGCACGTTGGTGCTCGGGTTGGGCGCGTCGTTGCCGTAGAAGCCGGGCGCGGCGCCGACCACCGTCGAGTACCAGGTACCGGCCCCCTTGATCGTCACGTTGTTGACGGCGATGTGACCGGGGATCTTGAAGGTTCCGGAGGGGATCCACACCGTCCCGCCGGCGCCGGCCGCCTGGATGGCCGAGTTGAACGCGGCCGTCGAGTCGGCCGCACCGGTCGCGTCCGCGCCGCGCGAGGTCACCGACACCGAACCGGCCGGCTGCGACAGCGCGCCGGCCACCGATTCGAAATCGGCGAAATCGATGGTGTACGACGAGGCGGAGTTGCCGGCGTCGACCTGCAGCCGGAACTTGGTGCCGGCCGGATAGGTGGTCGGGAACAGCCGGTGCGCCTCGTCGTAGAAGTGGTGGGCGTTGCCACCCGGCGAGTTCGTGAACGGATAACTGCCGTAGTACCAGCTGTACGCGTTGGTCAGACTGAAGTCGGTGGACTTCGTACCGTTGACGTAGAAGCTCAGCGGCGCGGTGTAGACCGAGCCACCGCCGGTGTCCGGGATGCTGTAACGGAACACGATCGAGTTGGTGGCGACCGGGGTGGTGAACTCGACATACTTCCCGGCGCCCTGGAGAGTGACCGCTTTGCGGTAGGACGCCTCGGCAGCGAGCGTGTTGTAGGCCGCGGACGGGCCGATCAGGGTGCCGTTCGTTGTAGAACTCTCCGCCTGCACTTCTACATAGGGCAGGGTGGCGCCACTGCCTCCGGTGGCGGCGGCCTGCGCGGGGGCGGCGTAGAAGAGCGTCGTGCCGAGCAGGGCGGCGCCGGTGAGTGCGGCGCCGAGCCTTCTTCTGGACATGTGCGTGCTCGCTTTCGAAGCGACCGGGGACGAAGCGACCGGGGGACGGTGCGACCGGGGATGTCGCGGCGGGGATTGCTGAGGATCTATCGGGCAACGTAACCTCTGCGACACAGCCACGCAATATTGGAACAGAACTTTGCAAGACTTGGATCGAAGACAGGAAAACTGCATGGCGCACATCGATCTCGGGGTGGACGAGTCCCGCTCCCCCGGCATCCAGGGCCTTCTGCAATACCGGCCGGAGACCGCGAAGCCGCTGATGGAACTGGCCGAGGTGCTACTGCGCGGCCCGCACACCCTCAGCCCCGGCGAGCGCGAACTGATCGCCGCCTACGTGTCCGGTCTCAACGAGTGCACCTATTGCGCCGGCTCGCACTCGGCGTTCGCGGCGGCGCAGCTGCCCGAAGGTGCGCGGCTGGTCGAGGAGGTGCGGGCAAACCCCGCGACGGCGGCACTCTCCGGAAAGATGCGTGCGCTTTTGGCCGTGGCCGAGGCCGTACGCCGGGACGGCCGCGACGTGACCACCGAGTTGGTCACCGCCGCCCGCACCGAAGGCGCCACCGACCTGGAGATCCACGACACCGTGCTGATCGCGGCCGCGTTCAGCATGTTCAACCGGTACGTCGACGGCCTGGCCACCCTGGCCCCCGACGACCCGGCCGCCTACCAGCACGGCGTCCACCGCATCGTGACGTCCGGCTACCTCAGCCGCCCGGCGGGCTAGACCGGGGCTAGACCGGGGCTAGACCGGGGCTAGACCGGGGCTAGACCGCGCGCCGGAGCAGCATGTTGACGGCGACCAGGGACAGCACCACCTGGTCGTCCTGATTGAACAGCTCGCCGCGGGTCTGCACGACGCCGCGGTCCGGCTTCGAGCGGGACGGCCGCGCCGATACAACGGTCACCCGCAGGCGCAGCCGATCGCCCGCGCGCACCGGCGCCGGCCAGCGCAGCTCGTCCACCCCCGGCGAGGCCAGGCTGGCCACCCGGGACAGGTAGTGGTCGGCGAACATCCGCATGAAAATCGCCGCGGTGTGCCACCCGCTGGCGATGAGCCCGCCGAACGGTCCGGCCGCCGCGAACGCCGCGTCGACGTGGATCGGCTGCGGATCGAACTGCCGGGCGAACGCCAGCATCTCGGCCTCGTCGACGACCACGTGCCCGAACTCGTGGACCGAGCCGGGCACGTAGTCCTCGAAATACCGTTCGTCGATCCCTACCGCGAAGTCCATGCACCGAGCATCTCAGGCCAGCGGCAGGACCACGCTCGACTGGGCCGGGCGGACGCCGACAACAGTGCCGGCCGGGTAGCGGAGGGTGTGATCGCGGTCGGTGGAGATGACCACCAGGCCGATGCGGTGGCCCGCGGCGAACACGTGGTCCTCGGGCTGCAGGCTCCACCGGAAGGTGTCCGGCTGACCGGCTCTGATCGGCGTCGTGATCGCCGGCGAGAAGCGGTTGCGCACGTCCAGCCAACCCCGGGTGACGATCTCGTAGGGGGTCGAGGCCACCACGTGCTCCCGCCGGGCGAAGCAGCCCGGGTCGCCGGTGATGCCGGGGCCGATGCAGTCCAGCTGATCCGGCAGGGTGCGGGTGCCGGCCCAGCGGTCGGCGGTGCCGTAGTCGACCAGCATCGCGGTCAGATACGGCGACTTCCCGGCCAGGTCGGCCCGCAGGGTCACCTTCACGGTGCCGGAAAGACGCGTTGCACGCGTCAGGGCCGGTCCGAGATAGATCAGCCGGTTCGGATCGGTCGCGGTCTCGTCGGCGGCCAGTTCCTCGGGCGTACGGGCGGGAGCGTCCACGAAGGTCTGCCGTGGACCCTTACCGAGCGTCGTGGTGACGGAGCGGGCGGCCCGGATCGGCCAGGCCGACGCCGTACGCCATTGGTTGGGTGCGGTTTCGACGTCGGCGACCGGATCGCGCATGATGCCGGTGTCGATGCGGTAGAGCCAGAAGTCGAACCACCGGTGCAGCGTCTCCAGCCACACGTCCCGGCGCACGTTGAACGGGTCGGCGTGCGCGGCCTGGTGCAGCCAGATCTTCTTCGGCACCCGCAGCGCGTTCCACCACTGCCCGAACTGCTGGGTGCGCACGTTGTCGTCGTGCAGCCCGTGCACCACGAACACGCTGGCCCGCACCTTGCCGGCGTCGGGCACGTAGTTCCGTTCGGCCCAGAAGGCGTTGTAGTCCCCGGACTCCCGGTCCTGGTCCTTCTCCAGTTGCGCCATCACATCGGCGCACACCTCAGGATGGGAACGGGTCAGCACCGCCTTGGCCAGCACGTCGGTGTCCTCACCCTGGAAGCCACCCGGCGCGACCACCCCGCCGTTGGCGCGGTAGTAGTCGTACCAGCTGGAGATCGCCGCGATCGGCACGATCGTCTCCAGGCCGCGCACGCCGGTGGCGGCGACCGCGTTAGGCAGGGTGCCGTTGTAGGAGACCCCGATCATTCCGGTACGCCCGGTGGACCACCCGGCATCGACCGCCGCCCCGGACTCGTCGAAGCCGGGCGCCCGCCCGTTGAGCCAGTCGATCACGGCCTTCATGCCGAGGGTCTCGTTGCGTCCGCCCGAGGTGGGACAGCCGTCCGAGCCACCGGTGCCGAGACTGTCGGCGAAGACGACCGCGTAGCCGCGCGGCACGAAGTAGTTGTCCAGGTACCCGCTGAACGTGATGGTCTCGGCGGCCCGGTTCAGTCCGGCGCCACCGCGCAGGGCAGCCCCGTCCCGGTCGACGTCGTCGTGGTTGGGCACGTCGTTGAGGCCGGCGTAGTACGGGCTGGCCTGGAAGATCACCGGCACCCGCGTGGTCGTGGCGGGCCGGATGATGCGGACCGCGACCCGGTCGGGTTTCCCGTCGGCGTCGCTGTCCACCGGGGTCTGCACCCAAACACGTTCACGAACGGCCTGGGTGTAGTCGTATTCGGGCTGGGTGGGGCCTTTCGCAGCCGCGGTGGCGGGTGCGACGGCCGCCGCGGAAGCGGTGAGGGCACACAGGGTGACGGCCATCAGCCGTATCAGTCGCATCGCCCGACCTTATCGGTGGATATCGATGATCGTGGTCCCGTCCACCGGCCCGCGACGCCGGTCCGGCAGAATCCCCGATCATGAATGCAGTCGGCCAGGTCTTCGCCCTGATAGCGGCACTGATCCACATCTACATCTTCGTCCTGGAGGCGGTGCTGTTCCCCCGCCCGGCCGGCCACAAGACCTTCGGCGTGCCCGAATCGGACGTCCCCGCGGTCCGCCCGTGGGCCTTCAACCAGGGCTTCTACAACCTCTTCCTGGCCATCGTCACCGTCGTCGGCCTGATCCTGCTGCACACCGGCACCGCCCAGGGCGGCCGCGCGCTGGTGGTCGCCGGCTGCGGCAGCATGATCGCCGCCGCCCTGGTCCTGCTGGCCACCAACCGCCGGATGATCCGCGCCGCCGCGGTCCAGGGCGCGGCCCCACTGATCGCGATCGTCCTGCTGATCGTCGCCTGACCAGGAGTGGCCGCCCGCGTCACGGTGCGCTCAGCCATCTCTTCATGGCGAGCAGGTGGGTGCGGCTCAGGTCGGCCGCGGCCCGGCCGTCCCCGTCGGCGATCGCGGTCAGCACCCGGGCGTGCACATCGTGGTCGGCATCGCCGCCGAAGCCGCCGCGCAGGCGCAGCATGTCGATCATCGAGGCGCGGCTGCGCGGGGTGAAGCCGTCGAACAGCTCGGTGAGGATCGGGTTGTGCGCGGCGACCACGACCGCGCGGTGGAACACGGTGTCGGCGTCGACGTGCTCCTCGATGTTCGCCCGCCGCTCGCCGCGGAGGTCCAGCGCCCGCCGGATCGCCCGCAGCTCGGCCGGGGTGCGGCGCTCGGCGGCCAGCGCGGCCGCCTCCACCTCGATCGCGATGCGCGCCTCGACCACCGTGACGATGTCGGCCCGGCGCAGGACCGCGTCCCAGTCCTCGGGTGCGTCGAGCGCGGTGACGAACACCCCCGCGCCCTGCCGGGAGGCGAGCACCCCACGGCCGGCGAGCTGCCGGATCGCCTCGCGCACGGTGGACCGGCCCACTCCCAGCTGCGGCGCGAGCGTGGTCTCGCCGGGCAGTTTCGCGCCGAGGCTCCACTCCCCCGCCCGGATGCGTTCCAGCAGCAGGCGGGCGGCCTGATCGGCGAGCGGCTCCCGGCGGACCTGGTCCATCCCATCATCCTAGCTTGTCTACTTGTCTGAGGTGTTGCTACGGTCGGGGCATGACGCCCGCCTGGAACCGGCAGCGGCCCTCCGCGATGCCGTCGCACAAATACCGCGATGTCTACTCCCGTGTCGCGGTCCCGCTCACCGAGCGGCAGTGGCCCACCCGCCGGCTCACCGCGGCACCGCTGTGGGTGCCGGTCGACCTGCGCGACGGCAACCAGGCCCTCGCCGAGCCGATGGACCCGGACCGCAAACGCCGCTTCTTCGAGCTCATGGTCACGATGGGCTACAAGGAGATCGAGGTCGGCTACCCGTCGGCGTCGCAGACCGACTACGACTTCGTGCGGCTGATCGCCGAGCAGGGCATCGCGCCGGACGACGTGACGATCGTCGTCTTCACCCCGGCCCGCCGCGAGCTCATCGAGCGCACCGTCGCCTCGATCCAGGGAATCCGCAACGACGTCGTCATCCACATGTACACGGCGACCGCCCCGGTCTGGCGCGGCGTGGTCCTCGGGCACGACCGGGAAACGCTGAAGGAGCTGATCCTCGACGGCGGCCGGGACATCCTGAAGCTCGCCGGGGACCTGTCGAACGTGCGGTTCCAGTTCTCGCCCGAGGTGTTCAACCTGACCGAGCCGGACTACGCGCTCGAGATCTGCGACGCGATGACCGAGCTGTGGGAGGCCTGCCCGCAACGGCCGGTCGTCCTCAACCTGCCCGCGACCGTCGAGATCGCCACCCCCAACGTGTACGCCGACCAGATCGAGTACATGCACCGGCACCTCGCACGCCGGGACAGCGTGATCCTCTCGGTGCACCCGCACAACGACCGCGGCACCGGCATCGCGTGCGCCGAGCTGGCGGTGCTGGCCGGCGCCGAGCGCGTCGAGGGCTGCATCTTCGGCAACGGCGAGCGCACCGGCAACGTCGACATCGCCACCCTCGCGCTGAACCTGCACGCCCAGGGCATCGATCCGATGATCGACTTCTCGGACATCGACCAGATCCGCCGCACCGTCGAGCACGCCACCCGCCTCGACATCCACCCCCGGCATCCGTACGCCGGCGACCTCGTGCACACCGCCTTCAGCGGCACCCACCAGGACGCGATCCGCAAGGGCTTCGCCGAGCACCGCACCCGCGCCTCTTCCGCGGACGCCGAGTGGCGGGTGCCGTACCTGCCGATCGACCCCGCCGACCTCGGCCGCAGCTACGACGCGGTGATCCGGGTCAACTCGCAGTCCGGCAAGGGCGGCATCGCCTACCTGCTGGAGACCGAGTTCGGCATCGAACTCCCCCGCCGCCTGCAGATCGACTTCGCCCGGCACGTGCAGCGGCACACCGACGCCTCGGGCGACGAGGTAACCGCACCCCAGCTGTGGAAACTCTTCGAGCAGGCCTACCTGAGGCCGGCCACGACGGTCACGCTGAGCGGTTACCAAACGTCAAACTCCCGGACCACCATCACCGTACGGGTGGACGGCACCGACCACACCAGCGTGCACGAGGGCGTCGGCCCGGTCGAGGCCCTGACCGGCGCGCTCGCGGCCCACGGCCACCCGGTCGACGTGGTGAGCCTGCACCAGACGAGCACCGGCACCGGCAACGACAGCGAGGCCCTGACGCTGCTGGAATACCGCACGAACGGAACCACCCGCTGGGCCGCCGGCCGAGACCGCTCGGTCCTGGCCGCAAGCCTGGCCGCGGTAATCCGCGCAGCGATCTGAAGCCCGGCCGACGAGTTCCGGGGCGGTCCGTCGACCGGCACGCGGCCTGGACGAAACCGCCGCGCCGGCGGCGACGACCCGCGACGGCCGACCGGGCACACCGCCGGTCAGGGTGACGCGTAAGCGGCGGCGACGTCCTCCGGCCGGTAGCCCAGGCGGAGTTTCTCGGCCATCTCGTCGCGGGTGCGCAGGGCCGCGCGCCAGCCGACCACCTCGGCCGTCACCTTCTGCGGGCCGGTCGCCTCCACGATCCAGGGGCGGCGGAACAGCACCCGGCCCACCACGCCGGCGATCACCAGCAGGACGACCACGATGATGTCGAGGACCAGGAGCAGCAGCGGCAGCAGCAGCCACCAGAAGAGGAAGCCGAAGACGATCAGCCCGATGATGATGGCGATGCCGACCACCAGGTCGTCGGCGAGATCGGACATGAACCCGCCCCCGCCGGAGTGATGCCCGCCGCTCGGCAGGTCGAGGCCCGGGTCCGGGAAGTCGCCGCCGCCGTCCCGGTCCTTGCGCTTGCGGCGCCAGCCACCGAAGCGGCGGGCGAGCGCGCGCCACCGCGGTTCCCAGACGACCCGGACCCGCCAGGCGACACCATCCGAGGCCTGCACAGTCACGGTACGCACAGCCACAGTCTAGAGATCTTTTCGGGTAGGGGTCTCGCCAATGTCCGCAAAGGACGAAACCCCGGCCTCAGCTGCGGTGCGCCTTCGGTCAAACCTTTTCCGTACGGGCCGGCTCAGTCCCGTGGCACACGGTCCCGGCAGGTGCACCTCACCCTCCGCGCGCCCGCTGCGGGCGGGCCCGACCCAAGCCCCCAACCCCAACCCCAACCCCAACCCGAACAGGCTCACCTTGTGGACTTGCCGTGCGGACAGAGCGGACAGATCGGCAAGTCCTCAAGATCCGCAATGGCGCCGGGCTGGGTGGGCACGCGAGTGGTTGTGTGGCTTCACCCCCCGCGCGTTTCCCGGCCAGATCTTGAAAGAGTGCAGCACTCAGCGGGGGTGCCAACTCGACAAGTTCGCGGCGCTTCGTCCGGTCGGTGCCGGATATAAACGCCATATCGGGGTGCCGAGGCCGGAAGGCGGGAGCATCGCCCGCAGCGCGGGAGTCTAGGCCCGCGATCTGGGATCCCCCTGGCGCCGGCCCCGGCCCGGGCGCCGGCGCCGGCGCCGCGACCTTCAGCCGAAAGCTCCCTGGAAATGTCGCGCCAGTTCGGTGGCGCCGGTGCGGCGGGTCACCGCACCGGTTGGTTGCCGTGCGTGTTTCTCCGGTTTGCACTAGAGCCGGCGATCCGGGGTAAGGATCTTGGGGTGGATGCGGAGAAGAGCCCGGCCGACAGCGGCGCCCAGCGTAAGACCGTCGACGTGCCGCCGGCGACGACCGAGCAGCCGTCGGGCCGGTTGCCGCGCGACGGTGCCGACCCGACGCTGACCGACGAGGAGCAGCGCGCCCGGATCGGCTCGGCCGGTGGCGGCTCCTACGGCCCGGGCGCGCCCGGTCACGATTCGTCGTCGGATTGACCCGCCGGGGGTGAGTGGCCGCCCGGCCGGATGGCCGGGACGGCCCGGTTTGCTACGGCCCGGCCGCCTCGGCGGGACGGGGTGGATTCGGCGGGGGCGGTGCCGCCCGTACCTTTCTAGGGCTTGGGTTTTTGGGCCTCGGCCAGCAGTTGCACCAGGTGGACGCCGGCCGTGTCGGCCAGGTCGGCGGCCTGGGTGCGGCAGGAGAAACCGTCGGCCAGCAGGATGTCGCCCGGTTCGGCCTGGTCCAGGGCGGGGAGCAGCTGCTGCTCGGCGACCTTGACCGACACCTCGTAGTGGCCCTGTTCGACGCCGAAGTTGCCGGCCAGGCCGCAGCAACCGCCCAGGCGTTTGACCGTGGCGCCGGCCGATTTCAGCAGCTTGGCGTCGGCCTCCCAGCCCATCACCGCGTGGTGGTGGCAGTGCGGCTGGGCGATCACCCGCACGCCTTCCAGGGACGGCGGCGCGTAGCCGGGGGTGCGGGCCAGCAGCTCGGCCACCGTGACGGTCGCGGCGCTCACCTTGTGGGCCTTCTCGTTGTCCAGCAACTCGTTGATGTCGCTGCGGAGGACGCCGGTGCAGGACGGCTCCAGTCCGACCACCGGCATGCCCCGGTCGACGGCGTCGGCGAGCTGGTCGGCCGTTTTGCCGAGGATGCGGCGGGCGGCGTCCAGCTGGCCGGTGGAGATCCAGGTGAGGCCGCAGCACGCCTCCTTCGTGGTGATCGACGGGGCGTAGCCGGCGGCGGTCAGCACCTCGACCGCGGCCTTGCCGACCTCGGGCGAGAAGTGATCGGTGAAGCTGTCGATGAACAGCAGGACCGGGGTGCCGGTCGTCGGTTTCTCCCGGGCGGCGAACCACTGCCGGAACGTCTGCGGGGCGAACGCGGGGATGGATCGGCGGGAGTCGACGCCGGCCAGGCGCAGGGCCAGGCCGCGGATGCCGGGCAGCGTCGTCATCCGGTTGGCCAGGCGGGGCATGCGGGCGGCCAGCCGGGACCAGCGGGGCAGCCAGCCCAGCGAATAGTGCGAGCGCGGGCGCAGGCGGCGCTGGTAGCTCTGGTGCAGGACCTCCGACTTGTAGGCGGCCATGTCGATGCCGGTCGGGCAGTCCGATGCGCAACCCTTGCAGGACAGACACAGGTCGAGCGCCTCGTGGACCGCGGGGCTGCGCCAGGAGGGGGCCAGGTCTCCATCGAGCATTTCCTGCAGCACTCGGGCGCGACCTCGGGTCGAGTCCTTCTCCTCGCGGGTCGCCAGGTAGGACGGGCACATCACGCCGCCGAGGACGGTGGTGTCGGCGCGGCATTTGCCGACGCCGGTGCAGCGGTGCACGGCCTGGTCGAAGTCGCCGTGATCTTGGTGGTAGGCCAGGGCGAGTTTCGTGCGGACCGGCCGGGCCTGCGCCACCCGGATGTTCGCGTCGACCGGATCGGGGTCGACGAGGTTGCCCGGGTTGAGCAGATTGTTCGGGTCGAAGATGTGCTTGATCTGGCCGAACAGGGTCATCGCGGCCGGCGAGTACATCCGGGCCAGCAGTTCGCTGCGGGCCCGGCCGTCGCCGTGCTCGCCGGAGAGCGAACCGCCGTAGCTGACCACCAGGTCGGCGGCGTCCTCCAGGAAGGCCCGGAACTTCGCCGGCCCGCCGGGCGAGGACAACGGAAAATCGAGGCGTACGTGGACACAGCCGTCGCCGAGATGCCCGTACGGCATGTTGCTGAGCCCGTGCTGATCGCAGAGTGCGTCGAAGTCCCGCAGGTAGGCGCCGATCTTCGCGGGCGGCACCGCCGAGTCCTCCCACCCGGCGTGCGCGGGCCGGCCGGAGGGCGCGCGACCGGCCAGGCCGGCGCCGTCCTCCCGGATGCGCCACAGCGGCGCGGCCGCCACCGGGTCCTCGACGACCAGCGAGTCGACCGCCTCGGCCGCCTTGACCAGTCCGGCCACCCGGTCGCGCACCTCGCCGAGGTCGTCGCCGGCGATCTCCACCATGAGCCAGGCCGAGCCGCCGGGCAGCGGCGGAACGGCACCGGGGCCGCGCCGGGAGCGCACCACGTCGCAGATGCGCGAGTCGATGCCCTCGCAGGCGGTCGGCCGGAACTCGAGGATCGCCGGGATGATGTCGCCGGCGGTGCCGAAGTCGGGGTAGCCGAGGACGACGAGCACCCGGTGCAGAGGGTCGGCGACCAGCTTGACGGTGGCTTCGGTGACCACCGCGAGGGTGCCTTCGCTGCCGACCAGGAACTCGGTGAGGTTGAAGCCGCGCTCGGGCAGCAGGTGCTCGACGGCGTAACCGGAGACCTGCCGGCCGAAGGTGCCGAACTCGGTGCGGGCCACGGCCAGGTTGGCCTCGATCAGCGTCTGCAACGCGGCCGGCTGGGGTGCGTCGTCGAACAGCGACCGGCCGTCGATCGTCAGCGCGCGCAGGGCGACCACGTTGTCCGAGGTGCGGCCGTAGCCGAGGGTGCGGGCTCCACAGGAGTTGTTGCCGATCATGCCGCCGATGGTGCAGCGGGTGTGCGTGGACGGGTCGGGGCCGAACCGCAGGCCGTGCGGTTTCGCGGCGGCCTGCAGCACCGACTGCACGGTGCCGGCCTGCACCGTGGCGGTGCGGGCGGCGGCGTCCACGTCGAGGATCCGGTTCAGGTGCCGGCTGAAGTCGAGAACCACGCCGGGGCCGATGGCGTTGCCCGCCACCGAGGTGCCGGCGCCCCGGGCGGTGATCGGAACGCCCAGGTCACGGCACACGTTCAGGACGGTGAGAACCTCGTCCTCGGCGCGTGGGCGGACCACCGCCTGCGGGACCACGCGGTAGAGAGAGGCGTCGGACGCGTACATCGCGCGGTTCGTCGCGTCATCGAACACTTCGGCTACCCCGGCCCGGCGTAGCCGATCTCCCACGTCACTCATGGGCCGGATTTTTCCAGGTAGCGGCCGGGGCCGACTAAGCGGCCTCCAGGTGGGCCAACTCGATCCGGGTCCGGCGGGCCAGATCCTCCAGGATCTCCTCGGTCGCCGACGAGCCGAACCGGGTGACGCCGACCGCCGCCATCGCCACCAGCTGGTCCAGCGAGCGCACCCCGCCGGACGCCTTGACCCGCACCTTGGCCGACACCGCCGACCGCATCAGGGCCAGGTCGTCGATGGTCGCGCCGGTCGGCGCGAAGCCGGTCGACGACTTCACGAACGCCGCGCCGGCCCGCTCGGCGGCCCAGCAGGCGGCGAGTTTCTGCTCGTTGGTGAGGTACGCGTTCTCCAGGATCACCTTGACCGGGGCGCCGGCCGCGGCGGCGATGACGGCGACGATCTCGCGCTCCACCGCGTCGATGTGCCCGGAGCGCAGCCACCCGACGTTGATCACCATGTCGATCTCGGTGGCACCCTGCGCGATGGCCAGCTCGGTCTCGGCCACCTTGATCACGGTGTGGGTGTCACCGTGCGGGAAGCCGACCACCGTGCCGACCTCGACACTGCTGTTGCGCAACAACTGCACCGCGAGCGACACGTCGCACGGCCGCACGCAGACCGCGGCCACCTCGTACTTCGCGGCGATCGCGCACCCGGCGCGGACATCCTCGGCCGTGAACTCCGGCCGGAGGATGGAGTGATCGATCATCTTCGCGATCTGCGCCACGGTGAAGTCCATGGAACCGCACGGTAGCTGTCTATACAGGCAACTGTCTAGACAGGTTAGGGTGTGATCCATGCCCGAGCCGCTCTACTTCCGCATCGAGCAGGCGCTGCGAGCCCGGATCGCCCGGTCCCGCCCGCACGACCCCCTGCCGTCCGAGCCCGAGCTGGCCCGCGAGCACGGCGTCAGCCGGATGACCGCCCGCGCCGCGGTCACCCAGCTCGTCAACGACGGCCTGGTCTACCGGGCGCCCGGCCGGGGCACGTTCGTGGCGGTGCCGACCGGCCCGCGCCGGGCCGACAACCTGGTCCGGCTCAGCGAGGAGATCCGCAAGCAGGGCCGCCGGCCGTCGTCGCGGGTGGTCCTCGCGCACCTGCGGCCGCCGACCAAACAGGAGGCGACCCGCCTGCGCCTGCGGCGCGGCGACGTGGTGGCCATCCACCGGGTGCGACTGGCCGATTCCGAGCCGATCGCGTACGAGCGTGCGCTGTACCCGGGAAGCCTGTCCGCCCTGCTCAAGGTGGATCTGGCCGGTTCCGTGCACGAGGCGCTGGCCGCGCTCGGCCGGGTGCCGACCAAGGGCACCGCAACCCTCACCGCGCAGCAGGCCACCGCCGAGGACGCCCGCGAGCTGCTGGTTCCGGAGGGCTCGGCGCTACTGGTCGAGCAGCGGCTGATCCTCGACGACCGGGACGCGCCGCTGGAGCTGAGCGAGTCCCGCTACCCCGGCGACCGCTACCGCCTGGACGTAGCGTTCGGCGTCGAGCCGCTCTGATCTCGCTCTGAGAATCTGTAAACAAGACTGTTACATCGACAACTGTCTCCACATAGAAGGATCTACATCAATTGATGTCACTTCCTTAATCGTGGGAGGAAGCTGTTGAGAAACACAATCGCGCTGGCCGCCACCATCGCGCTGGCTGCCGGAGGGGTGACGGCGACCGCTGACCGCGCGTCCGCCGCCCCGAAGCCGAGTCCGATCGCCGAGGCCGGTACCGCGGCCGTCAAGGGATCGGCCAAGGACAACTACCAGGTCTACAGCCGCAACGGTGAGGCAGTCCGCTACACCCGCACGTACGACGGGCTCCGCGTTTATGGCGGCGACCTGATCGTCCGCCTTCGCCATGGCCGCGTCACCGGAACCTCGGTCGGCCTCAAAGCGCCGCTGTCGCTGTCGACCGAACCGTCGGTGACCGCGGCACGCGCTGCCGCGTCGTCCACGGCCGCCTTCTCCGGCACTGTCACCAGCACCGGCAAGCCGGAACTGTTCGTCGACGCGAGCACCGGCACCGGCAGACTGGCCTGGGAGACGGTGGTGAACGGCTGGCTCCCGGACGGACAGACCCCGTCCCGCCTGCACGTCATCACCGACGCCCGGACCGGCTCCTTCGTGGGCAAGTTCGACGAGATCGAAAGCGTGACCGGCACCGGCAACAGCCTCTACTCCGGACCGGTCGCGGTCGACACGACGGCCGGCGAGAGCAACTTCAGCCTCACCGACCCGGTGCGCGGCGGCGGCTACACCTGCGACATGGGCAACCGCACCAGCGGAACCTGCGCGGTACTCACCGACGACGACAACACCTGGGGTACGGGCACCAACGCCGACCGTGCCTCCGCCGCCATCGACGCCCACTTCGGCGCGGCCACCACGTTCGACTACTTCACGAACGTGCACGGCCGCAACGGCATCTTCGGCAACGGCACCGGCGTACCGTCGCGGGTCCACTACGGCAGCGCCTACGTCAACGCGTTCTGGGACGGCGCGCAGATGACCTACGGCGACGGCACCGGCAACGCGAAGCCCCTGGTCGCGCTGGACGTGGCCGGCCACGAGATGTCGCACGGCGTCACCGAGAACGTGGTGCCGGGCGGCCTGACCTACTCCGGTGAGTCCGGCGGCCTGAACGAGGCCACCAGCGACATCTTCGGCAGCATGGTCGAGTTCTACGCGAACAGCACCGCCGACGCGGGCGACTACGACATCGGCGAGAAGATCGACATTCGGGGTACGGGCGCCCCGCTGCGCTACATGTACAACCCGACACTCGACGGCTCCTCGCACGGTTGCTGGTCCACCACCACGAAGAACGTCGACGTGCACTACTCGTCCGGCGTGGCCAACCACTTCTTCTTCGACCTGGCCGAGGGTTCCGGCGTCACCGCCTACGGCACCTCGCCGCTGTGCGGCTCGGCCGCCCCGGTCACCGGGATCGGCCGCGACAAGGCCGCGGCGATCTGGTTCCGGGCCCTGGACAACTACTTCATCTCCAGTACGACGTACGCCCAGGCCCGCGCCTACACCCTGTCGGCGGCCACCGACCTGTACGGCTTCTGCGGCACCGAGTACAAGGCGGTGCAGGCGTCGTGGACCGCGGTGAACGTGGCCGGCGACGACTTCTGCTCGACCGGCAACGACTTCGCCCTCACCCTGGACGCGTCGTCGGTCGCCCTGGACCCCGGCACGTCCAGCACGGTCACCCTGTCCACCACGGCGGTCAACGGCGACCCCGAGCAAATCACCTTCTCAGCCGGCGTCACACCCGCCGGCGTCACCGTCACCTTCGACCCGGAGACGGTCACCGCGGGCGAACCCACCACGGTCACGGTGACCGCGGCCGAGGGAACGTCCCGCTCCAGCGCACCGGTCACGATCACCGCGACCGCGGAGTCGATCACCCGAACGGCGGCCCTGACGGTCAGCGTGAACAGCGCGGCCGCCTGCACCGGCACCAACGGCACCGACGTGGCGATCCCCGACAACACCACGGTGACCAGCACCCTGACGATCGCCGACTGCACCGCCGCGGCCCCGTCGACGACCAGCTCGGTAGAGGTGCACATCGTGCACACCTACATCGGCGACCTGGTGGTCACCCTGATCGCCGAGGACGGCACGTCCTACGTCCTGCACAACCGGGCCGGCGGCAGCACCGACAACATCAACCAGACCTACACGGTCAACCTGTCCGCCGAGCCCCCGAACGGCACCTGGACCCTGAGCGTCCGAGACGCGGCAAGCGCCGACACCGGCAAAATCGACAGCTGGACCCTTTCCCTCTAGCAACCGCACGCTGTGGCCGCCCCTCCACCCAGGGGCGGCCACAGCCCACACCCCCGCCGCCGTCCCACACCCAGCCCACGCTCAGCCAAGCCCGGCCCCGCGCTCAGCCCACACCCGGCCGGCGCGCGGCCCTCACGGTCGGCCCCGCGCTCACGCCCGGCCCAAGGATGCGCAGGCCGGTGCGGGTTCGCTCGCGCTCAACCCACGCGCGACCAGTCCAGCCAGCCCTACGCTCACGCCCAGCCCTGCACTCAGCCCACGCCCGGCCCGCCCTGCGCTCACGCCCGACCCAAAGCCCGGTTCCGCACCGAGTCCATCCGACCTCTGCGGCCCGCACTCAGCGCACGGCCCGGCCACCGAATCGGACTCACCGTAAGCTCACAGCTCCCCACGCCCGGCCATCGGCCCGCGCCCATTCCGCCCCGCCCGCAGCATGGGCGCACTCGCCGCTGACCGACTTATCCGAGATGTCACCCGGTCCGGCAGCCTCGAGACGGCGACATGGCCAGATCTTGTGGGATTTGCGCTCGGAGCGAGCGCTAACTCGACACTCTTGCGAAGATCCGAGCCAATCGCGGGCGATATATTCGGCATGCCGGATCCCGAAGCGGCCGCGGACCACATGGCGGGAAGCGCTGCCCAATAGGTGGAAGGCGAACTCGCCGGCCGGGACTCCAGCGCGGCATGTGAGAGTCCGCCCCACTATGTAGGGCGTCGCGAGCGACCCACCCTGCCAGCGGGCGAGGCAGATGCAGCTGCGCGAAGCGCCTGCGGGTGGCGGCAGCGCAGCGCGAAGCGGTTGCGGGCGGCGGCCAGTGCAGCTCAGCGGGCGATGATCACGGGTGGCGGCAGCGCCGCTCAGCGCGGGGCGGTTGCCGGCGGCGACATGGTTGCCGGGGTGGTGGTGAGGCGGCGCAGGGAGCGCACTACCGGGATGGTGGCCAGCAGGCCCAGCACCGGGATCAGGAAGGCTATGCGCAGGCCGATCGGCTCGGACAGTGCGCCCAGCAGGACCGCGCCGACCAGGGCGCCGCCGTAGTTGAAGAGGTTCACCCGGGCGATCACCTCGTCGCTGTGGCCGGGGGCCGCCTCGCCGGCCGCGCTGAACGCCAGTGGGACCAGGACGCCGACGCCGATGCCGGTCAGGGCGAAACCGGCGATGGCCACCGGGATCGACGGCACGGCCACCACCGCGGCACAGCCGGCCGCGCAGATCAGCAGGCAGGCGGCGGCGGAGGGGATGCGGCCGATGCGGGGTACGACGTGGTCGCCGGCCAGCCGGGACAGCAGCACCGCGGCCTGGTAGGCGGCGTAGCCGAGGGGGACCACCGCGGCCGATGCCGACAGGGAGTCGTCCAGGTAGACCGAGCTCCACGTGCTGACCGCGGAGTCGGCAAGGAACGCGGTGAAGATGAACGCGCCGCACACCCACACCACGTGCCGGGTGCCGTCGTGCCGTTTGTCGCCGGCCAGGTCCGGCATCGCCGTACGCCCGGGTTCGAAGGAATTGAAGCCGCCGGCCACGACCAGCGCGGCGATCAGTGCGGCGGCACCGACCGCGAGGGCGGCGCCGCCGCCGGAGGCCGCGAAGCCGGACATCAGCAGGGCCGCGAGAATCGCGGCCGCCGTGTAGGCGGCGAACAGCCGGCTCATCACGCTGCGGCCGATCCGGGCCTGCACCAGAACACCCTGCATGCTCAGGCTGGCGTCGACGGCGCCGAGACCGACGCCGTACGCGATGAGGATCGCGGTGAACAGGGCGGTCGGCGTGTGGAAGGTGGTCAGGCCTAGCCCCAGGGCGACCGCGAGGAGGCCGCCGCCGAGCGCGAAGCGACTCCCCCACCGGGCCGCCACCTTGTCGGCGATGACCGAGCCGCCGGCCGCCGCCACGCACACCAGCAGCAGGATGATCGAGACGAAACCGTCGTCGATGCCCTGCCGGTCCTTGAAGGCCGGCAGGGCCGTGACGACCGCCGCGTAACCGAAGCCTTGCGCGGCGTAACCGGCGCCGATCCACGTGGCGCGCCGTGCGGCTGATTTTTCGTGCGGCATCAGCGAATCATGTCGGGGCGGCCCGTTCTTGAAAAGACCTCACGTTCAAGTTGCCGTGCAGGACAGGGTCGGCGCGGCGTTCGTGCCGGCCCAGGTGCCGATGAAACCGAACGTGGTGCTGGCCGACGCGGCCAACGCTCCGTTGTAGGTCTCGTTACGGGCGGTCACCACAGTACCGCTGGTGGACAGGACCGCGTTCCACCCTTGGCTGATCTTCTGGCCGTTGGCGAAGGTCAAGGTGACGGCCCAGGTCCGGGTGGCGGTCGAGCCGGCGGTCACCCGTACATCTGCTTGGAAGCCGCCGGCCCACTCGCTCACCTTGGAGTAGGTCGCCGAGCAGCCGGCGGAAGCCGGCGGCGGGGAGGTCGGCGGCGCGGAGGTGGGCGGCGTAGAGGTCGGCGGGGAGGACGAGGCCCACTGGGTGTCCAGCCAGGCCGCGCGCTGGGTCATCCAGTTGCGCATGACCTGCACCTGCCCGGCCCAGGTGGGCGACGTGTCGGTGATGAACGGGCCGATCATCCGGGTCGGCAGGTTGGGCCAGCGCTGGAAATTGCGGGCGGCCGCGGCGGTCAGCGGCGCGGTGAGCGTGTCGACCCGGGAGTTGAGCGCGGCGGGAGCCAGCACGCCCTGGCGCAGCTCGGTCCAGCGGGCCTTGAGGTCGCGCTGGAAGGCCGGATCGGTGAGCAGGATCTGGAACCAGTCGTTGGCCTGCGGGCTGCGGGTCTGCTGGTACTGCCAGCCGCTGGTCTGCTCGTTGCCGAAGTAGCCACCGGTGCCGAAGGTGAGGTCGTAGTCCCAGAGCGGGCCGGCGGTGATCAGCCCGTCGCGATCCTTGTAGAAGTACGTGCTGCGGAGATATGAATCCATCTCCCGGCTGAGCTCGTTCAGGATGATCAGGTCGATCCACGAGCGGGTGTCGATCCAGTTCCGATAGTTGGCGCCGAAGTCCGGTCTGTGCAACATGTCGTGGAACTGCTGCAGATAGGAAGTCAGCCAGGCCTTCTGCTCGGCATTCAGCGGCGACGGGTCCTTGACCTCCAGGTAGTTGAAACAGCTGGAGCCGGTGCAGGGGATGATCGGCTCCTCGGCGGCCAGCCACTCGAAGGCGAAGATGTACCCGCCGGTGATCTTCGGCAGCGTCGTGTCGGTCTCCTTGAGCTGCTTGAGGTCGAGCCGGTCCTTGCTGTTCTTGATGGTCTCCTCGAGCATGTAGACGCCCTGGTAGTCGGCGGACGCCACCGGCCCGGAGTCGGTGTTGAGGTAGAGCTCGACGAACCGGTGACGCGGCACCGACGAACCCATCTCGCGACCCAGATCAAAGACCAGAGCTTCGCGTACGAGGGACTTGTCGCTGAACGGCCCGCGCAGCACCCAGTCCGAGTCGGCCGGCATGCCGAGCAGTTCGACGTCGGTGTCGTCGTCGGTGCTGTCCCGCAGTTCGAGCCGGTAGGGCGCCTTGTCGAAGGTGGCCGAGGACTGCCCGCGCAGGTGGATCCCGGCCCGGGTGGCGACGGCGGGCGTGCTGGACAGCCGGCCGTTGAGGACCATCGCGGCGGCGTCGACGTAGTCCCGGCCGGGCTTGCCCTTGCCGTAGTCGTCGATCAGCACCATCGGCAGGTCGTGCTGGGCGTCGAAGTTGCGGGCCACGTAGAGGCCGGTCGCGCCGGTGCCGGTGGCGGCTCCGTTCACGTACGCCTGGACCCGCAACTGGGTGGTGCCGGTGAGGGTGAGCGGCGCGGTGTATCGGGCGGACGTCGCGGCCGGCGCCTTGCCGTCGGTGGTGTAGCGGATCTCGGCGCCGCTGATCGCGGTGGCCAGGCCGACGCTCACCGAGCCCTGGAAGGTGCCGCTCGGGGTGGAGAAGGTGATGTCGTCGGCCGCCATCGCGGCCGTCGGTACCGAGATCAAACCCACGATCAACAGGAGTACGGCTAGGAACTTACGCATGACACGCTCCCGGAGAAGTGCCGGCGCAGCACCCGTCGCCAGGGCGCGGCCGGCAGGTCGGTACGCAGGGCGGCCAACCCGGTGGCGTACTTGGAGATGGCGATCGGGCGGTGGCCGCGCTGCCACAGCCCGCGGTCGGCCGCGCAGGCCGCCGAGCCGGTCTTGGTCTCGACGATGGCCATGCCGGGCAGCCGCAGCTCCCGGTCACCGGCGGTCCAGTGCAGATCGGTGTCGACGGTGACCCGGCTGTCGTCCGGGAGCACCAGCGTGAACCGCAGATACGCGGTCCGCAGTGTGGGAGTGAGATCGTCCCGGACGCCGAGGCCGTGCCGGGCGAACACCTCGTCGATGAACGCCCGGCCGTCGTCGGGACTGCCGTGCGGCTCCCGGTACTTGACCGTGCTGCCCCGCGGGCCGGGCACCTTGACCTCCAGCCAGATCGCGCCGGAATCGACGTACGTCCGCGTCCTGATCTTGAATCTGCGCCGGTGCCGATAGGCGGTGCGCAGATAGCTGGCCAGCTCGGGGGTGTCGAAGTAGAGCGATTCGTAGGTGAAGTGCCGAACCCCGTCGATCTCCAGCGCGCGAGCCTCGGGCAGATCGAGCATCCGATCGGCCGAGGCCTCGGTCATCAGGTATTTACGGTCGATCCGGGTGCGGAGGGCGGCGCGTTCCTCCAGCTCGGCGAGGCCGATCGCGGGGAGCCGCCACAGCGCCGGGTTCACCGGAGCACCCCGGCCAGAACCCGGCCCTCGGTGTAGCGCACGTCCACCACGGTCGAGTCGTTGATCAGGTCGACGCGTTGCAGCCGGGCCGAGTGCACGGTGCCGCCGAGCAGGTCCTCCAGCCGCCGGACCAGCTCGCGCCGGTCGGTGAGGGCGGTGTCGAGCACCACGATCTGGTGCTCGAAGCGGCGCAGCAGCCGCGGATGGTCGACCACCGCCATGACGACGAGGATCAGGGCCATCAGCCCCACGTTGCGCCAGACCGAGGACGTCTCCAGGGCGCCGAGCAAACCCAGGGCCAGGGCCGAGAAGAAGTACGCGACCTCGTGCTGATCCAACTCGGTGGAGCGCAGCCGGATGATCGACAGCACTCCGAACAGGGCCAGGCCCACGCCCAGCCCGGCGGCCCCGGCCTTGCTGGACTGCAGCGCGTCGGCGACGGCGAGCACCCCGATGTTGACGCCGAAGTACGCGACGACCAGGTCGCGGCGGCGGTGCCGGGGCAGGTAGAGCCCGGCGACCAGGATCGTGACGGCCACCACCTCGACGCCGAGGAGGGCGATTTCGGGCATGCGGCACCTCGCAACTTACGGAAGGAGTCCGAAACTTGAATCGCAGGTTAAGAGCAGGTTTCGATAGATGTCAATGTCTGCGATTGCGGATGGCGCATCCCACCACGAAAGCGTCCTCGAACTGCCAGCTCGTAGGGCATCGAAACTTTCGGAACTAGGTGGAAGTTACCGACACGTATCTGCCGGGACTTAAGCCTCGGGGAGGACGCCAGTAGGCTCCTGGCAAAGATTCTTGCGAGGCAGGGGCTCGACCGGTGTTCAGACGTATCGCCATCGTCAATCGTGGTGAGGCCGCCATGCGGCTCATCCACGCCGTCCGTGAGCTGGCCGCGGAGACCGGCACACCGATCGAGACCGTCGCCTTCTTCACCGATGTCGACCGCACCGCCACGTTCGTGCGCGAGGCCGACATCACCTACGACCTGGGTCCGGCCGCGGCCCGGCCCTACCTCGACCTCAAGACGCTGGAACGCGCCCTGATCGACTCCGGGGCCGACGCGGCCTGGGTCGGCTGGGGCTTCGTCGCCGAGGACCCGGCCTTCGCCGAGCTGTGCGAGCGCACCGGCGTCACGTTCATCGGCCCCAGCCCGGAGGCCATGCGCAAGCTCGGCGACAAGATCGGCTCGAAGCTGATCGCCGAGGAGGTCGGCGTGCCGATCGCGCCGTGGAGCCGCGGCCCGGTCGAGACCCTCGAGGCCGCCCTGTCGGCCGCCGCGAACATCGGGTACCCGCTGATGCTGAAGGCCACCGCCGGCGGCGGCGGGCGCGGCATCCGGGTGGTCCGCGACCCGGCGGCCCTGGAGGACGCCTACGAGCGCACCAGCCAGGAAGCGGCCCGCGCGTTCGGCAGTGGCATCGTGTTCCTGGAGCGCCTGGTCACCGGCGCCCGGCACGTCGAGGTGCAGGTCATCGCGGACGGGCAGGGCACCGCGTGGGCGCTCGGCGTGCGCGACTGCTCGGTGCAGCGGCGCAACCAGAAGGTCATCGAGGAGTCGGCCTCGCCGGTCCTGCCGCCGGCCCGGGTCACCGAGCTCAAGGAGTCGGCCGAGCGGCTCGCCGTCGCGGTCGGCTACCGCGGCGCGGCCACCGTCGAGTTCCTCTACCACCCCGGTGACGACCTGCTGGCCTTCCTCGAGGTCAACACCCGGCTGCAGGTCGAGCACCCGATCACCGAGTCGACCACCGGCTTCGACCTGGTCAAGGCCCAGCTGCACGTCGCATCGGGCGGCCGGTTGGAGGGCACCCCGCCGGTCGAGCGCGGCCACGCCATCGAGGCCCGGCTCAACGCGGAAGACCCGGACCGCGACTTCGCACCCTCCCCCGGCCGCATCGCCTACCTCGACCTGCCGGCCGGCCCCGGCATCCGGGTCGACACCGGCGTCAGCGAGGGCGACTCGATCCCCGGCGACTTCGACTCGATGATCGCCAAGATCATCGCGTACGGGAAGGACCGTGACGAGGCGCTGGGCCGGCTCCGCCGGGCCATGGCCGACACCATCGTGATCATCGAGGGTGGCGCCACCAACAAGAGCTTCGTTCTCGACCTGCTCGACCAGCCCGAGGTGATCGACGGCAGCGCCGACACCGGCTGGATCGACCGGGTCCGCGAGCAGGGCCGCCTGGTCTCGCACCGGCACAGCGCGGTCGCGCTGGCCGCCGCGGCCATCGAGGCGTACGAGGAGGAGGAGATCGCCGAACGTCAGCGGCTGCTCTCCACCGCGTTCGGCGGCCGCCCCCAGGTGCAGCACCGCAGCGGCACCCCGCTCGACCTGAAGCTGCGCGGCGCCACCTACAAGGTGCGGGTCGCCCGGGTCGGCGCCCACCGGTTCCGGGTCGGCGTCGAGGCCGGCGACGACGTCCGCACCGCCGACGTCGAGCTGGAACGCTACGACAAGTACTCCGGCCGGATCACCGTCAACGGCGAGCGGCACCGCCTGCTCATCGGCAGCCACGGCGTGATCCACCTGGTCGAGGTGGACGGCGTCACCCACCGGATCAGCCGGGACGAGGGCGGCGTGCTGCGCTCCCCGATGCCCGCGCTGGTGGTCGCCACCCCGCTGCAGGCCGGTGCCGAGGTCGAGGCGGGCGCGCCGGTGCTGGTGCTGGAAGCCATGAAGATGGAGGCCGTGCTCCGGGCGCCGTTCCGGGCCCGCGTCAAGGAGGTGCTGGTCACCGTCGGCAGCAAGGTGGAGTCCGGGGCGGCGTTGCTGCGCTTGGAGCCCATCGGCGACGGCTCCGAGGCGGCCACGGCGCAGGTCGCGGCGGTCGAGATCGACCTGCCCGTCGAACGCACCGAGGTGTCCGCCCGGGAACGGCAGGAGGACCTGCGTAGCCTGCTGCTCGGCTTCGACGCCGACCCGCACGACAATCGCCGGGTCCTGGCCGACTACCTGACCGCCCGCCGCGCCGCCGCCGAGGCGGGTCACCGGCCGCTGGCCGGCGAGGTCGAGCTGATCGAGGTCTTCGCCGACCTGGCCGAGCTGAGCCGCAACCGGCCGGCCGGCGAGGAGGGCGGCAAGGACACCCACGTGCACAGCGCGCGGGAGTACTTCCACACCTACCTGCAGAGCCTCGACGTCGAGCGGGCCGGGCTGCCCGAGTCGTTCCAGGCCAAGCTGAAGAAGTCCCTCGGCCACTACGGCGTCACCGGCGTGGAACGAACGCCCGCGCTCGAGGCCGCCGTCTTCCGCATCTTCCTGGCCCAGCAGCGGGCCGCCGCCGACGCCACCCTGATCGCCACGCTGCTGCGCTCCTGGCTGGCCGAGCCGCCGCCGGACGAGACGCTGCGCGAGCCGACCGGCCTCGCCCTCGAACGCCTGGTCGCGGCCACCCAGGTGCGCTTCCCGGCGGTCGCCGACCTGGCCCGCGGCGTGGTGTTCGCCTGGTTCGGCCAGCCGCTGCTGCGCCGCAACCGGGCGCTCGTCTACGCCGGCGTCCGCCAGCACCTGCGCTACCTGGACACCAACCCGTCCGCGCCGGACCGCGGCGAGCGCATCGCCGAGATGGTGCGCAGCACCGAGCCGCTGATGCGCCTCCTCGGGCAGCGCCTCGTCCGGGACAACCTGGACAACTCGGTGATGCTGGAGGTGCTGACCCGCCGCTACTACGGCAACAAGGGCCTCACCGGGGTACGCACCGTGGACGCCGACGGCTGCTCCTTCCTGGTCGCCGAGAAGGCCGGGGCGCGGCTGGTTTCGGCCGCCGAGAAGTTCGACAAGCTCGGCAGCGTGCTCGACGGTCTGGCCACGCTGGCCACCGGCGACATGTCGATCGACGCCGACATCTACCTGTCCTGGGAGGGCCAGCCGGCATCGCCCGACGCGATGGCCGCCGAGCTGCACGAGATCATCTGCCGGCACCCGCTGCCCGACCGGATCCGCCGGGTCACCGTCGCGGTCGCCGGCCGGGGCGGTGCCGTCGTGCACAACCACTTCACCTTCCGCCCGGCCACCACCGGGATGATGGAGGAACGGCTGATCCGCGGCCTGCACCCGTACATCGCGCAGCGCATGCAGATGGAACGCCTGCGCAAGTTCGACCTCACCCGGGTGCCCTCCTCGGACGAGGAGATCTACCTGTTCCGCGCGGTGGCCCGGGAAAACCCGGCCGACGACCGCCTGGTGGCGTTCGCCCAGGTGCGCGACCTCACCGAGCTGCGGGAGCACGACGGCCGGTTGGTCGCCCTGCCCACCGCCGAGGACACCATCGCCACCTGCCTCGACTCGCTGCGCCGGGCCCAGCAGCAGCGGCCCAGCGACAAGCGGTTCAACACCAACCGGATCGTCGTCTACGTGTGGCCGGCGTTCGCGGTCACCCGCGACGAGATCGAGACGATCGCCCGCCGGGTCACGCCGACCGCGGTCGGGGCCGGCCTCGAGGAGATCCTGTTCATCGCCCGGCAGAACCGGGACGGCCGGCTGCAGAAGGTCGCGGTGCGGATCGCGCTGGACGCCACCGGCGAGACCGCGCTGACCATCGGCGAGCCGTCCACCGACCCGGTCGAGCCGCTCGACGGCTACCGGCAGAAGGTGCTCCGGGCCGCGACCCGCAACACCGTCTATCCGTACGAGTTGACGGGTCTGCTGGGAAGTTTTGTCGAGTACGACCTGGTCGACACGGCCCTGGTGCCCGTCGACCGGCCCAAGGGCAAGAACACCGCGGCGCTGGTCGCCGGCGTGGTCACCACGGCCACCCCGCTCTATCCGGAGGGCGTCACCCGGGTGGTCCTGCTCGGCGACCCGACCAAGTCGCTGGGCGCGCTGTCCGAGCCCGAATGCCGCCGGGTCATCGCCGCCCTCGACCTGGCCACCGAGCTGCGGGTGCCGCTGGAGTGGTACGCACTGTCCTCCGGCGCCCGGATCTCGATGGAGTCCGGCACCGAGAACATGGACTGGGTCGCCGAGGCGCTCAAGCGGATCGTCGAGTTCACCCAGGCCGGCGGCGAGATCAACATCGTCGTCGCGGGCATCAACGTCGGCGCCCAGCCGTACTGGAACGCCGAAGCCACCATGCTCATGCACACCAAGGGCATCCTGGTCATGACGCCCGACTCGGCCATGGTGCTGACCGGCAAGCAGGCCCTGGACTTCTCCGGCGGCGTGTCGGCCGAGGACAACTTCGGCATCGGCGGCTACGACCGGGTGATGGGCCCCAACGGCCAGGCGCAATATTGGGCGCCGAACCTGACCGCGGCCCGCGACGTGCTCATGTCGCACTACGACCACACGTACATCGCCCCCGGCGAGAACGCCCCCCGCCGCGCGGCCACCACCGACCCGGTCGACCGCGACGTCTCCAGCTTCCCGCACCAGATCGAGGGCAGCGACTTCACCACGGTCGGCGAGATCTTCTCGTCCACCGCCAACCCGGACCGCAAGAAGCCGTTCGACATCCGCACGGTGATGCGCGCGCTGTCCGACCAGGATCACCCGGTCCTGGAGCGCTGGGCCGGCATGGCCGACGCCGAGACCGCGGTGGTCCAGGACGTCCACCTCGGCGGCGTGCCCGTGTGTCTGCTCGGCATCGAGTCCCGCTCGGTGCCGAGGCGCGGTTTCCCGCCCACCGACGGCCCCGACACCTACACGGCCGGGACGCTGTTCCCCCGCTCGTCGAAGAAGGCGGCCCGCGCGATCAACGCGGCCAGCGACAACCGCCCCCTGGTCGTCCTGGCCAACCTGTCCGGTTTCGACGGCTCCCCCGAGTCGATGCGAAAGATCCAGCTCGAGTACGGCGCCGAGATCGGCCGGGCCATCGTCAACTTCAACGGCCCGATCGTCTTCTGCGTGATCTCCCGCTACCACGGCGGCGCGTTCGTGGTCTTCTCCAAGCGCCTCAACCCGAACATGACGGTCCTGGCCATCGAGGGCTCGTTCGCGTCGGTGCTGGGCGGCGCCCCCGCCGCGGCCGCCGTCTTCGCCGGCGACGTCAACGCCCGCACGGCGGCCGACCCGCGGGTCCGCGCGGCCGAGGCCCGGGTGGGCGCGGCGTCCGGCCGGGAGAAGGGCGCGCTGGCCGCGGAGCTGGACGAGCTGCGAGCTTCAGTACGCGCGGAAAAGCTGAACGAGGTGGCCGCGGAGTTCGACCGCATCCACTCGATCCAGCGAGCCGTGGAGGTCGGCTCGGTCGACGCCGTCATCAAGGCGTCCGAGCTGCGCCCCCGCATCATCGAGGCGATCGACACCCACCTGCGCAAGCGCTGAGCGCGCCGGCTCGGATCATCCCGCCA
>NZ_BOQN01000017.1 GCF_018332695.1 Paractinoplanes toevensis
CCACCTCGGCCTCGTCGAGCCGGCCCCGGGCGTACAGCAGGGCGGTCTGGAAGTAGTGCCAGAGTGGATCGGCCCAGGCCGAGCCGTACCGGTCGGATTCCCGGCGCCCGGCCCGGATGACCTGCTCGGCCTCGTCGAACCGGTCGAGCGCGGTCAGCGCACCGCCCAGCCAGATCCGCGGATGCTGCTGGGCCGCCGCGCCACCCTCCCGGTCGGCCAGTTCGGTGGCCGCCCGGGCGTGCGCGAGCGAGTCGTCCAGCCGCCCCTCGGTGTAGGCGACCAGGCTGCGCCCGGCCAGGCCGAACACCACGGCGCCGTACTCGCCGCCGGGCCCGCCGAGTTCCTCGGACCGCACGCCCGAGTCGTCCGCCCCAGCCAGGTCGCCGAGGTAGCAGAGGGCGTGTGTGCGGACCGCGTACAGCCGGGCCCGCACCGCGGCGGGAATCCCGTCGAGTCGCAGGGCCGTGTCGGCGTACTCGACCGTCATCGTGTTCAGCCCGCCGTGCTTGCACGCCTCGGCCAGCCCGAGCAGCAGCAGCGCCTCGGTGTCCGGGTCCAGTCCGGCGCCGAGAACCTCGCCGCCGAGCCGCCGGGCCTCCTCCAGCCGGGCGGCCGAGGCGAGCAGGCCGACCGTGTCGGCGATCAGCGCGGGCCGGCCCGGATCGCCGGCATCCACCGCGTCCAGCGCCCGCAGCATGATGTCGGCCGCAGCCCCCGGCGCCACCCGGGCGATCTCCCGGGCCATCGAGCGCACCATCCGGACCGCGTCGCCGGCTCCGGACGGGCCGCTTCTGAGCTGGTGCTCCGCGATCTCCAGGGCCGGGCGGCCGGCGTCGCTGGTGATGGCCGCGACCTCCCGGTGCAGCTGCTCGCGCATCGGCCGGGGCAGCATGCTGTAGACGGCCTGCCGGACCAGGTCGTGGGCGAAGGCCAGCCCACCCAGGGTGTCCTCGACCAGGAAGTCGGCCATCGCCTCGCCGATCAGCGGGTACAGCCGGGTCGGCGGCTGCCCGGCCAGGCGGGCCGCCTCGTCGATGCCGAACGGCCGGCCGAACACCGACGCCGACCGCAGCAGCCAGGCGGCCGGCTCGGACAGCGAGAGGAGCAGTTCCCGGACCGAGTCGACGAAGCTGGACGGCAGGTCGTCGCCGACCACCGAACCGACCCCCCGGGCCACCACCAGCTGGCCGGTCGTGAGCAGGGCCCGCAGCATCTGCTCGGTGCGCAGCGGGTTGCCGAGGCAGGAGGCGGCCAGGGCGACCACGGTGTTGTCCACCGCGGCGCCGACCACGTCCGCGCTGAGCTCGGCGATGACCGACTCGTCGAGGGGGTTCAGCCGGATCGGCGGGGTGCCGTCGCGCAACAGCCACCGCATCAGCTGGTGGCCGGGGGTGTCCCGGTCCTCGGCGGACGGTGGGCGGTGGGCGAACAGCCAGCGCACCGGAGAGGAGGCCAGGGCCGGGATCAGCTCGCGGATGGCCAGCGCACTCAGCTCGTCGGTCCACTGGGCATCGTCGATCACGATCAGCAGCGGGCGTTCCCGGGCCGCCTGCTCCAGCGACACACGCAGCCGCTGCAGGGTGCCGAGCGGATCGGATCGTTCCGGCTCGTGCTCGGTGAGCCAGGCGAACGCGGACGTCTCCGGGGTGCAGTCGCGCAGCGCGCCGGCCAGCGTCAGCAGCGGCGCGGCCTGGTCGAGCCGGAACGCCTCCCGGGTCGCGACCGCGAGGCGCCGCTGGGCGGCCAGCTCGAACACCGACTGCAGCAGCCGCGACTTGCCGATGCCGGGCGGGCCGGTCAGCACGTGCCAGCCACCGGCGCCGGCCGCGGTGTCGTCCAGGATGCCGGTCAGCAGCTCGATCTCCGGGTCCCGCCCGAGAAGGCGCCAGCTCACGCCGGTGGCCCTTCGCCCGGATCGATCGTCATGCGGCGCCCCCATCGAGGTATAGGACGCTGATTGTGCGGGCCGCGAGTGGAACGGGCTAATAGCCGTTCGTGCGGTTCGCTCAGCCATCCGGTCGTGCGGAAATCCCCCGTGGCGGCGCGTATTCCAATCGGGCGCACCTTCCCGGCGAGCAAGCCTACTGGCTAAGTACAAACGGCGGATTCCGTTGTGCACCAACGAGATAACCCGATCTTGGAAACAACTACCTATTTGATCAGGTCAATACGAGTAACGCGGCGCCGACCAGCGCTTTTGCCGAGTTCTGCCTTGTACCCACTCACTCGAGCAGTATGCCGCGGCGTGAGCCGCCGTTAACTTCGGACGGCATCGACCAAAGACTCACGGAGGAGTTGCGATGTACGCGAACGAAGCATTCGGACGGCGGTTGCGCCTCGGCCACCTGGGCCGGCGGGGCAGCTCCGGGCTGCTCCTCGTCCCCCTCGACCACGCCGTGGGCGCCGGTCCGCTGCGCGCCGACGGCGACCTCGACACGCTCGTCGGCCGGCTGGCCGAGCACGGCGCCGACGGCGTGGTGGTGCACAAGGGCGCGGTCCGCCGGATCCGCCCGGCCCGGTTCCGCGACCTGTCGCTGGTGGTCCAGCTCAACGCGAGCACCCGGATGGCGGCCGACCCGGACGCGAAGTTCCCGGTGGCCACCGTCGAGGAGGCGCTCCGGCTCGGCGCGCACGCCGTCAGCGTGCACGTCAACGCGGCGTCCCGGACCGAGGCCGCGCAGATCGCCCACCTGGCCGCCGTCGCCGAGGAGTGCGACCGCTGGTCGGTGCCGCTGCTCGCGATGATGTACGTACGCGGCCCGGCGGTGCGCGACGGCCGGGCCCCGGATCTCGTGGCGCACGCCGTCGCGGTCGCCGCCGAGCTGGGCGCCGACCTGGTCAAGACCGCCCTGCCGGACGACCCGGCGGAGACCGCCCGGATCATCGCGGGCGCCGCGATCCCGGTACTGGCGGCCGGCGGAGATCCGGGGTCGGACCCGGACGCCGTGTTAGGCCGGATGTCGGCGGCCATGCAGGCCGGCGCCGCCGGGGTGGCGGTGGGACGCCTCGTCTTCACCGCCGGCGACCCCGGCGCGATGGTGCGCCGGCTCGCCGCCGTGGTGCACGACCGCACCCCGGTGGCCGTCCGATGAGCGCGGCTCGCGAGTGCTGGCTGGACCTACGGGGAGCGGGTCCGTGGCGGCGCGCGGTCAGCGAGGAGGCCGTCCACCTGCGCTTCGACGCGATTGTGGCGGACGACCCGGCCGACCTGGCCGACCTGCCGCCGACCGTCACCCGGGTGCTCGCCGTCACCGGCGATCTGCCCGGCGACCTGGGCAACGCCGACCTCGTCCTGGTCGACCCGGCGACCCGGGCCACGGTGGACCGGCCCGGCGTGCGCTTCGGCACCCGGGTGGACGTCACCGACGCGGAGAGCCTGGAGCTGGCCTGCGAGCGGGTGCGCCGGGACGAGCTCACGGTGCTGCGCTTCCACGACCCCACGCACATCCCGCTGGAGATCGTGCTGGCCGCGGCGGACGGCGCCGACGGCCGGATCATCACCGAGGTCAGCGGGATCGACGAGGCCTCGGTGCACCTGACCGTGCTGGAGCGCGGGCCGGACGGGGTGCTGCTGCGGCCGGGCGGACCGGGCGACGCCACCAAACTCACCGAGGTGGTGCGGCGCCGCTCGCCCGACCTCGACCTGGTCACCCTCACCGTCACCGGGGTGCGACACTGCGGTTCCGGGGAACGGGCCTGCGTGGACACCTGCTCGTACCTGAACCCGGACGAGGGGATCCTGGTCGGGTCGCGCTCGCGGGGGCTGCTGCTGTGCGTCAGCGAGACGCACCCGCTGCCCTACATGCCGATGCGGCCGTTCCGGGTCAACGCCGGCGCGGTCATGTCGTACACGCTGGCCGACCACGAGCGCACCCGCTACCTGTGCGAGCTGCAGGCCGGGGCGACCGTGCTCGCGGTCCGCGCGGACGGCCGCAGCCGGGCGGTGACCGTCGGCCGGGTCAAGATCGAGACGCGGCCGCTGCTCGCCATCGACGCCGTGGCGCCCTCCGGCGAGCAGCTCAACCTCATCGTCCAGGACGACTGGCACGTGCGGCTGCTCGGGCCGGGCGGCGTGGTGCTCAACTCCACCGAGCTCAAGCCGGGCGACGAGGTGCTCGGCTATCTGCCCGGCCGGGAACGGCACGTCGGCTATCCGATCGACGAGCTCTGCCATGAGCTCTGACCGGCCCCGCATCGGGGACTGGGCCGACTTCGACGCCCTGGCGAAACTTCAGGACTCGCTGCTGCCGGCCGCCCTCGCGGCGGCCGGCGGGTCACCCTTCTACCGGCGGCGGGGCAGTGTGCCGGCGAACGGCGCCGAACTCAAGCGGTACCCGCTGACCAGCAAGGCGGACGTCCGCGACGCCTACCCGTTCGGGATGCTCGCGGTGGACCGGTCGCGGCTGGCCACCTACCACGAGTCCAGTGGCAGCACCGGGACGCCGACCGCCTCCTTCTACACCGAGGGCGACTGGGCCGACCTGATCGACCGGTACACGCGCATGCACATCGGCATCCGGCCGTCCGACACGTTCCTGGTCCGCACCCCGTACGCGCTGATGCTCACCGGGCACGTGGCCCACGCCGGGGCGCGGGCCTGCGGCGCGACCGTGGTGCCGGCCGACAACCGGTCGCTGGCCACCCCGTACGCCAAGGTTGTTCGTCTGATGCACGACCTGGATGTCACCCTGACCTGGTCGCTGCCCACCGATGCCCTGCTCTGGGCGGCCGCGGCGGCCCGGGCCGGCCTGCGGCCCGGCCGCGATTTTCCCGCCCTGCGGGCGCTGCTGGTGGCGGGCGAACCGCTGAGCCCGGCCCGGCGCGCCCGGATCGCGCAGATCTGGCACGCGCCGGTGGTGGAGGAGTACGGCGCGAGCGAGACCGGCGGGCTGGCGGGCGAATGCCCGCACGGAAGCCTGCATCTGTGGGCGGACCGCGCGATCTTCGAGGTGTACGACCCGGCGACCGGCCGGATCGGCACCGACGGTGCCGGGGAGCTGGTGGTCACGCCGCTGTTCCGGGAGGCGATGCCGTTGCTGCGCTACCACCTGGGCGACCGGGTCGAGGTGACCTACCGGGACTGCCCGTGCGGCTGGGCGCTACCGGTCGTCCGGGTGCTCGGCCGCTTCGCGGCCGGTGACGGCCTCACCCAGGTGGCCCTGGAGGACCTGATCTTCCGGCTTCCGGCGGAGTACGGCGTGATGTTCTGGCGAGCCCGGCCCGAACCACCCGGCCTGCACGTGCAGATCGAGGTGGCGGCCCCGCACGCGGACGCGGCGGTGCACGAGCTGACCGCCCTGATCGGCGCCGGGGCCCGGGTGGAGCCCGTGCCACCCGGCACGCTGGTGCCTGCTGACGTGCTCACTGCGACGCCGGAGGTGATGAAGCCGCGCGGCCTGTTCGCCGCCGGCGAGAACTGGGACCGGGCCCTGCGCTACTACTGAAAGGCGGCACCCATGGACCGGATCGCCATCGTGGGCGCGGGGATCGGCGGCCTCACCGCCGCCCTCGCGCTCGCCCGCCGGGACGTCCGAAGCGTGGTGTTCGAGCAGCGCGCCGCGCTCCCGGACGAGGGCTTCGGCATCCAGATCGCCCCGAACGCCGCGGCCGAGCTGCACGACCTGGGCCTGGGCGGGGTGTTCGACACCGCGGCCCGGCCGGCCTGCCGGGAGATCCGCCGCTGGCAGGACAACAGGCTGATCACCCGCACCGACCTGACCCGCTACGACACTCCCTATTACACGATGCGGCGTGGTGCCCTGATCGCGGCGCTGCGGGAGGCGGCGGTCGTCTTCGGACGCCGGTGTGTGTCCGTCACGGACGAGGGTGCCCTCTCCTTCGCGGACGGGACCGGCGAGCGCGCCACCGCCGTGGTCGGTGCCGACGGCCTGCACTCGGCGGTCCGCGGCCTGGTCGTCCGGGACGCGCCCCGGTACAGCGGGTACGTGGCCGCGCGGGCCGTGCTGCCGATGGAGTCCGAGCTGGATCGCGTCGTGGTCTGGCTGGGCCCGCACCGGCACGTGGTCGCCTACCCGGTCGACCGGGGCCACCTCAACCTGGTCATGGTCGGGCGCTCCGGGGACGAGCCGTTCACCGGCTGGCATCCGGCGGTGCGCGAGCTGGTCGACCGGGTCGAGCGGCCCGAGGCGCACCCCCTGGTCGACCGGCCGCCGGCACCGCGCTGGCACCGCGGCCGCGTCGTGCTGCTCGGCGACGCCGCCCACCCGATGCTGCCGTTCATCGCGCAGGGCGCGGCCCAGGCCATCGAGGACGCCGCCACCCTGGCCCGGTGCGCCGGCCGGCCGGACGCGTTCGCCCACTACGAGGCGCTGCGCCGGGAGCGGGTCGGGCGGGTCACCGACCTGTCCCGGGCCGGCGCCCACGTCTACCACCTGCCGGACGGCGACCAGCAGCGGCGCCGGGACGAGGACATGGCTGCGGCGCCACCGGGGTCGCACGACTGGCTCTACGGTCACCGGGTGGCTTCCCTCCTTCCCAGCAGCAACACCAGCTCGACCCGTGATGCCACCCCGAGCTTCCGGAAGATCTGACGGAGGTGGAAGTTGACGGTGTGCGGTGACCGGCCCAGCCGGCCGGCGATCTGCTGGTTGGTCAGCGCCAGGCCGACCAACTGGGCGACCTCCAGCGCGCTCAGCCGGGCCGGGCGGAACGGCGACGGCAGGGCGGTGGTCGCCTGCAGCAGGTGCCGGGCGGACGGGGACAGGCCGGCCAGCCGCGCCCGGACGTCGTCCGTACCGGTGGGATTGGGCTTCTTCATCGGTCCTCCTAGGGGTCGAGACCGATGGTGCGGCCGAACGGACACGCGAACCGGCCAGAATTAGTGCATTGACGGGAACCTCTCGGCCGTAACCTTCGGGGTGGGTCATTCGTTGACGCGTGGATGAGGCCGATGGCAGGCGGGTCCCCCGACCGCCCGGCCGGCGGGCAGCTGAGCCGGCCGGCGATGGCCGCTGCCGCGGTATTCGTCCTGACCGGGCTGCTCAGCCTGCTCCCCACGCCGGCCGCCGCGGGCTTCCTGACCGCCTGTTCGGCCGTCTTCGCCGTGGTGATGGTGCGCGCCGTCGTCGCCGGCCGGGCCGCCGGACCGCGCCTCCGCTCCCTGGCACTGGCCGGTGGTGTCCTGCTCACCGCGGCGGCCGGGGCGGCCAGTGGCGTCGCCGCGCTCGTCGCGCCGCACGTGCTGGTCGGCGGGGGTGTGCCGCTGCCGGCCGAGATCCCGCTGGTCAGCCTGTTCTTCGTGGCGGCGCTCTACCTTCCGGCGATCCTGCGCCCGCACCAGCGCCGGGACCTGCTGGCCCGGCTCCGCCTCGGGCTGGACATCCTGGGCATCGCGGCCTGCCTGATCTACCTGCCGTGGCTGTTCCTGTTCACCGCCGACGTCCGGCGCGGCGCGACGATCACCGCCCTGGTCTTCGGCGCCGGGGCCACCGCGACCGTGGCGGTGGCCGGTGTGCACGCGATCCGGAACCGGGCGGCGCTGCAATGGTGTGCGCCCGGCGCGGCGCTGTCCCTGGTCGGGCTGGTCGCCCTGGTCGCCGGCCTGGACTTCCCGGGTCATCCGAACGCGCCGATCGCGGCGGTGGCGGCAGCCCTCGCGATCAATGTGGCCGCCGGGCTGATGTGGTACGGCGCGATCCGGGTCCGCCCGGACGCCGGCCCGGTCCCACCGGCCGGCAGCGAACCGTCGGCCGGCGTTCCGCTGCTCACCCTGCCGATGCTCGGGGCCGCCCTGGTCACCGTCTACCACCTGATCAACGGCGGCGGGCTGGACGCGGTGTCGATCGGGCTGGGCACCACCGCGATCACGGCGGTCGCGGCCCGCGAGTGGGTGGCCGCGGTCGCCCTGCGCCGGCACGCCGACCACCTCACCGACCAGGGCAACCGGCTGCGCAACCTGATGTTCGGGGCCGCCGACGTGGCGATGGTGCTCGACGCCGACCTGGCGGTGCGCTGGCAGTCGCCGGCCGCGGCCCGCCAGTTCGGGCTCTCCGATCAGGACGTTCTCGGCCGGACGGTGTCGGTGCTGGCGCATCCGGACCAGGCCGACGAGGTGCACGCCTACCTGACCGCGCGGATGGCCGGGCCGGGCGGCGGGGAATGCCTGCCGGTGCGGCTGCGCGACGGTTTCGGCCGGTGGCGGGCGACCGAGTGGACGACCTCCGGCGCCGACCCGGCCGAACCCGGCCACAACCTGGTCGTGCACGTGCGCGACGTCAGCGAGCTGCGCGACCTCGAACAGGCGCTGCGGGTGGCGACCCACCTGGACGGGCAGACCGGCCTGGTCAATCTCCCGGGCCTGCGCCGCGCCGCCGAGCTGATCCCGGACGCGGGCGCGGTGATCGTCATCGAGCTGGGCGGGCTGACCGCGATCGGCGACGTGCACGGGTCCGACCTCGCCGAGGTGGTCGTGGTCGAGGCGGCCCGCCGGTTGCGGTCCGGGGTGGGCGGCGCGGACGTGGCGGCCCGGCTGGGTGAGACCCGGTTCGCGCTGCTGACCCGCTGCGGTGCGGTCCGCGCCCACCTGCTGACCAGCCGGCTGCTCAACGCGCTGACCGCGCCGTACCCGACGGCCGGCACGGTCTCGCACCTGTCGGCGTGGGCCGGGATGGTCGACTTCGACGCGGCCGACGGCATCGACGAGACTCTCCGCCGAGCGGTGCTCGCGCTGCGCTCGGTGCGGTCCGGACCGCCCGGCACCGTCGAGTGGTACGACGAGCGGATGGAGGTTCGCCTGCTGCGGCGCTCCACCCTCGAACAGGACCTGCCCGGCGCGGTCACCCGGGGTGAGCTGGAGCTGAACTTCCAGCCGATCGTCGAGCTGGCGACCGGGCGGCCGGTGGGCGTCGAGGCGCTGCCGTCCTGGCGGCACCCCACTCTCGGGCCGGTGCCGGCCGCCGAACTGCTCGCGCTGGCCGAGGACCTGGGCCTGCTCCCGCCGGTCGCCGAGTGGGCGCTGCGCTCGTCGGGCCGGCTCCTGGCCGGCTGGCGGCGGCAGCACGAGTCGCTCTGGCTGGCGCTGGACGTGCGGCCGCGGGCGCTGGCCGACCCGGCCTTCCAGGCGAGCCTGCACAGCGTCCTGGAGCTCGATCAGATCCCGCCGTCGGCGCTGGTGTTCGAGGTGGCCGAGGTGGACCTCCCGGCCGTCGAGGACCTGCCGGTCCTGCTCGGCCGGCTGCGGGCGCAGGGCATGCGGACCGCGCTGGACCACTTCGGCGCGGGCCCGACCTCGCTGAGCCGGCTGCGGATCCTGCCGATCGACCTGCTGAAGATCGACCGGGAGGTGTTCGGGCAGCCGGCCGACGCGATCATGGACGTGACCGTGACCCTCGGCCGGCGGCTGGGCCTCGAGGTGATCGCGCACGGCCTGCGGTCACCGGCCGATCTCGACACGGTGCGGGCCGCCGGGTGCCGGCTCGGCCAGGGCGACCTGCTCGGCCGGCCGATGCCGGCCGAGCGCCTGGAAGCGCTCCTGGCGGATCACCACGACGTACGCCGCCTCAGCTGACCAGCCGGCCGATCACGTCCCGGGCGTCGTCCTCGATGCCGTTGATGAACGTCGATCGGCGCCGCCGCAGCATCGGCAGGCCGAGCGCGAAGAGCCCGGGAGCGTCGACCACCCCGCCCTCGTGACGCAGCCGGCCCTTGCCGTCGAGGACCGGGACGTCGAGCCAGCTGTAGTCCGGCCGGTAGCCGGTGGCCCAGACGATCGAACCGATCTCGCCGGTCCGCAGGTCGAGCTTCAGCCGCGACGAGGCCGGCACGTCGGTGGGCGGGAACTCCTCCGGCGGGCCCACCTCGGCCTCCCGCCCGCTCGTGCGGGCCCACTCGTCGAACGTGGCCAGCAGGCGTTTCATCTTCAGGTCGGCGAGCGAGCAGACGTTGCGCAGGCCGCCGGAGAACAGGGCGACGCCGTCGCGCACCATGGCGAACCGGCCGACCAGCTCGACGCCGAGGCCGGTAAGCGCGTTCAGGTCGAGCGTGCTGCGCTCGGGCGTGCCGACCAGTTGCGGCGAGGGCAGCTTGCGAGCCCGGCTGAGGTCGTCGACCTCGTCGTAGCGCTGGTCCCACACCCCGGAGGCGTCCATCCACCAGAGCACGTCGCGCTTGCGGTAGAGGCGCGGCAGCCGCACGTGCTCACCCACCGCGAGGGTCACCGCCCGGCCGGATCGTTGCAGCTCGGCGGCCAGTTGGACGCCGGTCGCGGACGCACCGACGACCAGCACACCGCCGTCCGGGAGACCGTCGGGACCGCGGTAGTCGAGCGGGGTCACCTGGGTGACCGCCGACGGCACCCCGGCGCTCAGGTCGGGCACCGTCGCCAGGTTGCAGGCGCCGCTGGCCAGCACGACCGACCGGCACCGCAGTTCGCCCTGGTCGGTCGACACGTGGTAGCCGTCGCCGTCGGGCCGCACCGAGGTCACCGTGGTGCGGGTGCGGACCGGGGCCCGGGTGGCGAGGGCGAAGCGCTCGATGAACTCGACCACCTCGCCCATCGTCATGTAACCGTCCGGGTCGGGACCGGTGTAGTCCTGCCCGGGCAGCCGGCTCTGCCAGTTGGGCGTGAGCAGCCGCAGGGAGTCCCAGCGCTCGCGCCGCCACGAGTTGGCCACCTCGCCCCGCTCGAGGACGACGTGGTCGACCGAGCGGTCGCTGAGGAAGTGACTGGCCGCCAGGCCGGCATGCCCGGCACCGATGACGACCGTGGAGACGCGTTCTATGGCTCGGCCCCGCCTCAGGCCACTTCGACCGTGACGGAGGTCGGGTTGGTCAGCGCGTCGTAGACGGCCGAGCGCTTCTGCGACTGCGCGACCAGGGCCTCGATCTCCTCCTTCGACGCGTCGGCGTCGATGTTGAAGGTGACCTTGACGTCGTTGAAGCCGTTGCGGACATCGCTGTCGACACCCAGGATGCCCCGGATGTCGTGGTTGCCCTCAACCGTCGACTCGACCGAGCGCAGCTGGATGCCGCGGTTCTGCGCGACCGAGGCGACGCCCGCGGTCAGGCAGCTGGCCAGGCCGACCAGAAGGTATTCGATCGGAGTGATGCCGTGGTCCTCGGCCGCGAACACCTCGGGGTGGTCGGCGGTGAAGGTGGTCTCGCTCTTGTGCGACTGCTCGGCTCCGAGACCGAAGAAGTTCTTGATGGTCGCGGTGCTGTGCACCCCGTTCTCCCACTTGGCCGAGGCCTTCCAGGTGAACTGGGCGGCCTCCGGCGCACCCCTGAGGACCTCGCGCGCGTCGAGCAACGCCTGCACGTTGACTCCGTTGTCCACCGTCGTCATGATCTATCCCTTTCGTCAGTAATCCTAGTAAACCCATGGGGAATCTCGACAACCATACTGGCCTGCCCAGACGCTGCCTAGTTATAGTCCCCGCATGGCAGGTTCCGTAGGCAGCGTCGACACCCGTTTCCTCGATCTGCCCGCTCCGCTGGCTCTCGACTGCGGGCGCGAGCTGCGCTCGGTCCGGGTCGCCTACGAGACCTACGGCACCCTGTCGCCGGAGAGAGACAACGTCATCCTCGTCTGCCACGCGCTCAGTGGCGATGCCCATGCGGCCGGTCTTTCGAGCACACCGGCCGAGGCGGGCACCCGCGACGGGTTCGCGGCGGAGAGCCGCGACGGCGCGGCCGGCAAGGCGCTGGGCTGGTGGGACGGCATGATCGGGCCGGGCAAGGCGTTCGACACCGACCATTTCTACGTCGTCTCGACCAACCTGCTGGGCGGCTGCCGCGGCACGACCGGGCCGTCCTCGATCAACCCCGAGACCGGCCGGCCGTACGGGTCGGACTTCCCGGTCGTCACGGTGGCCGACATGGTCCGGTGCGAGCGGGCGTTCCTCGACGTGCTCGGCATCGAGCGGCTCGCGGCGGTGGCCGGCGGCTCGCTCGGCGGCATGCAGGCCCTGCAGTGGGCGGTGTCCTACCCCGATCAGGTCGACGCGATCGTGGTGATCGCCTCCACCCATGGCCTGCACCCGCAGGGGGTGGCCTGGAACTCGATCGCCCGCGAGTCGATCATGCGGGACCCGGCCTGGCAGGACGGGCACTACTACGGCACCGGGAGCACACCGGACGCCGGTATGGGCGTGGCCCGGATGGTCGGGCACATCACCTATCTCTCCGGGCCGGCCCTCGAGGACCGCTTCGCCCGGCGGCTGCAGTTCGCCGACGACATCCGATACACGCTGCGCGAGCCCGAGTTCGAGGTCGAAAGCTACCTGCGATACCAGGCGAACTCGTTCGTGAAACGGTTCGACGCCAACACGTACCTGTATTTGTCTCGTGCTCTGACGTATTTCGACGTGGCCCGCGGGCACAAGTCCCTCGCCGAGGCGTTCGCCGAGGTCGAGGCACGGACGCTGCTGATCGCGTTCAGTTCCGACTGGCTCTATCCACCGGCCGCGTCGGCCGAGATCGAGGAGGCGCTCCGGGAGGCCGGCAAGCCGGTCGAGTACCACCTGATCGACGCACCCTACGGACACGACTGTTTCCTCCTGGAGGAGGCGCGACAGACACCGATCGTCCGCCGATTCCTGAACGAAGGCGACCATGAGTAAAGAGCACGAATTCGGTTTCGAGACCCGCCAGCTGCACGCCGGTCAGCGGCCCGAGCCGAACACCGGCGCCCGCGCGGTGCCGATCTTCCAGACCACCAGTTACGTGTTCGAGGACCCGGAGTCGGCCGCCGCCTACTTCAACCTCCAGGAGTACGGCAACACCTACTCCCGGATCATGAACCCGACCGTGGCGGTGTTCGAGGAGCGGGTGGCCAACCTGGAGGGCGGCTCCGGCGGGGTGGCGTTCGCGAGCGGCATCGCGGCCCAGGCGGCGGCGCTGTTCACGCTGCTCGAACCGGGCGATCACGTGGTCGCATCGTCGGCGCTCTACGGCGGCACCGTCAACCAGCTCAAGCACCTGCTGCGCAAGATGAACGTCGAGCTGACCTGGGTCGACCCGGACGATCCGGAGCTGTGGCGCAAGGCCGTCAAGGCGAACACGAAGGCGTTCTTCGGCGAGACGATCGGCAACCCCGGCGGCAACGTGCTCGACATCGAGACGATCGCCGGCATCGCGCACGAACACGAGCTGCCGCTGATCGTGGACAACACGTTCGCCACGCCCTACCTGTGCCGGCCGATCGAGTGGGGCGCCGACATCGTGATCCACTCGGCGACCAAGTTCATCGGCGGGCACGGCACCAGCATCGGCGGCGTGGTGGTCGAGGCCGGCACGTTCAACTGGTCCAACGGCCGCTTCCCGGTGGTCGCCGACCCCTCCCCCGCCTATCACGGCCTGCAGTTCCACGAGACCTTCGGAACGTACGGCTACCTGATGAAGTTGCGCGCCGAGACGCTGCGCGACCTCGGCGGCACCCTCGCGCCGCTGAACGCGTTCCTGTTCCTGCAGGGCCTGGAGACCCTGTCCCTGCGCATGGAACGGCACGTTTCCAACGCCCTTCGCGTCGCGACCTTCCTCGCCGAGCACCCGCTGGTCACCCGGGTGGGCTACCCGGGCCTGCCGGACAGCGGCTACCGGCCGCTGGTGGAGAAATACCTGCCGCTCGGGGCCGGCGCGGTGTTCTCGTTCGACCTCGACGGCGGCCGCGACGCCGGCCAGGACCTCATCCGCGGGGTGACCCTCTGGTCGCACCTGGCCAACATCGGTGACGCCAAGAGCCTGATCATCCACCCCGCCAGCACGACGCACCGCCAGCTCAGCGAGGAGGAGCTGCGGGCCGCCGGGGTCGGCCCCGGGACGGTACGACTGTCGGTCGGCACCGAATCGGTGGAGGATCTGATCTGGGACCTCTCCCAGGCACTGGAGAAGGTGGCGGCCAAATGACCGAGCTCGACCTGGAGCAATATCAGGACGTCACGCAGATCCAGCGCGTGCTCAACAACGCGAAGACGATCGCGATCGTCGGCCTGTCCAACAACCCGCTGCGGGCGAGCTACTTCGTCGGCTACTACCTGAAGCGGCACGGTTATCACGTCATCCCGGTCAACCCGCGCGAGCCGGAGATCCTCGGCGAGACCAGCTATCCGAGCCTGCGCGACGTGCCGGTGCCGGTCGACGTGGTCAACGTGTTCCGCGCGCCGAGCGCCCTGCCGGAGATCGCCCGCGACGCGGTGGCGATCGGGGCGGGCACGCTGTGGTGCCAGTTCGGCGTGATCAACGCCGAGGGCGCGCGGATCGCCACCGACGGCGGCCTGACCGTGATCATGGACCGCTGCCTCAAGATCGAGCACGCCCGCTACGTGGGCCGCATGCACTGGCTCGGCTTCAACACCCAGCGCATCACCTCGGTCCGCACCGGCCTCCAGTGAACAAGCGGGGGCAGCGCGAGCCCTTCGTCTGGGAGGGTGGCGAGGTCCTCGCCTACAAGGAGCAGGACGGCACACACCGGTCGGTGACCCGTCAGGTGCTCAGTGACGCCGAGCACGGCCAGGGCACGTCGCTGCGCTACTTCGAGGTCGGGCCGGGCGGGCACACCACCCTCGAACGGCACGAGCACACCCACGTGGTCGTGCCGATCCGGGGGCACGGCAGCGCCCTGATCGTCGACCGGATCGTGCCCGTCGCGCCGCACGACGTCGTGTTCGTGCCGAGCTGGGGCTGGCACCAGTTCCGCGCACCCGACGACCAGCCGTTCGGCTTCCTGTGCGCGGTGGTCGTCGACCGCGACCGCCCGGCGCTGCCGACCGCCGAGGAACTCGCCGAGCTGCGCCGCGACCCCGAAATCGCGGCGTTCATCCGCGTCTAGAACGCTTTCGCGATGAAGGTCACGGCCTTTTTCAGTACGGGCGACAACGTCCACAACCGCACCATCACCCGACCGCCCAGCCCGCGCGACCGACGCGCGACACCGGCACGTGCCGCGCCTTTCGCGCGATCGGGCCGGCTTCCTCGATACGCTGAGCTACGAACGCTCGGCGGGCTGCGCGGCTGAGGCCGCCGCCACCAGGCGCTCGGCGGCTCCCCTCGGGTCGTTGCCGCGCCGCAGGTCGCCGCCGACTAGGAAGAGCGTGTCCGGTCCGTACGCGGCCAGCAGTTCGGGAGCGCGCGCGATCGACATGCCGCCACCCGGCGTCGGCAGGGCCGGCGCCAGGCCGTGCAGCGGCCGCCGGGCCGCGTCGGCGATGGCCAGGCACTGCTCGCGGCTGAGGCTGAACCGGCCGCCCCAGCTCGGGAAGATCGTGGCGTCCGCGCCGGCCAGCCGCAGCAGGGTGCCGAAGAGGACGTCCGGCGCGATGCCGTGGCTCGCGGTGGCGGTGAAGCCGCCCAGGAACGACGGATGCGCGAGCACGATGCCGCCGGGGAAGATCTCGGCGGCGTGGGCCAGGGCGCCGAAGCCGGCGATGCCGGGCATGACGAGTACGCCGTGGGCGCCCGCGCCGCGAGCGAATTCCACCTGCTCGGCGAAGCGGGCCGCCGATCCGTTGACCACCGGCAGGTAGACGGAGTGCGGGTTGCCCCGCCGCACCGCCTCGGCCAAGCGCGGCACCCGTTCGGCGAACGGCGCCCACGGCTGGTTCGCCAGTCCCTGGTCCTCCTTCACGACGTGCAGCCCGCCGGCCGCCACCTCGTGGGCCAGCGTGGCGAGCTGTTCGACGGTCATGCCCACCGGCTTCAGGGCGGTGGCGAGCAGCGCGCCCTCCGGTGCACCGGTCAACGCCCGGATCCCGGCGATGCCGAGCCGCGGTCCGGCGAGTGCCCCGGCCAGCAACGGCGGCAGCGTGACGTCGACCAGCCGTACGCCGTCCTGCAGCGAGACGTTGCCGAGCAGCAGGACCAGGAGCTGGCCGAGCTCGCCCCCGGCGAGGTCGGCGGGATAGTCGACGGTGGCCAGGGCCGGTTTCCCGGGCCGCTCGATGACGGTACGTACGTGGCCGAGCGAATCCCGCACCGCGTTGGCCGGTGCGAGCTCGGTGGGCAGCTCGTGGCTCTGCTCGACGGCGACGAGCCCGGCCCGCGGCGCGGGGTCCGGCCCGCTGATCTCGTAAACCGCGGTGATCGGCCCCATATCCTATTGGCCCAAAGGGAGAAGTGGGATAGAGATGATGGTCACCAGCCGAAACTACTCTGTATACAGCAAAATACAGAATGCGGCCCGACGGGCGGGACGCCTGGATCGGGAGCGATGACCATGAGCACGGCAGGCTGGAAGGATGACGCCGTCCGCGAGGGCTGGGCGCAGATCGCCGGCAAGGGCCCCTTCGTGTACGGGCTGACCAACTACATCGCGGCCAACCTGAGCGCCAACGTCCTGCTGGCCGCGGGCGCGGGCCCGGCCATCGGCGCGGCGTCGGACTGGGTCACCACGTTCCCGGCCGGCGCGAGCGCGGTGTGGATCAACACGGCCGCCCTGATGAGCAGCGACGAGGAGTCGCTGCGCACGGTGGCCCGCACCGCGCACGAGGCCGGCACGCCATGGGTCCTAGACCCGGTGGCGGTGGGCGCGGGCGCCGCCGGCTACGACGAATTCGTCCGCTCCCTGCTGGAGTTCCGGCCCGCGGTGATCCGGGGCAACGCCAGTGAGCTGGTCGCGCTGGCCGGCGGCGAGGCCACCGGCAAGGGCGTGGAGACGACCGTCTCGTCGGCCGACGCGGTCGCCGCGGTGAGCGCGTTCGCCGCCCGGATCGGCGCGGTCGTGGCGGTCAGCGGCCCGGTCGACTACATCTCGGACGGCACCCGCACGGTCGAGGTGCCGGGCGGCGACGTGCGGCTGACCCGGGTGACCGGGGCCGGCTGCGCGCTCGGCGCGCTCACCGCCGCCGCGGTCTTCGCCACCGGCGACGCCTTCCAGGGCGCTGTCGTCTCGCACGCGGCCTACGCCGAGGCGGCCGAGCGCGCGGGCGCCCGCACCCGCGGCACCGGCGAGTTCGCGGTAGCTCTCGTCGACGAGTTGTCCCTTCTGGGGGACACCGAATGATCCTCGCCGCCTTCCTGAACGCCGGCGTGCAGGGCACCGCGGGCTGGCGGCACCCCGACGCGTCGCCGGCCTTCCTGACCGCCGCCCACTACGTACGGATCGCGAAGGTTCTGGAAGAGGGCCGGTTCCACTTCGCGTTCGTGCCGGACGCGCTCAGCGTCCCGCGCAGTCTCGGCAACTCGTTCGCGACCGCGGTGAAGTGGGGCTCGGGCACGCCCCGGCTCGATCCGGTGCCGGTGATCAGCGTGATGGCGGCGGCGACCACCCACCTGGGCGTGGCCGCGACCGTCTCCACCGGCTATCACGAGCCCTACAACGTGGCCCGCGAGTTCGCCACGATCGACCACCTGACCGGCGGCCGGTCGGGGTGGAACGTGGTGACCAGCTTCCAGGACGCCGAGGCGCAGAACTTCGGCCAGCCGGCGCTGCCGCCCCGGCCGCAGCGCTACGCGCGGGCCGAGGAGTTCCTGGAGGTCGCCACCCGGCTGTGGGACAGCTGGGCGGACGACGCGATCGTCGCCGACAAGGAGTCCGGGGTGTTCGGCCACCCGGAGGACGTCGAGGCGATCGACCACGACGGCGAGCACTTCCGGGTGCAGGGCCCGCTCAGCGTGCCCCGGCCACCGCAGGGCTACCCGGTGATCATCCAGGCCGGGGCCAGTGAGTCCGGCCGCGACTTCGCCGCCCGCTGGGCCGACGTCATCTTCTGCAGCCACGAGTCCCTGGAGTCGGCGATCGCGTTCTACGCCGACGTGAAGGCCCGCGCGGCCGCGCACGGCCGCGACCCCGGCCAGGTGAAGATCCTCCCCGCCGCCACCCCGGTGATCGGCACCGACACGCCGGACGCGCTGGCCAAGCACGAGGCGTTCGCCGGCCTGGTGTCGGTCGAGGCGGGTCTGTCCCGGCTCGCCTACCACGTCAACGTGGACCTGACGGCCTACGACGTGGACGGGCCGCTGCCGCCGCTCGAGGAGGTCGGCGTCGAGGGGCACTACCGCGAGGTGGTCGAGTTCGCCGAGCGGGAGAAGCTGACCGTCGGGCAGATCGGCCGCTGGTACGGCGCCCGCACCGAGGGCAGCCTGGTCGGCTCGGCGGCCGGCATCGCCGACACGATGGAGCAGTGGGTGGACGCCCGCGCCGCCGACGGCTTCATCATCCAGGCCACCCACGTGCCCGGCTCGTTCGACGAGTTCGTCGCCGAGGTCGTGCCCGAGCTCCAGCGCCGCCGGCTGTTCCGAACGGAGTACGAGGACGGCACCCTGCGCGACAACCTCGGCCTGACCCGTCCGCACCGCGGCGAGTGGAAGGCCCGCCGCGCATGACCACGCCGCCGGTGGTCGATGCGGCCTGGCTGCACGACCACCTCGCCGAGGTGGTCGTGCTGGACGCGTCCATCGAACGCACGGCGGACGGTTTCGGTTCCGGCTTCGACGCGTACGCCGAGGCGCACCTCCCGGGAGCACGGTTCGCCGACCTGTTCACCGCCTTCTCCGACCCGCACGCGGCATACCCCTTCACGATGCCGCCGGTCGCCCACCTCACCGAGGCCGCCCGGGCCGCCGGGGTGCACGACGGAACGCCGGTGGTCGTCTACGACCGCAACGGCGGGGCGTGGGCCGCGCGGGTGTGGTGGCTGCTGCGGGTGCACGGCTTCGACGCGGTGAGCGTGCTCGACGGCGGCCTCGGCGCCTGGACCGGTCCCCTGGAATCGGGGCCACCCACCCCTGCCGCGCCCGGCGAGCTGACCCTGCGGGCACCCGGCCCGGTCACCGCCGATCTCGCCGACGTCGAGGCCGGCGAGAACCAGCTGGTCTGCGCCCTGCGCCGGTCGAGCTTCGAGAACGAGCACATCCCCGGGAGCACCAACCTGCCCTACCCCGAGCTGCTCCGCCCGGACGGCACCCTCGATCTCGGGCTCGTCCGTTCGCGCGCCGCCGCGCTCGGCCTGTCAGAATCGGCGATCGTCTACTGCGGTGGCGGGATCAACGCGGCCGGGCTGGTGCTGGCGCTCGAGGCGGCCGGCCTGCCCGCCCCGCGGCTGTACGACGGCTCACTCAACGAATGGCGCGAACGCGGATGACAGTGAACGCACGGGACACGATCTACCGGACCCTCCTGGAACGGCTCACGCACGGCCACTACGACGCCGAGGCGCCGCTGCTCCCCCAGGTGCTCAGCGACGAGTTCCAGGTCTCCCGCACCCCGGTCCGGGAGGCGCTCGCCCTCCTCGAACAGGACGGCCTGCTGGTCTCGGGCAAGCGCGGCTTCGAGATCCGCCGGCGCACCGACGAGGAGATCCTGGAGATCTTCGAGACCCGGGCCATCCTGGAGTCCTCCGCCGCCTACGCGGCCGCGACCCGGGCCACCCCGATCGACCTGGCCCGCCTGGCCGACCTGCACGAACGGTCCCAGGCCACGGTGGACCCGGCCGAGGTGCGCCGGATCTTCAACCACTTCCACGACGCGGTCCGCAACGCCGCCCACAACCGCACGATCACCGGCCTGCTGCACACGATCGAGGCCCAGGTGAAGGTCTCCGCACCGTGGACCACGTCGGTCGGCGGCGCCCGCGACTTCGGTCCCAGCTACGCCGAGCACGCCACGCTGCTCGACGCCATCCGGGCCGGCGACGCCGTGGCGGCCCGCACCGCGAGCCTCACCCACAGCGCCCACGACCGGGACACCCGGGTCAGCCAGCTCATCGTGCGGATGGCCGAGGACCTCAGCGGCCCCGACTCCACCGCGGCCGGCTGGCTGTAACCGTAAGTAGTTGCACCTTCGACGGATGGCAGTCTTCAGTGAATCCCACCAGGATGGGCAGGAGATTGTTACGTCGAGGAGGGCGCTCATGACTGATGTGGTCGTCGTCTGTGGTCACCCGCAACCGGAGTCGAGGACATTGCGGCTGGCCACGGCGTTAGGGGAGCGCATAGCGAAGAGCCGGGGCGACGCGACGTTCGTTACGGTCGATGTCTCGGCGCTGGGCCCGGGCCTGATGACACCGGACGACGGCGCCACCGGCGAGGCGCTGATGGAGGTGCAGGACGCCACCCTGCTGATCGTGGCGACGCCGACCTACCGCGGCACCTACTCCGGTGCGCTCAAGGTGCTGCTCGACCAGCTGCCGGCCAACGCGCTCGCCGGGGTGCTGGCCGTCCCGGTGGTCACCGCCGACATCCAGCCGCAGGCCAACAATGCCGAGGCGTTCCTCGCCCGGCTGCTGCGCGAACTGGGCGCCGACGTGGTCGACTTCGGCCTCACCGCGATCGGGCCGGAGCTGGCCGACCCGGTGGCGGTCGCCGATCAGTACACCGCGGCCCTCATCGCATGACGCTGCTGGAGACGCCGGGCGGCGTCCGCGATCTGGACACGGTCCGGCGCGCCGGCTGGTCGGCACTGCTGTCGTCCTGGTTCGACGACCTGGTGGCGCGCACCGCCGGTGATGTCGTGCCGAGCACGTCCGGTTCTTCAACCCGCTGCGCATCACGCCGCCCGGGCCGCTCGCCGAACGCCGGATCAGCTGGGACGCCTTTCCCCGGCCGGTCCGGGTGCGCCACCCCGGCGATCCGGCCGGTGCCCGCCGCGACGCCGACGAGTTACGCAGCCTCGGCGACTACTACGGCGTGACCTTCTACGCCGTACGCGATGGGGAAGCGCAGGAGATCGTCCTGCGCTATCGCCCGCAGGACGAGTACTGCGAGTGGTTCGTGGACCGTGACCCCGACACCGGCGACATGCGGCGCATCGAGTTCACCGCGGAGGGCCACGAATACTGGCGATTCCTCGCCGACGGCACCGCGGCGTTCGCGAGTCGACCGTGCCACCGGAGGAGCGGGTCGACGGCGACCGGGAGCTGCTGCTGCGGCTCTACCGGGAGTTGGTCGGACCCCAGGTCCGCGAGAAAGACCTCTATTTCGGTACGGACATAGCGTTCCGCGGGACGCCCGGCGGCCCGCTACGGCTCTATCGGCGTCAGGGGGGCCTACAACCCGCAGCCAGCTGGCCGAGGTGATGACGATGTCGCTGTTCGGCGCGGCCGCCGACCTCGGCGAGGGCCCGCCGCCCCCGATCCCGGGCGACCAGCGCTGCTGCGCCGCCGACGACAACCCCGACGTGCTCACTCTGGTCGGCATCGACGCCGGCTGCCCGCCAGGCTGGCACGCCGCGTTCGAGGAGGCAGCCCCGCCGACCACCACGGCCGGCCCTCTGCCCTCGGGGGCCGCCAGATCTCGGGCCGCCACCGCCGCCGTCTCGCCGGGCGCCGTCGCCGCCGAAGCGTCGGCCGTCGCCGTGGGCTCGCGGCGGCGCAGCGTGCGGCGGCCGGGTCTGACCGCGTGAGCCCCGGCGTCTCCGGCGAGCCGCTGCTCGATCTCGACGACATCCAGGCTCACGTGCTGCCCGGCTTCGGCCACGAGCACCAGCGCCTGCTCGGTTGGCGGCTACCCGGCGACGGACCGGCGACCCACGCGCCGCCTGACAACCAGACCGCGACCCACCCGCCGCCAGACGACAAGACCGCGACCCACGCGCTTCCCGGCGACAGGCCCGCGGTCGACGCGCTGCCTGACGACGGGCCGGCGCGGGCGGCTCGTGCGCTGCTCGCGATGATCGCCGATCGGGTGACCTCGGCGCGGCAAGGCCTGGCCTACCGCGCGGTGCGCCGCCAGGTCCGCCGCGGCCTTGCCGGGCCCGGCGAGCTGGCCGGACCGCCGGCCCTCGCCGTGGCTCTCTCGCCGCGGACATTTCGGGTGTTGGGTCACGACGACATGGCCGCGATCGACGAGGCCTTCGCGGTCGGCATGGCCCGGCGCAGCTACCTGCGCGACCCGCCGGGCAGCGAGTGGTCGGCCGGCGGCCCGGGCCGCGAGATCGACATCCTGGTGGTGCTGGCGAGCGACGATCTCGCGCAGCTCACGGCGGCAGCCGATGATCTCGCGCAGCGCACGGCGGCGGCGGCGGCCGGCGATCTTGCGCAGCGCAGCGGCGCCGCCTGCGCGGTGGGCGCGCGGGCCGGCTGCGAACTCGTCCATGATCAGACGGCGCGGCGGCTGGCCGGCGATGTGGAGCACTTCGGCTTCCGGGACGGGATCTCGCAGCCGGCCCTGCGCGGGGTGATCGACGAGGACGGCACCCCGCTCGTTCCGCGGCGCCCGATGCCGCCGATGCCGGACCACCGTGAATACGCCGCGCCGGGCGACGTACTGATCTGGCCGGGTCAGTTCCTGTTCGGCCTGCCCCGGCCGAGCGAGACCGCGCCCACCCGCCCCGCCCCGGCGCGGGCGACGCCCCGGCCTGGCGCGGAACGGCTCGCTGCTGGTCTACCGCATGCTGGAGCAGGACGTGCCGGGCTTCCGGGCCGACACCGAGCGGATGGCCGCCGAGCTGGGCATCGACCCGGCCGAGGTCCGGGCCCAGCTGGTGGGCCGCCGGCCGGACGGCCGGCCCCTGATGCGACCGGACGACACGACGGCGGCGGAGCTCAACCACTTCGGCTACGACACCGATGTGCCCGACGTCCCGGACGGGCCGCGCGGTGCGAGCGCCGACCCCGACGGCCTGCGCTGCCCGCTCGCCGCGCACATTCGCAAGGTCAACCCCCGCGATCAGGAGACGGACAAGGGCCCACCGGCGGCGACGCTGACCTTCGCGATTCTCCGGCGGGGCATCCCGTACGACCGCGGTCTGCTCTTTCTCTGTTTTCAGACCGATATCACCCAGCAGTTCGAGCTGCTCGCCCAGCGGTGGGCCAGCAATCCCGAGCGGCCCCGGCAGGGCCTCGACAACGGCGTGGACCTGATCATCGGCCGGGTCCGCCCGGGCGGCGAACGCCGGGCGCGGCTCCTCGCGGGCGGGGTGTCGACGATGGCCGACTACGTCCGCCCGCGAGGTGGCGCCTATCTGTTCACACCGTCGCTGTCGGCGCTCCGGACGCTGGCCGGCGCGGCAGCTTCCAGTCCGGCCGCGGGAAGTGACACGTGTAGCCGTCCGGGATCCGCTCCAGATAGTCCTGGTGCTCCGGCTCGGCCTCCCAGAACGCCCCGGCCGCCGTCACCTCGGTGACGACCTTGCCCGGCCACAGCCCGGACGCCTCGACGTCGGCGATGGTGTCCTCGGCGACCCGCTTCTGCTCGTCGGTCTCGTAGAAGATCGCCGAGCGGTAGCTGGTGCCGATGTCGTTGCCCTGCCGGTTCATCGTGGTCGGGTCGTGGATCTGAAAGAAGAATTCCAGCAGATCACGGTACGACGTGAGGGCCGGGTCGAAGGTGATCTCGATGGCCTCGGCGTGGCCCTCGTGGTTGCGATAGGTCGCGTTCTGCACGTGGCCGCCGGTGTAGCCGACTCGCGTCGACACCACCCCGGGGCGCCGGCGGATGAGGTCCTGCATCCCCCAGAAGCAGCCGCCGGCCAGAATTGCCTTCTCCGTGGCCATGTTGCACTCCCCATTCGTCAGTCCTCGACGCGGAACCCGATCTTCAACCGGACCTGGTAGTAGGCGACGTCGCCGTCCACCACCTGTCCGCGGATCTCCTGGGTCTCGAACCATTCGATGTTACGCACGGTCTCGGCCGCCTTGCGAATGCCTGTCCGGATGGCGTCGTCGACGCTGGTCGGACTGCTGCCCACGATCTCGCTGAGCCGGTACACGTGGTTTGCCATGACAGCCTCCTCCGCTCGGGGTTCGTTCTGCCTATCACACCGGATGGCGACCGACCCGCACCCGATTCGCAATTAACAGACCTTTTGTGGGGCTTCCCGCGGCCGACAGGACTACTCGCCCCTGCTCGGAACTTCCGCACGAAGGACTGCCCACATATGCATCTCTCCCCCGGTCTCCGGAAGGGGTCCGTCCCCGCCGTCCTCGCGGCCCTGCTCCTGACGGGTGGCCCGGCCGAGGCAGCCGCCAAGGCCACCACCAGCACGAAGGCGACCAGCACGAAGGCGACGACCACCACGAAGGCGGCCGCCGCCACGACGACTCTCGCCGGGCGGCTCGCCGCCGCGCAGAGCGCCAAGCAGATCAACTACTACCCGTCGGCGGCGGGCTGGACGAAGATGTGGACCGCGTTCGACGCCGCGACCATCGACGCCGACCTGGCCAAGGCGCAGAACATGGGCGCGACCAGCGTCCGCGCCATGGTGTTCCCGTCGGTGTTCGGCTACCCGGCGCCGAAGGCCGAGTACACCGCCAAGCTCGCCCAGTTCGTCGCGCTGGCCGCCGGCCATGGCCTGACCGTGAAGCTCACCCTGTTCGACTGGTGGGGCGACTACTCCGACATCACCGGCAGCAGCGCCTGGGCGTCCGCGATCCTCACGCCGTACCGGAACGACCCCCGGATCATCTCGATCGACCTGCAGAACGAGCTCGACCCGGGCAACGCGGCCGCGCTGGCCTGGGCCAAGCGACTGGTCCCGGCGGTGCGGGCGGCGGCGCCGGCCATCCCGGTCACCGTCTCGGTGAACTCGCTCGCGAACCTGACGAAGATCAAAGCGGCGCTGCCGCTCGATTACTACGACTTCCATCTGTACGGCTACTCGGAACGCGCCCTGTCGACGATCAAGCAGGCCAAGGCCGCGGTCGGGTCGTCCCCGCTGGTGATCGGTGAGACGGGCACCAGCACCCTGACGGTCACCGAGGGCGAGCAGGCCGCGTTCCTGGCCCGCGTCTTCCAGGCCGCCGCGGCGGCGGGCGTGGGTTCGGTCGCACCGTGGACGCTGTACGACTTCGCCGCGGGCGCTATCCCGGACTCGGCGGTCGCCAAGATCCCGGCCGAGTACCACTACGGGCTGTACCGCACCGACGGCACCGCGAAGCCGGCCGCCGCGGCGGTCAAGGCGGCCTGGACGGGTACGGCGTACCCGGCAAGCCTCTTGGATGCCGGTTTTGAGAACACCGCCGTGCAGACGCCGTGGCGCTCGTTCATGCCCGAGCTGGGCGTGCCGGTCCGCACCCAGGCGGTCGCCCGCTCCGGGAGGTGGTCGGTCAGCCTCTCCAACACGGGCAGGACCGCGGCCGGCATCCCGGCCTACCGGGTCTCGCCGATCACGCCGGTGATCCCGGGCCAGAAGTGGCACGCCGAGGTGTGGGCCCGTGGCAACGCCGCCACCGGCACCACTCAGATCGCGCTGAGCTGGTTCGACGCGAACGACAAATGGCTGGGCGGCAACTCGTCGGCGACGCTGGCCGCCGGCACGACCGGCTGGACGAAGCTGACCGTCGACCAGGCCGCCCCGGCCGGCGCGGCGAGCCTGCAGGTGCACCTCAAGTCGGGTGCGAACACCGGCGCCGTCTGGTTCGACGACGTCGCGATCGTCACGCAATGACGACCTTGCCGTCCGGGTCGACCGTGAGGGTCCCCCAGGACGTGCCGGCCACGTAGGGATAGCGGCCGGGACGCACGCCGTCGGTGTGTGTCCCGGCCGTCGCGTCGTGCCGGACGCCGGTCCACGCGGTCAGCAGGGACCAGCCGGCCATCGCGCGCACGTAGTGGTCGCCGCACTCGACCTCGTTGAACGGGTTGCGGCGGGTGCCGTCGTAACGGGCGCGCACACCACGGACGATGGCCAGGCCCTCCTCGTCGAGACCTTCGTGGAAGCAGTGCGCGGCGACCTGGTACTCGACGCCGGTCCACACCTCGTCGCAGTAGCGCAGCGGGACGGCCGGGCGCCCGCCGTGCGGCCAGGTGCAGACGACCAGGCCGGTCTCGGCGCCGTCGGCGAACTCGCGGTAGCCGTGCGGCTCGAACCCGGTACGCAGGTTGTATTTGACGATCGACCGCAGGGCCTGGCGGATCCTGGCGGACGGCAGGAGATGGCCGAGACCGAGCTCGTGCGCCCACCACTGACCCAGGAGCTGGTCGGACAGGCAGCCCGCGCCGAAGTCGTACGCCTCGCCGGTGTTGGGCTGGGCGTAGAACTCGCCGTTCCACAGCAGCTCGTCGTAGGCCGCGGAGGCCCGCGCGAACGTTGCCGCCCACGGGTCCGGTTCGCTCAGCCGACCCGACATTTCCGACATCGCCCGGAGTGCGGCCAGCCACAACGCGCCGACGAACATGTTCGGGCCATGCAGGGAGATGTCGTAGGTGACCGGCTGATCCCCGCGAAGGACGCCATCCCCATCCGCCCATTTGTCCGAAATATGTGCCATGAGGGACAGCAAGGACGGCCACTGCGCACGAAGCCAGTCAAGACCGGAACCATCCAGAACCGAACGGTACGTCTTGAGCACCGCACCCAGCATGCCGTCCAGCGCCGGCCGCTCCGGCCCGCCGATCGGCACTCCGTGCAGCTGCGGCAGGTAGAGCGGGACCACCACCCGGTGCGGGATCGACCCGTCCGCGGCCTGGATGCCGAACTCGGTCTCCCGCATGTCCCGCCCGACCGGCGGAAACAGCCGGGACAGCGCCTGCTCGTAGTTCAGGACGTGGTTGCAGTTGAGTGGGCAGGATCCGCCCGCGTCCCCGTTCCAGTTCCGGGTCGAGGCGCCGAGCGCTCCCTCGAAGGCGAAGGTGCGCCCGTCCGCGGTCCGGAACACGCTTGGCGAACGCGCCAGGGCGGGCTGCGCCGCGATCGTCTCCCGCAGCGGCTCCGGCAGATCGCTGCCCGCCACCGCCTCGGCCCACGCCCGGGAATCCCGGTCGAGCCGGTCCCGATCGGCCAGGTAGGCGTCGAGCACGTCGAGAGCACCGCCGAACCGGGTCGCGTAGTGGTTGCCCACCCAGAACCGGGTGGGCCCGTAGTGGTGCTGCGGCCCGAACCGGTCGAAGTCGGCATACCTGTTCGGGAACCACCAGGCGTGCACGATGTCGATCGTGGTGGACTCCCCCGGAGCCAGAGCGAAGGCGGCCGCCACCCCGGCGTCCCAGGTCTGCCCGGCCGGGCTCGGCCCGACCGGCGCCCGCATCGGCGATGCCCCGCCGGCCAGCGCGGCCCGCAACCCGCCCTCGGACCAGTCGCCGAGCTGGGTCGGCGCGACGAGCCGCAGCGTCTCGGCGAAGCGCAGCACGGCATCGGCGTCCTGGGCCCGCGGCAGCACGGCGGCGGGCGCATCGGTCCAGAGCAGCATCTCCCCGGCGGCCGGATCGTCCTCGGCGAGACCCGGGTGGTCCATCAGCACGCCACTCTGTCCCGGCCGGCGCACCGGCCGGTTGACGTTGCCGCCGTACCCCGCGCCGCGGGTGCCGCTGATCGGGGTGACCCCGTCCCAGCCGACCGCGTTCTGCAACGCCCCGACCAGGAACCCGTGCCGGAACTCGGCGCTGTCGTTGCGGATCGTGAAGCGGTACCGGACCAGCGGCAGCGCGCTGGCGTCGGCGTCGAGCGGCACGAACGGCGTGTGCGCCGCCAGCTCGACGGCCACCGGAAGCGCCGGATCGTGGTAACCGACCCGGGCGTACGGGTAGTCGGCCTCGAAGGTCGTGTCGGCCACGAACGGCCAGCGCCACTCCCGGCCCGCGTCCGGCACGCCGGCGTCGGAGACGTTCGCGGCCGGGTGCGGGTGCGGGGCGATCGGCGCGGCGCGCAGCAGCCGTACGACGTCGGCCGGCGGCTCGAGCGACGACACCCGCAGCGCGAAGAAGCCGTCCGGCAGCAGCGCGTCGTGGTTGGGCACCCCGAGCAGCTGCCACTGCCGCAGCGCACCGTCGCCGCACAGCGCCACGTGCCCGGTGCCGAGCCCGCCGAGCGGGAACGCCACCGCGCGCCGAGCGTCTCCGGTGTACCGCATGCATTGCCTCCGTTGAAATCGATTTCAAGGAACGTAGATCGAAGCCCGCTGCCTGTCAAGAAGCCATAGAGTGTCGCTTCATGGCCACGATCTACGAGGTTGCGGCGCTCGCCGGCGTCTCACCCGCGACCGTCTCGCGCGTCTTCAACGGCAACACCGTGTCGCCCGAGAAGACGCGGGCCGTGCTCGACGCCGCCGGGAAACTGGCCTTCACGCCCAACAAGACCGCCCGCCGCCTGCGCAAACAGAGCTCCGAGGTGGTGGCGCTGCTGATCCCCGACATCGAGAACCCGTTCTTCACCGCGCTCGCCCGCGGCGTCGAGGACCGGGCCAGCGAGTCGGGCTTCTCGGTGGTGCTGTGCAACACCGACGACGACCCGGTCAAGGAGACGAACTACCTGCAGATCGCCGCGTCCGAGCAGATGGCCGGGGTGATCCTGGCGCCCGCCTCGGACGAGGCCGACCTGGGCGCGATCGCCTCGCTCGGCCGCCCGGTGGTGGCCGTCGACCGCACCACGCCGTACCCGGTCGACGCGGTCAAGGTGGACAACCGGGCGGCCGGTATCGCCGCCACCACGGCACTGTTCGACGCCGGGCACCGCCGGATCGCCTGCATCGCCGGCCCGGTCGGGATCGAGTCGACCGAGGACCGGTTCCTGGGCTGGCGGCAGGTGATGACCGCCCGCAAGTCCGTGGTCCCGGGCGACTTCCTGCAGCACGCGAACTTCCGCGCGGACGGCGGCTACCAGGCGATGCGGCAGCTCCTGGCCCTGCCGGAGCCGCCGGACGCGGTGCTGACCACGAACAACCTGATGGGCGTGGGCGCCCTCCAGGCGATCGTCGAGGCCGGCGTGGACCCGGCCCGGTTCGGCCTCGCCGTGGTCGGCGAGTTGCCGTTCCTGTTCCTCACCCCGCCGGCCGTGGTGCAGGTCCGGCTACCGGCCCGCCACCTCGGCGTCACCGCCGCCACGATGCTGCTCGAGCGCATCGGCGGAGACACTCAGGCGGCCCGCACGATTGTGCTGCGCGCCGAGCTGGCGTAATCGATACCGGCTGAAAGTTTCCTGTTCAGACCCATCCTGAGGACTCTGTTAACGAGTTCTTGACGAAATCGATTTCTTGGACTTCACTGTGCCCACCGCACCGCCTCCCAACCGCTCCCAACTCGAGAGGGACGCAGGCATGAAGACCCCACTCCGCAAAATCGCGCTGCTGTGCGCCGCCGCGCTGGCAGTCATACCGTCGGCCGCATGCTCCAACGACGACTCCGATTCGTCGGCGGGCGACAAGGCACTCGACATCGTCTACTGGAACTACGGGCCGGCCGCCGAGTCCGGCAACAAGGCCACGGCCGACGCCTTCATGGCCGCCAATCCCGGCACCAAGGTGACGCTCACCCCCGTCACCGGCGAGAACTGGGGCACGTACTACGCGAACGTGGCGACGCTGATCGCCTCCGGCAAGCGCCCCGACGTCATGGTCATCTCGGGCGAGGGCGCCCAGTTCGTGCACGCCAACAACCTGGTCAAGCCGATCAACGACTACCTCGACAAGGACGCCGACGCGAAGACCCTCACCGGGGACATCGCGCCGGGCCTGATCGACGGCTTCACCGTCAAGGGCGACGTCATCACCCTGACGTACGGCTGGAACGACATGGTCGTCTACTACAACACCGCGGTCTTCAAGAAGGCCGGGCTCGAACCGCCGAAGGCCGACTGGACCTGGGCCGACTTCGAGGCCACCGCCAAGAAGCTCACCAAGGACACCAACGGCGACGGCAAGACCGATCAGTACGGCTTCACCTGGGCCAGCAACGAGATCTTCCCCGGCATCATGCCCTGGGTGGCCAACGCCGGCGGCAACCTGACCAGCGACGACGTGTGCTCGGCCACCGCCGACACGCCCCAGGTCAACAAGGCCGTCGCATACCTTGAGAACCTCATCAAGACCGGCGTCTCCCCCGCGCCGATGCCGATGAGCGACGTGTTCACCCGCTTCCAGAACGGTCAGATCGCGATGTTCGGCGCCGGGCGCTGGCCGATCGCCACGTTCCTGCCGAAGTTCAAGGACTTCGACATCCAGCTGTACCCGAAGGGCGACACCTACAAGACCGTCTTCGGCGGCGCCGGTTACCCGATCCTCAAGTCGTCGAAGAACCCCGATCTCGCCTGGGAGTACCAGAAGTTCACGGTCAGCACCGACATCGAGAAGCAGTACGTCGGGACCGCCGACAAGCCGGGCGACTCGATCCCGTCGCGGCGCTCGCTGGCCCAGACCATCTCGAAGGTCGGGGTGCCGCCGGCGAACTCCGATCTGTACTACGACTCGATCGACAAGTACCCGACGCTCGTGCCGTACCCGGCGCCCGCCAAGTACAGCGCCTTCGAGTCCACCGTCCTGCGCCACCTGCAGCTGATCTTCGCCGGTGAGAAGAGTGTCTCCGACGGTCTCAAGGACATGCAGGCTGAACTGAGCAGCATCGTCACCTGCTGAAATGGCTACCGTTATGACTCAAGATGTGGTTCCCCCGGCCGTCCACGGCCGGGGGAAACCCCCCAGAAAAGACGGCCTCGCCGCGCTGGCGTTCCTCTCCCCCGCGATCGTCACGTTCCTGGTCTTCGTCCTGGCCCCCACGGCCGGCGTGCTCTACCTGAGCTTCTACGACTGGAACCTGCTCAGTGACGGCACGTTCGTCGGCACCGACAATTTCGACCGGCTCGTCCACGACGAACGACTGCTTCATGTGTACGGCTCCACGGCGTACATGGCCCTGGCCATCCTCGCGGTGAACGTCGTTGTCGGCCTGCTGCTCGCCGTACTCCTGGAAACCCGGATGCCGCGATGGCTGCGCGGCTTCTTCCGGCTCTCGTTCCTCTTCCCCTTCGTGGTTTCGGCGTCAGCCGTCGCCCTGATCTGGCGGTTCCTGCTCAACAAGGACCTCGGCCTGGTCAACTACGTGCTCGGGGTGATCGGCCTCGACCGGATCGACTGGCTCGGGTCGTCGGCCTGGGCGCCGGTGTCGGTGATCGTGGTGAACTCGTGGAAGACCATCGGGTTCTCGATCCTGGTCTACATCGCCGGCCTGCAGGCCATCCCGGACGTGCTGCGGGAGGCCGCGATCGTCGACGGCGCCAACGCCTGGACCCGCTTCTGGCGGATCACCTTCCCGATGCTGTCGCCGACCATCTTCTTCCTGGTCGTCATCAACACCATCAACTCGTTCCAGATCTTCGCCGAGCCGCGGGTGCTCACCCAGGGCGGGCCGGGCGACGCCAGCCGCACCATCGTGGAGTACCTCTACGACCGGGCGTTCGGCGACTTCGACCTCGGCTACGCCTCGGCCATCGGCATCACGTTCATGCTGGTCCTGATCGCGCTCACGGCGATCCAGTTCCGGCTCTCCCGGAGATGGACGTTCTACGAATGAGCCGCATTCTCGCCCGGGTGGCCACGTTCGCGATCCTCGTCCTCGCCGCCCTCGCCATCACCGCGCCGTTCCTGTGGATCTTCCGAGGTGCGTTCTCGGCCTCGGACGCAGAGCTCTACAAGCTGCCGCCGACGTTCAGCCCGGACAACCTGACCGCCGCCAACTTCGGCAAGGTCACCGACCAGGTGCCGTACTTCCGGTTCTTCGTCAACTCGATCATCGTGTCCACCACGATCACGGCCGCCCAGATCGTCACCTGCGCGACCGCCGGTTACGCGTTCGCCCGGCTGCGCTTCCGCGGCAAGGGGATGCTGTTCGCGATCGTCATCGGCTCCCTGATGATCCCGATCCAGGTGACCATCGTGCCGCTGTTCCTGGTCATGTCGAAGCTGGGGCTGACCAACACACTGTGGTCGCTGATCCTGCCCGGCATCTTCAGTGGATTCGGCATCTTCCTGCTGCGGCAGCACTTCCTGGCCCTGCCGTACGAACTGGAGGAGGCCGCGAAGATCGACGGGGCCGGCCATTTCCGGACGTTCGCCCGGGTCATCCTGCCGCTCTCCGGCCCGTCGATCGCGACCCTCGGCATCCTGTGCTTCACGTACTGGTGGAACGACCTGCTGCTGCCACTCGTCATGATCAGCGACACCGACCGGCAGACCCTCCCGGTGGGCCTGGTGCTGCTGGCCGGCCGCTTCTCCACCGGCTCCCTCGGCACCATCGCGGCCGGCATCGCCATGGCGATCGTGCCCGTCCTGGTCGTGTTCATCGCGGCCCAGCGCTACATCGTGCAGTCGATCGCCTCAAGCGGTCTGAAGCTCTAGGAATCATCATGGAAAACTCCACCCTGCCCGCGCTCACCTGGTCCGGGGCCACCGCCGTCTGGCACGAACTCCCCCGCTCCCTGGCCGCCGGCGCGGCAACCCTGCTCGCGGCGGCGCCGCTGGCCGCGGCGCTGTGGTCCGGCGCACCGCGCTGGGTCGCAGCCGCCGCCGTGCTGCCGCTACTGCTGGCCCTGACCGGCGTGGCGTCGTTCGCCGCCCAGATCAGCCGCGAGGACGGCCCGTCGCCGGCCGCGCTGCGCCGGGTGGACCCGGTTCTCGCCCTGTTGTTGTCGGTCGCCGGTCTGGCCCTGATCGCCCCGTGGGGCGTGGTGCCGGCCGCGGCCGTCCTGATCGTCGGGCCGTACGCCCTCGCTTACGGTGCGGTGCGTGGCAGGCGCGGCCCGGCGGCGCTACGCGGCGGGGTCATCCTCGCCGCGTACCGCCCCGCCTGGGCCCTGACCCTGACCGGCCTGACGATCATCGCCACCTTCGCGGCGGCGGCTTCGGCCGGCGTCCTCGCCCTGGTGGCGGCCCCGCTGCTGCTGACCATTGCCTGCCGCCAGACCACGGTGCTGCTGAGCGAGATCGACGCCCGGCAGAGCCGGCCCGAGCCGGCGGCACAGACAGCGAACGTTCATCAGACCGCGAACGCTTATCAGGCAGCTGACACCCGTCGGGCATCCATGCGGGCCGGTGCCCGGTGATCCGCGAACCGCTGACCTCCCACCTCCCCGACGGCCCGCTGGACGTGGCGGCCGTGCGCGCCGTCGACGACCGGCTGCGGGCGCAGAACCCAGCTCCGGCACCCGCCACCCCGCCCGAGGTCGTCCAGGCGGACGGCGTCGAGCTGCGGGTGCACGGCGGTGCGAGCGACGGCCGCGCCTGCGTGCTGTGGATACACGGCGGCGGCATGTTCCTCGGCGCGGCTCGTTACGACGACCTGTTCTGTTCGGACTTGGCCGCCGCGCTCGGCACCCCGGTCGTCGCGGTCGACTACCGCCTCGCGCCCGAGCACCCGCACCCCGCCCCGCTGCACGACTGCCGCACGGCCCTGGCCTGGTGCGCCGAGCGCTATCAGCGGGTCGTGGTGGCCGGGGCGAGCGCGGGCGGCGGCCTGGCCGCGGCCCTGTGCCTGCTCACCCGAGACGAAGCCCGGAACGCAGCCCGGAACGCAGCCCGAAACGCAGCGCGGGACGAAGCCCGGAATGCAGCCCGGGACGAGGGCGGCCCGGCCATCGCCGCCGCCCACCTCTACTACCCGATGCTCGACGACCGGCACGACGCGAGCGGTCACGAGGACACGCCGGTGTGGAACCGGCGCCTGGACGAGCTGGCGTGGGCCGCCTACCTCGGTGGCCGCCCGGCCGACAGCTACGCCGCCCCCGGGCGGGAGGCCGACCTGGACGGCCTCCCGCCCACCTACCTGGACATCGGCGAGCGGGACCTGTTCCGCGACGAGGGCGCCGACTACGCGCGGCGGCTGGCCGACGCCGAGGTGCCGACCCTGTTCGAGCTGGTTCCGGGCGCGGTGCACGCGTTCGAGCTGTACGACCCGGACGCCGGGATCAGCCGGGCGGCGCGGGAACGCCGCCGGACCGCGCTGCGAAGCTCACTGCGCGAGGACTTCCGCACGTGGTGACCATCTACGACGTGGCGGCCCGGGCCGGCGTCTCGGCCACGACCGTCAGCCGCGTCCTCAACGGCGCCAAGGTGTCCGCCGCGTCGGAACGGCTGGTCCGGGCGGCCGCCGCCGAACTCGACTTCGTCCCGAACCGCACCGCCCGCCGCCTGCGTGGCCAGCACTCGGCGGTGATCGGCCTGATCATCCCGGACATCGAGAACCCGTTCTTCACCGCGCTGGCCCGCGGCGTGGAGAACCGGGCCCGGGCGGCCGGCTACTCGGTGGTGCTGTGCAACACCGACGAGGACCCGGAGCGCGAGGCCACGTACATCGGCATCGCCCTGGCCGAGCACATGGCCGGGGTGATCCTGGCCCCGGCCGACGACGCCAGCGACGTGAGCCGGCTGGTCGCCCACCACCGCCCGGTGGTGGCGGTGGACCGCAGCCTGGCCCGCGCCGACGTGGACGCGGTCACCGTGGACAACCGGGCCGGCGGTCACTCCGCCGCCGAGTCGCTGTTCGCGGCCGGTTTCACCCGGGTCGCCTGCATCACCGGGCCCAGCTCGGTGGAGACCGCCCAGCTGCGGATGGCGGGCTGGCGGCAGGCCGCGGCCCGGCACTCCGGCCAGGGCTACCTGGAGGATCTGCTGCGCTACGCCGACTACCGGGTGGACGGTGGCCGGCAGGCGATGGCCGACCTGCTGTCCCTGTCCGAGCCGCCGGACGCGGCGGTGGTGGCCAACAATCTGATGGCCGCCGGTGCCCTGGACGCCCTGCACGATGCCGGGCTGACCCCGCCCGGTTTCGGCCTGGCGGTGTTCGGCGATCTGCCGTTCGCGTCGTTCGGGCGGCGCGGCATCCGGGTCGTGGACGTGCCGGCCCGGGAGCTCGGCGAGGCCGCGGCCACGCTGCTGCTGGAGCGCATCGACGGCGACGCCGGACCGGCCAAGACCGTGGTCCTGCGCACCCGGGAGCAGCGATGAGCCACTTCCTGGGCGTCGACATCGGCACGTCGAGCAGCAAGGGCGTCCTGGTCAGGGCGGACGGCACGGTTCTCCGGCAGGCCGTGCGCGAGCATGCCGTCGGTCGCCCGCACCCCGGTCACGTCGAGATGGACGCCGAGATCTGGTGGCAGGAGTTCCTCTCCCTCGCCGGGGAGCTGACCACCGGCGTCACGGTCACCGCGGTCGGGGTCAGCGGCATGGGCCCCTGCGTCCTGCTCACCGACAAAACCGGCAAACCTTTGAGACCGGCCATCCTGTACGGGGTGGACACCCGCGCCACCGAGCAGATCGAGGAACTCACCGCCCTCCTGGGTGGCGCCGACACGATCCGTTCGACATGCGGGTCGGCGCTGTCCTCCCAGGCGGTCGGCCCGAAGCTCACCTGGCTGGCGAAGCACGAGCCGGCGACGTTCAGCGCCGCGAGCCGCCTGTTCATGCCGGCGTCCTGGCTGGCATACCGGCTGACCGGCGCTTACGTGCTCGACTACCACTCGGCCAGCCAGTGCACGCCGATGTTCGACACGCACGCACTGGCCTGGCACCGGCCGTGGGCCGACCAGATCGCCCCGGATCTGGAACTGCCGCCGCTGGCCTGGCCCGGCGACGTGGCCGGAACCACGGCGCGGGCCATCGCCGGCATCCCGGCCGGCACCCCGGTCATCACCGGCACGATCGACGCGTGGACCGAGGCGGTCAGCGTCGGCGCCCAGAACCCCGGCGACCTGATGCTGATGTACGGCACCACGATGTTCCTGATCGCGACCGGCACCGAGATCGTGACCAGCCCCGCGATGTGGGGCACGGTCGGTGCCTTCCCCGGCACCCGCAACCTGGCCGGCGGCATGGCCACCTCGGGCGCGATCACCGCCTGGCTGCGCGATCTCACCGGCGCTGACTACCCCGATCTGCTGGCCGAGGCGGAGGCATCCGGCCCGGGCGCACGGGGGCTGCTCATGCTGCCGTACCTGGCCGGCGAGCGCACGCCGCTGATGGACCCGGACGCCCGGGGCATCATTGCCGGCCTGACCCTCGACCACACCCGCGGCGACCTCTATCGCGCGGCCCTGGAGGCGACCGCCCTCGGGGTGCGGCACAACGTCGAGGCGATGCCCCCGGTCCGGCGCGTCGTCGCGGTCGGCGGCGGCACCCGGGGCGGCTCGTGGACCCGGATCGTCTCCGACGTGACCGGCCTCGCCCAGGTGGTGCCGCGGGTGACCATCGGCGCCTCCTACGGCGCCGCGTTTCTGGCCGCCGGGCCCGACGCCGACATCGCCACCTGGAATCCCGCCGCCGAGATCGTCGAGCCGGACCCGGCCGTGAAAGCCGGCTACGACGAGCTCTACGCCCTCTACCGCGACCTCTATCCGGCCACCCGATCCATCGCGCACACCCTCGCTACTCGCCAACGGAGGACCCCATGAGCACGTACACCCTCCCGGCCGCGCCCTTCCGCCCGGCCGCCGAACCGCGTACCGCATATCTGATCGCCTCCGGCGATCTGCGCCCGGCCGCCAACGAGGCCGGCTGGCCCACCCAGCAGCGGATGGAGGCCGACGTGACCGCCGCCCTGGCCGAACTCGGCTGGTCGGTGCGCCGCGCCCACGACGGTTTCATCTCCAGTCAGCGGATGGGCCTGGAGGTGTTCAAGCAGATCCCGCCGGACGCCCCGCTGATCGTGGCCGAGGCGGTCTGGCAGTACAGCCACCACGTACTCGCCGGCCTGCGCACCCACCGCGGCCCGATCCTCACCGTGGCGAACTTCGCCGGCGACTGGCCCGGCCTGGTCGGCCTGCTCGGCCTCAACGCGGGCATGGCCAAGATGGGCGTGCCCTACTCGACGATCTGGTCGGTCGACTTCACCGACGACTGGTTCAAGGCCGGCCTGCGCAGCTGGGTCTCCACCGGCACGATCTCGCACGACACGTCCCACGTCGCTGATCTGCCCCCGCTTCCGGACAGCCCCGAGGCGTCGCTCGGCCGGGCCCTGGCCGCCCAGCTCCTGGCCGACAAGGCGATCATCGGCGTCTTCGACGAGGGCTGCATGGGCATGTACAACGCCATCATCGACGACGAGCTGCTCAACCCGCTCGGCATCTACAAGGAGCGGCTCTCGCAGAGCGCCCTGTGGGCCGAGATGCAGCGGGTCCCCGACGCCGAGGCCGACGCCATCGGGGACTGGCTCACGGCCAAAGGCATGAAATTCCGATTGGGTACGGATGAGGCCACCGAACTCACCGAGGCGCAACTGCGCTGGCAGTACAAGATGTACATCGCCGCGCTGCGGATCAGCGACGACTTCGGCCTGGACGCCGTCGGCATCCAGTACCAGCAGGGCCTCAAGGATCTCTCCCCCGCGTCGGACCTGGCCGAGGGCCTGCTCAACAACGCCGACCGCCCACCGGTCACCTCCCGTGACGGCGCCCGCGTGCTGTGGGAGGGCACCCCGCTCCCGCACTTCAACGAGGCCGACGAGGGCGTGGCGGTCGACGCCCTGATCACCAACCGGATCTGGACCGCGATGGGCCTGGACCCGGCCACCACCCTGCACGACGTGCGCTGGGGCGAGGACTTCGACGGCGAGTTCGTCTGGGTGTGGGAGATCTCCGGCTCGGTGCCGCCGTCCCACTTCGCCACCGGTTACGCCGAGGCGGAGGGCCGGCGGCAGGATCCGGTCTACTTCCCGCTGGGCGGCTCGACCATCAAGGGCATCTGCAAGCCCGGCGAGGTGGTGTGGAGCCGGGTGTTCGTCCAGGGCGGCGCCCTGCACGCCGACCTGGGCCGGGCGAGCGCGGTGTCGCTGCCGGCCGAGGAGTCCGAGCGCCGCTCGCAGGCGACCACCCCGGCCTGGCCGATCATGCACGCCGTCCTGCACGGCGTGACCCGCGACCAGTTCATGGCCCGCCATCGGGCCAACCACCTCAACGTGGCCTACGCCCCCGACGCCGCCACCGCCGACAAGGCCCTGCTGGCAAAGGCAGCGCTGCTGACCGAACTGGGCGTCCAGGTCCACCTGATCGGTGACGTGCGGATCTAGACGTGCTCGACCGGCGACCTGGTGGAAGCCCGGTTCGCTCCGTGGCACGACGTCCTGCGGGCTGAAGAAGAACGACGGGATGTTCGCCGCCTCGGCCGGCTCGGTCAGACCGGACTGACCGGCGCCGTGCACCTGTTCGTCGACGAGTTGTTCGCCCCGAACCGGCTGTCCCGCTGGCTACCGCACGCCACCCCGGCCGGCCGCGGGGAACTGGCCGCCTGACCTCGCCGCCGCGGGCGGGCCGCCGCCGCGGGCGGGCCGCGGCCGATCAGTGCAGGTCGGCGTACGCGACGATGTTGTCGACGTAGTGGCCGGAGCGCCGGTCGAAGTCGCCGCCGCAGGTGATCAGGCGCAGGCCGGCGTGGTCGATCGGGCCGTAGACGGCGTCGGACGGGAAGTGGTCCTTGGCGTACCGGTCGACGTGGGTGATCGCGAAAACCGCGACCGTGCCGTCCTGCCGGGTCACCCGCACCTGGTCGCCGGCCCGCAGCGCGGCGAGCCGGGCGAAGGTGCCGTCGGCGCCGTGGTAGTCCACGTGTCCGGCCAGGACCGCGGGGCCGAGCGAGCCCGGGGTGGGCGCCTTCGTGTACCACCCGACGGTTCGCGCGTCGGTGGGCACCGCCATGGTGCCGTCCGGCTCCAGGCCGAGCCCGACCACCGTCTCGGAGACGTGCAACGCGGGGATCTCGACGCGGGTCGGCGGTGAGGTCGGCAGCAGGCGGCCCCTGGTGAGAACGTCGTCGCCGTCGAGGGAGGCCGGCGGCGGCGAGGTCAGCGGAGGCTCGCCGACGGGGCCGTCGTGCCGGCCGATCGCGATGGCGGCGACGCCGGCGATCGCCAGGGCCACGACCCCGGCCGTCGTCAGCAGGCGGAGCCGAATGGTCATCGCTGCGCCCGGGGGAGCACGAAGGTGCGACGCCGGCCGATCACCACCGCTCCGAGGGCGGCCAGCAGCGCGAGGCCGCCGGCGCCGTACCAGAGGTCGGCAGCGTGCCGGGTGCTTCCGTCGCCGGTGGACACCCCGCCGACCGGCACCGAGCCCACGGCGGCACCGCTGACCATGCCGCACAGGGCCGGATCGGTGGTCTCCTCCGGGATACCGCTCAGCCCGGCCGACTTGGCCAGGGTGGACTCGCCCAGCGCGGCCGTGTCGTACTTCCCGTTGCCGTCGGCGTCGATACCGTGCTGCACGATGTGCAGGTCCTTGAGGTGGTCGATGGTGCCGGGCGGCAGGTCGGCGCCCGCGATGGTCCGGTCGTAGCTGAGGTTGCCCTTCGCGTCGGCGACGGGCATCCGGTCGACCGCGAGACCGCTCGCCTTCGCGGTGTCGCCCTTGGTGGTCAGCGAGACGAAGATGTCGCCGTAGACCGGCATGCCCTCCTCGGTGCTGACATAGCCGTTGCCGTCCTTGTCGGCCGACATGTCGGGGCAGTGGAAGTCCATCCCGGCGGTGGAGCCGTGCAGGTGCTGAGCGTGCGGCGAGTTCGGGACCAGGCCGCTGGAGCGGATGCTGACCTTCAGGTCGCCGTCGTCCGTGGCGGTCAGGGTGGCCGTTCCGCTCGCCCCCGATTTGTTGAGTTCGAGCAGCTTGACGTGCACGCTTTCGTCGGCCAGCGCGGCGGCCGGGGTGGCCAGCAACAGCGCGGCGACGGCCGGGACGGTCAGCAGGATTCGGCTCAGCTTCATATGGGGGATTCGGAGCGACATGATCGGCGGATAGGTCACGGCGCCGACGCGAAGAGATCCATCAGTTGCCGCTGCTGTCCGAGACCGCTGGTCCAGTCGGGGTCGCCGGCGGTCCACCGCAGCAGGTAGGAGCGGCTGCCGCTGACCGCGGCCAGCAGCCGCCGCACGTGCACGGTGGTGTCCGAATCGGGCCGGTAGGTGTACTCCCAGTCGGCGGCTCCCCGCTTGAACAGCAGGACGCCCATGCTGATCCGCCGGTAGCCGGGTAGGGCACCCGCCGCCAGTTCCGCTTTCTCCCGGTTCTGCCAGTACGCGAGGGGCTGCCGGGTGACCACAGCGATCATGTTCACGGTGAAGGCCCGCCGGCCGGCCGGGTCGCCGAAACAGACCTCGTTGCCGGTGGTCGAGCGCTGCCAGCCGGCCGGCAGCGCGAGCGAGAAGCCGGTGGGATCGCGGAACCAGATCCAGCCCTTCGGCAGGCCGGCCGGCACGCCGGTGGTCGCCGCGACGACCGGTTCGGCGTCGACCCCGAAGCCGCACCTGTCGGCCGGGGCGACCGACGGGGCAACGGACGGGCCGCTCGGCCGGAGGATGGCCGACGGTTGCGGCGGGGGCCGGTGCGCACCGGCGGCGTAGGCACCGGCACCACCGGTGGCCAGCAGCGCGGCGGCGATACCGGCGACCACGTACCGGCGGCCGGGGGGCCGCCGGGACGGCGGCGGGGGAACGGCCGCGCGGCCCCGCCACGGTGGATTGTGCCCGGCGACGACCGCCCGCAGCACCGACTCCGTCTCGGCGGCGTGCGGCCGGTCCGCCGGGTCCTTGGCGAGCAGGCCGAGGATGATCCCGGACAGCGGCCCGGCCCGGCGGGGCGGATCGGGTGGATCGTCGAGCAGGGCCCGCAGTGACGCGTCGACATCTCCCCGGGCGAACGGGGCGCGACCTTCGACCGCGGCGTACAGGGTGGCGCCGAGCGAGAACAGGTCGGCCGGCGGGCCGGCCACGGCCGGCCCGAGTCGCTCCGGCGCGATGTAGTGCGGCGAGCCCAGCCGCGGGTCGACACCGCCGTCCTGCTCCCCGATCGTGGCCAGTCCGAAGTCGCTCAGCACGACCCGGCCGTCCGGGCCGAGCAGCACGTTGTGCGGCTTCACGTCGCGGTGCAGCACCCCGGCGGAGTGCGCGGCCCGCAGGGCCGCCAGCACCTGGACACCGATCCGGGCCACCTCCCGGGGCGCCCGCGGCCCGTCGGTGCGGACGACCTCGTGCAGCGAGCGTGAGTTGACGTACTCCATGACGATCCAGGAACGGTCGTGTTGCCAGACCACGTCGAAGACCTGCACCACACCGGGGTGGTCGAGCCGGGCCGCGGCCCGGGCCTCCCGCATCGTCTGGGCGGCCAGCAGCGCGGTGGACGCCACCGTTATCTCCTTGACCGCCACATCCCGGAGCAGCAGTTGGTCGTGCGCCCGCCAGACCCGGCCCATCCCGCCCGTACCGATCATCTCCAGTAGCCGGTACCGCCCGCCCAGCAGGTGGTGGGTCGTATCCGTCATCGGCTCACCCGCTCCCTCTCCGGGAAGATTCGGAGCGGAGCGAGCCGCGGATAGGCGTCCGGTCGGGCGAGTTGGACGGCCGATGCCCGCCGGTGGACATTCGGGCCACATCCGGGTCGTATCGGACTCGTTGATCACACGACGTCGGGGTGGGCGAGCTGGCTGCGGCCGGTGCAAATGGTGTAAGCAGCTCGTTAAATTGATCTAGATCAAATAACGAGATAGTCACAAGTGGATACGGGGACCTAGGCGTCCCACCACTGTGTGCAGTCAGATGTGCTCACACCGCAGTACCCGCAACGGCGACCTTCTGATCGATGGCGCCCCGGCATGCCCGGAGGAAATATGACTTTCCGTTCGAAGGGGATCGCTGTCGCGGTCGCTTCGCTGCTCGCGATAACCGCTTGCGCCGGCAGCGAAGGCACCCCGACCGAAGAACTGCTCGGCTTCGACTCCTGCGCGAAGACCCCGCTGACCTGTAATACCGGCGAGACCAAGGCCGGCGGGACGATGGTCTACTACGAAGAGCAGGACATCGCCACCTGGAACACGGTCGGCGCCGACGGCGGGCACTACGCCACCTCGGTGATGATGGGCGGGCTCATCCCCAACGTCTACTACGGCGCGCCGGACACCAAGCCCGGCCTCAACACCGACCTGGTGGTCGAGGAGCCGAAGGTAACGAACACCAACCCGCAGACCATCGTCTACAAGATCAAGCCCGAGGCCGTGTGGAGTGACGGCACGCCGATCACCGCGGACGACTTCGACTACGCGTTCCGGGCCCGTAACACCCGCGACTGCCCGGACTGCGGCACCTCGAGCAGCTCCGGCTACGACATCCTGGCCAGTGTGGTCGGTACGGACGGCGGCAAGACCGTGACCGCCACGTTCCAGCCCGGCAAGGTGTTCCCGGACTGGAAGTCGCTCTTCGGCGAGCTCTACCCGGCGCACATCGCGAAGGCGGCCGGCGACGACAAGACCCCGGCCGGTCTGGCCAAGTCCTGGACCGCGTTCGGGAAGACCCAGCCGACCTGGTCCGGCGGGCCGTTCATGATCGAGAGCTACGCCCAGGGCCAGCAGCTGGTGGAGGTGCCCAACCCGAAGTGGTGGGGCAAGAAGCCGTCGCTGGAGAAGATCATCTTCAAGATCGTGACCGACCAGTCGTCGTTCGTGCCGGCGCTGCAGAACGGCGAGATCAACGCCGGTGACCCGCAGCCCAACCTCGACATGGTCACCCAGGTGCAGAACCTGCAGGGCGTCAACTACCGGGTCGCCGGTGGGCTTTCGTGGGAGCACATCGACCTCAACCTGCAGAACAAGTTCCTGAAGGACAAGGCGCTGCGCGAGGCCATCTTCAAGGCGATCGACGTGCAGGGCATCATCAGTCGCACGGTCGGCACCTTCTGGAAAGAAGCCAAGCCGCTGATGAACCACAACTTCACCCCGGAGAGCCCGTACTACAAGGACGTGGTGAGCGACACCGGCGCCGGCAAGGCGGACGTCGAGGGCGCGAAGCAGGTCCTGACCGCCGCGGGTTACACCGGGGTCGGCACGGCGCTCAAGACGCCCAAGGGCGAGGCGGTCACGCTGCGGTTCCGGCACACCGAGGGCAACGTCAACCGGGCGGCCACGGCCGAGCTGGTGCAGGCGACGCTCAAGCAGCTCGGCATCAACATGACCATCCAGACCACCAACACGCTCGGCGCCACCCTCGACTCCGGCGACTTCGACATGATCGTCTACGCCTGGGTGAACACCCCGTTCTTCTTCCAGGGCGCCGAGCAGCTCTGGGGCAAGGACAGCGACAGCAACTACGGCCACTGGGTCAACCCGGAGGCCGACGCGGTGCTCAAGTCGGGTGTCCAGGCGGGCCTCGACGAGGCCAAGGGCGCCGACCTGCTCAACCAGGCCAACGCGTTGATGGCCAAGGACTACTACGTCCTGCCGCTGTTCCAGCGGGCCAACTTCATGGTGTCCAAGTCCGACTACGTGAACATCCGGCCGAACTCCACGTCGACCGGACCGACCTTCAACACCGAAGAGTGGGGCCTCAAGGCAACCGCCAACTAGGCGCCCGTAGTGCCGCCGGGTGCGGGATTCCCGCACCCGGCGGCCTGCTTCGATGGAGAAACCCCATGTTCGCGTACGTCGTGCGGCGGCTCATCGCCGCGATCCCGGTCCTGATCATCGCTTCCTTCCTTGCGTACGCCCTGGTGGCACTCTCGGGTGACCCACTCGAGCCGCTGAAGCTGCGCAACCCGCCCGCACCACCCCGGACCATCGAGCTGGAGACCCAGCGCCTCGGCCTGGACGACAACATCTTCGCCCGGTACGGCCACTGGCTGTGGGGCGTGCTGCACGGCAACTTCGGCGAGTCCGTGCAGAGCTCCTACGACATCGGCGCCAACCTGGCCCGTTCCTCGGTGGTGACGCTGCGGCTCGTGTTCGTCGCGATGCTGCTGGCGCTGGTCCTGGCCGTGCTCACCGGCGTGCTCAGCGCGGTCCGGCAGTACTCCAAGTTCGACTACACCACCACGTTCCTCGGCTTCGTCTTCCTCGCCATGCCGTCGTTCTGGATCGCCATCGTGCTCAAGGACTTCGCGGTCCGCTACAACAAGGCCACCGGCACCACGGTCTTCTACACGATCGGCGAGACGTCCCAGAACTACGAGAACCTGTCGGCGTTCGGGAAGTTCGCCGACGTCGCCGGGCACCTGGTGCTGCCGACGATCTCGCTGGCCCTCATCTCGTACGCGGCGTGGAGCCGCTACCAGCGGGCCGCGATGCTCGAGGTGCTCAACTCGGACTACGTCCGCCTCGCCCGGGCCAAGGGCCTGACCTGGCGCAAGGTGCTGGTCAAGCACGTGCTGCGGACCGCCCTGATCCCGCTGGTCACGGTGACCGCACTGGACATCGCCGCGATCCTCGGCGGTGCCGTGATCACCGAGACCGTCTTCAACTGGAACGGCCTCGGCCGCATGCTGCTCACCGGCGTCAGCCGGGCCGACACCAACGCGGTGGCCGGCTGGCTGCTGCTGGCCGGGCTCGTCGTCATCGCCTTCAACGTCATCGCCGATGTGCTGTACGCGGTGCTGGACCCGAGGATCCGCCATGACTAGCACCCTGCCGGTAACGCCGCCATCCGTCGTGCGCGAGCGCACCCAGTCCGAGATGGTGCTGCGCCGGTTCCGGCGGCACCGGGCCGCGGTGACCAGCCTGATCCTGTTCCTGCTGGTGGTGCTGTTCGCCTACGTCGGCCCGCTGCTGTGGACGTACACCTTCACCGACATCACCGACGACCTCTCCCAGCCGCCCTCGCTGACCCATCCGTTCGGCACCGATCTGATCGGGCACGACACGATGGCCCAGGTGATGCGCGGGACCCAGCAGTCGCTGAAGATCGCGCTCGCGATCGCCCTGATCGGCACGGTGCTCGGCTCCCTGTGGGGCGCGATCGCCGGCCTCTACCGCGGCCGGTGGGACTTCCTGATGATGCGCATCGTCGATGTCATCCTCACCCTGCCGACCATCGCGGTCGCCGCCGCGGTGGCCGCCCAGGGCGTCGGCGGGAGCCAGTGGTGGTCGATCGCGATCATCCTCGGCGCGCTGACCTGGCCGTACGTCTCACGGGTGGTTCGTGGGGTGGTTCTTTCCCTGCGGGAGCAGGAGTTCATCGAGGCGGCGCGGGCGCTCGGGGCGGGCAACGCCCGGATCATCCTGCGGCACCTGCTGCCCAACGCCCTCGGCGCGATCACCGTCACCGCCACCCTGACCATCGCCACCGGCATCCTCGGCGAGGCGGCGCTGTCCTTCCTCGGCGTCGGCGTGCAGGCCCCGGACACCTCGCTCGGCCTGCTCGTGTCGATCAACCGGGACGCGGTGAACACCCGGCCGTGGCTGTTCTACTTCCCCGGCCTGTTCATCATCCTGATCGCGCTGACCATCAACTTCATCGGCGACGGCCTGCGGGACGCGTTCGACCCCAAGCAGACGAGGGTACGGCCATGACAGCGCCTTCCGAGGTTCTCCTCGAGGTCGACGACCTCACCGTCGGGTTCCCCACCGAGGACGGCACCGTCCAGGCCGTCCGCGGCGTCTCCTACGAGGTTCGCCGGGGCGATGCCGTCGGCATCGTCGGCGAGTCCGGTTCCGGCAAGTCGGTGACCTCCCTCGCCGTGATGGGCCTGCTCCCCCGCAACGCGCGGATCACCGGCTCGATCCGCCTGCTCGGCGAGGAACTGCTGGGCCAAAGCGACGACGAGATGTCGAAGATCCGCGGCAACAAGGTCGCGATGATCTTCCAGGACCCGCTGACCTCGCTCAATCCGGTCTACACCGTCGGCACCCAGATAGCCGAGGCGATCCGGGCGCACCACGCCGTCGGTCAGGCGCGGGCGCTGCAGCAGGCGGCCGAACTGCTCGAGGTCGTCGGCATCCCGAACCCGAAACTGCGGGTCGACAGCTATCCGCACGAGATGTCCGGCGGCATGCGGCAGCGGGTCGTCATCGCGATCGCGATGGCGAACGACCCCGACCTGATCATCGCGGACGAGCCGACCACCGCGCTCGACGTGACCGTGCAGGCGCAGGTGCTGGAGGCGCTGGAGGCAGCCCGCAAGGAGACCGGCGCCGCGCTCGTCCTGATCACCCACGACCTGGGGGTCATCGCCGGGCACGCCGACCGGGTCAACGTGATGTACGCGGGCAAACTCGTCGAGACCGGCACCGTGGACGAGATCTTCTATCAGCCGCGGATGCCTTACACGCTGGGCCTGCTGGGCAGCCTGCCGCGCATCGACGAGTCCGGCCGGCCCCGGCTGATCCCGATCACCGGGACCCCGCCGTCGCTGCTCAACCTGCCGCCCGGCTGCCCGTTCGGGCCGCGCTGCCCGAAGCGCCGGGAGCTCTGCGAGGAGTCCGAGCCGGCTCTGACCGCCACCACCAACCCGCGCCACCAGGCCGCCTGCCACTTCCACTCCGAGCTCGCCTCGGCCACCGCCGAAGAGGTTTTCTCGTGACCCCGATCGTCTCCGTACGCGGGCTGGTCAAGCATTTCCCGGTCCGGTCCCGCGGCATCCTCCGGCGCCAGGTCGGCGACGTGCACGCGGTGTGCGACATCAACTTCGACATCTTCTCGCACGAGACGCTCGGCCTGGTCGGCGAGTCCGGCTGCGGCAAGACCACCACCGGGCGCCTGCTGCTCAACCTGGTGCCGGCCACGGCCGGCGAGATCCGCTTCCAGGACCGCGACATCGTGCCGCTGTCCCGCGGCCAGATGCGGCCGCTGCGGCGCGAGATGCAGATCGTCTTCCAGGACCCGTACGCGTCGCTGGACCCGCGGATGACGGTCAACGAGGTCATCGCCGAGCCGCTGCGCATCCACGGCCTCTACCGCCGGGACAAGGTGCGCGATCTGCTCAAGATGGTCGGCCTGAGCCCGGAGCACGGCAACCGGTACGCGCACGAGTTCTCCGGCGGTCAGCGCCAGCGCATCGGCGTGGCCCGAGCCCTGGCCCTGCAACCGAAGCTGCTGGTGCTGGACGAGCCGGTGTCGGCCCTGGACGTCTCGATCCAGGCCGGCGTCATCAACCTCCTCGAGGACCTGCAGGACGAGCTGGGCCTGTCCTATCTGTTCATCTCGCACGACCTGTCGGTGGTGCGGCACATCGCCGACCGGGTGGCGGTGATGTATCTGGGGCGGATCGTGGAGACGGCGCCGGTGGAGGACCTTTTCCGCAATGCCGCTCACCCGTACACCCAGGCCCTGATCTCGGCGATTCCGTTGCCCGACCCGAAAAAGGAACGGACCCGGAAACGAATAATTCTCGCCGGTGACGTACCGAGCCCGGTCACCCCGCCCAGCGGTTGCCGTTTCCGGACCCGATGCCCGAAGTTCGCCGGGCAACTCACCGATGACGAACGCGAGAAATGCAGCACCGAAATTCCCGCGCTCGCCGAGCGTGGCCAGGGTCATCAGACCGCCTGTCACTATGCCGAAGCGCTGACCCTCATTTAGCTCGTGCTAGCCTTAGGCCGTTGCAGTTTTGATTTCCTGAGACGTTCAGACGCCTGATGGGTCATCTTCGACCTGTCAGGCGTTTTCACTTTCGAAATCGATGCGGCGGCGCGCGGTTCCGCACAGTGCGGTCCCGCAAAAATCAAGGAGAAATAGTGGCTTCCGGTACCGTCAAGTGGTTCAACGGTGACAAGGGCTTCGGATTCATCACGCCGGACGGCGGTGGCGCCGACGTGTTCGCACACTTCTCGGCCATCGCGACCTCGGGCTTCCGCACCCTCGAGGAGAACCAGCGGGTCGAGTTCGACGTGGCCCAGGGCGCCAAGGGCCCGCAGGCGGAGAACATCCGCCCGGTCTGATCCAGCGGCTTGGTGACGGCCGGTCGCTCGACCGGCCGGCACGGCGCCGGCACTCTATGCTCGATCCGTGGTGACCTCTCCGGTCCGGATCGGGTCGTACCGCATCGAGCGGTTGCTCGGCATCGGTTCCTTCGCGACCGTTTGGCTGGGATACGACGCGGCGCTCGGCGCCCGTGTGGCGATCAAGGTGCTGGCCGAGAACTGGAGCCACGACCTGCGCATCCGGGAGCGCTTCCTGGATGAAGCCCGCATGCTCTGGCAATTGAACGACGAACGCATCGTCTCGGTGCACGCCCTCGGTGAGTTACCCGACGGGCGGCCGTACTCGGTGATGGGCTGGGCGGACGGCGGCAGCCTCCGCGATCGACTGGCCCGCGGACCGATCCCGACCCGGCAGGCCACACCGCTGTTGCGAGCCATCTGCGATGGCGTCGCGGTGCTGCACGATCACGGCATCATCCATCGTGACCTGACGCCGGGAAACATCCTGTTCCGCTCCCGGCGCGAGGGCGTCGAGCAGGTCCTGGTCGCCGATCTGGGGCTGGCCAAAGCGCTCGCCACCGCCTCCGGCATGACCGCCCGGGCGGGAACGCCCGGCTACATGGCACCCGAGCAGGACGAACCGCTGGCGATCGTCGACCGGCGCACCGACGTCTACGGCCTGGGCCAGCTCGGGATACGGCTGCTCGGTGCACCGGTGCGCCGTAAACCGGACGGGCCGGTGCGGCTCCGCCCCGGCGTGCCGCGCAAGGTCGCCGAGGTGCTCCGGACCGCCACGTCGCAGCGGCCGGCCGGCCGCTACCGGGATGCCCGGGCGATGGCGGCGGCCCTGGACCGGGCCACCGCCACGAAGCCCATCGCCCGCGCGGCCCGGGTGACGATGGTGTTCGCGTCGGCGGCCGCGGTGTCCGTGCTCGCGTCCGACACGGTGGGCCGCCGTTTCTCGCCGGAGTCGGGGACGGCGGTGGACCCGACCGGCCGGATCTCCGTACGCCTCCCGGCGGGCTGGCAGGCCCAGGCCGGCCGATGGTCCGGGCCGGCGCTGCTGATCTCCCCCGACCCGGCCCGCTGGCGCACCGACGACGCCGTCCGGGGCGCGTTCCTCTGGTTCACCCGCGACGGCGGCTCACCGGACGGTTTCGTCGCCCGCATTCCGCACGCCGACTGCACGCCGGAACCGGTGCGGCACAGCCGGCTGGCCGGCATCGACTGGGTGATCGCCGCCTACCTCTGCCCGGGCCGGCGCGGCCCGCTGGTCGAGGCGGCCGCCACCGGGCTGGTGTACGTGCAGATCGCACCACCGGCGAACAACCCGTCGGCTTTCGTCGACACGCTGCTCGCCGGGGTGCGGGTGCGGTCTAACTGATGACCACGACCTCGATCGTGTACGTCTGCTCGTCCCGCGGGATGGTGACGGTGACCGTTCCCGGCCGGAGGAAACGGATGTCCTCCACGCCGCCCTCGTAGCTCTTCGACCGCAGCGACTCGGGGGTCGCGGTCACCAGTCCCGGCCCGGTGCCCTGCAGGCGCAGGACCCCACCGGTGTGGAAGCACATCGACTTGACCAGGTCCAGCACGGTGTTGTTCAGGTCCAGGTCGTACCGGACGGCGCCCAGGCAGCTGCCGGTCGACCTGGTCGAGGTCGGCTTCGGCCGGGTCGTGGTGCGGCCCGGTTCGACCGTACGGGTCTTGGGCGGCGCCGCCGGTCTCGTGGTGGTGACCGCCGGGCTCACGGCCTCGGCCGACGCGCTGGGCGGCGCCGTCGGGGTCCGGGGGGTGGCCGCCTCCGCGGGCCGTGGTGACACCGCCGGGCCGCCGCAGGCGGCCAGTGGAATCGCGGCGATCAGGGCGAGTGCACCGGTGGCCGCGATCCGGCGGAATTTCGAGTGACACATAACGACTCTCTTTCGTCGACTTCTTGCTCGGTCACTCTGTTGGTCACGCCGGCACCCCCTTTTGTTCGCGGTTTCGCAAGGTCATTTACCGGTAGTCGCTCAGCCGGAGACGAAGGCGCCGCCGGGCCTCGTGGATCCGCGACTTCACGGTTCCCTCCGGCACGTCGAGCAGCGCGGCGATGTCGGCGTATCCGAGGCCGAGGACGTCCCGCAGGGTGGCCGCCTCCGCGTACTCCGCGGGCAGCTCGTCGAGGGCGTCCAGCAGGTCCAGCCGGGTGCCGGCGACGACGCTGGTCCGTCGCGGGTCGGGCGGGTCGGGCAGCGGCGCGCCACCCGCCTCGCCGTCGTAACGGCGGCGCATGGCCTGGTAGGTCGACCGCGCCCGGTTGGCGGTGAGGCCGTACAGCCAGGTCCGGAACGTGGAGCGGCCCTGGAAGCTCGCGATGCCGCGGGTCACCGCCCACAGCGCGTCCTGGCACGCCTCCTCCGCGTCCTCGCGGTTCGGCAGGAAGCGCGCACACAGCCGGAGGGTTTCCGGCCGGATCGCGGCCAGGAGAGCGTTCAGCGCGAGCGGATCACCCGCGGCCGCTCCGCGTGCCAGTGTCTCGATATCGACTTCGACAATTGCCGGATGCGCCATTCACCGAGCATGCGCGCAATTGTCAAAGCCGGCGATTCGGCGGCATGCCACATAAGAAGATCAGGCGCGCGGCGGAACGCGAAGGACGAGCAGAGCGGTGTCGTCGCCGGCCCAGCCGCCGTGCTGGGCGGCCGGCGCGGCGGCGGGCTAGGACCCGGCCCGCTGCGCGGGAATGGGGCCTGGCGCGACGCGCAGGCTGAACGAATCACCACCGGCGCAGCGCACGATCATCAGCGACGGGGACAGATCGGAGCAGTAACCGACGCTGATCGTCCGGCCGCCCACGACGACCTGGTGCGGGCGGGCCGACCAGCCCGCGGCGCTGAGCAGCAGCCGAGACACCGGACCGCGCGCCTCCTGGAGGATCGGCAGCATCACGGGCAGTTCCACGCTCGGATCGGCCGACTCCGGACACCAACTGCCGTCGAGCAATGTCTGGTGGAACCAGACGGGCTCGAACCGCACACGGGGCGACGCGAGCAAGGGGGGTGAAGCCATGAAGAGGTTCCCATCGTCGGGGACCAACGCGGGCGCGGGGCCCAACCCGGGGAAGGGGCGAGGACGAGGTCCACCGAGGCCGGTGATGACACGCGCCGGCGGCGGAGCCGCCGGTCGCCACCCACGGTACGCGCAGGCCGCCGGGGAAGCGCGTAGGATGGGGCTACACCGGCATCTCGACTTTCTCCGACGAGCGCATCGCGCCCGCCCCTGAGGGCGGACGTCGTCGAGCGAGAGGCTTCCTGATGACATCGACCACTACTGACATGCGTCTGCGGCTGGATCCGAATTCCTCCCGGACCACCGTCCTCGACGGGGCCTGGTGGCCCCGGTCGAAGAACGCGGCCGACGAACTCCCCCGGCTGGTCGACGCCCTGGGCGACGCCCGCGGCGAGATCACCCACATGCTGCTGAACGCCGCCGAGTGGGACCTCCCGCATGCCCGGCGGGCCGCCACCGGTTCCCGCCGGGTGAACCTCGGGTGGTACACCTCCCAGCCGGCCGGGTTGATCACCGTGGTGAGCGAATTCGGGCGCGACCGATTCGACCTGCTGGTAGTCCCGCCGGACGCGAGCCCGGCCTCGGCCGACGCCGCGCTGACCGCCGCGGCCGACAGCAACAACAAGCGGCGCGCGCCCGAATTGCTCGCCGGCATCGAGCACGTTTCCTGAGTTCTCGCGACTGATCGGCTCCAGCGGGTCCGGACGGGTCTAGTGTTGGTCGTGCCGGCCCCGGACGGGGCCTGCTGCCCCAGACCTCGGCATGGCGATGCTTCCTTTCTCAAGGGGGATCCATGCTCGAGTCGACTGGTCATCGCGCCTTCGAGTCAACCTCGCCGGGCGAACTTCTGACGGCCCTGGCTGCTCTGCCCGCCGGGCACCCGGCGCGCCCGGCCCTGCGGGATCGGGCCATCGAGGCGTGGTTGCCCCTGGCCCGGCGCCTCGCCGCCCGATATTGCCGCCGCGGCGAACACGTCGATGACCTCGTCCAGACCGCCATCGTGGGCCTGATCAATGCGGTCGACCGGTTCGACCCCGGCCGCGGAGTCGACTTCGCCGGCTACGCCATCCCGACCGTCGTCGGCGAGATCAAGCGCTACTTCCGCGATCGGACCTGGGCGATCCGGGTACCGCGCCGGCTCCAGGAGCTGCGACTCGCGATCACCGCGGCCAACGGCGAGCTGACCCAGACGCTGGGCCGGTCGCCGACCGTGACCGACGTCGCCGCGCACCTGGGTGTCAGCGAGGAGACCGTGCTGGAGGGCATCGAGGGTGCCCTCCTCTACACCGCGACGTCGTTGTCCGCGCCGGTCAGCCACGACGGCCGGCACGAGCTGGGCGACACTCTCGGCGACGAGGACCACGAGTACGACCTGGTGGAGGCCCGGGTTGCGCTCGGCCCCGCGATGGCGGCGGTCCTCGACGAGCGGGAACGGACGATCCTGACCCTGCGCTTCTACGGCAACCTCAGCCAGGCCGAGATCGCCGGGCGAGTGGGAATCTCCCAGATGCACGTGTCCCGCCTGGTCGCGCGCTCACTCCGCCGGCTTCGCCACGAGATGGACCCGGAACTGAGCTGAGCCCGATCGCCGGAACTACGTCAGGTCGGCCGCCACGGGCAGATCGGTGACGATGCGGTTGGCGACGTCGCCGAGGCGCCGGTTGTGGCTGCGGGCGTAGTCACGGATCACGACGAACGCCTCATCGGGGGTCATCCCTCGGGTCTGCGCGATGATGCCTTTGGCCTGCTCGATGATGACCCGGCTGTTCAGGGCCTTCTGCAGTTGCTCGGTGAGGACCTCGCCGCGGCGGATGGCGCGTTCCTGAAGCAGTCCGATCACGGCGACGTCGGCCAGCGACTGCACGATGTGGGAGTCCGACTCGTCGAGCTCGACGGCACCGGCGAAGACGCCCATCGCGCCGATCACCTCCTTGCGCAGGCGCAGGGGGAACGCGTGCACCGAGTGGAAGCCGGCCTCGGACGCGCGGGGCGCGAACTTGGTCCATCGGCTCTCGGCAACGGCGAGGTTCACGTTGGTCACCGGGTGGCCGGTGCGGAAGGCGTCCAGGCAGGGACCGTCGTCGTACTGCAGCTGAATGAGCTCCATGAGCCGGGCGTTCTCGTCGGACGCGGCCATGAAGTTGAGCCGGTTGCGGTGGTCGGCGAGCATCAGGCCGACCGCCGCGGTGTCGAAGAACTCCGCTACCCGCGAAGTGAGCATCTGCAGGAACTCGATCACGTCGAACTCGTCGACGAGTGTGTCGGCGACCTCAACGAACACGGACGCGAGCCGTGCGGCGGAAACAGTGGACATCAGGCCTACCGTTTCTCTTCGGACTGGTCGCTGTCGAAGGCCAGCCTACGCGCCACCACGTCGCGTGCGACCTCTCCCAGCGGACGGTTCTCGGCGTAGGAGTGTGCGCGCAGCCGAGCGAGCGCGTCGACCAGGGATATGCCCATCTGCACCGACACCATGCCCTGCGCCTGATACACCTCCGCGCGCTGCCCCATCACCTCGTCGAGGCCCTCGGCCGCCGCGCCCGGGGCCGCCCGTTCCTGCTCGTCGAGCAACGTCGTGACCGCGACGTCGGCGAAGGTCAGCGCCTGGCGGAACTGCCGGGCCGACAGCGCGCCCTCCTCGGCCCGGAACACGTCGAGGACACCGAGACGTGCGGCACCGACCTGCAGCGGGAACGCGAACACCGCCCGCATCCCACAGCCGTGAACGGCCGGCGCGTACCCGGGCCACCGATGCATCGCCGCGCCGGCCAGTTCCGGGACCAGCACCGGCTGGCGGGTGGCGAACGCGTCCAGGCAGGGACCTTCGCCGAGGGTGAACTGAAGTTCCTCGATGGCTTCGTAGGGCGGCTCGGACACCGCGGCCACGCCGCGCATGCCGCCCTCGCCCATCACGCTCACCCCCACTCCCGAGGCGGACAGCGACCGTCCGGCGGCGCTGCACAACCGGCGCAACGCTCCACCGACTCCGGCCCGATCATCGGTACGCGGCGGTTCGTCGGCGATCAGGCGCGCGACCCGCGCGAGCAGTTCATCCACGGTCCGCACCCGGAAAAAGGCCGCAGACCTTTCCAAACACGCGACAGCTCACGGCCGCACCTCTCCTTGACCCGAGGAACCGCCGTGGTCCGGGGCAGCAGCCTGTTGGATATCTCGCGATCCTAATGGCGACCATACGCCGAGGTAGCATGATGCCCGGCCCGGTGGGTGGCAAACATCTGCGTCGTTGGCGGTGTGAACGCGCCCCACGTGGGTACTACTCAGGTCTGCTCGCCCCGGACCCCGGCGACGTTTCCCACTGGCGGCGTCGAGCTGGAGCGTCCATGCAGTCAACCGAGGCGATCGCGCCCCCGCGCGGTAGCGCTTACGCGGAACTATCTCGAACGATCAAGCAGGCCGGGCTCCTGGACCGGCGTCCGGGTTACTACACCGGACAGATCGCCCTGATTCTCGTCCTCTGCGCGGCCGGAGTGGCCGCGTTCCTGGTCATCGGCGACTCGTGGTGGCAGTTGGCCATGGCGGCGTACTTCGCGGTCGTGTCGACCCAGCTGGGGTTCCTCGGCCACGACGCCGGGCACAAGCAGATCTTCCGCTCAGCCCGGGCGAACTATCTGCTCGGCGTCGCGTTCGCGAACCTGGGTGTGGGATTCAGCTACGGCTGGTGGGTGGACAAGCACAGCCGCCACCACGCCCACCCCAACGACGAGGACAAGGACCCGGACATCGGGGCCGGCGCGCTGATCTTCACCACCGGGCAGGCGGAGGCCAGCGGGCCGATCGCCCGGATGTTCTACCGCTACCAGGCGTGGACGTTCTTCCCGTTGCTGCTGCTCGAGTCGCTCAACCTGCGGGTCGCGAGCGTGCGATATCTCCGGAACGAGCGGGACCGGCCGCGGTGGCGCGAGGCGCTGCTCATCGGGGTGCACGTGGTCGCGTACCTGGCGCTGGTCTTTCTGGTTCTCTCGCCCGGCAAGGCGGTCGCGTTCATCGCGATACACCAGGGATTGTTCGGCCTCTATCTCGGCTGCTCCTTCGCGCCCAACCACAAGGGCATGCCCCCGCTCAGCGCCGCCGACGACGCCGACTACCTGCGCCGGCAGGTCCTCACCTCGCGCAACGTGCGTGGCCACTGGCTCACCGACTTCACCCTCGGCGGTCTCAATTACCAGATCGAGCACCACCTGTTCCCGTCGATGCCGCGCGGCAACCTGCGCCACGCTCAGCCCGTCGTCCAGGCCTTCTGCCGCGACCACCAGGTGTCCTACCTGGAGACCGGCCTGATCCCGTCGTACGCGCAGGCGTTGCGGCACCTCGACACGATCGGCCGCTATCCCGTCAAGTCCTAGACACCCGGGTCGCCCGCCGTCCAATGACGTCCGGTCGGCGGCCCGGGCCGGTCTGCGGGTCGGCGTCGGCACGACTGCCCGGTGAGCCGGTTCCCCCTCGAAACCAGCGCACCGGGCGAGCCGCGTACCGGAAAATGGCTCGGGTGGGATCAGGCGGCGGCCATCATGTGCAGCCCCTGGACCGGCAGGTAAAGGCGCAGGTCAGTACCGTTCGATGATCTGGTCGGCCGGCCGGCGAAAGGTGTGCGGCACGCCGGCACCGGCGGGACCGGCCGTTCCGAGGCGGAGGATCAGGCAGGGAAAGCCGGTGTCGGCGATCATCGCGCGCAACGCCCGGCGGGTGGCGACGGTCTCGATCAGGACGCTGTCCGGCGTGACCGAGACATCGTGTCCGGTGGCGGTGAGCCAGCCGGCGGAGAGTGCTTCGCCGGCCCGGAGCCAGTCGAACGGTTCGTCGTGCGCGGCGTGCAGCAGGACGGTGTCCGCGTCGCCTGCCTGGTCGGCCCGCAGTTCGTAGAGCCGGGTGTCCTCGGTCATGACAGCGGTGGTGATCGCCGTCAGGGCGGCCCGGTCCACCGGGGTGCCGTCGGCCGGGGACCGGACGACGGCGCCCCGGGCCGGGATCGCGCGGAGCAGCCTCGCGGCGGGAAGGTCGGCCGGCGCCCGCCGGTGGACGTGCAGCCGGGCGAGCAGATCACGATCGGCGCCCTGCAGCATCCGGTTCACCGTGATCTGCCAGCCGTGCGCGGCCATCGCGATCCGGGCGTGGTGCAGGGCCGCACCGCAGCTCAGGGTGGCCAGCCGACCGTCGGGATCGGAGTCCGGCAGGACGCGGCTGCGAACCAGATGCAGGTCGAGGGTGTCACCGGTGAGCCGCCACCGCCACGGCTGGGTGTCGCGGATCGAGGGAGCGTAACCGGCGGTCTCCGCGGCATCGGCCAGCGCCAGGGCCGCGGTTCGCGTATCGGCGGGGTAGGTCAGGGCGTCGATTTCCATGAGGAGCGTCCTTGCCGGGTAGGTCATGCCGACGGCCGCCCGGTTTGGCAGAGGCGACACCTCTGGTGACACGCCGGACGTCAGGTATTACCCGCGGGGTCCAGGCGGTGGAGGTGCGCTGGTCGTCGACGCGATGCGCCGGCCGAGTCCTGCGGTAACCCTACTCCGCTTCGACCCGGCCGGCGCGGCGACAGACGATTATCCGGCGGGCGCCCCGGCCACCCGCGAACCGAACGCCAGCGCCCCGACCGGCTGGGCGGCGCCGGGCTTCGGCGGCCCGAGCACCACCAGCGCCTCGACCCAGTACCGCACCATCGCCCGGCTGGTGCTCTCCTCCCGGGTGACTCCGGCGTCGAGCCGGCGGCGGGCGGCCGCCGGGTCGGACAGGGCCAGGTCGGCGGCGAACAGGTCGCCCCAGACCACGGGCTTGTCGCCCAGCTCCCGCTCGCGGGTGGCCGACGGCCCTCGGTAGAACGAGCCCGCGGTCAGCGGCAGCAGCTGGATCCCGAGGACCGACTCCGGCTTCGGGTCGAACCACGTCGCATAGTCGATCTTCGCGTCCCACACGATGCCGGCGGTGGTGTGCGCGTACCCGGCCGGGCGGGTCAGCCCCTCGCCCAGCCAGTACATCCGGGCCGTCGCCGCCTCCATCGCGTAGTGGGTGACGCCGTACCCGGTCATCTCCGCGTTGCCGCGGACCAGGCCCCAGCGGACCACCGCCTCCCAGGCCGCCACCGCCTCGCTGGACGACTCCTGGTTGTTGCCGTCGGCGAACGGCGCGAAGCCGGACGCGGCCGAGCTGCCGAGGTACGCGTTGAACGCCCGGAACGGCGGGAGACCGGCCGTCTTCGAGCCGGCGTAGTCACCGACGATCAGGTCGACCACGTCGCCGTAGTCGCGGGCGAACCCGGGGTCGGCCGACGCCAGCACCGCGGCGGCGCGCACCAGGTAGCCGTACTGGAAATGGTGGTCGTTGTAGTCGTTGGCGCCGAATTCGGCGGGCACCGCGATCAGGCCGCCCCACACCTTGTCGTAGCCGAAGTAGCGCCCGTCGGACGGTCCGCCGTAGGTCAGCCAGTCGACCAGTTGGGGCCGCAGCCGGTCGAGCGCCTTCGTGCGTTGTGCGTCGGCGCCGGCCGCGGCCGCCACCTCGGCGACGGTGGCCAGCCGGCCGAGCTCCTTGAGCCCGAAGTAGCTGCCGCCGGCGCCGGGCGGGTCGGCCAGGTCCCGGTCCAGGTCGGCCAGCACGGCCTTCGTCGCCGCCGCGCTCAGCGGCACCTTCGGCACGCTGGTCAGCAGCCCCGGCATCGGCACGGTGACCCGTATCGAGGAGGCCGTGACCAGGGACATCGTGCCACGCGCGTCCGGGTAGGTGCCGGGGATCGTGGTCTGCCCGGCCTGCTGGTGCGGCAGCAGCGCCCACGCTCCGGTGCCGCCGCCGGCCCGCTCGGCGGTGAGCGTCTGGCTGACCGTGCCCGCCTTCTCGTCGTACGCCATCGCGGCCGTCGTCCGCACGACCGGATCCGGAGTGCTCGCCTTCTCCCAGGTCGCCCGGTCGGCCCCGGCCGGCACCCGGGCGACGGCGAGTTGCTCGCCGGTCCCGGTGACGGTGGATCCGCTCAGCGTCAGACCGGTGCCGAGCACATCCCAGCGCCCGCCCGCGATGTCGAGCCGGGCCCGGGTGCCCGAACTGCCGACGTCCTGGAAGGCGCCGGTCAGGGTGGGCGCCGCGCCGGTGAAGCGCAGCCACACCACCGGGCTGCCCTGCACCAGCGTGACCTCGACCTGACCCACCCGCAGGACCACGTGGAAGGCGCCGTAGGAGACGACGCTGACCGGGCCGGTGGCGGTGCCGGCGGTGAGGGCGGGCAGGAACGGGGTGATGATGGCGTTCGCGGAGGCGGTGACGGCCGCGCCGCTGATCTGCACCCCGCCCGCCGCGGCCTGCACGGCGAGCGGGTGCGCCCAGATCGGCTGGGTGCGCGGCCCGGTCAGCGCGGAACTCCACCACTGGTTGGTGGGCAGCGCCTGGCCGGCGAGGTCGCCGGCCTGGACCGGCGCCTTGGTCGGGGCGGAGGCGGCCGGCAGCGTGCCGGCGATGCTCCCGCGGCCGGTCACCGCGGGAACACCGAGCCGCGGCGCCGCGGCTTCCTCCATCAGCGGGCCGGTGGCGGCCGGCGCGGGGCCGGAACCGCTGCAGGCCGTCAACGCGGCCACCGCCGCGAGAGCGATGATTCGGCGGCTCACGCGCTGTTCACCGCCGGGATTCCGCCGGATGCCGTGGTGGTGTCGACCACCACGTCGAAGCGCAGACCCGGCACCAGCGTCCGCACGGTCGCGAGCGCCGACGGCTCCGGGCGCAGCACGACGGTGAGCAGGTCCGGCGTGGCCGTGGTCTGGGTGTCGACCCGGGCCTCGACCTCCTGCAGTTTCGTGGTGATCCGGCCGGGCAGGCCGGGCCCGCTCACGTAGGCGGTCATCCCGAGCCGCAACTGGCGCAGCGTCTCGAGCGGCACGTCGACCTGGAAGGACAGCTTGGCCGGGTCGTACAGGGTGACGATGGGTTCACCGGCGCGGGCGATCTGCCCGGGCGCGACGTTGATCTCGGTGACGATGCCGGCGGCGGGCGCCCTCAGCTCCTGCACCCGCGGCGCTCCCCCGTCCGAGGTCAGGGTGACCGCGGCCAGGACGGTGCCGGCGGTGACGCTCTTCCGCTCGGCGACCAGCACCCGGTTGACGACGGCGGCGTCGGCCGAGCCGACGGTGATCGGTTGCGCGGTCAGGACGGCCGTGCCGGCATCCACCATGGTCCGCTCGGCGAGGCGCTGCCGCACGACGTAGGTGCCGCCGATCACGGCCGCGGCCAGCAAGATCAAGACAACGAGAATCGTACGCGTGACCCGCAGGGCCTTCCGCAATCGGTGTTTTCTGGGCCGCGGCGGCGTTTCGAATTCGGTTTCGACGGGAGCTTCGATGGTGGTGGTCATGATCGTGCCTCTCTCGGCAGGATGGCTCAGGCGACGGCCGCGACAGGCTGCGGCCGGTTGTCGAGCTCAGCGCCGGCGGGCGCGAGCGAGGGCACGGCCGGTACCGCGCCGCGGTGCCGGATCCGGCCGCCGGTGATCGATTCGAGGATCATCCGGCCGAGAATCAGAACGATCATGCCGGCCCAGCCGACCGACAGCCAGGTCGGCGCCGGGTCGGCCATCACCAGCACACCGACCACGATGGCGGTGGCGTTGAGCACGAGCAGAGCGAACAGCGGCATGACCGCCCACAGCGACCGGGCGCCCTGGCCACCGGCGTTGGTGACCTTCCACTTCGCCGGCCGCCCGATCAGGACACCGCCGAGCGCCCGCAGGTGCACCGGCACCGCGCCGATGCTGGCCACGATCGCGGACAGTTTGAACCCGCCCGACTGCAGCCAGGTGACCAGCAGCACGGCCGCCTGGAACGGCAGGTAGTGGGTGGCCCAGGCGACGCCGTCGGCGCGGATCGGGCTCAGCGCGAAGAGCAGGTAGAGCGCCGGGAACAGCATGAACGTCAGCATCGCCACCGACAGCAGGTAGTGCGTGCCGCAGAACAGGTACTGCAGGCGCTGGTCGATGGTCAGGCCGATGCCGCGCTTGAACAGCCGGCCCTTGAGCAGCACCTCGAAACCGCCGCCGGCCCAGCGCAGCTGCTGCTTCAGGTAGGAGGAGACGTCCTCCGGCGCCAGCCCGCGGGCCAGCACCTGGGGCACGTAGATCGATTTCCAGCCACGCTTGTGCAGTTCGATCGAGGTCCAGATGTCCTCGGAGTTGCTGCCGGTCCAGATGCCACCGATGCTGTCCAGCGCCGTACGCCGGAACATGACGTTGGTGCCGACGCAGAATGCGGCGTTGAAATGATTCTTACCCGGGCAGACGAGTTCGTAGAAAATGCGCTGCGCCTCACCGGAACCGGTGGCGACCAGGTTGACGTTGTTGGTGTACGACTGCGGGGACTGCACGAACGCGACGTCCGGGTCCTGGAAGTGCGGCAGGATGCTGATCAGGAAACCCGGCTCGGGCACGTGGTCGGCGTCGAGGATGACGACATATTCGCCGTCGGTGCGGGCCAGCCCGGCGTTGACGTTGCCGGCCTTGGCGTGCGCGCCGCCCGGTCGCCGCAGGTAACCGATGCCGGCGTCCGCCGCGATCCGCTGCAGCTCGTCGCTGTCGCCGTCGTCGAGCAGGAACGTGCGGTGTTCCAGGTCCATGTCGCGCGCGGCGAGCACGGTGCGCTCGACCAGCGCCGGCTCCTCGCCGTACGCCGTGATGAACACGTCCATCGTGGGGACGTCGGCGCCGGCCCGCAGCCGGTTGCGCCAGACCGTGGCGTCCACCGCCTCGGCCCGGTCGTCGTGGGCCAGGATCGTCCACCAGGTGCCCACCAGGTGCAGGGCGGTCAGCCCCTCGGCGGCCAGCATGGTGATCCAGAGCCAGCCCGGTCCGCGGTACGCCGGGTTCAGCAGGAACAGTTGGTAGAACACGGTTGCGGCGAGAGCGGCGATGATCGCGACGCGCGTCGACCGTTGCAGCGGCCGCCAGGCCAGCCGAGCCGGCGTAGGGGACGTTGCCGTCATGGATGCTCCCCGGATTGTTGATATCCAGCACCGTGAATTCGGTGCCGATACCAAGAGAACAGGAAAGCGGCCGGATCCGCGAGCATCGGCAAAACATTTCTTCTGGGTCACATTACGGTCGGCTTAACGCAAATTTCTTGATCGATTCCTCGCAACCGCGCTGACCTGCAGGCAAACGGGCGCCAGGTAAATTCGCCGAAAACTATCGGGCGTGATGTTGCCTACTGAATAAGCCGATCAGTGAGCGACGTTACAGAGCGGGATGAACCCAGCGGTGATTTTCATCAATACCTTCGAAACGTTATTGAAACTAAGCCTCCCCCATCACCAGTCCCTCGATGGTGTGTTTCTGGGTGATCGGGGTGAGCCGGTCCACGATCGGGCAGGCGAGATGCCGGCGGATCGCGCCGGGCAGCTCCGCCCAGTACTTCTCGGTGACCGCCAGGTCGTGCTTGTCGCTGTTGGTGGCGTCGGCCGCGTCGACGCCGAGCACCAGCACCGGGCGGGCCGACGGCGAACGGTTGGCCGTGCCCCGGTGGATGGTCAGCGCCGACCGGGCCGAGATGTCCCCACGCTTCGGGTATTTACGCACGGCGCGCTCGGCGTAGCGCTCGTACCGGGCCTTCGGCGGGAACATGCCGTGGTCGAAGTCGGGCTCGTCGTCGAACTGGGTGCCGGGCGCGATCTCGAACGGGCCCATCTCGTCGGTGGTGTCGACCCCGGTGAGGTTGAAGGCCAGCGAGTTCAGCCGGCGTTCCGTCCGGGTCACCTCGGGCATCGGGAAGTCACGGTGCCACGGCTGGTGGACGGCACCGGCGAAGGGGATGTCGAAGCCGAGCTCCACGATCTGGTAGTCCGCGCCGAGCACGGCCGTGCAGACGGCGTCGACCCAGGGGTGGCCGGCCAGGTCGGCGAAGCCGCGCAGCTGCTCGGGGTGGATCTCCACGTAGTAACGGTGCGGTCCCCGGCCCACCGCACCGCCCGGCCGGTCGACGGCCTCGGCGAACGCGGCCTCGATGTCCTCGCGCATCGCGTCCGCCCAGGCCACGTCGAAGGCACCGGGCAGAGCGGTGATGCCGTGCTCGTAGATGGCCGCCCGAGCCTGCTCGCCGGCCGTCACCCTGTCGATGGAAGTAGTCATACCCCCATGGTGCGACGCGGCCGGTCACGTCGCAGGACGAGCCTCCTGCTGACCGGCCTGGCCCGCCGACTCCGCGAACGCCTGACCGGTGAGCTCGACCGACCGGACCCGATCCGCCGGCTCCGGCGCCTGATGGGTCGTGATCAGCTCGTCCGCGTGGCAACCCGCCGCGAACGCCACGAGGTAGTCGCGCACCTCGTCCGGCGTGCCGACCGCCGTGTACCGGGTCATCCCGGCCAGCTGAGCGCCGTTCGGCGAGGCCAGAAACGCGTCGATCTCGGCGTCGGTGAAATTGCCCCGGCGCAGGAAGGCGCGGGTGCGCTGCCGGTAGGCCACGGTCTTCTGCCGCACCGCCAGGTCATGGTCCTCGGCCGCGAAGACATTGACCCCGGCTATGACGTACGGCTGGGAAAGCTGCTCCGAAGGACGGAACGTGTCCCGGTAGACGTCCACCGCCTGGTGCAGCAGGTCCGGGGCGAAATGCGAGGCGAAAGCGTACGGAAGGCCCAGCTGAGCGGCCAGCCGGGCACCGAACATCGACGATCCGAGAATGTAGAGCGGCACCACCTCGTCGGCCCGCGGCACGGCCTGCACCCCCGGCACCCGGCTGTGCCCGCTCAGGTAACCCTGCAACTCCAGCACGTCCTCCGGGAACGAGTCGGCCGACGCCGGGTTGCGGCGCAGCGCGAGCATCGTGTTCTGGTCGCTGCCCGGCGCCCGGCCGAGCCCCAGGTCGATGCGCCCCGGGTGCAGCGTGGCCAGGGTGCCGAACTGCTCGGCGATCACCAGCGGCGAGTGGTTGGGCAGCATCACCCCGCCGGCCCCGAGCCGGATCGACTCGGTCCGGTCGGCGATGTGCCCGATGAGCACGCTGGTCGCCGAGGAGGCGATGACCGGCATGTTGTGATGCTCGGCGTACCAGACTCGGCGGAAGCCGCTGCGCTCGGCCGCGCGGGCCAAGTCGACGGAGGCCGCGAAACTGTCCCGCACGGACCGCCCGGTCTGCACCGAGGCGAGATCGAGCAGCGAAAGAGCAACAGACATGATCGCGACACTAACGCGGGTCACGCCGGTTGCTCGTCCTCGGCCGCCAGGTCGGAGGTATGACCCGCGTTACTCGTCGCCGTCAGGGCCGCCGCGAACAGGACAGTCTGATTGATCGCGTTCAGGAATACGAGCAGTCCGACCGAGCCGGCGACCAGCTGATAGGTCGGGTTGGCCTCGGTGTGCTGCACGTACAGGCGGCCGAGCGTCTTGAGCAGTTCCAGGGCCAGCGCCACCAGCAGCGCCGGGCCGAGCAGCCGGCGCAACGGCATCCGGACTCGGGGCAGCCCGGTCAGCGCACCGCAGGCCAGAACGGTGTTCACCCCGATTGCCACCAGGAACCCGACCCCGCTGAGCAGCCATCGGGACAGGTCGACGCCGGTGTCCGCCGCGTCGACCAGCCGGTTCGCGGCCGTGGTGGTCAGGTAGGCCACCGCCAGCGAGGCGGCCAGCAGCAACCCCAGCCCGGCCAGCACCAGAAGATCCACCAGCACCCGGACGATGAAATTGCCGGGGTACTCCGGCAGCCGCCACATCCGCCGGATCGACGAACGCAACGCGTCGACCCAGAACCATCCGGTGATCGGCAGGCCGATGAACGCGATGACCCCGACGGTCCCCCGGGCGTTGCGCAACGCCTGCACGTCGAGGCGGGGCAGGTCCTCCGCGACGTACCGCTCGACCGACCGCAACACCCCCGGGTCGTCCAGGACGAAGCCGAAGACCGCGACGCCCAGCAGTCCCAGCGCGAACGTGGCGAAGAAGGCGTAGTACGTCACCGCGGCGGCGAGCCGGCCACCGTCGGCCTGGTCGTACCGCACGCCGGCCCGGATCAGGTGATCCAGCCACCCGACGCGGCGACGAATCCCCCGCACCCACCGCCCGACACCCGGATCCGACACGCCACCGTCTTACCCAGCGCGCGGCCGGGTTACCGGCCGGTGAGGTCACATCACCGTCGCCCACACCACCTTGCCGTTTCGCGTCGGCATGGCACCCCACGCCGCGGCGACCGTGTGCACCAGCCGCAGGCCTCGCCCCCGTTCGCCGAGCGAGGCCTGCGGGCCGGCGAGTTCCGATCCGCTCGGGCGCGGGAACCGGCTGACGCAGTCATGAATCGCCACGTGCAGGCCGGTGCCGCCACGGGCCACGGTGACGATGAAGTCGGTGCACGCGTGTTCGACCGCGTTGGCGGCCAGCTCGGACACCACCAGCCAGGTGTCCTCCAGCAGCCCCGGCAGGTGCCAGGCGTGGCACGCCTGCATGACCAGGTTGCGGGCGGCCCGGATGGAGACCGGCTGGGGGTCCAGGCGGGTCTGCAGCCGGTCGGCGCGGGACATCCGGTCGGCGATCGCCATGCGCGCTGCGGCCACGGTGTCCAGCACCCGCGGCTGTGGCCCCTGGTGATTCCGGAGGCGCCGGCTCAACGCCGTGGTGGCGGGCAGGCAGAACGCCAGGTGCACCGCCTCGGCACCGAACCGGGCCTGCCGCCACAGCGCCAGCCAGAACGACAGGCTCGCCCCGGTGGGATCCTCCAGGCCGGTCAGGTCGACGATGATCGAGGCGGACGGCCCGGCCAGGCACATCCGCAGGGCGGCGGAAACCTGTTCGCCCAGTTGCGGCGACCATCGACCGAACGCCGCGACCTCGATCACCGCCAGGCCGGGATCACCGGTGACGGCCACCCCCGCGTCGAGACGTTCGGTGACGGCGGTCAGGAGGTACGGAGACTCGAGCGGCAGACCTGGTCGTACGGTCGATGAATAGTTCTTCGGGCGGTCTTCGATGGCCACAGCTGCTCCACGGCACCTAGTGAGAACTGGCGCACTACCTGGGGCTGGGGCAGCACCGCAACGATATATCACTCATCCGGGAGGCACCCGTCACCCTACGGGGGCATCCTCCGAAACCCAGTCCCGCGGCGTCAGGAACCGGTCGCGCATCTCCGCCTCGGGGCTGCCCGGAGTGGGCTGGACGTCGAACGCCCAGCCGGCCAGCGGAGGCAGGGACATCAGGATGGCCTCGATGTTGCCGCCGGTCTGCAGGCCGAACCGGGTGCCGCGGTCGTAGACCAGGTTGAACTCCACATAGCGGCCGCGGCGGTAGAGCTGCCACTGGCGTTCGCGTTCGCCGTACGGCCGGCCGGTGCGCCGCCGCACGATCGGCAGGTAGGCCGCCGCCAGGGTTTCGATGCCGCGGGCGGCCAGGGTCAGGCCGCGTTCCCAGCCGTCCGGGCCCGCCGGGTGCAGGCCGTCGAAGAAGATGCCCCCCACCCCGCGGGTCTCCCGCCGGTGCGGCAGGTAGAAGTATTCGTCGCAGGCGGCCTTGGCCTCGGGGTAGAGCGCCGGGTCGTGCTCGTCGCAGTAGTCCTTGAGGGTGCGATGGAAATGGGCCGCGTCCTCGGCGTACCCGTAGGCGGGGGTCAGGTCGGCGCCGCCGCCGAACCACCAGGTGTCCGCGCCCATCTCGAAGTATCGGAAGTTGGCGTGGAACGACGGCACGTGCGGATTACGCGGGTGCACCACGGTCGACAGGCCGGTGGCGAAGAAACCGGCCGACGGGTCCACCCCGTGCTCGGCCGCGATCGACGCCGGCGCCTCGGCGCCGTGCACGGCCGACACGTTGACCCCGGCTCGCTCGAAGACCCGGCCGTCCTCGAGGATGCGGGCCTCGCCGCCACCCCCGCCCGGCCGGTTCCAGCGGTGCGGGGTGAAGCGGCCCGGCCCGTCGCACTCCTCGAGGGCGCGCCCGAACGCCTCCTGCCCGGCGCGCATGACCTCGACGACCCGATCACGACGGGCGCTCATCGCTTCCCCCTTGCCGGCTCAGAGATCGACGATCATGTCGATCGGAACCTAACAACGACGCGCGATTCGCGCTGCCCCGTCACGCGGTGTGCAGCAAAAGCCAGTCGGCGAGGTTTTTCAGGGCGTCCGGGGCGATGCCGTGGCCGACCGATCGCGGCGGGCCGTGGTGTTCGCGCCCGAATCGACCCGCAGGTACCGCCACCGCGGTGACCGGGGAGTTTCACCTGGCGCTGTAGCATCTATCCGGCCTGCAGGTGGAGGGAACCATCCACCGACCGAGCGCCGCCCGAATGAACCACCAAGGGGTGCACGGGCCGCATACGGTGGTGGCGCGCGTCGCACGACGCAGGAACACGCCGGGAGACGAGACAGTGACCACCGACCGGTCCGCGCTGGTGCCGGTGCCCGGCACCGACATCGAGCCACTGCGGTGGCAGGCCGACGAGCTGCGCCACTTCATGCTGGTCTACAAGTTCGGGCTGGCCGAGATCGGCACCAAGATCACGATCCTGGCCGAGGAGCTGGCGCACCGCGGGCGCGGTAACCCGATCGAGCACGTCAACACCCGGCTCAAGACCGTGGACAGCCTCACCGCGAAGGCCCGCCGGATCGGCTGCCCGCAGGCGCTGGACGCGGTGCGCGCCCGGATCCGCGACATCGCCGGCGTCCGGGTCGTGTGCAGTTTCGTCTCGGACGTCTACACGGTCGCCGACATGCTCACCCGCCAGCAGGACGTCACGCTGCTGCAGACCAAGGACTACATCGCCGAACCCAAGTCCAACGGCTACCGCAGCCTGCACCTGATCGTGGAGATCCCGGTCTTCCTCTCCGACCGGGTGGTCACCGTCCCGGTGGAGGTGCAGCTGCGCACCGTGGCGATGGACTTCTGGGCCAGCCTCGAACACAAGATCTATTACAAGTACGAGGAGGACGTGCCGCCGGAGCTGAAGGACGAGCTGACCGCGGCCGCCACCGACGCCGCCCGCCTCGACGAGCGGATGGAACGGCTGCACGGCCAGATCCACGGCCCCCGCTGGCGGCCCTGAGGCATTCCGCTCTTGGTGACCGGTACGACACACTCGGCTCATGCCGTTCCTCAACGTTGTCGATCCGGCGTTCGACTTCACCGCGCCGGAGGTGTTCGCCGCCCAGGCGGCCGGCTGGCATGCCGACAGCCCGCTCGGCCCGCTGGTGCTGCGCTACGCCGAGACGCAGGAGCTGCTCCGCGATCGCCGGCTCGACCACGGCGGCGACGGCTACCTGCAGCGCAACGGGATCACCGCCGGGCCGATCCACGACTGGTGGGCCCCGATGATCGTCAACCGGGACGGTGCCGACCACCGCCGGCTCCGCGGTCTGGTCGGCCGCTCGTTCACCCCGCGCACGATCGACCGGTTGCGGCCGTTCATCCGATCGACGGCCGAAGCGCTGGCCGACGAGATCGAGAGCGCCGACTTCGTCGACGCCTTCGCCAACCGGCTGCCGCTGGCGGTGATGGGTGAGCTGCTCGGGGTGCCGGCCGCCGACCACGACATCTTCAGCGTCTGGTCCAGCGACATCGGGCTGATCTTCGCCCTGGCCACCGGCGGCGACACCACGGCACGGGTGGAACGGGCGGTGGCCGGCCTGGACGGCTACGTGGACACGCTGATCGACGTGAAGACGAGACACCCGGCCGACGACCTGATCTCCCGGATGGTCGCCGCCTGGCGCGACGAGGACACGGTCAGCCGCGAGGAACTGCGCAACCTGCTGGTCACCCTGGTCTTCGGCGCCCACGACAACACCCGGCACCAGCTCTCCAACACGATGGTCACGTTCGCCGAGCACCCGGCGCAGTGGACGCTGCTGCGCGACCGGCCGGAGCTGACCGAGCGCGCGATCACCGAGACGATGCGCTGGCGGCCGTCGGCGGCGAGCGTCTTCCGCCGCGCGACCGAGGACTTCGAGTTCCAGGGCCTGCCGATCGCCGCCGGGACCTTCGTGACCATGGCCGTGCAGACCGCCCAGCGGGATCCGCGCGCCTACCCGGGTGGGGACGCCTTCGACATCACGGCCGTCCGCGAGGCGCCGCTGCTCCAGTTCGGCGCCGGGCCGCACTACTGCCTCGGCTCCGCCCTGGCGAGCGCCCAGTTGAGCGAGGCCCTGCCGGTCCTGGCCGGCCGCTTCGGCCCACCGATGATCGCCGGGGAGGTGACCTGGCGCCCGGCGATCGGCACCCACGGGCCGAACGAGCTGCCGTTGCGCTTCCCGGCCCCGGCGTGAAGTGCGCCTATGCCGGCGTGATCTGAACGGGGATCGCGGACCGCAGGGTGTGCCCGACCGGCGAGGTGGCGGCGACCTTGCGGTGCAGCTCGGCGATGGCCTCGGCGTCCGCATCGGTGTCCAGGTGCACGGCGGCCCGGATGGCCGAGAAGCCCGCGTGCCCGTCGGCGAGACCGAGGAAAGTGTGCAGATCCAGGTCGCCGTCGAGGTCGATGCGCAGATCGCGGATCACGATGCCGGCGAGCGTCGCGTTGGCCGCGTAACCGACCGCGAGGCAATTGCCGAGGGCGCCCAGGAGTTGCTCGACCGGATTCGGAGCCGTGTCGCCGCCGCCCAGCCCCGACGGTTCGTCCGAGGCGATCGGGTCGAAGTCGCGCACCCGCGCCTCGGAGGCGAACGCACCGTTCCAGCTGACCGAAGCCGCCCAGGTGGTCTGCGCCGCCTCCGGGCGGTTCTGGATGGTCTGCACCAGTGTGGCGACGGCGGCGATGTCGACCTGATTGAGCGCGTTCTCGGTGGTGGTGGTCATCGACCGAGTGTAGGAACTAATCCTATGGGTGAGCAAGTATATGGCCCGGCCGCCGGTGGCGGCCGGGCCATCTGTCGTCACTCCTCGGTGGCGGTTGCCTCGAGGTCGGCCGGAACAGCGTCCGGGACCGTGACCCCGCGGTCGGCGCCGCGGAAGGTCAGCTTCGACTTCTCGATGTTCTCCGGGTCGCCCTCGCAGTCCACGACCACGATCTGGCCGGGGCGCAGCTCGTTGAACAGGATCTGCTCGGACAGGGTGTCCTCCAGATCACGCTGGATGGTGCGGCGCAGCGGCCGGGCACCCAGCACCGGGTCGAAGCCCTTCTTCGCCAAGTACTTCTTGGCGTTGTCGGTCAGCTCCAAACCCATGTCCTTGTTCTTCAACTGCCCCTCGATCCGGGCGGTGAAGATGTCCACGATCTGCAGGATCTCTTCCTGGCGCAGCTGGTGGAACACGATCGTGTCGTCGATGCGGTTGAGGAACTCCGGCCGGAAATGCTGCTTCAGCTCGTCGTTGACCTTGACCTTCATCCGGTCGTAGTTGCTCTCGGTGTCCTCCGACGCCTGGAAGCCCAGCGACACCGCCTTGGCCACATCCCGGGTGCCGAGGTTGGTGGTCAGGATGATGACCGTGTTCTTGAAGTCCACGATCCGGCCCTGACCATCGGTCAGCCGCCCATCCTCCAAGATCTGCAGGAGCGTGTTGAACACGTCCGGGTGGGCCTTCTCGATCTCGTCGAACAGCACCACACTGAACGGCTTACGCCGCACCTTCTCCGTCAGCTGCCCACCCTCGTCATAACCGACATACCCGGGAGGGGCACCAACCAGCCGCGACACCGTGTACCGGTCGTGGAACTCCGACATGTCCAACTGGATCAGCGCGTCTTCCGAACCGAACAGGAACTCCGCCAAAGCCTTGGACAGCTCGGTCTTACCGACACCGGACGGGCCGGCGAAGATGAACGACCCGGACGGCCGCTTCGGGTCCTTCAACCCCGCCCGGGTCCGCCGGATCGCCTTGGAGACGGCCTTGACCGCGTCTTCCTGGCCGATGACCCGCTTGTGCAGCTCATCTTCCATACGCAGCAGCCGGGAAGTCTCCTCCTCGGTCAGCTTGTACACCGGGATACCGGTCCAGTTCCCCAGCACCTCGGCGATCTGCTCGTCGTCGACCTCGGACACGACGTCGAGGTCGCCGGCCTTCCATTCCTTCTCCCGCTGCGCCTTCTTCGTCAACAACTGCTTCTCGTTGTCGCGCAACTGCGCGGCACGTTCGAAGTCCTGCGCGTCGATCGCCGACTCCTTGTCACGACGCACCTGAGCGATCCGCTCGTCGAAGTCACGAAGGTCCGGCGGTGCGGTCATCCGACGGATCCGCATCCGCGCACCCGCCTCGTCGATCAGGTCGATCGCCTTGTCCGGCAGGAACCGATCCGAGATATACCGATCCGCCAGCGTCGCCGCCGCGACCAGCGCCGCGTCGGTGATGCTGATCCGGTGATGCGCCTCGTAACGGTCGCGCAGACCCTTGAGGATCTCGATGGTGTGCGCCAGCGACGGCTCG
>NZ_BOQN01000018.1 GCF_018332695.1 Paractinoplanes toevensis
TGGTTCGGTCCGTCGGTGATGTGGCCGTGCCCGGTCATCACGTCGGCGGCAGGGAAGTACCGCGTGCCGTTCGGGCGCACCATCATCCGGGAGCAGGCGTGAACGGCGCGCACGACGACCAGGACGCCCTGGCCGAGGACTGGCGACGTGTCCTGAAGGACGTGGCCGAGGCCCTCGCGACCGGCCGGGAGCCGGAAGACGTTCAGGCCGAACGGCATGCGCAGGAGCGCGAAGCCCCGAACCGGGCCACCCGGCGCGGCAACAAGATGCACCCGCGGTCGGCCAAAAGCCGGGTGGACTACCAGCCCGGCCGGCCCCGGCCCTACTGACCTCGACCCCGCGACAGGAAGGACCAACATGCCGACGATCAACATCCGCACCTCTGGCGGCGGTGAGAGCTTCACCGTTGACCAGGCCACCGTCGACCGGTGCGTTGAGCAACTGAAGAACCTCGACGCCGTGCTCCGAATCGACGACGAGGATGGGACCGCGTACATCCCCGCCCGCCACGTTGTCAGCCTGTTCGTGGCCGCCCGATGACCACCCCCGACCCTGCCCGCATCGTCGAAACCTTGACGTCCGCCGGCTGGCAGGTGACCGACAGCAAGCCCAACCTGTACGTGCACCTCGCCTGGCCGTACCAACGTCACCGCCTGCTGATCATCCCGCTGGACCCCGGCATAGCCGACTACGACGACCTGCTCGCCGCGGCCATCCGGGCGCTGAAGGGCGCGGTTGCTGTCGGCAACGGCGCCAAGCAGGCCCTGGCCGCCTACCGGCCCGACTTGTACGCCCACCACTGACCGAAGGAGAACCATGAACTTCCAGCCCCAGCCCTACCCGCTGTTCGCCGCCACGAAGCCCCACGACGGTGAAATCCAGGTCAGCCGCGTTATCGGCTGGGCCGCGCCCGACAGCAACGAAATCGAAGACCTCAAGCCGGTCGTGGTCATCGAGCGGCCCAACGGCGCGTCCGATCTGGGCTACCTGCACCTCGATGAGCGGGCCTACGTGATCGACACAGATTTTGGTCAAGCGCGGCGCCGAGCCCGAGACCTACCCAACCCCTGATGCGCACCTTCATGGACGACCTGCGAGCGGGCTGGACCAGTTCGGACAAGGTCGACAACTACATCGACCGCTGGCACGACGGCCCCAGCCCGTTCGGGCCGAAGCTGCACGAATTCCTCGGCCTCACCTGGAACGAGTACAAGCGGTTCGTCGAGCGCAACGAGCTGCCCCGGCTCCTCGACCACCCGAAGGCATGCGGCGCGGCGGAAGGCTCCCGATGGGGCTACCTGCCCTGCGGTTGCACCCACGACGGATACGGAGGACACCAGCAATGACGGTCAAGTTGTATCGCTTGATGGCGCAGGACGCGGTCGGTTCAACCGGCGGTGTCGCCTACGAAGAAGTCCGCTCAGCTGTCGTGTGGGCGGAGAGCGAGGAAGACGCGCTCGCCGTGCTGGCCGAGGCGTTCGAGCGCAAGTACGCCACCCGGGAAGGCGAGCCGGGCACGCTTGGCGAGGTCGGCTACTTCGGCATACCGGCCAACCCGTACGTGGTCGTCGAGGAGTGCGTGCCGGTGCGTGGGCTGGTTATGGCGGAAGGTCAGGACAGCTGATGGGTACCAACTACTACCTTCGCGAGCACCCCTGCGGCTCGTGCGGCCGGTCCGACGAACTGCACGTCGGCAAGTCCTCCGGCGGCTGGTCGTTCGGATTCCGCGGCTACCGGCACGACCCGGACGACGACCGGTACTCCCCGACCGGCTATCCGGTTCTGTCCCGCGACGACTGGCGCAAGGTGTTCACCGACAAGCCGGGCCGGCTGGTCGACGAGTACGGCCGTGAGGTCGAGAACCCGATCGAGTGGCTGGACGCGTTGCAGCCCCCGGACCTCAAGCAGCAGCGTTGGGAGGGCTCGAACATGGGCTCGTACTGGCGCCCGGACGCGCGTGACTGGCGCGATACGGAGGGCTTCCGCTTCTACGACGGGGACTTCTCGTGACCTACCCGCAACCCTGGATCGACGCCGCCGCCGAGGCCGCCCACAAGGCCCTGGACGAGGTCGACATCGACTGGCACTACACCTGCACTGATGACCCGGACGACCAGTCCTGCGGCAAGGGCTACGCCGCTCGGGCCATGCTGGTCGAGGATGTCCTGCCCGCCGTCCTGGTCGCCTGGGAGCGGATGGGGCTGCGGCTGGTCGAGGGACCCATCCCCGGGCCGCACTGTCCCCGCTGCGGCGCTCTGGGCGTGCCTGACGGGCGGTACGGGGTGTGCCCGGGGTGTGCAGAGGCGATGGAGCGTGAAACGGGGCTGGGTGTGGCCGAGCTCCTCGGGGACTCGCAAGGCAAGGAGACCTGATCATGCGCACCTTCATGGACGACCTGCGGGCGGGCTGGACGACCCCCGAGAAGATCGACGACTACATCGACCGCTGGCACGACAACACCGCGAACGACGGCAAGCAACTGCACGAGTGTCTTGGCCTCACCTGGGGCGAGTACAAGCGGTTCGGCGAGCGCAACGAGTTGCCTCGCCTTCTCGACCACCCGAAGGCATGCGGCGCGGCGGAAGGCTCCCGCTGGGGCTACCTGCCGTGCGGCTGCACCCACGACGGCTACGGAGGACACCTGCGATGACTGCACCAACCACCGAGCTCACTTCAGCCGTCGACCGTGACGGCTTCTTCTGGGTGCGCGACGACGAGGACGGCGACTGGTATGCGTACGCCAACGAGGACCTCTCCATGCCCTACAGCAGGCTGCTCGCCGAGCACGGCCCGCTGGAGCCAGCCGTCCACGAGCGCAACCCCGCCCCTGGTCCTGTCCCTGGCCCGATCCCGGGCGTGTGCTTCGCCTGCGGCAACACGGGCGAGATCTACCACGGTCCGGGCATCGACGGTCCCGTGTGGGGTGGAGAGTGCGGCTGCGACACCGAGCACTGCGGCACGTGCGGCGATGCGTGGCCGTGCAGCTTCAGCGGCGAGTTCGAGAAGGAAGGCCAGTGACCAGCAGAGCAGTCCTTTTCGACATCGATGGCACTCTCGCCTTGCGCACCGGTGACCGCTCCCCCTACGACTGGCACCGGGTCGGCGAGGACGAACCCAATCCACCCGTCATCGAGCTGTCCCGGATTGTCCACGCCGCCGGCTACCGGCTGATCCTCATGTCCGGCCGCGACGAGGTCTGCCGCCAGCAGACCGAATTGTGGCTCGATGCCCAGCAGGTGCCGTTCCACGAGCTGCACATGCGGCCCGAGAAGGACAACCGCAAGGACTCGATCGTCAAAGAGGAGCTGTACCGCAAGTACGTCGAAGGCCGCCGCGATGTGGCGTTCGTGGTGGACGACCGAAATCAGGTGGTCCGAATGTGGCGTGAGCTGGGACTCTCCTGTTTCCAGGTCGCCGAGGGGGACTTCTAGATGGACGTGCAGAACGTGCTCTTGTCGGGCGTGGTCGGTTCAACGGCCTACGGTCTCGCCGGCCCGGAATCCGATGTCGACATGCTGGGCGTTTTCGCCACGGAGACGGCAGCGCTGCACGGTCTGGATCCGATCGAGGAGTCGGCCGTGTCATCGAAGCCGGACGCAACGTTCCACGAAGCCGCGAAATACTGCCGCCTGGCCCTCGGCGGCAACCCAACCGTCAGTGAGCTGATGTGGCTTCCGTGCGACCTGTACGACATCCGCACACCGCTCGGCGACGAACTGGTCGACCTGCGGTACGCGTTCCTGTCGGCAAAGCGTGTCCGGGATGCCTACCTCGGCTATGCCACCCAGCAGTTCAAGAAGCTCGAAGCCCGCGGCGACGGTTCCTTCAGCGCTGACACCCGCAAGCGAACCGCGAAGCACTCGAGACACCTTTACCGGCTCTGCCACCAAGGTCATCAGCTCTACTCCACCGGCAGGCTGGAGATCCGACTGGACGATCCACAGCACTTCCTGGACTTCGGCGAGGAAGTAGCCGCCGGAAATCTGGAGCTGGCCCGGCAGTTGATGGCCCGCTACGAGCAGGCGTTCGACGAGAGCCCGTCGGTGCTGCCCGACGAGCCGGACCGCGCGGTCGTCCAGGACTGGCTGCTGCGGGTGCGTGCCGCCTACTACGAGGTGCCGGCGTGAACGGCTTCGAGCAGGCCACCACAGAGACGCTGCAGGCCATTCACGGCAACCTGCTGGGCGGTCTTGAGGTGGTCGCCAAGACGATCGCGGACGGCACGTTCAACACCGTCGGGCCGAAGGGTGCCGCGCCGCCGTCGCAGTCCGGGCAGACGACGTTGTGGCTGCTGGATGGCGTGGAGGCCGAGTTGGAGCGGCGCGGGATCCTGCCGTTCAAGAGCACCGACCAAGAGGGAACCACGCCGTGCTGCGACCTGCACAACGAGCACTGCGAACCGCCCGGCGACCTGTGTTGCCGCGCCTGTACCGAGGTCAACCATCCGCAGCATCCGGCAGGCGTCGCCTGCACCTGGAAGGTGAGCGCATGACCATCGACAGCATGCCGTTCGACTTCGCGAAGGATCTCCGCAAGCCGGAGATCCGCGACCGCCTGAAGCTGCTCGGCTACAACAGCGACAGGGGCGACATGATCCTGACCTGGTACGAGGACGAGTACTTCCGTGACGTTTGCGCGCGGGCCCCACTGGACGTCCGGACTCTGCTGGTGTGGCCGAACGAGGAGTCGCTGGGCGGCTGGGGCATGCGCTGGGCTGAGGACGTGGAGCGATGACCGCCGAGCCGTACGCCGAGCTTGAAGCGGCTCTCATCCCGCTGCGAGCCGCCCACCCTGGGATCACCAATCAGGAGGCTGCTCCTCTGCTGCCTGAGCATCTGCGTAAGCAACTGTGGGAACGGGCCGTCGACCGCTACCTCGAGGACAAGCTGACGGAGGTGGCCGAATGAGCACTGGCATGCCCGCCGACATCACCGACGTCAGCACCCAGCTGACCCGCCTCGCCATCCCGCACCAGGTCGACGGCGACACGATCATTCTGGTGCCCGTAGACGGTGTCACCCTGCACGTCCGCTGGCACCCCCACTTCGGAGACCACGGGTCGTGGTACCGGCGCATCGAGAAAGGGCTGACGGAGGTTTCCGGGCCCCTGCGTGTCAGCGTCAGCGACCCCTCAGATGCACGCCAGGTCGCCGAGGCAGTCTACGAGGAGTGCCGGTGGCAGCAGGAGGTCGCAGACGCCCAGGCTGAGGCCGGCGAGCAGTGACCTCACCTTTTGCCGACGACATGCTCGCCCAGATCCGCGCCCTGACCGCCGCCCTGCCCACCCGCCGCCCGACCCTCATGCGGATCGGTCCGGGCGTCCTGGACGAACTGAAGCGCCTCGGCACACCCGTTCTCAGCGTCGACGGGCTCTCGTTCGGCGTGACCATCCTCGAGCAAGAGGACTACCCGATCGGGCAGTGGCGGATCTTCGACCAGCACGGCGAGGAGATCAGCGCCGGGGTGCTGCACGTTATCGGCGCTACCGTCCCGGTGAGCCTCGACGACGGCTCCAGCAAGGACATGGTGGTGGTCGATGTCCGCGACGGACATGCGTACGTGGCCGATCCGGTCATCTTCGACGACTTCATACCGCCGCTTGCACCCCTGACTGGGTGGTTCTACGGCAGGAGGGCGTGGTGACCGTCGTCCTGCTCCTCGACGTTGATGGCGTTTTGAACGACGCCTGTTCCCGGCGATCGCCCAGGCGGAGCGGGACGGGCGGGCATTGCTGTTGTGTCCGCAGTCCGAGTACGGGCTGCAGCCGGAAGACCTGGACGCGGTGGAGGAGTTCGCCGCGGTCAACCTCGAGGAGGCTGCGTGACCACGCTGCCTGCCTGTGACAACGGCCGCCGTTACGTGAGGTGAAAGCGTTCCCTGATCACGTTCAGGGTTACCCGACAAGGGTCGGCCGAGCGGACGACCCGGCAGGGGAACGGCGGCAACGCCCACCAGGCCGCCCGGTTACGGCCCCACCGCATGGTCATTCCAGATTCGGCCGAACAGGTAAACCTGATTTGACCTGCAACAACCGTCCAGGGTGACACAACCAGACTTGCACAATGGATCTCACCTGCGGTAAGAGCCGTGCGACGTCGCACACACCACCCGACGATCATGCTTTCGGTGGGACAACCGTCATAACTGGAGGCTATCCAGATCCCCACACCCGGCATACCGTCCGTGACGGAAGCAGCACACCACAGGCACGATGGGGAGCACCCATGGACATCGGCACCACCACACAAGACCTGCGACAAGTCGGCGCCAGCGCCCTACCTGCGGACGAGCGGCGCACCCAACGGTTCGGCCGGCGCTGCTTCTGGACCGGCATCGCCCTCGTCTTCACCATGTTCCTCGTCTGCCTCGCCGCCGCCATCATCAGCGACCAGCAGGTGTACGAAAGCCGCGCCGCCCAGCTGTTCGGCGTCCTGTCGATCATCCCGCTCATGCTGCTCGGCGCCGCCCTCATCCTCCTCGGCGGCATCGAACACCTGCAACGGTCCGTGCGCTCCACCCAGATCGACATCCTCGCCGCCGAAGACCGAAACCGGATCCTCATCGAACGGCTCACCGTCGACACCGACGAACGGTTCGACGTCGTCATGGGCATCCTCGGGCCAGTCGCGGGCGAGCTCAACAGGTCCGCCGAACTGCTGGAGAAGATCGAGGTGGCGATCGCCAAGGTGCCGGACCATTCGAAAGCCATCATGGACGGCATCGAGCTCGGGCGGATCGTCGCGCCGCGCGACTAACTTCCCCCTCGCCCAAACTGGTCCGGACAACCGGACATCCGCGCCGTCGGACGTCCATATCGGCTTCCCTACTGTTCCGTAAGTGATCACTCCGCAGCCCGGCGGCTCGCTCTACCGAGCACTGGCCGGCCTCCTGCGGAAAGAGATCGTCACCGGGCGCCTGAAGCCCGGGCAGCGGCTCCCGTCGGAGCGGACCCTCATGCAGGAACACGGGGTCTCCCGCGAAACCGTCCGCCGCGCCACCGCCCTATTGCGCGCCGAGAGCCTTGTTGTCGTACGGCAGGGGCATGGTGCACGGGTGCGCGAACAACCCGAACTCGAGGACCTGGTTCCGCCGGCCGGGGCGACCGTGACCGCCCGGGTGCCGAGCGAGCAGGAGCGGCTTGAGTACGACATCCCGGAGGGTGTGGCCGCGTTCTGGGTGGTGTCGCCGGACGGCACCGCAGAGCTATTCCCGGCGGACCGGTGGCGGCTGCGGTGGCCCGCCTCAGGCGACACGCCCGAATAGCTGCGGGACCCCAGGGTGACCCCAGGAATTTCTGGGCCCGTGAACGACTGGTCCCAACAGACCTCATTGTTGCTGGTTGCCCGCCATGTCGGTACCTGCTACAAATTTGACGGTTCTTAAGAGTGCC
>NZ_BOQN01000019.1 GCF_018332695.1 Paractinoplanes toevensis
GATCATCCCGCCACCCGGCCGGATGATCCGAGCCGGCTCACCCGCAGCCCAGGACCAGCGCCGGCTCCCCGTCGGCTTCCGCTTCCGGCTCCGGGTCTCCGTCGGTCTTCCGCCCACGCTATCCGTTGGCGTGGCGGGCGGCCAGCAGCTCGGGCATGTGGCGGTCGCTCCAGGAGCGGGCCGCGTCGATCAGCTCCATCAGGCTGGCGCCCAGGGCGGTCAGCTCGTATTCGACGTGCGGTGGGTTTGCCGGGAACTCCCGGCGGAGCACCAGGCCGTCGCGTTGCATGGCGCGCAGCGTCTCGGTCAGCACCTTCGGGGTGACACCGGCGAGGGTGTCGCGCAGGTCGGTGAAGCGGCGCGGCCCGCCGACCAGCAGCACCACGATCATGCCGGTCCATTTGCCGCCGACCTGGAACGGGAACTCCGCCGACGGGCAGGCGGGATCGATGCGATCCACCACGTACGCTCCCGGTTTCGTTGAAGTGACCGGCACCCCCGACGCTACCGTCCCCGCCATGCCCACCTCCATCGCTGTTTTCGGCGCCGGCGGCCGCGCCGGCCGCCCTATCGTCGCCGAGGCCGCCGCCCGCGGCCACCGGGTGGTCGCCGTCGTGCGCGACCCGGCCCGCCACCCCGGCCTGGCCACCCCGAACGTGTCGGTCGTGGCCGGCGACGCCCGCGATCCGGCGTCGGCACGTGAAGCCGCGGCGGATTGTGCGGCAGTGGTCAGCGCGGTAACCCCGTTCACCGCCCCGCCGCCGTCGTTCGACGGCTTCGACACCGCCTGGTACGCCCGGGTGGCCGACGCCCTCCTGGCCGCGAAGCCTCCCCGCCTGATCGTGGTGGGCCTGTTCGCCACGCTCCGCACCCGCCCGGACGGCCCGCGCGTGCTCGACGACCCTGCGCTGTTCCCGCCATCCTTGCGCCCGTTCGCCCTGGCCCACGCGGCCGGCCTGCAACGGCTGACGGAAAGCGACGCCGATTGGTTGCTCCTGGCCCCACCGCCGGGCCTCTCCGCGGAAGCCCCACCAACCGGCACCTACCGTCTGGGCGACGACACGGCCGAGGATCAGGACACCCCTCTGGCCTACGCCGACCTGGCCCGTGCCGTCCTCGACCAGATCGACCACCCCACCCGACACCGCCGACAGACCGCCGTCCACGCCGCAGCACCCGACCACCCGATCGCACCGGCCTGACCACCCACCCAGCCACACGAGCAGCCAGGCGACCCGCCGGACGAGCGACCCGGCACTCAGCCGCGCGCACAGCGCGGCACTCGGCCACCCGAGCACCCGCCGCAGAACCGCGCGGGCGGCGCGGTGGTCAGTCGGCGGCGGGTAGGCAGCCGCCGTCGGCGGTTTGGCTGCCGTATTCGACCTGGTAGCCGTTCGCGCGGCTGATCCAGCCGAGCACGCAGGCCTGGCCGGTCCACGCGGCGATGGTGAAACCGTCGCCGTAGCCGACGTCGTGGGTGGCGGGCTTGCGGACCGTCGCGTGTGGCAGGCCGTGCGCGGCCAGTGCCCTCGTCACCGCGGCCTGGTCGAACTTCCGGGTCTCGGCCAGCGGTTTCAGGGCGTCCTCGGCGGCCAGGGCGCACCTGACCGCGCCGGGCACTGCCGACTTCGGCAGCTCGTGCCGGTCGAGGAACATCCGGTTGGCGCGCATCTGCCGCTGCATCATCTCGCCGCGGTAGGCCTCGTCGCGGTATTCGTCGGAGGGTCTCGGCAGTGGGCTGTCGTCGGCCGGCTCGGCGGTCGCGGCGGCCGTTGCGCTGCGGCCGGGCTTGACGGCCGCCGCCCTGGTGCAGGGCAGGGTGTCCTTGCCGGGCGGCGTCGTGATGGCCGCCGCCGGCTCGGTGGGCGGGCCTTGCGGTCGCTCGCCGGGGCCTGCGCAACCGGCCAGCAGAAGCAGGGCCGCCGCACCGAGCACGGCGAATCGTCGATCGTTCATGTCTCCCCCGTCGTCGGGGGCGACCATACTTATCGATCCGGCGGCACGACCAACGGGTATCGCGACTCGTCGCGGACCGCCAGCCGCTCCATCGCCTCCGCATATTGCTCGGGGGTGATGTCGCCGGCCGCCAACTGGGCCGCCAGCACGCCCTCGGTGCTGGCCACGGGCGAGTCGGGTGGTGGTTTCACGTCAGCGCGCCACGGACGTGCGGCGGCCGGCTCCGGGCCGACCCACTTCCACACCGACACGGCGCACACGGACAAAACGATCAAGACAAACACAAAGAGGAAGACCATCCCCCGTCACCTCCAGGACACCTATCCTGCCGGATTCGAACATATGATCGGAAGCTCTCGGTCAGGTTGGTGTCACTGGGAGAGTGACTAAAGGTTGAAGCCCCCCGACACCTCGAGGTCCTGCCCGGTGATCCAGCGGCCGTCGGCGCCGATCAGGCCGGCGATGGCGACGCCGACGTCGTCCGGTTCGCCGAGTCGGCCCAGCGCGGTCTTGGCGACCAGCGCGGGGATCACCTCGGGGAAGCGGGCGAAGGCGTCGCCGGCGATCCGGGTGCGGGTGGAGCCGGGTGAGACCGAGTTGACCCGGATCCCGCGCGGGCTGAGCTCCTTGGCCAGGTAACGGGTGAGCGTGACCAGCCCGCCCTTCATCGTGCCGTAGGCGGAGTAACCGGGCTCGGTGGTGCGCAACGCCGCGTTGCTGGCCACGTTGACGATGGCGCCCCCATCGGCGATCAGCGGCAGCAGAGCCTGGGTCAGGAAGTACGGCCCCTTGAGCAGCACCCGCATCAGCCGGTCGAAGTCGTCCTCGGTGGTCTCGCCGAACATCGCCATGTGCCCGAACCCGGCGTTGTTGACCAGGTGGTCGAAGGACGAACGCTGCCAGGTGTCGCGCAGCGCACCGGCCACCGCGTCCCGGAAGGCCGGGAAGGTATCGGACCGCCCCACGTCCAGCGGCAGTGCGACGGCCGTACCCCCGTCCTTTGCGATGGTCGCGACGGTGTCCCGCGCACCGGCTTCGTTACCCGAGTAGGTGAGGATCACCCCGCTCCCACGAGCGGCGATCTCGATGGCTGCGCTTTGCCCGATACCGGAGCTCGCCCCGGTGACGATTGCGATTGTCATGACCCAAGACAACCATCGTGAGCTGCTAATACGTTAGAACGATGCTCGCCGCCTCTTGCCTGATCCTCTCACTGCGAGGTCAGACGCGAGGCCATAGGCCCCATCGGTAGCCGCCAAACATATATTCTCTATATGCTCAGTGGGATATACGAAGGAGACTCCATGGAACTCCTGTGGTACATCCCCAACCAGGTGCTGCCCGGCCATCGCGGCGACGAGGTCACCGCCGATCACAACAGCCTGGACACCCTCACCGCGCAGGCCAAGGCCCTCGAGGAGTACGGCTGGGGAGGCGCGCTCCTGGGCACCGGCTGGGGCCGCCCCGACACCTTCACCGTAGCCACCGCCCTGGTCGCCCGCACCACCACGTTCCAGCCGCTCATCGCGACCCGGCCGGGTTACTGGCGACCGGCCAACTTCGCCTCGGCGGCCGCCACCCTCGACCACCTCAGCGGGGGCCGGGTGCTGGTCAACATCGTGTCCGGAAAGGACAACCTCCAGGCGTACGGGGACAGCGAGGGCGACCAGGCGCACCGCTACGGCCGTACGCGGGAATTCATGCATTTGATCCGTCGTCTTTGGACCGAGGAGAACGTGACCTTCCACGGCGAGCACTTCCGGGTCGACAACTCGACCGTGGTGCCCCGCCCGCTGGTCCGCCGCCCGCGCCTGTATTTCGGGGGCGCCTCGGCGGCGGCCGAGCGGGTCGCCGCGACCGAGGCCGACGTGCAGCTGTTCTGGGGCGAGCCGCTCGACGGCGTACAGGAAAGAATTGAGCGTCTGAAGAAGTTGAGCGCCGGCCTCGGCCGCGAGCACGCGCCACTCGAGTACGGCCTGCGGATCACCACCGTCGTGCGGGACACCACCGAGCAGGCGTGGGCCGACGCCCGGGCCCGGGTCGCGGTGATGCAGGCCGACCACAACCCGCACCCCTCGGTGGGCCAGCAGCGTCTGCTGGATCTGAGCGAGCGCGGCGAGATACTCGACGAGAACCTCTACACCGCACCCGGAAAGTACGGCGGCGGCGGGGCCGGCACCACCTGGCTGGTCGGCTCGGCCGCGGACGTGGCCCGGTCCCTGCGCCGCTACGCCGACCTCGGCATCACGCACTTCGTCCTGTCCGACACCCCCTATCTCACCGAGATCGAGCGCCAGGGCGAAACGCTGCTGCCGCTGTTGCGGAACTGAAAGGACAAACCATGCCCCAGGCGTACGCCTATACCGCGCTCGGCGGGCCCGAGGTGGAGGCGTTCCTCGACCTCCCGAAGCCCACACCCGGCCCGGGCCAGATCCTGATCAGGGTGCGGGCGGCCGGCGTGAACCCGGTCGACTGGAAGAAGCGCACCGGTTACCGCCCGCTCGGCGCCCCCGAGCCCACCGCGCCGGCCGTCTTCGGCGGCGAGGCGGCGGGTGTGGTGGAGCGGGTCGGCCCGGGCGTCACCGACTTCCGCCCCGGCGACGAGGTGTTCGGCCAGACCGTCGCCGGCGCCTACGCGGAGTACGCGTTGCTGCCGGCCGAGCTGACCGCCCGCCGCCCGCCGGTGGTGTCGTTCGAGGACGCGGCCACCCTGCCGATCGCCGCCGCCACCGCGCACGACGCGCTGGTCCAGCTCGACCTGCCGCCCGACTCCACTCTGTTGATCATCGGCGTGGGCGGCGGGGTAGGGGTGGCCGCCGCCCAGATCGCCCGGCTGCACGAGATCACCGTGATCGGCACGGCCGGCGCGGCCAAGAAGGACTTCGTCGAGCTGCTCGAGGTGGTCCCGGTCGAGTACGGCGAGGGCGTCGCCGACCGGGTCCGGGCCGCCGCCCCGAAGGGCATCGACGGCATCCTCGACCTGGTCGGCGGCAGCGAGCTGGAGGAGCTGGCCGCCCTGCTGGACGACCGCACCAAGCTGGTGTCGGCGGCCGACCGGGCGACGGTGGCCCGGCTGGGCGGCGCCCCGGTGCAGCGGGCCCGCACCCGGGCGGTGCTGGAGCAGGTCGCCACCTGGGTCGCGGACGGCGTGCTCAACCCGCGGGTGGTCGAGGTCTTCACCCTGGCCGAGGCCCGTCAGGCCCTGCGCCGGGTCGAGGACGGCCACGCCCGCGGCAAGGTGGTCATCACCAACCCGGCGTGAGATGAGGCCCGGCCGCCGACCGCGGCCGGGCTCTCCGGCTCAGCCGTACCAGTGCTTGGCCAGCAGCTCGAACGAACGCACCCGGTCGGCGTGGTCGTAGGTCATCGTGGTGACCAGCAGTTCGTCCGCCCCGGTGACCCGGCGCAGCGTCTCCAGGCGCTCGGCGACCTGCTCCGGTGTCCCGACGAACTGGGTCTCGACCCGGTCGGAGACCAGCTGCCGGTCCTCCTCGGTCCAGGCGAAGGCCGAAGCCTCCGCCGGACTCGGGTAGGGGATGGCTCCGGCACCGGTGCGGACGCTGCGCACCCAGAGCGGGTACGGAACGGCCAGCTGCCGGGCGGTTTCCTCGTCCTCGGCCACGATGACGTCGGCCGAGACCATCACGCGCGGTTCACTCAACACCGAGGACGGCTGGAAGGCTGCCCGGTAGGCCTCGACCGCCTCCAGCACCCGGGCCGGCGCCACGTGATAGTTCGCCGCGAACGGCAGCCCCTTCGCGCCGGCCACCCGGGCGCTCTCCCCACCACTCGATCCGAGAATCCAGATCTGCAGATCGGCGCCCTCTCCCGGCACCGCCCGCGCCTCGTTGCCGTCGTCGTCGGTGTAGGGCCCGGCGAGCAGGGTCTGGATGTCGTTCAACGCGCTGGTCAGGTCGGCCGGCTCGGCGTTCGGCTGGGTGAGCAGCTTGGCGAACAGCGCCGACCGGGAGGACCGCAGGATCGGCTGGAACGAGAACGACTGCGGGATGAGCAGTCCGTCCACCACCCGCGCCTCGGTGACCTCCACCTCGGGCGGCTCGGCCAGGATCGACTTGCGGCGCTGCGCCGACCGGCCCAGCCCGAGGTCGAACCGCCCCGGAAAGAGCGCGTCGAGCATGCCGAACTGCTCGACCGCGCCGAGCGGGGTGAGGAAACCGGTCTGCACGGCACCGGAGCCGAGCCGGATGTGGTCGGTGACCGCCGCGATCTGCCCGAGCAGCAGCGCCGGTTGTGAGCTGGCGACGCCCGGGGTGAGGTGATGCTCGGCCACCCAGTACCGGTGGTAGCCGAACTGTTCGGCCTGCCGGGCCAGGTCTAGGGTGCGGCGCAGGGCGTCGCCGGCGGTGCCACCGGAGACGAGCCCCGACAGGTCGAGGATCGACAGCGGTACGGTCATCGGTCTCTCCTACAGAGTCTCGAGGGTGGGGACCGCGTCGAGCAGGGCGCGGGTGTATTCGTGGGCTGGGCGGCGGAACACGTCGTCGACCGGTCCGGACTCCACGACGGCGCCGTCGTGCATGACCAGGACCCGGTCGGCCAGGTGGTGCACGACGCCGAGGTCGTGCGAGATGAACAGCAGGGCGGTGCCGTCGGTGGCCCGGATGTCGGCGAGCAGGTCGAGAACCTGCGCCTGCACCGACACGTCGAGCGCGGAGACCGGCTCGTCACAGATGATCAGGCTGGGCCGGGGTGCGAGGGCGCGGGCGATGGCGACCCGCTGCCGCTGCCCGCCGGAGAGCTGCCGGGGATGCCGGTCGAGGAGGCCGGCGCCGAGCCCGACCCGGTCCAGCAGGGGTTCGACGGCGGCACCGCGCGGCAGCGCCTCGGCCACGATCCGGCGCACGGTCCATCGTGGATCGAACGACGACAGCGGATCCTGCGAGATGAACTGCATCCGCCGGCGAAGGGCGCGGCGTCGCCGTTCCGGCACCCCGGTCCAGGCCGCCCCCTCGAACGTGACGCTCCCGGACGTGGGCGCGACCAGCCCGAACAGCAGCTGCGCCACGGTCGTCTTGCCTGACCCGGACTCCCCGACCAGCCCGACGATCTCGCCCCGGCCCACGGTCAGGTCGACGTCCGCCACGACTGTGTGCTTCCCGTACCGCTTGGTCAGCCCGCGGGCCTCGATCACCGCCTCGCCCGGCGGCTCCGCCGGCCGGACTTCGCCGGTCCCACCCAGGCGTTTCCCCCGGGTCGCTGCCGACGGCACGGCTTTCAGCAGCTTTTTCGTGTACGGATGACCCGGCGCCGAAAGCAGGGTCCCCGTCTCGCCGGCCTCGACGATCAGCCCGTCCCGCATGACCAGGACCCGATCGGCGAGCCGGGCCACCACGGCGAGATCGTGGCTGATCAGCAGCAGCGTCTCCCCCGCCGCCCGCCGCTCGGCGAGCAGCGCCAAGATCTGGGCCTGCACGGTGACGTCGAGCGCGGTGGTCGGCTCGTCCGCGATCAGCAACGGGGGCCCGCCGGCGATGGCCGAGGCGATCAGCGCCCGCTGCCGCAGCCCACCGGAGAGCTGATGAGGGTACTGCCCGGCCCGCCGCTCCGGTTCCGGCACGTGCACGGTGCTGAGCAGTTCCCGTACGCGTGCGGCCCGGTCGCCGCGGTGACCGTGCACCCGCAGCACCTCGCCGATCTCGGCGCCGACCGTGCGCAGCGGGTCGAGCGAGACCAGCGCGTCCTGCAGGATGAGGCCGGCGAAGCCGCCGCGGCGCTGCCGCCACTGATCGTCGGTGAACCGCCGGGCGTCCTGGCCGTCGATGTCGAAGCGCTCGCTGCGCACGATCGCGCCCGGCCCGGCCAGGCCGACGAGGGTGCGGGCGGTGACGCTCTTGCCGGAGCCGGACTCCCCCACGATGGCCACGCACTCGCCGGGGTGGATGTCGAGGTCGATGCCGCGCACGGCGGTCACCAGCCCGCGCCGGTGCGGGAACTCGACGTGCAGGTCGCGGATGGAGATCACGCGAGCCTCCCCTCGACGCGGCGTTGCAGGTGGCGGCCGACGACGGTCAGGGCGATCACGGTGAGCGTCACGATCACGCCCGGGATGACCGACACCCACGGTGCCACGCTCAGATAGTTGCGTCCCTCCGAGAGCATCGCACCCCATTCCGGCGACGGCGGTTGTGTTCCCATGCCGAGGAAGCTCAGCCCGGCCGCGAACAGGATGGCTTCGCCGAGGCCCATGATGGCGAGCACCGGCACCGGCCCGAGCACGTTGGGCAGCACGTGCCGGACGACCAGCCGGGTGCGCGAATGCCCGAACGCGACGGCCTGGGTGACGTACCCGGCCTGCCGGACGACGAAGGTCTGGGCCCGCACCACCCGGGCGTAGTGCGGCAGGGTGGCCAGGCCGATCGCGACCACCAGGCTGACCGGCCCGGTGCCGGCGATCGCGATGAACAGCAGGGCGAGCAGGATCAGCGGGAACGCCGACAGCGCGTCGAAGGACCGGGCCAGGGCCTCGTCGGCGTACCGGTGGGAGAGGCCGGCCAGCATCCCGAGCAGGACCCCGCAGAGTACGGCGAGCAGGGTGGCCGCCACCGCGATGGTCAGCGAGTGCCGGGCGCCGTGCACCACCCGGTCGAAGACGTCCCGGCCGAGCTGGTCGGTGCCGAACCAGTGCGCGCCGCTGGGTGCCTCCAGCACGTGGAACGGGTCGGCGGCGAGCGGATCGGCGGCGATCAGCCCGGGCAGTGCCACGACGACCAGCATGAGCGCGAGGAATCCGGCGGCGGCGAGGAGGGCCCGGTAACGCGGGGTCATGAGGTGCTCCCCCGCAGCCGGGGGTCGATGACCAGCAGCGCCAGGTCGGCCGCGGTGTTGAGCAGCACGTAGGCGGCGGCGGAGAACACCACGACGGCCAGCACGACCGGCATGTCCTCGCTGGTGACGGCCTGCAGGGTGACCTGGCCGAGGCCGGGCCGCCCGAACACCGTCTCGATGATGACGACACCGCCGAGCAGGGTGCCGCAGAGCCAGCCGAGCAGCGACACCGCCGGCAGCAGCGCGTGCCGCAGGGCGTGCCGGGCGAGCACTGCCCGTTCTCGCAGGCCGCGGGCCCGGGCGGTGACCACGAACGGTTCCTCCAGGGCCCGGTCTAGGCCGTCGCGCAGCACCTGGGTGAGCACCCCGGCGACCGGCAGCGCCAGGGTGATCGCCGGCAGGATCAGGGCGGCGAAGCCCCGGTCGCCGGAGACCGGGAACAGGCCGAGCTGGAACGAGAACACGCTCAGCAGGACCAGGCCGATCAGGAACGGCGGGGTGGAGACCAGGACCAGCTCGGCGGTCGAGCTGACCCGCCGCGACCAGGGCCGGCGGGTGGTCAGCGCGAGCACGAGGGCGAGCGCGATGCCGAGCAGCGCGGCGGCGATCGCGAGCTCGAAAGTGGGCCAGATCTGGTCGCCGACCACGTCACGGACCGGTCGTTGCAGCAGGTAGGAGCGGCCTAGGTCGCCGTGCCCGAACCGCCACAGGTAGTCGAGGTACTGCAGCAGGGCGGGCCGGTCGAGGTTCCACTCCTGGACGATCTGCGAGCGGATCAGCGGGGTGTCGGCGCCGTCGCCGATGATGCTGTCCACCGTGCTGCCGGGGGCCGCGAGCAGCGCCAGGTAGGCGGCGGTCGCGGCGACCCAGAGCACGACCAGGCCCGCGCCGAGCCGGCGGAGCACGATCACTTGCTGAGCCAGACGTTGTAGGCGCTGCCCGGAACGCCGGCGGTGGGTTCGAAGTGCAGCCCACCCACGGTCTTGGCGGCGGCGATCTGGTCGGCCGGGGCGTACAGCGGCTGGATCAGCGCGTCGGTGCCGATGACCCGCTGCTGCAGTTGCCGGTAGGCGGCGGTGCGCGCGGCGTTGTCGCCGGTCGAGACGCCCTGGTCGAGCAGGCCGTCCAGGGCCGGGTCCTTGACGCCGGTGCGGTTGATCGCGCCGTTCGAGGTGAGCAGCAGGTTCAGCGCGGCGCCGACGTCGGTGTCGGCCCGGGAGTTGTCGAAGATCTCGTACTGCCCGTCGGCCAGGGCCTTGGTCGCGGTGCCCTGGTCGACCACGCTCACCTGCAGGTCGATGCCGGCGCTCTGCTTCACGGCGGCCTGCACGGTCTGGGCGAGGATGTCGCGGCGGTCCCGGACGAACGGCGCCGACTGCACCAGCCGGGCGCTCAGCCGCTTGCCGTTCTTCGTACGGAAACCCTCGCTGTCCCGGGTCGCCCAGCCGGTCGCGTCGAGGGTGGCGTTGGCCCGGGCGGTGTCGTTGCCGTACGTGCCCTCCAGGGTCTTGTCGTAGAACGGGCTGGTCGGCCCGACCACGCTCCAGGCCCGGGTGGCGGTGCCGCGGTAGACGGCCTGCAGGACGGTGCCGACGTCGAGCGCGTCCCGGAAGGCCTGGCGCACCTTGACGTCGTCGAACGGCGCGTGCGCGGTGTTGAAGTAGTACGAGTACGCCGACCCGGAGTTGAGCCCCTTGCTCAGCGTCAGCGCCGGGTTGCCGGTGATCTGCGGCTCGTCGGTGGCCGGCACGCCCTCGATGACCTGCACCTGCCCGGAGGTGAGCGCCCCGACCCGCACCGACGACTCCTTGAGGAAGCGGTAGGTGATCTCGTCGAGGTAGGCGGGCCCGGTGTGCCCGGCGTTGGCCGGTGCCCAGTCGTACGCCGGGTTCTTCTTGTAGTGGATCTCCTGGCCGGCCGCGTAGCGGTCGAGGACGAACGGCCCGGTCCCGGCCAGTTCGGCCCCGCCGGCCTTGAGGTTCTTGGCCGCCTTCAGCGAGGCGGGCGAGACGATCGCGCCCTGCGGCGAGGAGAGGAAGTCGAGGATCAGGACGTCCGGCCGGGTCAGCGTGTACTTCACGGTGGCCGGGTCGAGGACGTCGACGCTCTTGAGGTTTTTCAGCTGCACGGCCTTGACCGTCGGCGCGTACCCCTCGGAGAGCAGCAGATCGGTGTTGGCCTTGACCGCGGCCGCGTCGAACGCGGTGCCGTCGCTGAACTTCACGCCGGTGCGCAGCTTCAGGGTGTAGGTCAGGCCGTCCGGCGAGACCTGGTAGCCGGTGGCCAGCCAGGGCAGGTAACCGCCCTTGTCGTCGTGGGTGAGCAGGGCCTCGAAGTTGTTCCAGACCAGCAGCCGGGCCTTGGCCTGGGCATACTGGTGCGGGTTGAGGGTGATCGGTTCGGTTTCGACGGCCCAGGTGAGCGAGCCCCCGGAGACCGGGTCACCGGCGTCGGCCGTGCCGCCGCTGCCCGAGGAGCACCCCGCGGCCAGCGCGAGCAGCAACGGGACGACCAGGAAACGGTGCCGCATCTCCACCTCCAGAAAGCAGTATCCCTTTTTCCTATAGCTTAAATAGGATATAAGCAAGGGGTGCCAGCGAGATCGATGCCCCTGACTGTATGCCTTGCCGCCGCGTTCACCACCCTCCTCGACCAGGCGAGCCTCAATACCGCGGTGCCGGCGCTGCGCAGCTCGCTCGGAGCCGGGCCGGGGGCCGTGGGCTGGATCATCGCGGGTTACTCGCTGGCGTTCGGGCTCGCGCTGGTGCCGGGCGGGCGGCTGGGTGACGCGTACGGCCGGAAGTGGTTGTTTGTGGGCGGGATCACCGTCTTCAGCTCGGCCGCGATCGTGGCCGGCACCGCGCAGCACGCGTGGGTCGTCGTGGTGGCCCGGCTGGTGCAGGGCATCGGCGCCGGCACGGTCAACCCGCAGGTGATCGGCGTCATCCAGGAACTGTTCGCGGGGCGCGAGCGGACCCGGGCGCTCGGCGCGTACGCGATCGTCGGCGGCGTCTCGGCGGTGATCGGCCCGTTCGTCGGCGGCGTGCTGATCGGCGCGCTCGGCAACGAGTACGGCTGGCGCTGCGTACTGCTGCTGAACGTGCCGTTCGGCGTGCTCACCGTGCCCCTCGCCATCAGGTGGTTCCCGTCCGGCCGGATCACCACCCGGCACTCCACCCTGGACCTGCCCGGCCTGGCCGCGCTCGCCGCGGCGACGCTGTGCCTGCTGCTGCCGTTCACCCTGCCGGCCGGGCAGGGTCCGCCCCGCTGGGTCTGGTTCGCCACCGCGCCCGCCCTGGTCGCCGTGCTGATCGCCTGGGAACGCCGGTACGCCCGGGACGGCGGCACCCCGATCCTGCTGCCGTCGCTGCTGCGCGCGCGGGGTTACCGCAACGGCGTGGTGATCGCGATGTTCCAGTTCGGGGCGAACCTGTCCGCCGCCCTCGCGCTCACCCTCTACCTGCAGGAAAGCCTCGGCTGGTCGGCGCTGCGCGCGGCGCTCACCATGCTGCCCAGCGCGGTCACCTTCGCCGCGGCCTCGGCACTGGGCTGGCGGGTGGTCGGCCGCTACGGCCGCATCAGCGTGTTCTGGGCGCTGATCGGCTCGCTGCTGTCGGTGATCGCGGCCGGGGTGGCGGTGGCCTGCGCGCCGCCCGCCCACCTCGCGCTCGCGCTGATGTGCAGCCAGTTCTTCCTCGGCGCGGCCAGCGGCCTGATCGTCTCACCCAACCAGGCCCTGACGCTCGCCCACGCACCGCCCGGGGCGGCCGGCCTGGCCGCCGCGTTCCTGCAGCTGGCCCAGCGGATCTCGGCCTCGATCGGGATGGCCGCGGTGACCGGCGTGGTGCTGGCCGCGGTGGACACCCCGGACGGCACCCCGGTCGTGCACGGCCTGGCCATCTGCGCGGGCATGCTCGCGGCCGGCGCCCTGGTCGCCTGGCGGGACACGCCACGAGTCGTTGACAGGTCCGTAAAAACATATATTGCCGATAGGACTTGAGCGCATTGCCGGGGCGGCCATAGCGTGGGTTTCGTGGATGTCCTCACGTCGATCCCCCAGACGGCCGCCGAGCCCGAGCGGCTCACCGTGGTGCCCGCCCGTCATCCCTGGCGATGGGTGGCCACCGCGGTCGCTCTCGTCCTGGTCGCCCAGCTCGCCCACGGCCTGATCACCAACCCGGGTTGGGACTGGGCCACGTTCGCCGGTTACTTCTTCGAGAAGTCGGTGATGCAGGCCCTGCTGGTCACCCTGGAGTTGACCTTCCTCGGTGCGCTCCTCGGCTTCCTCGGCGGCCTGGTCCTGGCCCCGATGCGACTGTCCAAGAACCGGGTGCTGCAGTCGGTGAGCTGGACCTACATCTGGGTCTTCCGGTCGGTGCCGCTGATCGTGCAGCTGCTGTTCTGGGCCAACCTCGGCTACCTCTACGAGACCCTGCAGATCGGCATCCCGTTCGGGCCCGGCTTCTTCCACTTCGAGACGAAGAGCCTGGTCAGCTCGTTCGGCGCGGCGCTGCTCGGGCTGGCGCTGCACGAGGCCGCCTACGCCGCCGAGATCGTCCGGTCCGGCATCGTCTCGGTCGACCAGCGCCAGCTGGAGGCGGCCGCCGCGCTCGGCATACCCCGGCTGCGCCAGTTCCGCCGCATCCTGCTCCCCCAGGCCATGCGGGCGATCCTGCCGACCGCCGCCAACGAGCTGGTCAACCTGCTGAAGAGCACCTCGGTGGTGTACGTCCTGGCGATCGGCGAGATCTTCTACCAGGTGCAGGTCGTCTACGGCCGCACCGGGCGGGTGGTTCCGCTGCTCATGGTCGCCACGGTCTGGTACGTGATCCTCACCGCGGTCCTGTCGGTCTTCCAGCACTACGTCGAGCGGCACTTCAACCGGGGGTGGCGGCGATGATCGAGATTCGCGGCGTTCACAAGTCGTTCGGTCATCTCGAGGTGCTCAAGGGCATCGACCTGACCGTCGCGGCGGGCAGCGTCACCGTCATCCTCGGCCCGTCCGGCTCCGGCAAGTCCACGCTGCTGCGGGTGATCAACCACCTGGAGAAGGTGGACCGCGGGCACGTCCGGGTCGAGGGCGAGCTGATCGGTTACCGCCAGGTCGGCACGAAGCTCTACGAGCTGCGCGAACGGCAGATCCTCGAACAACGGCGGGACATCGGGTTCGTCTTCCAGACCTTCAACCTGTTCCCCCACCTGACCGCGGTGCAGAACGTCACCGAGGCGATGCGCGGGCCCCGGGAAGCGGTGCAGCGCAAGGCCCTCGAACTTCTCGACCGGGTCGGCCTGGCCGACAAGGCGGCCTCCTATCCGCGCCAGCTCTCGGGCGGGCAGCAACAGCGCGTGGCGATCGCCCGCGCGCTCGCGCTCGACCCGAAGCTGGTGCTCTTCGACGAGCCCACCTCCGCCCTCGACCCGGAGTTGGTCGGCGAGGTGCTCGACGTGATGCGCGACCTCGCGAAGGCCGGCACCACGATGATCGTCGTCACGCACGAGATCGGCTTCGCCCGCGAGGTGGCCGACACCATCGTCTTCCTCGACGAGGGGCGCCTGGTCGAACAGGGCACCCCGGCCGAGGTTCTCGATTCACCGAAGCACGACCGCACCCGGGCCTTCCTGTCCAAGGTCCTCGTTTAGTGGAGCTCCCATGCGTACAAAATCGGTCTTGATCGCCGTTGTTCTGGCCGCGGGCCTGGCCGCCTGCGCCGCGCCCGAGGAAAAGACGAAGGAGGTCGCCGCCGTCGCCGGCGGTGGCACCGTCAAGATCAACGACAGCCCCGAGCAGAACCGGATCGTGCCGGCCAAGGTGGACGCTATCGCCGCCCTGGTGCCGGAGAAGATCCGCTCGACCGGAAAGCTGACCGTCGGCCTCGGCCTGGCCGGTTCCGGCTCCCCGCCGCTCGGGTTCACCGCCACCGACAACAAGACCCTGATCGGCAGCGAGCCGGACATCGCGAGCGCCGTCGCCGGCATCCTCGGCCTGCAGCCCGACCTGCAGAACAGCTCCTGGGAGAACCTGTTCATCGGCCTGGACAGCGGCAAGTACGACGTCGGCGCCTCCAACATCACGGTCACCGAGCTGCGCAAGCAGAAGTACGACTTCGTCACCTACCGCAAGGACGACCTGGCGTTCGAGGTGAAGAAGGGCTCCGGCCTGAAGATCACCGAACCGAAGGACGTGGCCGGCAAGAAGGTGGCGGTCTCGTCCGGCACCAACCAGGAGAAGATCCTGGTCGAATGGAGCAAGCAGGACGTCGCGAACGGCCTGCCCGCCGTCGACATCAAGTACTACCAGACCAACCAGGCCACCTACCTCGCGCTCGGCTCCGGCCAGATCGACGCCTACCTCGGGCCGAACCCGACCTCCGCCTACCACGTCGCGGTGGCCGGGGAGAGCGAGATCGCGGGCACCTACTCGGGGGCCGGCGCCGACCTGCAGGGTCTGATCGCGCTGACCACCAAGAAGGACAACGGCCTCGTCCCGGCGCTCAAGGCCGCGCTCGACGAACTGGTCTCCAGCGGCGATTACGAGAAGATCCTGGCACGCTGGAACCTGACCAGCGAGGCCGTAACCCCCGAGGTCAACCCGCCCGGCCTCCCGATCGACGGGAAGTGACATGCCCGACCCACTGCATCTCGCGGTAGCGCTCGAGAGAACCGGCTGGCATCCCGCCTCGTGGCGGTTGCCCGCGGCACGGCCTTCGGAACTGCTGACGGCCCGCTACTGGACCGACCTGGTGCGTGAGGCCGAGGCCGGCACGCTCGACTTCGTCACCATCGAGGACGCGCTCGGCCTGCAGACCGATCGCCCGGACGGGCCGGACGAACGCACCGACCACGTGCGCGGGCGGCTCGACGCGGTGCTCATCGCGTCCCGGGTGGCGCCGCTGACCTCACGCATCGGGCTCGTACCGACCGCGACCGTCACGCACACCGAGCCGTTCCACATCTCCAAGGCGATCGCCACGCTCGACTACGTGTCGCGGGGCCGGGCCGGCTGGCGGGTGCAGGTCTCCGGGCGGGCCCACGAGGCCGGCCACTTCGGGCGCCGCACGCTGCCGGTGCTCGACCCCGGGTCGCTGAACAGCTCCGAGGCTGTTTCGGCCATCCAAGATCTTTTTGCTGAGGCCACCGACTACGTCGAGGTGGTGCGGCGGCTCTGGGACAGCTGGGAGGACGACGCGGAGATCCGTGACGCCGCCACCGGCCGTTTCATCGACCGCGACAAACTGCACTACATCTCGTTCGACGGGAAGTACTTCAGCGTCAAGGGCCCGTCCATCACACCCCGACCCCCGCAGGGCCAACCGCTGGTCACGGCCCTCGCGCACGCGCCGATTCCGTACGCCTTCGCGGCCGGTTCCGCCGACCTCGCGTACGTGACTCCCGGCGACGCCGACCACGCCCGCAAGATCGTGGCCGAGATCCCGATCCCGCACGTCTTCGCCGACCTGGTCGTCTTCCTGGCCGACACCGAGCAGGAGGCGCGGGACGCCAAGGACCGGCTCGACACCCTCGACCGCACGGTCTACACCTCCGACGCGGCGATCTTCACCGGCACCCCGGCCCAGCTCGCCGATCTGTTGCTGGACTGGCAGGCGGCCGGCCTGACCGGTTTCCGGCTGCGCCCGGCCCGGCTGCCCGACGACCTGGTCGCCATCACCCGCGGCCTGGTCCCCGAGCTGCGCCGCCGCGGCGCCTTCCGATCGTCGTACGAGGCGTCCACCCTGCGTGGCCTGCTCGGCCTGTCACGGCCGGCCAACCGCTTTCTCGAGGGAGCTCGCGTTGCCTAAGCAGATCCACCTCGCCGCGCACTTCCCCGGCGTCAACAACACCACCGTGTGGAGCGACCCGCAGGCCGGCAGCCACATCGAGTTCGACTCGTTCGTCAAGCTCGCGCAGACCGCCGAACGGGCCAAGTTCGACTTCTTCTTCCTGGCCGAGGGGCTGCGGCTACGGGAGCAGGGCGGCCAGATCTACGACCTGGACGTCGTCGGCCGTCCCGACACGTTCACGGTCCTGGCCGCCCTGGCCGCGGTCACCACCCACCTCGGGCTGGCCGGCACGATCAACTCGACGTTCAACGAGCCGTACGAGGTGGCCCGGCAGTTCGCGTCGCTCGACCACCTCTCCGACGGCCGCGCCGCCTGGAACGTGGTGACCTCGTGGGACGCGTTCACCGGCGAGAACTTCCGGCGCGGCGGCTTCCTGGCCGAGGCCGACCGGTACACCCGGGCCACCCAGTTCCTGGCCACCGCCCGGGAACTGTTCGACTCGTGGCCGGCCGACGCGGTGGTCGCCGACAAGGACTCCGGCGTCTTCCTGCGGGACGGCTCGGTCGGCGGTTTCCGGCACACCGACCAGCACTTCGACATCGCCGGCCGGTTCAACGTGCCGCGCAGCCCGCAGGGCCGCCCGGTCATCCTGCAGGCCGGCGACTCGGACGGCGGCCGCGAGTTCGCGGCGGCGACGGCGGACGCCATCTTCAGCCGGCACGGCACCCTGGTCGAGGGCCAGAAGTTCTACCAGGACGTGAAGCGCCGCCTGCCGGCCTACGGCCGCAGCCGGGACTCGCTGAAGGTGCTGCCGGCGGCCACCTTCGTGCTCGGCGACACCCCGGCCGAGGCACAGGAAAAAGCCGCGGTGGTACGCCGTCAGCAGGTCAGCGGAGCCACCGCCATCAAGCTCCTCGAACAGCTGTGGAACCGCGATCTCAGCGGGTACGACCCGGACGGTCCACTGCCTTCGATCGACCCGGATATTTCGGACGCGCACATCGCCCGGGGCCGGGCCAGCGTGCGGATGAACCGCGATCCCGTCGCCGTCGCCAGGGAGTGGCGCTCGAAGGCCGAGGCGGAAAAGCTGTCCATCCGCGACCTGATCATCGAGACGACCAACCGGCAGACCTTCATCGGCACCCCGGCGACGGTCGCTGCGTCCATCAACGACCTCGTTCAGCAGGACGCCGCCGACGGCTTCATCCTGGTCCCGCACGTGACGCCCGGCGGCCTCGACGAGTTCGCCGACACGGTGGTCCCGCTGCTGCAGGAGCGCGGCGTGTTCCGTACCGAATACTCCGGACCCACCCTGCGCGACCACCTCGGCCTGGAGTTCCCGGCATGACCGCGGTCTCGGCCGATCAGTCCGTCCTCGACAACGCGGTATGGCAGTCGCTGACCGGGCCGCACCGGCACCTAGCCGAGCGGCACGGGCTGGCCGCCCGCTACCAGCCGGAGGTGGCCGGGTTCCACGCCCTGGCCGACGCGGCCGACCCGCAGGCGTGGGCCGACCTGGCCACGCTGACCGGCCCAGGCGCCGAGGTGGCGGTGGCCGGCCCGGTGCCGGACGCCCACCCCGGCTGGACGGTGACCGGCCGGATCCCGGGCGTGCAGATGGTCGACGTCTCGCTGGAGGCCCGCCCACTGCCCGAGGCGATCCGGCTGGGCCCGGCCGACGTACCCGAGATCCTCGACCTGATCGAACGCACCAGGCCGGGCCCGTTCCGGCCGCGCACCATCGAGCTCGGCACCTACCTGGGTGTCCGGCGCGGCGGCGCACTGATCGCGATGGCCGGCGAACGACTGCACCCGACCGGCTGGACCGAGATCAGCGCGGTCTGCACCGACCCGGCCTTCCGCGGCCAGGGCCTGGCGACCGCGCTGGTCCGGGCGGTGGCGGCCGGCATCCGCGAGCGCGGCGAGACCCCGTTCCTGCACACCGCCGCCACCAACCAGCCGGCGATCCGCCTCTACGAGTCGATCGGCTTCCACCTGCGGCGGCAGACGACGTTTGCCAATTATCGGATCATCGCCTGGTGAGGGTGTTGACGAACTCGCCCGTCGTTCGCGTCCGGGTCGGCTCGGCTGACCGCCGGTCGGATCGAGGACGCCTGCCTTGCTGACGCCCTCCGTACGGCGTAATCCCGAGGTGTGACCGGTGTTCACGAGGCGAAGGACAGGCTGCCACCCGCTGGAGTGCTGCCTGCCCCGGAGTTCCAGCTCGGGCTGATGCCGGGCCTGTCGGCGTTGCCCCGGCTCGCCGCCGCGGTGAAGCAGGACGGGAATCCGGACCTGCTCGCGGTCCGTGCGGAATTCGAATCGTGCAACGGCACCATCGTCAACTCCTACTTCGCGCCGAACAGCTGCGCCTGTGCGTTGCTCGTCAAACAGCAGGGAACCACGAACGAGGACGGTGAATCCGAGCCGGAACAGCGCCGGCTGCTGATCTGGATAGATCGTCGCGACGTCGCGATGCGGCACCCACCGTTCATGAACGCTCTCTGGCGTACGTTCTGGCTGGCCCGCCGCACGGAGCACGAAGCCAAGAACGTGCTCACCCGGCGGACCAGGAACCTCTGTCTCGACATGCTCTTCGACGTGGCCGTCATCCTGCTGGGCACCGTCGACTCCGCCACCTCGACGGACAAACCGGCCACCGAGCCGTTGCAACGCGCCACCGCGATCGCTGATGACGACCTGGACCGCATCGAGCAATTCGCCGACCGCGGCGCCATTCATCGGACGTTCCGCCACTATCTGCTGGGTCTGCCGGTCGGCCTCCTGCTGCTCGCGATACCGATCTTCGTCACCGAGCAACTTCTGCCGATCGCCGAGCAGGAGCAGCACCTCGTCACGTTCTGCCTGATCGGCGGCGGAATCGGCGCCATGACCAGCGTGATGGTGCGGATAACGCGGGGTCAGCGACTCTCGGTCGACGTCAACCAAGGGGGCTTCGTCACGTTCCTGGCAGGAATGTTCCGGCCGGTCATCGGGGCGGTCTTCGGCGTCGCGTTCTACTTTCTGCTCGAGGGCGGACTGATTCCGATCGCGACGGACGACAACCGGGCGCACTTCTACGGTGGGCTGTCCTTCATCGCCGGATTCACCGAGCGGTGGGCACAGGACATGATCGTGCGCAGCGCGCCGGTCGCACCCTCACCTGTCACCACGGCGGGACGCAGTCGGCCGGACACCGGTCCGCGCACCTCCGACAGCGGCAAGCCGGCCCGCTGATCCGGCCGCCTACCGCTTCGTGGGAGTCACGCCGTAGACCAGCCGCAGGATGGCGTCGGTGAGGGTGTCGACCAGCTCGTCCTCGTCGTTCGCGTCCGGGTTGGCGAAGGCGTCGGCGAACGTCGTCAGCCGCAGGTGGATCGCCATCGTGGCGAGCAGCGTGGGTGGGCCCTGCACCGTCCGGCCCGCTCGCGCGTCGCGCTCGATGCGGTGCCGGAACATCGTGCAGCCGTTGTTGACCACGCGGTCGCGCACCTCCAGCACCTCGGGCCCCGGGTCGGGGGCGAGGAAGAACTCGCGCAGCCAGCGGCCCTCGACCTTCCAGCGCTTGAGCGACAGCATCAGCCCCTCGCGCAGCGCCGCCCGGTCGAGGCCGTCGGAGGCCAGCCAATCGCCCATGTCGGCGTCGGTCTGGCCGATCGCCCTGTCGCAGAGCGCGGCCAGCAGAGCCTGCTTCGACTCGAAGTAGAAGTAGAAGCCCGAGCGGGCGATGCCGGCGGCGCCGGCCAGCTCGTCGATCGTGACCTGACCGATCGGCTTTTCCCGCAGCACCACCCGGGCTGCGTCGAGCAGGGCCCGCTCTCTCTGATCACCCTTAGTGGGTGCGCGGCGACTTCCGATGGCTGGCACACGGCGATCCTACCGCGTGCATTCGACATCACATCTTTAGCTTTCGACACCGTGTTGAGAATGATCGGCGGCGCGTCTAGCTTCGAGTCATGCCTCCATCAAGTCCGTCCCGGCTGGCCCTTCCGGTCGCGTCGTACGTCGTGCTACTGGTCTCCGCCTTGCAGACGCTGGTCGTGCCGGTCGTCACCAACATCCAGGCCGACCTGGGCGTGTCGGCCACCGCCGCCAGCTGGGTGGTGACGGGCAACCTGCTCGCTGCGGCCGTGCTCACCCCGATGCTCGGCCGCCTCGGCGACCTGCGCGGCCGCCGCCCGGTCATGCTCGGTGTGCTGATCGTGGTGCTGCTCGGCTCGATCCTGGCCGCCACCACCTCGACCCTGCCGCTGCTGATCGTGGCCCGGGTCATGCAGGCCGCCAGCTTCGGCCTGTTCCCGCTGGCCATCGGCGTACTGCGGGAGGAGCTGCCGCCGCAGCGCCTGACCGGTGCGATGGCCATCGTCAGCGGCATGCTCGCCGTCGGCGCCGGCATCGGCCTCACCGTGACCGGCCTGGTCATGCAGCACGGCGGCGACTACCACCGGCTGTTCTGGCTGGCCACCGCGCTCACCGTGATCGGCGTCGCCGGCGTGGTCGGCCTGCCGCGGCGCGCCGCCGTGGCCACCGGCCGCATCGACTGGATCGGCGGCGGACTGCTCGGCCTCGGCCTGGTCCTGCTGATCATGCCGCTCGAGGAGGGCAACAGCTGGGGCTGGGGCTCCGCCCGCGTGATCGGCTGCCTGATCGCCGCCGTGGTCGTGCTCGCCGTCTTCGTGCTGGCCGAGCGCCGGATCAGCGACCCGCTGGTCAGCACCCGGATGCTCACCCACCGCCCGCTCGTCATCGCCAACGCGGCCGGCCTGTTCCTGGGCTTCTCGATGTTCGCGGTGTTCCTCGCGGTCTCCTACTTCGTGCAGACCCCGCCCGCCCTCACCGGCTACGGCTTCGGCTCGACGGTCCTCGCCGCCAGCGTGGTCTACCTGCTGCCCGGCAGCATCGCCGGGATCGTCACCGCCCCGCTCGGCGGCCGGCTCGTCGCCCGCTTCGGCCCCAAGACCACCCTGGTGATCGCCGCCCTGGTCGCGTTCGCCGGTTTCGGGCTGCTGACCTTCCTGCACGCGGCGACGTGGGAGATCATCGTCGGCGCGTTCGCCGTCAACACCGCGGTCATGTTCGGCTACGCGGCCATGCCCGCCCTGCTGATCGCCAACGTCAGCCCGGCCGAGACCGGCATCGCCAACAGCGTGAACTCGATCTCCCGCTCGGTCGGCATGTCGCTGGGCACCGCGTTCGTGGTCACCATGGCCACCCGCAACCTGATCCCCGGCGCGCCCGTCGCGCTGCCCCGCGAATCGCAGTACGTGACGGTCTTCGCGGTCGGCGCGATCCTCGCCCTGGCCGCCGCGGCCCTGGTCGCACTGGCGCTGCCGCAGAACCGGCCCACCCACCTGAGCACCCTGGAGGTCGAGGAGGAAGAGGTCTTCGGCGCGGCCGGCCTGGCCGTCCCGGACGACCTGGTCGCGAAGGAGAACGCGGCCCGCGCCTGACCCACCCACCGGAGGTATCGAACGCCGGCTCCCCGCCCGGGGCGCCGGCGTTCGCGCTACGTACGGTCAGCGGCGTCTCGCGATGATCGGGCCGGCCTCGCTGACCTTCCTCGCGGTGCACACCGGCGGCTGGGGCTGGTGGGTGATCGCGGCGGTGTTCGGCACGGCGGCCTTCGCCGTGCGGCCGGTCGTCGCCTGGGTCGGCCGCACCGCCCGCATCGCGGCCCCGGCACCTTCCCCGATCTGAGCGCTGAGTTTGCCTCAGCGGACGACCGTGACGGGGCAGTTCGCGTACGCCGCGACGTGCTGGCTCACCGAGCCGAGCACCAGGCCGGCGAAACCGCCGTGGCCGCGGTTGCCCACGACCAGCAGGTCGGCGCCGGCTGACTCCTCGATCAGGACCTTGGCCGGGCGGCCCTGCTTCACCTGCGGGACGACGCGGATCGATGGATCGTCGCCCAGCTCCTCCTTGATGACCTGGACCAGGTCTTCCGCGGTGCGCTGGCTCGAGTCGGGCACGTAGTGCTCCGAGACGCTGACGCTGCCCGCCGGTGGGAGCAGAGTGTGCTCCCAGACGTTGAGCACGAGCAGGTCGGCGCCGTGATCGGCCGCCTCGGCCGCGGCCCAGGCCAGGGCCCTGCGACTGCTCGGTGACCCGTCGACGCCGACCACGATGGACCGCCATGAACTCATCGCCGTCCCCTTCCGTCTTTAGGGCACGGTATTACAAGACTATCGACATCGACACCCTTAGTTGCGGCTTGAGGACAATCGGTTTAGCGTCCAAATCAGATGTGATCTGGATCTCAGGCTGGAGGTTGCCGTGGCCACGACGACAGTGGAGTCGGTCTCTCCCGACGCGGGTCAGGGCGAACGCCGGCCGCTGATGACCGGGAACGCACTGCTGATGATGAACCTCGGTTTCTTCGGGGTGCAGTTCAGCTTCGGCCTCACCCAATCGGCGGTGAACCCGCTGTTCCTGCTGATCGGCGCCAACCCCGACCAGCTGCCGATCCTCAACCTGGCCGGCCCGGTCACCGGCCTGATCATCCAGCCGATGATCGGCGCGATCAGCGACCGCACCTGGCATCCGCGATGGGGCCGCCGGCGGCCGTTCATCACGGCCGGGGCGCTGCTCTGCGCGGTGATCCTGTTCCTGTTCCCGTTCGTCGGGGTGCTGTGGCTCGGCGTCATCTGCTTCTGGCTGCTCGACATCGGCAACAACACCTCGATGGAGCCGTACCGGGCGTTCATCTCCGACCGATTGCCGAAATCCCAACTGGCTCGCGGCTTCCTGACCCAGAGCATGTTCACCGGCGCCGGTGCGGTTCTCGCCAACGTGTCGCTGTTCGTGCTGCAAAAGGTCGAGGCGCTCGATAAGACGGCCGGCAACGGCGTGCCGTACTGGATGTTCGTCTGCTTCATGATCGGTACGGTCTGCATCCTGCTCACCGTGTTGACGGCGATGGCCCGTACCCGTGAACTGACGCCGTCCGACGAGGACCTCGAGGAAATTCGCTCCGCGCCGAAGGGCGCCGGCAACGCCGTACGGGAAATTGCCGCGGCCGTAAGGGCGATGCCGGTCGCCATGCACAAGATCGGCGTGGTTTTCGTTTTTCAGTGGTACGCGATGTTCATCTACTGGCAGTTCCTGGCGGTCAGCCTGGGCGAGACGGTCTTCAATGCCAATCCCGAACAGGGCGGGACGGCGTGGGACGAGGCCATTGCCTGGAGCGGCCTGCAGAACGGCGCCTACAACTTCGTCACCATGATTTCCGCGCTGTTCCTGGTGGTCGTTGCCCAGCGGATCGGCGCGAAACGGGTGCACGCCATTGCGCTCGGCCTGGCCGCGTTGTCGCTGGTCTGGCTCTCGAACATCGACAACCAGTACCTGGCGCTGGTGCCGATGATCGGCGTGGGCATCTTCTGGGCGAGCGCCGTCGGCGTGCCGTACCTGATGGTGGCCAGCATGGTGCCGGCCAAGCGCACCGGCGTCTACATGGGCATTCTCAACATGATGATCGTCGTGCCGATGCTGGTGCAGACGGTGACGTTCGGCTGGATCTTCAACCACTGGCTCGACAACAAGGGCAGCAACGCGATCCTGCTGGCCGGGGTGCTGCTGGGCATCGGCGCCATCGCGATGCTGTGGGTCAACCCGCCGTCCGAGGCCGACGAGTCGCCGATCATGCCGCTCGGCGGGAAGCGCTCGATCACCGTCTACGACCAGGTCGTGGTCGGTTCGGACGGAACAGCCACCAGCCTGTACGCCGTGGACCGCGCCGCCGAGGTGGCCCAGGCCGCCCAGGCCAGGCTGGTCGTCGTCACCGCGTACCGTTCGGCTTCTTCGTCGGATGCCGGACCACGACGAGAGATCTTCGGTGCCGACGCCGCCCGGGCCGCGCTCGACAAATCGGTCACGGCGTTGACGCGGGAACGGGCTCGCTACATCGATCAGCGGCTCGTGGACGGGGATCCGGCACAGGCGCTGCTCGACGCGGTCGGCAACAACCCGGCCAACCTGATCGTCGTCGGCAACCGGGGCCTGGGCGCCGACGAGGGGGCGATGCTGGGTTCGGTGCCGGCCGGAGTCGTACGCCGGGCGGTCTGTGATGTTCTGGTGGTGCAGACGTCGGCCCTCGACGAGGAGCGGATGTTCTCCCCGTCCGAGCCGGCCGAAGCGTCACCGGCCCGCGTCGAGGACGAGCCGCCGACCGCCTGACATTGACGGGTGCGCAGCACGGGCCTTGGTGGGATCATCACAACATGAGGCGGCGATCAGTAGCCGACGTCTTGGGTCGGCGTTACGACGAGTTCTTCCGCGACCGTTCCCCGGTGCCGTTCGAGGTCGTGGACCGCGACGGCACCACCCACTCCTTCGGTGTCTCGGCTACCGCGCCGGCCAGGTTCTCCCTGCTCGTCCGAGACGAGGCCGGGCACGACGCCCTGACGTCGCTCGACCAGTTGCAGGTGGCCCTCGCGTACCTCCGCGGCCATCTCGACGTCGACGGCGACATCGTCGCCGTGCTGAACATGCGCCAGTTCTTCTCGGACATTCATCCGATCGAATTCATCGGCCGTTGGCTGCCATCGCTCTGGCAGGGCAAGACCGACCACGACCGCCGCGCCATCTCGCAGCACTACGACGAGGAGTCGGAATTCTTCCTGACCTTCCTCGACTCCCGGCACCGCTGCTATACGCAGGGCGTTTTCGCCAGCGACGACGAGCCGCTGGAAGACGCGATGACCCGCAAGATGGACATCGCCCTGGACGCCATTCAGGTCAAGCCGGGCGACCGCGTTCTCGAGGTCGGCGGCGGGTGGGGCGCCTTCGCCGAACACGCCGCCCTGCGCGGCATCGACGTCACGACGGTGACCCTCGCCGAGGAGTCGGAACGGTTCCTCAACAAGCTTTTCGCCGACAAGCAGTTGCCGGTCACCGTGGTGCGCGAGCATATCTTCCGATACCGATCGGCCGAGCCGTTCGACGCGATCGTGAACATGGGCGTCACCGAACACCTACCGGATTATCGGACGTCCCTGCGCACCTATGAGCGCCTGCTGCGCCCCGGCGGGCGGGTCTATCTGGACGCCCTTGCCATGCGGCGCAAACACACGTCGTCGACGTTCTTCAAGAAGTACGTGTATCCAGGACGGTCAGCGCCTCTGCTGCTGCACTCCTATCTGCGGCAGGTGGCGCACTCGCCGTTCGAGCTGCTGAATGTCGAGGATGATCGGCACAACTACTTCCTCACCTGCCGGGCCTGGGCGGAACGGCTCGATTCCCGGAAGGACGAGATCATCGCTCGGTGGGGTGAGGAGCTCTATCGGCGGTTCCGCATCTTCCTGTGGGGTTCGGCGTCCGGCTTCGACACCCGAATGGTGCAGGCGTACCGCTGGGTGCTGCAGCGCGAGCCTGCCTGAGTCCGTCGTCAAGGGAAGAGGTACAGCTCGGGCGAGCACGCCAGCTGGACGGACTGCTCCGCGGAGAGGACGGGTTCCGGCCGGGTCGCGACCGGAGCCCGGCCGTTCGCGACCTGGCGGTCGGTGTTCGAGGCCTGAACGTAGATCTCGCTGTGGCCGCGGTAGACCCGGACGACGAAGTCCCGGGGCTCCTCGGCGGGAGTGCCATCGGCCTCGGTGCCCAGCAGCACGGTCTCCCCGTCCGGCCCGGTCCGGACGGTGCACTTCGCGGCCTTCTCGTTCCGGCAGCTCGCCTCCTCCTGAGCGGCCGTCGACCGGTCCACCACCCCGACCGTGACCGTCAGATCACCGACGCCCGCATCGTCGCGGACCAAGGCCATGGCGTCCACCCGGTTACCCCACGGCGGTTCACCGCCCCGGCTGAACCCCAGCAGCGGCCCCGCCTGCTCCCCCGGCACCTGGCCGTACCTCGCCGCCGGGAGCAACTGCGGCACCACGTCGTTGAGGTAGCAGGTCAAACTCGTCGCGGCCCAGTCGACCAGCTCCGGCGACAGTGCCTTGTCGGCCGCGATCACCCCCGGCGGCCGAGTGCCGGGCGGGGACGGGCACGGGTTGGCCGCCGCGAAGTCCCCACCGCCGCCCAACCCGACGACCACCCCCGCCCCGGCGAGCGCGACCGCGAGCCCCGCACCCGCGAAACCGGCCAGCCGGCGGACGCGGCGCGACCGCCGCCCGGCCGCCAGGACCGTCTCGGCGGTCAGTCCCATCGCCGGCTCACCGTCGGTCACGTAGGCCGTCAGCGCACGGCGCACTTCCACTTCCCGCATCGGTCACTCCCTGGTGAGCGCGGCGCCCCGAAGCGCCGCGCGCATGGATTGGATGGCTCGCGCGGTCTGGCTCTTGACCGTGCCCTCGGTGATGCCGAGCAGGGCGGCCACCTCGGAGACCGGCAGATCCTCCAGATACCGCAACACCACCGCGGCCCGTTGCCGCGGCCCCAGATCGGCCAGCGCAGACCGCAACGCCAGCCCTTCGACCGGGTCGGCGCCGCCCGCCGCCCGCTCCGGCGGGGCGGCCATCAGCGCCTCGCGGCGCCGGGCCCGCCGATGCGACAGGAACGCGTTCACCACCACCTGCCGGGCGTACGCGTCGACCGACTCGTCCCGGATGCTGGGCCAGCGCCGGTACAACCGCACGAAGGTGAGCTGCACCAGATCCTCGGCGGTGTGCCAGTCACCGCACAGCGAATAGGCGAGCCGGCGCAGCGGTTGCGCCCGCGCGCGGAAGTATTCGACGAACTGGAGCTCCCAGTCGGCTTTGACCACCACGCCCCCTTCCGGTCACCCCTTCTACTCCGCAGAGGGCCGAAAGGTTGCATCCGGCCTTGCGGTCAGGGACGCGACAGGAGGCGAATGCGGTCGGTATCGATGGGTACTGCAACACGAGCCGGCCAGACACATTGACGTTCACCGTTACGCTGGCGCCGTGTTCGACGAGTCGGCCATCCGGTGAGCGCTGACAATCCGCTTGTCGCGGCCGCGAGTCCCGGTGGGTCGGATCCGCTGGCGGGGATATGGATCGCCGAGGACATCCAGGCGATCCTGTCCGGGGTCGAGAACGGCAGCTGGATCGACACCTCACTCGGCGCCGTCTCAGCCGGCCTCGACACGCTGGCCCTGATCTCCGATCCGATCGGCAGCCTCCTCCAATACGGCGTCGCCTGGCTCCTCGAACACGTCAAACCACTCTCCGAAGCACTGGACTGGCTCGCCGGCGACCCCGGCCAGATCGCGGCACACGCACAGACCTGGCGAAACGTCGCCGGCACGCTCCGCGACCACGCCGCCGACCTGCAGCAGGCGGTGCGCTCGGACACCCACGAATGGGCCGGCACCGCCGCCGACACATACCGCACCTGGGCCGCACAACAAAACGACGCCGTCGGCGCCCTGGCCACCGCCGCCGACACGATGGCCGCGATCACCGAAGGCGCCGGGATGCTGATCGCCGGCGTACGCATCATGGTGCGCGACGCCATCGCCGTGGTCGTGTCCCGCCTGATCACCTACGCCGCCGAACTCGCCGGAACCCTGGGCCTCGCGGCACCCTTGGTCGTCGAACAGGCGACCACCCTCTGCGCATCCTGGGCCGCCCGGATCGCCTCCTGGCTACGCGGCCTGATCCGCAGCTTCGAACACCTACGGGGCCTGACCGGCCGGATGGACTCCGTAATCGAACTCATCAAAAAACTGCTGAGCCGACTACGCGGTCGCGGCGACCGCGGTCCGACCACCCCGTCCGGCAAACCCGACCCCAACCGCAAACCCAGCGGCAAACGCACCGACGCACACCCGACCAAGAAGAAAGATCGAGGAGTACGGCGCGAGAACGAGTCGGCCGATGTCCTGGCAAGGAACGGCTACGACGTCGAGCAGAACCCGCCACCAAAACTCAACGGCAAGGAGCCCGACTACAAGATCGAGGGCGAATACTTCGACTGCTACGCGCCCGAGACCGGCAACCTCGACAACATTCGCGCGAAGCTGAGCGAAAAGGTATCCGAGGCGCAGGCCGACCGGCTCATCCTCAACATGGACGACACGCCACGTTCGATGGAAGACATCGCCGACATGCTGCGCCGGAAGCCCATCGCTAACCTCAAGCAGATCCTGGTCGTCAAGGACGGTCAGGTCGTCCCCTTCTTTCCCTTCGGCGAGTGACGAGACATGGCCTACGAATACACCTGGTACGGAGACTCGGAGCTCGATACCCCAGGGCTTACCGCGTTCATCGCCGCCACGACCGGCGGGGAGGAACGTCCGGACGGCACTATCTTCCTTGCGGGCATGTACGTCACCGCGCGAAGCGTCACCGGCGAAGACGTCAACCCGGCGGTAAGTCTCTTCGGCTTCGAACACCGTTTCACGGCGACGTTCCGCATCTCGTCACGCGTGGACGACGTGACCGAGGAGCACGCCACTGCCCTGATGGTGCACACCGTCATAGCGTTCGCGTCGCGATTCGGCGGTCACGGCGTGCTGCTCTTCAACGGCGAGACCGCGGTTCTGCTGCACGCCGGCGACCACGTTGTTCTGGATGCCGAGTGGGAGGACTGGACGGAGAACAGCGAGATCGCCCCGCTGCTCGACCAGTTCGACAGCGAGGTGCTCCCGCAACCACTGCTTTGATCAAGCCAAGCACGATGATGACTCTGCAGCTACCGAGCGGGTGCTCGAGGTCGCTCGTAAGCCGCACTCCTTGACTACGCCTTATCCGGATCAGTCGCGCTGGTCCAGAAGCTGACCGTCGGGCCGTAGTCCTCGGCGACCTCGACGGTCACGGTCCGCTCCGGGTAGCGCAATGACAGCACCCCGCGCCAGCACACCCCGATGTCCGCGGCCAGCCCGGCCAGTGAATCCTCGTACGGGTCGGTGTCGCAGTTGGCGAAGAAGTCGTACAGCTTCACCGCGTTGACCACCGACTCGATGCGGGAGGGCTCGTCCGGGTAGCGCTCGAACCACTCGTCGACGTTCGCGGCGTTGAAACGCTCGGCCAGGAACACCCCGCCGCGGTACGTCACCGTCGACGGGTTGAACAGCCAGCCCGCCGCGATCGTGGCGCCGACGTTGGCGTCCTGGTTGAGGTAGTCGGTCGGTGTCCAGGTGACCGCCGAGTCACCCCAGCCGTCCCGCCACTTGACGAAGAACTCCGGCAACGGGCGTGCGCCGTCATGGCCGCGCTCGGTCACGGGATCTCGTCCGGTGTGGCCGGGCGGACGTGTCGCTGCTCGCGCACGAAGACCTCTCCAGTGTTCGGGTTGACGTTCCGATCGTATTCAACGACGTGCGGTGTCGGGACGCCGCCGTGGTCACGGCCGGTCAGGTCCACCCGTTTGACGGCGTTCCCGTCGTGGTCGTACACGGTGTAGTTGGTGATGTCGCCGGTCTGCGGATCCCGTTTGTAGAGCGTGCCGTCCGGTGGCCCGCCCTTCTGCGGCAGCTTGCGGCCCTTGAACTCCTGACCGTTCTTGATCTGCTCGGCGGCCTTGGTCGGCTTCTTCCCGCCCGGGCTCTTGCCCTTGCCGCCGCGACCGAGCCGGCCGAGCAGTTCCTTCAGCTTCTCGATCAGCTCGCCGACCTTGCCGGCGATGCCGCGCAGCTTGCTCAGGCTGCTGATCAGATCTTTCAGCCACCGCGCGATCCGGGCCGCCCACGACGCGCAGAGGGTGGTCACCTGCTCGACGACCAGCGGCGCCGCGAAGCCGAACGTCGCGGCGAGCTCGGCGGCGTACACGATCAGCCGGGAGACGAGCGTCGCGATGGCGTCACGCACCATCATCCGTACGCCCGCAATCAGGAACCCGGCCGCCTCGGTGATGGTCCCGAGGGTCTCGGCGCCCTGTGCCAGACCGCCGATGGCGCCTTTCTGCTGTTCCACCCAGGTGCGGTAGGCGTCGGCGGCCGCCCCGGTCCACTCGCTGACGTCGAAACGCACCGCGCGGTCCAGGTCGTCGACCCGGTCGTGCAGTGCGCCGGCGACGTTCTTCCAGGTCTGCGCGTGCGCGGCGATCTGCGCCGCGTCACCGGCCAGCCAGTCGAGTGCCTCGGACAGCGGCTTGACGTGCTCGATGATCCAGGCGATGCCGTACTGCAGCAGCGCCCCGACCGGGTCGGAGACGAAGGCGAGAGCGTCGAGGCCGGCGGACACGGCGCCGAGCGTGCCCTCGATCCAGCTGCCGTCCTTGACGCCCCGATAGAGCAGCTGAATGTCCTCGGCGATCCACACCCCCGCCCACGGATCGACCGGCGCCGCCACCCTGGTCGCGACGAGCGGATTGTCCGTGCTCAACGGGTGTTCCGGAGGCGATCGGCGGCGTTCCCGTCGGACGTGTCGTAGTCGGCGGCCACCGCCCGCACCTGCTCGGCCGTGTCGTGCACGGAGGTCGCCGCCGTGGAGATCCCGTCGATCACCTGGGTCTGCAGAATGTTGAGCAGCGCCGGCACGATCTGACACAGCTGGCCGTAGGCCCCCGAGTCGGTGCGGACAACCGCCCCCGCTTGCCGCGCCTGGTCCAGCCCGTCGCCGATCCCGTCGAGATGCCCGGCGTGCGAAACCAGATCAGCCGAGTTGACGTGAACCTGGCCGCTCACTCGCCGTCCCCGGCGGCGAGTCGGGCGTTCAGGCCGGCCAGGACGGCCTTGCCGGTCTCGCTGTCGGCACCCACGGTCTCGGCGGTGACCTGGCCGTACTGCCGGACGAGGTCCGCTTGCGCGGCCCGAACGGCCGCCATGATCTGCCGGGCGGTGGTCGCGGCAGGCTGCCGCCGAATCTCTTCCTCCAGCCGTACGCCGGTCAGCTGCCCGTTGGAATCGACCGTCACCTCAACGGCGCCGTCACCGGCCCGACCGGTCGCGGAGAGTTGGGCGCTGCGCTCGGCGAGAGCTTTCGCCTGGGCGGCACGCTCGGCGAACCCACGCTCCCACTCATCGATCCGATCCACCGCCAGCGAGGACCACAACTCGTCGGACACAGCGCCTCCCATCGACGCAGCTCACTCTAACGGAAGCAAGCACGTCATCTCCGCGCGAGACGTCTCGGTAGATTGACACTCATCGCTAGGCTCGCGGTGCGTTCGGCGAGTCACTGCCTCGGCGCCGCTTACGACAAATGCCGACCGCCTACGGAGTCCCCGGTGAGCGCTGACAATCCGCTTGTCGCGGCCGCGACTCCGGGCGGGTCGGATCCGCTGGCGGGGATCTGGATCGCCGAGGACATCCAGGCGATCCTGTCCGGGGTCGAGAACGGCAGCTGGATCGACACCTCACTCGGCGCCGTCTCAGCCGGCCTCGACACGCTGGCCCTGATCTCCGACCCGATCGGCAGCTCGCCGTGGTCGTGTCCCGCCTGATCACCTACGCCGCCGAACTCGCCGGAACCCTGGGCCTCGCGGCACCCTTGGTCGTCGGACAGGTGACCACCCTCTGCGCATCCTGGGCTGCCCGGATCGCCTCCTGGCTACGCGGCCTGATCCGCAGCTTCGAACACCTACGGGGCCTGACCGGCCGGATGGACTCCGTAATCGAACTCATCAAAAAACTGCTGAGCCGACTACGCGGTCGCGGCGACCGCGGTCCGACCACCCCGTCCGGCAAACCCGACCCCAACCGCAAACCCAGCGGCAAACGCACCGACGCACACCCGACCAAGAAGACGGACCGAGGACTCCGCCGCGAGAACGAGTCGGCGGACATCCTCTCCGAGCACGGTTACGACGTCGAGCAGAACCCGCCGCCGAATGCGAACGGCAAGGAGCCCGACTACCGCATCGAAGGCGAATACTTCGACAACTACTCTCCGAGCAGCAAGAACCTCGACAACATCCGTGACGAGGTGAGCGGCAAGGTCAAAGATGGCCAGGCCGAGCGGATCGTCCTCAATCTGGACGACTGCCCCCGATCGATGGAAGAGATACGTGGAGTCTTGGAGCGCAAACCGATCTCCGGGCTCAAGGAGATTCTGGTAGTCAAGGACGGCAGGGTTGTGCGGTTCTATCCCTTCGACTGAGAGCGACCACGGAAGGCGTCATGGCGATCGAGTACACGTTCTACAGCGCAGCAGATATGAGCACCGAAACACTGCGTTCGAGGATCGCCGCTGCGCTCGCCGGATCGATCACACCGGACGGCACCGTGACGCGGGAAGGGCTGACTGCCACGGCATACCGTGTCGCGCCAGGCGAGGAAGCCACGGCCCCCTCGCTCTTCGGGTTCATGCACCGGGTCAGCGTGCGTTTCCGTTTCTCGGCAACCCGACGTGACCTGGAGGGCCACAACACCGCCCTCATGGTGGGCGCCGTGCTCGGGCTGGCCGACTCCGATGGGGTCTTGCTGTTCAACGGGGAGGAGAACGTGCTGCAATCCTCCGCTGGGGAAATCACATTCGCCGCCGGCTGGGACGGCTGGGACGACATGCCCGAGGTGACAGCGTTGCAGGACGAGCATCGGACAGGGCACCTCAACCAGCCGCTTCTCTGACGCCGGCCGAGCAGGCCAAGCTTCTCGGGGTCTTCCAGGCGGCCGCCCGCACGGGAAATTCGGCCGCTCCGGTGGCAGCCGGGACCGAATTCCTAAGGTAATTGGATGTACTGCCGATCACTGCGGACATGGTGATGCGGTGGGCGGATGCCGAGACCGGCCGGGTGAGTCACCTGTCTCGTCAGATCAGGCTCAATCTTTGGGTGTACGCCGCCCTGACGGTGATGGGTCTCATCCGCGTTCATTTCGCCTGGCCGGAGAACCGGCAGTGGGCGATGATCCCGCTGGGTCTGGCGTTGCTGCTGTTGGTCGGCGGGCACCTGCTGGACTGGGAGTCGCTGAGCCGGAAACGGTGGATGACCAAGGCCGTCATCGCCTCCTATTCTTCGGCGCTGGTCGCCCAGCTCCTGTTCTGCCTCCCGGACCCGGACCCCGAGCTGATGTTCCCGGTCGGCGCTGTGATGATCACCGTGGCGGCGGCCACCACGATCGGCTCGCGGGTGGCTCTGGTGCTCGGCGTGAGCAGTGTGGTCGCGTACCTCGTCCTGCTCCTCGCCCAGCCCTCGCTGGATCTGCCGTACAGCACCTCGATCGCCGCCGCCGTGGCCGGCGTCGCCGGCCTGTGCGTTCTCGCCGCGAACAACCGCCGGCACCACCTGGCCCAGCGCCGGGCGGCCGAGCGTCGCACCGTCGCCCTGATGGAGAACGGCTCGGACGCGGTTCTCGCGGTCGGTGACGACCAGGTGCGGTACGCCAGCATCTCGACCGGCCGGATCCTGGGCCACGACGCGGAGTCGCTGAGCATCGCTGACCTGGCCGAGATGACCCACCCGGACGACGTCGAGCGGGTTACCGAATTCCTGAACCAGCTGCGGGCCGCCGGCCCGGGCGCCACCGACCGGATCGAGTCGCGCAGCCGGGCCGCCGGTGGGGCCTGGCTCGATGTCGAGGTCACCGCCACCAACCACCTCGACGATCCGGACATCCAGGCGATCATCCTCAGCGTGCGGGACGTCAGCACGCAGAACGCGCTGCGCGCCGAGCTGACCCGGCAGGCGTTCGAGGACCCGGTCACCGGGCTGCCCAACCGGGCGCTGCTGCTCGACCGGATCGTCACGGCGGTGCGCCGGCACGCGCGTACGTCGGGGCGGGTGTCGCTGCTTCTGATCGACCTCGATGACTTCAAGAAGATCAACGACACCCGCGGCCACATGGCCGGGGACGAATTCCTGCGCGTCGTGGCCCAGCGGATGGCTTCGGCCGTACGCCCGTCCGACACGCTCGCCCGTCTCGGCGGCGACGAGTTCGCGGTGTTCGTCGAGGAGCTCGACGACATCGGCCTGCACACCCTGGCCGAACGGCTGCTCGCCGAGATCAAGACCCCGGTACGGCTGGGCACCAGCGACCTGATCGGCACCGCCAGCATCGGCATCGCCACGCTGAAGTCCGACCAGAGCGCCGACCTGGACGCCGCGCACGAGCTGATGCGCGACGCCGACCTGGCCATGTACGCGGCGAAGGCCGGCGGCCGGGACCGGATCGCGGTGTTCGACCCGTCGATGTACACGGCCGCGGTGAAGGAGGCGGAGGGCCGCACCGACCTGGAGCGTGGCCTGGCCAACAACGAGTTCGTGGTGAACTACCAGCCGATCGTGGACCTGCCGTCGGGCAAGCTGGTCGGCGTCGAGGCGCTGGCCCGCTGGCAGCACCCGGAGCGCGGCCTGGTCGCCCCGGACGCGTTCATCGCCCAGGCCGAGCGCACCGGCCTGATCGTGGCGCTCGGCGCGCACATCCTGCGGGTCGCCTGCTTCGAGGTGGCCGGCTGGCAGCGGGACATCCCGGGCGCCGAGAACGTGCGGGTCAGCATCAACCTGTCGGCCCGGCAGTTCCAGGAGAAGGACCTGGTCGACATGGTCCGCTCGGCGCTGACCGACAGCGGCATCCGCCCCGACCTGGTGGTCCTGGAGATCACCGAGTCACTGCTGATGCAGGACGTCGACGCCACCGTCATCACCCTGCACGAGCTGCGTGACCTGGGCGTGCGGATCGCCATCGACGACTTCGGCACCGGGTATTCGTCGCTGTCCTACCTGCGGCGCTTCCCGATCGACATCCTGAAGATCGACAAGGCGTTCATCGACGGCATCACCATCGACAGCGACGACGCGACGCTCGCCGAGGCGGTGGTCGGGCTGGGCAAGGCGCTGCGGCTGAGCACGGTGGCCGAGGGCATCGAGCACATCGACCAGCAGTCGATGCTGTCCGACCTGGGCGTCACCTACGGTCAGGGCTACCTGTTCGCCAAGCCGGGCACCGCCGACGAGATCGCCGAGATGGTCCGCGAGCACTACGGGCCGGAGGCGGCTCAGTAACCGACGTCGCGGCGGCGCAGGCCGGCGTAACCGGTGGCCACCAGCGCCGCGGCCACCCCGACGATCACCAGCAGCGGGGTGACGGTCAGCGCCTCCAGCGGCACCCGCGGGGTCTGCGCGAACGGTGACGCCCGCTGCGTCCAGCCGGGCAGGTCGAACGAGTCGGCGAACAGGGCGACGACCGCGCAGTAGGCGACCACCACCCAGGCGGTCGCGGCGGCCGCCTTCGGCAGCCAGCCGACGGCCAGCACGGTGACCGCGGCGACCAGCCACACCGCCGGCAGGTAGGCGAACGCCACCCCGATCAGCCGGGGCACCTGGCCGAGGTCGTCGACGGTCAGGGCGTACGCGAGGCCCTCGCCCGTGCCGATGGCCAGCATCGCCAGGGCGGTGCCGCCGAGCGCGACGCTGAGCGAACCGGCCAGCCAGGCGAGGCGGCCGGTCGCAGTGGCCAGCACGTTCTCGGCGTGACCGGAGGTCTCCTCGGCGCGCAGCCGCAGCACGCAGGTCACCCCGTAGGCCGCCGCGATCAGGGCGGACAGGCCGACGGTCAGCGCCAGGTAGGAGTCCAGGATGCTGCCGGGCGGCAGGAACTGGGTGATCTCCGGGTTGTCCGCGACGTACTGCTCGATGCTGTTGCCGATCGACCCGTACGCCGCACCGAGCAGCGCGAGCCCGGCCACCCAGCCGATCATCGCGGCCCGCTGCAGCCGCCAGGCCAGGCCGAAGGTGTTGCCGAGGGCCGGGGACGCGGTCGCCGGCCCGAGCCGGGTGCGGACCAGCCCGGCGCCGATGTCCCGCCGTTCCAGCAGCACCATCGCGGCCGCCACCAGCAGCGCCGTCGCCGCCAGCGGCAGCAGCAGCGGCCACCACCGGTCCCCGGCGTACGGGTAGGTGCGCTGGCCCCAGCCGATCGGCGACAGCCAGGACAGGGTGCCGTCGCCCGCGTCGCCGGCCGCGCGCAGCACGTACGCCGCGCCGAGCAGGAAGCCGACCGCGCCGTACACCGCCCGGGCGTTCTCGAACAGCTGGGCGGCGACCGCGGTGAGCGCCGCGAAGGTGAGGCCGACCGTGGTCAGGGCGGCGCCGGCCAGCAGCGAACCGGCGATCGGCAGGCCGGTGCCGGCGCCGACCGCGAACACCAGCACACCCGCGGCCAGGTCGGCCAGCGCGGCGAAGGCCAGCGCGGCCGTCAGCGGGGCACGGCGGCCGACCGGGGCCGACCGGATCAGTTCGGCCCGGCCGGTCTCCTCGTCGCCGCGGGTGGTCCGGCCGATCAGGAACATGTTCATCAGCGCGGCGACGATGCCGAGGAACGCGAAGATCTCGAACATCACCTCGCCGCCGATCGTCTCCAGCAAGCCGGTGGGCCCGCTCATCGCGATCACCGCGGTGTTGCTGCCGACCGTACGGCGCAGGGTGGCGAGTTTTTCCGGGGTGCCGTAGAGGCTTTGGCTCTGCGTCGACTGGGACAGCAGCAGCACGGTCACCCCGGCCAGCCACCACGGCAGGCCGCGGCGTTCCCGCCGGAGCATGAATCGCATGAGCCGAAGCGTCCCCGTCATGGCCCCTCCCCCTGGGTGATGTAACCACCGAACCGGGTCAGCTGACTACCGGCAGGGTGACGGCGACCGGCCACGCGACCAGGAGCGAACCGGCCAGGGCGATCACCCACGGTGGTGCCGCGAAGCGGTGCAGCACGGCACTCCACACCGCCTGCCAGACCATCAGCACGGCCAGCAGCGGGGCCACCAGCAGCACAAAGGTCGACGTCAGGCCGAAGATCGCGGCGACGACCAGCGCGATCACGGTGACCGCCGAAACGGCCAGGACGGCCAGGCTGTTGCCGTCGGTGGCGCGTTCCGCCCCGTACGCGAAAACAGCGAAACCGGCCCACACCACCGCCAGTGACCACCAGCGCGTGCCGGAAGGCACGGCGTGGGTGAGGCCGAGCTGCAACGGCACGGCGATCGTGATCGCCGCATAGAGAATCAGGGCCGGCGCGGCGAACGCCCGGCGTTTCGGTGCGGCTTCGATCGGCGTGCGCTGCCTTCGTGCGTACGCGATGAGCACGGCGCCCGTGATAGCGGTCAGGACCGCGACGTACCCGCCGATCGCGAGTGGAACCACGCCCGTCGGCAGGAAGCGGGCGATCACCGCGCCGACGGCGGCCGCCACCACGGCCACGGCGGTGACCCGGCCGAGCAGCGGCCAGTCGGGGCGCGGCCAGCCACGGACCGCGCCGCCGAGCGTCACCCGGGCCAGTGGAACCAGTCCGGCCGCGAGCGCGATCAGCACCAACGCCGCGCCCCCGGCCCGTCGCGTCGGCGACGGCAGCGTGCCCCCGGCCGCGCCGTCTGCCGTGCCCGCGAGGAAATCGGCGGTTTCGCGGTGGGCTCCTGGCGAGAAGAGGATGGAGACGTGCTCGGCGCCGGGGATCACCGTGGCGTGGCGGCCGGGGATGCCGGGTTCGCCGGCCTGTTCGGCGGCGTCGCGGAAGCCGCGGAACTCCAGCCCGCCGACCAGCAGGAGCAGGCGGGCGGGGGCGGCGGGGCGGGCGGCCGACGCGTCCGGCAGCGAGATCGCCACGGTGGACTCGATCTCGGGGTGGGCCGCCGCGTACCGGGTGACCGCGCCGGCGCCCATCGAGTGCCCGACCAGCGAGATCCGATCGGGGTCCACATCGGACAGCGAGCGCAGGTGGGCGACCGCGACGTCGAGGTCGCGTTCCAGCGCGGGGTCGCCGGAGTCACCGAGGGTCAGCGGGCGGCTGTTGGCGCCGTGCCCGGTGAAGTCGAGCAGCACCACCACGTAGCCGCGGGCAGCCAGGGTGTCGCCGAACGGGGCCATCAGCCGGGCCGAGCCCGCGAAGCCGTGCGCCACCACGACCCCGGGATGCCCGGTGCCGGGCGGGTGGACCTCGTCCATCGGCACCCGGTCGACGACGACGTGGGTGCGCCGGGCGTCGCCGCCCGCGCCGGCCAGCAGCCAGACCCCGGCCCCGGCCACCACCAGGGCGGCCGCCGCTACCAGGGCGGACAGTCGCCTATCGATGAGCATGCATGACCGTACCTCAGCTGAGAGTGACCGCCTGCATGTCGACGTTGCCGCAGGTGGGGTGGGACACCGCGGTCGCCGTCCAGGTCATCGTGAGCCGGCTGCCGGTCGCGGCACGGAACCGGATCTCGTAGCGGGACGTGCTGATCGCATCGAGGTTCTCCAGGGTGCGACTGGCGGCGGCGCCGTTCAGCGTCACCGTGAGCCGGCCCCGGCCCATCCACACGCCGGCGTACAGGCGCACGGTGCTGACCGCCGGTCCGGCGGGGACCTGGACGACGAAACCGCCGCCCTGTCCGCAGGTGTATACGCCGGTCGGGGTGCGGGTGGCGGAACGGCTCGGGCTGCCGTCCGACCAGGTGAACAGCTGCGGGTTGTTGTCGTAGCGGCCCCGCCGGCCGGGACTGCCGAGATCCTGGATCAGCGGGGTGACGCCGCTCTTGCGATCGACCGATTCGCCGTCGTGGAGGCCCCAGTGCACCCAGTCGCGGGTGCCCTCCCGGGTGAGGTCGACATCGCCGGGCACCGCACCGGCGGTGACGGTCAGCAGTGGTGCCACCGGCGTCGCCGAGGCGGCCGGCGGGCGGCTGGTCGGCCGGCGGGTGGCCGGCGCGGGCCCATCGCCGGTCTCGGTGCCCAGCTCCACCTGCTCCGGGCCGGTGGGCCGGGTTTCCGGGCTCGCCATCCCCTCCGGGGTGGTAGACCGCGGCGCGCCCGACGGCGGCATCCAGGCCGGCGCCAGCGTAAGCGGGACCGACTCTTGCGGCTCCCGCCCGGCGGTCACTCCCCAGATGCCGGCCGCCGCCACCGCGACACCCAGCACCACGAGCGCCACCCGACGACGACGGTCCTGTGCACGATCACACACGGGCACGGTGTCCTGCATCCAGCGCTCTCCTCTTCGCACCCAACAACGACGCCTCCGCAGCGGAAACGCCGCCGCCGCAAGTGCGCCCGCTCAAGATACGGGCTCATGCGCCGCTGTCAATCACGCCGATACAGAGCGAGACGCCCGCCGGCCGATTCACACCGTGTGTCGCTGAGGTGAGCAAACCCGGGCGCCGCGCTGGGCGCACCGGCGTCGCTCTGACCGGCGCCGGCACCGCGCCGCCGAGATCGTCGCGGTGGGGCACCGCCAGGGCCGCAGGAGCGAGGTGTGTCGCCGCGGCCGGCCGGTGGTCCTCGTCCGCAGCCTTACCAGACCGTGAGGACGATGTGGTTGACGACCAACGCCACCACCGCCTGGGCGATCAGCCAGTGGCGCCGGGTCCGGGCCGGCAGCAGCGCGGCGCCCGCCATCAGCCAGACCGCGAACGGCAGCCAGATCCGCTCGACCTCCGCTTTGCTGTAGCCGGACAGGTCCGCCAGCAGAATGGCGCCGACGGCCGCGAGCGGCAGCAACAGAAACCCTCTGCCCGGAACTGCCAGAGCGGCGAGCCCACGCCGAACTCGACCGGCAACGGCGACGCCGGACCGCATCCGCCCGGCGGCAACCACGCGCCCGGCCGCGCCGAGCACGCCGACAGACCGGGCCGGCTCAACGACAGCCGCGGGCCGCGTCAGCCCGGCGCCACCCACCGACCCGCTCGGGCCAAGCGCCCCGGCGGGCGGCGCCAGACCACCGACACCCACCGACCGGGTCGGGCCGAGCACTCCGGCGGGACGTGCCGGGTCGACGACGGGTCGCGCCGGGGCGGCGGTGGCTCTCGGCGTGGTCCGGAGCGCGGTCATCGCGGGGCCGAGGCCGAGCGTCGCCCGGCGGACGATCGCGGCGGCGGCGGGGCCGGCCGCGACCACCAGGATCGCCAGGTTGGCCCAGACCCAGTAGGCATACGGGCGGTGCGCGGCGAGGCCCTGGTAATAGCGCTGGATGACCAGGTCGTAGCCGGTCAACCAGTCGAAACCCGCGGCGGTCCAGGCCCCGACGACCGCGACCGCGCCGACCGCCGCCCACCCAGCCATCCGCCACCCGGCGGGCGCCGCCACCAGAACCGCGGCCGCCACCACGACCATCAGTACGAGCCCGTAGGAAAGATAGGCGCCAACGGCGAGCAGCAACCCGCCGGCGAGGGCGGCCACCGCGGCCCGGCGGACGACCCCGATGGCGAACAGCGCTATCCCGCCGGCGACCACTCCGGCGAACAGCCCGTCGGCCGACACCCCGATCCAGATGGCACCGGGGAACAGCGAAACGAACGGCACAGCGGCCCGGCCCGCCTCCTCGGAGCCGATCAACCGCACGGTGACCGGCACGGCGACGGCGATGAGCGCGCCGACCGCGATGCAGACGAGCCCGGCCCAGGCCCCGCCGGACAGGCCGATCCGGTCCAGCCCGGCGAACAGGAGCAGGGCGCCCGGCGGATGACCCGAGACGTGGGTGGTCCACGAGTCCGGTTGCCCGTCGAGGATTCGCCCGCTGAAGCCGCGCACCATCGCGGCGAGGCTGATCACCCCGGGCACCTCGGTCAGGTACTCCGGGCGGGTGGTCAGCCGGCCCGCCACCCCGCGCTGCCAGCCGTCGATCAGCGCCAGCGACAGGGTCCAGGCGACCGCGGTCGCGTAGGACGCCGCGAGAAGGTGCCGCCACGGCAGCCGGTCGGCGAGGCCGGGACCGTACCGGCAGGCCAGGAACGCCAGGACCACGGCGAGCGGCGTGCCGGGGCCGACGTGCGGCAGCCAGTGCGCGAACAGGGGTGCGGCGCTCGCGTGCACCGGATGCCCGGTCACCTGCAGAACCCCGGCGGCGCCGGCCGCCACCAGGAACAGCGCCCCAGCCACGCCGGCCGCGCGAAGGTCCTTCATCAGCGCAGCTGCGCGGTCGCGAATTCGGTGACGCCCTCGGTCAGGCCCACCCCGGCGCGGAAGCCGAGTTCGGCCGCCGCCCGCGCCGGGCTGGCCACGATGTGCCGGACGTCGCCGAGCCGGAACTCCCCGGTGGTCACCGGCGGCGGCCCGGCCGCGGCCCGGGACAGCTGGGCGGCCAGCTCACCCACGGTGGCGGGCCGGCCGGAGGCGACGTTGTACGCCCGCCAGCCGGTGCGAGTGCCGGTGTCGGCGACCGCGGCCAGGTTCGCCGCCGCGACGTCACCGACGTGCACGAAGTCGCGCCGCTGGCCTCCGTCCTCGAAGACCCGGGGCGGGCGGCCGGCCTCGACGGCGGAGCGGAAGATCGCGGCGACCCCGCTGTACGGGGTGTCGCGCGGCATTCCCGGCCCGTACACGTTGTGGTAGCGCAAGGCCGTCACCGCCGCACCGGTCTCGCGGGCCCAGGCCGCGGTGAGATGTTCCTGGGCCACCTTGGTGGCCGCGTAGACGCTGCGCGGGTCGAGCGGCGCATCCTCGCCGACCAGTTCCGGCGCGAGCGGGGCACCGCAGTGCGGGCAGGGCGGCTCGAACCGGCCGGCGGCGAGGTCGGCGACGACGCGCGGGCCGGGCCGGACGGGGCCGTGCGCGGTGCAGGTGTAGCCGCCCTCCCCGTACACCACCATGGAACTGGCCAGCACGAGCCGGTGCACGCCGGCGCGGGCCATCCGGGCGAGCAGCACGGCGGTCCCGAGCTCGTTGCAGCCGACGTAGTCCGGCAGATCGTCCAGGTCGACGCCGAGCCCGACCATCGCCGCCTGGTGCACGACCACGTCCACGCCGGCCAGCGCCGCGGTCACCGCGGCGGCGTCCCGCAGGTCGGCCCGGAGCACCGGGGCACCGCAGACCTCGCCGGGAACCGGCGTGCGGTGGGCGGCCGGGTGGCCCGAGTCGAGGATGGTCACGTCGCAGCCGGCTTCCGCCAGCGCGGCGACGACGTGGGAACCGATGAAGCCGGCACCGCCGGTCACGAGTACGCGAGTCACGGCGCCGACGGTAGGACGCGGCCGGGCCGGGCGGGGCGTTCGTCAGTGGTCCGTAAGAATGCGTCATTGTTCGGTAAGGATTCGTCATCGCCACGTAAGCCCTGGTAGGGGCCTTGGTCACTAGCGTTTGGCGGCATGACCGATGTGGTGCTCCCCTGCCGGAACGAGGCTCCGGCCCTGCCCGGCCTGCTGGCCCGGATGCCGTCCGGATACCGGGCGATAGTCGTCGACAACGGCTCGTCCGACGGTTCCGCCGCGGTCGCCCGCGCGCACGGCGCCCAAGTGATCACGGTGACCGAGCCGGGATACGGGGCGGCGGTGCACGCGGGTGTGCTCGCGGCCGATCCGGACGACGGCGTGGTGTGCGTGATGGACGCCGACGGTTCGTTCGATCCGGCGCAGCTGCCGGCGATGGCCGGGCCGGTGCGCGCCGGGCTGGCCGATCTGACCACCGGCCGTCGCCGGCCGGCCGCGCGCGGGGTGTGGCCGCTGCACGCCCGGGCCGCCAACGCGGTGCTGTCCCGGCGCGTGCGCCGCACGACCGGGCTGGACGTGCACGACATCGGCCCGATGCGTGCGGTGCGCCGCGCCGACCTGCTCGCCCTGGACCTGCGCGACCGCCGGTTCGGCTACCCGCTCGAACTGCTGATCGCGGCCGGCCGGGCCGGCTGGCGGGTCGCCGAGATCGACGTGGATTATCTGCCGCGGGCGGCCGGCACCCGCTCGAAGGTCAGCGGCTCGGTGCTCGGCAGCGCTCGCGCGGTCCGCGACATGAGCCGGGTGCTGGCCCGATGAGAGTGCTCGTACTCGCGAAAGTGCCGGTGCCGGGCCGGGTGAAGACGCGGCTGTGCCCGCCGTGCACGCCGGAGCAGGCGGCCCGGCTGGCCGCCGCCGCGCTGGCCGACACGATCGACGCGGTGTCCGCCTCGGCCGCGACCGATCGCGTGCTGGTCACCGACACCGCCTGTCCCCCGCCGCCCGGCTGGGCCGGCCGGTTGCAACGCGGCGGCCCGCTGGGCGAGCGGCTGGCCAACGCGTTCGCCGACATCGGGTCGCCCGCCCTGCTCATCGGCATGGACACCCCGCAGGTGACCACCGCGATGCTCGACGACGCCCTCGCCCGGCTGGCCGACCCGGACGGTCCGGACGCGGTGCTCGGTCACGCCGAGGACGGCGGCTGGTGGGCGCTGGGCCTACGCGATCCCGCCCATGCCGCGGTGCTGCGCGAAATTCCGACATCAACGGCAACGACCGGTTTCCGTACGCATGACGCACTGCACCGCCGCGGCCTGCACGTGGCCGAGCTGCCCCGGCTGCGCGACGTGGACACGGCCCCCGACGCGTACGCGGTGGCCACCCTCTGCCCACCGGACCGCCGGTTTCCCCGCGCGGTCGCCGCCGAGCTACCCCGGGTGGTCACCGCCGAGCAGACGCAGATCGGCACCGCCGAGCCGATGCGGGTGGTAGCGAGGTGAGCGTGACCGTGCTCTTCGACGCCGTGTTCGATCGGGCCGAGGCGGGCCGGGCGGCACCGTTCACGGTGCGGCACCCGACCGGCGGCGAGCATCGGTTCGACCCGGCCGTGTGGTGCCGCGACGACCTGCCCGGCGACGAGACGCTGCTCGCCCGGTGCACCGGGCCGACCCTGGACGTCGGCTGCGGGCCCGGCCGGCTCGCCGGGGCGCTGGCCCACCGCGGCTGTCCGGCGCTGGGCATCGACGTCAGCGGCACCGCCGTGCGCCTGGCCCGGCGCCGGGGAGCGTCCGCGCTGCGCCGCGACGTCTTCGATCCGCTGCCCGGCACCGGCCGCTGGCATCACCTGCTGCTGGCCGACGGCAACATCGGCATCGGCGGCGATCCGGCCCGGCTGCTGCGCCGCTGCCGCCACCTGCTCGCGCCGGACGGCCGGCTGCACGTCGAGGCGGCCGCCCCGGGCACGCCGGGCTGGTCCGGCCCGGCCCGCGTCGACGGCGGCGGCACCGATCTGCCGTGGGCCTGCGTCCCCCTGGACGACCTGCCCGCGCTCGCCGCCGCCTCGGCGATGCGCCTGCTCGAGACGTGGACGGGGGCGGACCGATGGTTCGCGACGCTGATCCCGCACTGACCGGCCGAGCCCGGCGCCGCGCCCTCGACCGCGAACCGCCCGCCGCTCTCCGGCGCGCGTTCGACTGGTTGCGGGCGCCGCTGCCGGAACCGCCGGCGGCGATGCGGCGCGGGCCGCTGCGGGAGGGCGCGTTCCGGTCGTCGCTGCGATCGACCCGGCTGACCAGCATTCTGGGCGTGGCGCTCGGCGTGGCCTTCGCCGTCTGCTTCGGCACCGGGCTGCTCAGCCACCTGATCCAGCATCCGCCCGGATGGTTCTGGTGGCCGTCGCGGCCGGTGTCGCTCTACCGGATCACCCAGGGCGTGCACGTGGCGACCGGGCTGGCCTGTGTGCCGCTGCTCGGGGTCAAGTTGTGGTCGGTGTATCCGCGCCTGTTCACCTGGCCGCCGGTCCGGTCACTCGTGCACGCGGCCGAGCGGGCCGGGGTCGCGCTGCTCGTCGCGGCGGCGCTGTTCCAGGTGGTCAGCGGAATTCTGAACGTCGCCCGCTGGTACGCCCCGATGCCGTTCTTCTTCACCACCGGCCACTACTGGGTGGCCTGGCTGGTGGTCGGCGCCCTGCTGGTCCACCTCGGGGTGCAGCTGCCGGTCGCCCGAGCCGCGCTGCGACGATCCGGCGAAGCCCGGCCGGAAGGAACAGCCCGGCCGCCGGGCGACGCCGAGGCGGCCGACGCCAGGCCCGGCCGACGCGAGAACGAAGACACCGAACCGGCCGGCGCCCGGCTCGGACGCCGGCGCCTGCTCGCCGGCACCGCCGCCGCGGCCGGCCTGATCACCCTCACCACCGTGGGCCAGACGGTGCGGCCGCTGAGCCGCCTCGGGCTGTTCGCACCCCGCCGGCCGGACATCGGCCAGCAGGGCCTGCCGGTCAACAAGACCGCATCCGGCGCCGGCATCGTCGCGGACCCCGGCTACCGCCTGGTGCTGGCCGGCCCGGCCGGCGAGACCAGCCTCGATCTGGCCGCCCTGAACGCCCTGGCCCAGCACACCGTCGACCTGCCGATCACCTGCGTCGAGGGGTGGAGCGCCGGCGCTACCTGGACCGGCGTCCGGCTGCGCGACCTGGCCGCGATGGCCGGGGTGGCTCCGGAACACGCCACCGTGGTGGTCGAATCCCTCGAGCGGGGCGGCCGCTACCGGGTCAGCACCGTGCCGCCCGAGCACGCCCGCGACCCGCTGACCCTGATCGCGCTGCGCCTCGGCGGCGAGGTGCTGCATCCGGACCACGGCTATCCGGCCCGGCTGATCGCGCCGAACCGGCCCGGCGTGCTGCAGACCAAGTGGGTCGGCCGGCTCACCGTCCGGGAGACACGATGAGGGCCGCGCTGATCGCGACGGGCACGCTCGTCATCGCGTACGGAATGGTGGGAGCCGTCGCCGACGATCCGGCCGGAATCGGCGTGTTCCTGATCGCCGTGCTCGTCGGGCACGACGCGCTCTGGATGCCGGTGGTCCTGGCCGGCGGCTTCCTGATCACCCGTTTCGTCCCGGCCCGGCGCCGCGGCGCCGTGCGGATCACCGCCCTGATCGCGGCCGCGCTGTGCGTGGTGACGCTGCCGCTCGTGCTCGGTTTGGGCCGGCCGGCCGACAACCCGTCGGTGCTGCCGCTGCACTACGGGCGCCATCTCGCGGTGATCCTGCTGGTGCTCGCGCTCGGGCCGGCGGTCCGGGCGATGATCCGTAAGAAATTCGAAAGGCCGGCGGTACGCGGTACGGACCCCGGCGGTGAGTAGCGTGACCGAGGTGGGACATCACGTGCTGGTTGTCGACGACGATCCGACGGTGAGCGACGTCGTGCGCCGCTACCTGGAGCAGGACGGCTGCCGGGTGCGGCTGGCCGCCGACGGCGCCGACGGGCTGGCCGCGGTCGCCGCCGAGCGGCCCGATCTGGTCGTGCTGGATCTGATGATGCCCGGCATCGACGGTCTCGAGGTGTGCCGCCGGTTGCGGCGGCAGCTGCCCGACCTGCCGGTGATCATGCTGACCGCGCTGGGTGAGGAGGCCGACCGGGTCGTCGGGCTCGAGGTCGGCGCGGACGACTACGTGACCAAGCCGTTCTCGCCCCGCGAGCTCGTGCTGCGAATCCGGTCGGTGCTGCGCCGCGCCACACCGGTCGCCGACGCGTCGCCGGGCGTGATCACCGACGCGGGGCTGACCGTCGACACCGCGCGCCGGCTCGCCGGCCTGGACGGTGCGCCGCTGTCGCTGACCGGCCGCGAGTTCGACCTGCTGGTGTTCCTGCTGACCCATCCCGGCCGGGTCTGGTCCCGCGCCGAGCTGCTGGACAAGGTGTGGGGCTGGCAGTTCGGCGACCAGTCGACGGTGACCGTGCACGTCCGCCGGCTGCGGGAGAAGATCGAGCCGGACCCGGCCGAGCCGCGCCGCATCCAGACCGTCTGGGGCATCGGCTACCGCTACGAACCGGGCGCCCGGTGACCGACACCCTCCTGATCGGCCTCTACGCGCTGGCCGCCGGCGCGGTCGTCGGCACGGCCGGTGCCCTCGCGCTGCGGATCCTGCGCAAGTCCTCGATCCTCACCCACATCGTGGTGCTGCTGACGGTGACCGTCCTGGCGGTGGCCGCCGGGGTGACCGCGGTCGCCAAGGCCATGTTCCTCTCCGGCCACGACCTGCGCGTCGTACTGATCACCGTGTGTGCCGCCGCGCTGGTCAGCCTGGCCGCCGGGGTGTTCTTCGGTCGCCGGCTGGCCGCCTCGGCGGTCTGGGCGCAGCAGGCCCGGGACCGGGAGCGGCACCTCGAGGCCGGCCGCCGGGAGCTGGTCGCCTGGGTGTCGCACGACCTGCGCACGCCGCTCGCCGGGATGCGGGCGATGGCCGAGGCGCTGGAGGACGGCGTGGTCGCCGACTGGGCCACCGTCGCCGAGTACCACCGGCGCATCCGGGTCGAGACCGACCGGATGACCCGGCTCGTCGACGACCTGTTCGAGCTGTCCCGGATCAACGCGGGCGCGCTGCGCCTGATCCCCACGATCGTGCCGCTGCGCGAGGTGGTCTCGGACGCGATCGCCGGCGTCGCGCCGCTCGCCGCCACCAAGAAGATCACCCTGGTCGCGGCGGAGTCCGGCTGGCCCACCGTGCACGCCGGCGAACGCGAACTCGCCCGGGTCGTCACGAACCTGCTGGTCAACTCCGTCCGCTACACCCCGGCCGACGGCACCGTGCACATCGACGCCGGCCGCGGCCGCGACGGCGTGTGGCTGACCGTCTCGGACACCTGCGGCGGCATCCCCGACGCCGACCTCGACCGGGTCTTCGACATCGCCTTCCGCGGCGAACGCGCCCGCACCCCGGACAGCGGCGGCTCGGGCACCGGCGGCGGCCTCGGCCTGGCGATCGTGCGCGGACTGGTGGAGGCGCACGGCGGACGGGTCGGGGTGCGCAACATCGGCCACGGCTGCCGGTTCGAGGTGCGGCTCCCGGCCGGCTGAATGATCACGGCGGCGCCCGGGTAGACGGACATCCATGACCGTCGCGGAAGACACGCGGGACACGAGGTTCTTCGGGCAGCCCCGGGCGCTCGCCAACCTGTTCGGGGTCGAGCTGTGGGAACGGTTCTCGTTCTACGGCATGCAGGGCATCCTGCTCATCTACCTGTACTACGAGGCGTCGCGGGGCGGCCTCGGCATCGACCAGGACACCGCGACCAGCATCGTCGGCGCGTACGGCGGCTCGGTCTACCTGGCCACCGTGATCGGCGCCTGGCTGGCCGACCGGCTGTTCGGCCCGGAACGCGTACTGTTCGGCAGCGCGATCCTGGTCATGTGCGGCCACCTGGCGCTGGCCCTGATCCCCGGCCTGGCCGGGGTGGCGACCGGCCTGATCCTGATCGCGCTGGGCAGCGGCGGCGTCAAGGCCACCGCGACCGCGATCGTCGGCACCCTCTACGCCGAGCAGGACCCGCGCCGCGACGCCGGCTTCTCGCTGTTCTACCTGGGCATCAACCTCGGCGCGCTGCTCGGCCCGCTGCTCACCGGCCTGCTGCAGAAGGACGCCGGCTTCCACTGGGGCTTCGGCCTCGCGGCGGCCGGCATGGCGATCGGCCTCATCCAATACACGATCTTCCGGCGTACGCTCCCGGAGCAGTCCCGGGAGATCGCCAACCCGCTCCCCCGCGAACGCCGCCCGCTGGTGGCGATCATCGCGGCCGCCGTCGTCGTGGTGATCGCCGTGCTGGCTTTCACCGGCCTGCTGCCCGCCGCCCACCTGTCCACGATCGTGGTGGTGCTGAGCATCCTCGCCGCCGTGGGCTACTTCGTGGTGATCCTGACCAGCCACCGCATCGACACCACCGAACGCCGCCGGGTGATCGCGTTCATCCCGATGTTCATCGCGAGCGCCGCCTTCTGGTCGCTCTACCAGCAGCAGTTCACCGTGGTGACGATCTACTCGGACGAGCGGCTGGACCGCAACCTGTTCGGCTGGACCATGCCGGTCTCCTGGGTGCAGTCGATCAACCCGGTCTTCATCATCATCCTGTCCGGCGTCTTCGCCGCGCTGTGGCTGCGCCTGGGCGACCGGCAGCCGACCACGCCGGTCAAGTTCGCGGCCGGCACCGCGGTGATGGGCGTGGCGTTCCTGCTGTTCCTGCCGTTCGCCGGGATGGACAGCGTCCCCCTGCTCGGCCTGACCGGCATCATCCTGGTCTTCACGTTCGCCGAACTGCTGCTCTCACCGGTCGGCCTGTCGCTGTCGACGAAGCTGGCGCCGGCCGCCTTCCGTACCCAGATGGTCGCCCTGTTCTTCCTGTCGGTGGCCCTGGGCACCGCGATGTCCGGCACCCTCGCCGGCTACTACAGCGAGGAGAACGAGGTGCCGTACTTCGGCATCCTGGGCGCGATCGCGATCGCCCTGGGGGTGGTGTTGTGGCTGATCAGGAAGCCGATCCAGCGCCTGATGGGCGGGGTCCGATAACGTCGGGCCATGTCGTTCACCGACGAGGAGATCGCCTACCTGCGATCACAACCGCTCGCCCGCTTCGCGACGGTCGGCGCCGGCGAGCAGCCCGACGTGGTCCCGCTCGCGTTCGAGTTCGACGGCACCCACTTCTGGGTCGGCGGCACCGGCCAGGCCGTCCTCAAGACCCGCAAGTTCCGCAACATCGGGGCCGGGCACCAGCTGGTCGCCCTGGTGGTCGACGACATGGTGTCCGTCGACCCGTTCATCACCCGCGCGATCCGCGTCTACGGCCACGCCGACGGCCCGATCGAGCGAGCCGGAATCGTCGGACCGGGCTTCTACCTCCGGGTAACGCCCACGATTTCCTGGAGCTGGAACATGGCCGGCGAGCCGGCCGGCGACACCTGGTACGAACCGAGGCGCGCAGTCCACCAGCCGCCCAGGTGATCGGCGGGCCTCACGCCGAGGCGATGCCGAGGACGAGAGCGAGCACCGCGCCGGCGAGCATCAGCGCCGCCATCGGCATGCCCTTGGTGTCCTTGACCCGGACGTGCGCGCCCAGGGCGCCGAGGAAATACAGGACGAGTCCGGTCGCCGCGGCGATGCCCAGCGGCCGCCACCCGATCCCGATCAGCAGGCCGGCCGCACCGGCGTAGTTCAGCAGGGCCAGCGGCACGAACCACGACCCCGGCACGCCGACGCCGGTCAGCCCGGCGGTGATGCGCTCGTCGCGGCGGATCTTCGCCGTGGCGGTGCCGGCATTTGCCAGGGCGACCACGACGGCGACGACAGTGTAGGCAATGAACATGGAATCTCCCAGACTATTGGTCTCGCAAAATCGTTGGAAGCCTACAACGATTGTTCGAGCATGACCATCGGGAGTGGGTAAGGTATTCGCATGGCATCGTCGATGGCCCAGTTGGGTGTGCTGCTCGCCAACCGCGGGGTGCTCGCCGGCGCCCAGGTGCGCGACGCCCTGGCCGGCGCCGGGCTGACCATGCGGTCCGCGTTCACGCTGACGCACCTGGCCGACGGCCCGGTCAACCAGCAGGCGCTGATCGACCTCCTCGGCGTCGACCCGAGCGCGCTGGTCGCCGTGCTCAACGAGCTGGAAAGCCTGGGACTGGTCTCCCGGCAGCGCGACACCGCCGATCGCCGCCGGCACATCGTCGCGATCACCCCCGACGGCACCCGGGCGCTGAGCGAGGTCGAGTCGGTCCTCGACAAGACCGACGACGACCTGTTCGCGGCGCTGTCCCCGACCGAACGCCGGCAACTGGAACGCCTGCTGACCAAGATCGCCGACCCCGGCGCCTGCGGCTGACGACGGTTCGGCGCTTACCGGCGAGGTTCGCCGGCGGTCGGTCCGGGGCAGCCGCATCGCATTCCGGCGCCGATCTCGGCCGCGCGCTCGTGCCGGATGGTGTGCGCCCGGTCGTGCAGCTGGTCCACCTGGGCGGCGGTCAGCCGGCGGGCATCCCAGAGCAGCGCGGCGACGCCCGGGCGGGTCGGCGCCGCCGGAAGCGCGGGCTCGACATCGGTCAGCGCGGCGAGATCACCCGCGGTGAGGTCCAGGACGGCGGCGAACCCGCCGAGCAGCTCGGGTGTCAACGTCTTCGGGCCGCGTCCGATCATGCCGATCGTCGAGGCCGACAGCATCGGGCCGCCGCCGGCGCCGAAGAGGTACTTGGCGATCCCGGACCAGCCCAGGTTGCGGTTGTGCAGCAGGCGAAGAACGAGACCGCCGGCACCGGGCGGGTACTGCTCCAACGGCCGCGGGGGCGGCGCGGCCGGCGGTCGCGAGGCCGGCGGCAGGGATCCGACGAACTCGTGCAGTTCCGCCACCGCGCCGGGCAGATAGGTCAGCGACCAGGCCAGCCAGTCGACCCGCCCCCGGGCGGCCGGGTCCACCAGGGACAGATCGTCGGGCACCGGGAGGTCGGCGATGAGGAACAGGTCGCTGCGATGCAGGCCGAGGGCGGGCGCGAGCCGGCGCAGCAGGACCGGTTCCGGCTCGCCACCGTCGAGCACCGCCCGGATCTCGTGCTCGCCGGTCGCGGCCCGCCCGGCCAGCGCGGCGGCGTCGAGGCCGCGCACGTCGATCAGCCGCGCCAGGTGCGATCCGAACGTCACCGGCCCACCCTACGGCCGCTGTTCGCGGCGGCCGAACAACCGGCCCGGCGTCGAACGCCACCCTACGGCCGCTGTTCGCGCCAGCGGGAGAGCCGCCGTTCACCGCGGTGCAGCCCGGCGTTGACGACTGCCGCGCCTACGCAGACGGCCAGGATCACCGCGTCGAGTTCGGGGCCTCTCAGGTTGGCGATCAGGGCGGCGATGATGTGGCCCACGCCGTCCACCGAGACCATCAGCTCGGCCAGCAGGACGCCCAGCAGGGACAGTGCCGCGCCGATGCGCAGGGCGCCGACCACGTCGGGGACCGTGGCGGGCAGGACCACCATGGTCAGCACCCGGGTGCGGCCGGCGCCCATCGCCCGGGTCGCGGTGATCAGGGTTTCGTCCACCCGGGACGCGGCGGCCATCGTGCCGAGCACCACCGGGACGGCGCCGTGGATGGCACCGAACGCCACCTCGGAGCGGAAGCCCAGGCCGAACCACAGCACGAACAGGGGGTAGAACGGGACCAGCGGCAGCGTGTAGAAGACCGTGAAGATGTCGCGGGCCGCGGGCACCAGCCGTCCGGTGCGGCCCAGGGCCAGCCCGAGCGTGACGCCGACCAGCGCGGTGATCGCGAACGCGCCGAGGAACCGGGTGGTGGTCACGCCCAGGCCGGCCAGGGTGTCGCGGTCGGCCAGGTAGGTGAGGCCGGTGGTGAGCACCCGGGACGGCGGCGCGAGATAGTCGTCGGAGCGGATCACCGTCCGGCACACGAGTTCCCACGCCACCGCCAGCAGGGCGATGCTCAGCCAGCGCAACCTCACCGGGCGGCGAACTTCGGTTCGTAGTAATCGGTCTCCGCCGGGACCTTCTTGGCCAGACCAAGACCGGGAAGGCTTTCGGCGTACGCCTTGAGGCCGTTGACGTTGATTTTGCCGTCGGCGGTGAAATCCTCGGCGAGCTCGTCGAAGGTCCGGACGGCGACCGGCTCCTTCATCGCCAGTTTCGCCACCGAGAGTTGGACGGTGCTGTCCTTGTTGGCCTGCAGGTAGGTGATCGCCTCGGCGTAGGCCTTGGTCAGGTCGGTCACGCGGTCCTGGTTGGCGGCCAGGTATTTGCCGGCCGCGGCGAGGGTGCCGAACTGGCTGTCGGTGGTCAGGTCGGCGATGCGGATCGCGGTCACCGGGGTGCCGGCCGCCTGCAGCGCGTAGGCGAACTCGACCGGCAGGATGATCGCGTCGACGTCACCTTTGTTGAGGGCCGCGGTGTTGGCGGAGGGGGCGCCGAGCGGCACGGCCTTGATGTCCTTGGCGCCGGTCTTCTGGGCGATCAGCTTGACCGTGAAATCGGTGAGCGAGCCGAACTTCGAGATGCCGACCTTCTTGCCGGCCAGGTCGGCGATGGCGCGGATCGGCGAGCGGTCCCGGACGATCACGGCCATCGGGCTGACTGCCGCCGTACCGTAAAAGGCTTTGAGGTCTACGCCGTTCGCGGCCGCGGCGACCACGTCGAGGCCGGTGGCCTCGCCCACGTCGACGCTGCCGCCGGCGATGGCCTTGACCAGGTCGGAGCCGGCCGAGAAGTCGATGATCTGCACGGTCAGGCCGTGCTTGGCGAACAGGTCCTGGGCCTCGGCGGTCCGGGCCGGCAGGGCATGCGTGAAGTCCTGGCCCTGCACGATGCCCAGGCGCAGCGTGGCGGGTTCCGCGCCCGGGTCGGCGGTGCTGTTCGAGGTGTTGCAGGCGGCCAGCAGCAGGAGGGCGGCCAGGGCCGGTCCGATCGTTCGTTTCATCGGCGGAGCGTCCTTTCCAGCGTCGTTGCGAGGAAGGTGAAGACGGTGTTGACGACGATCGTCAGCGCGACCGCGAGGACGACCCAGGCGAACAGGTCGGCGCTCTGGTAGCCCTGGCTGCTCGCGGCCAGTTGGTAGCCGACGCCGTCGTCGCCGGCGATGAACTCGCCGGCGATCACGGTGACCAGGGCCAGCCCGAAGCCGACCCGCAGGCCCGCGACGATGCCGGGCAGCGCCGACGGCACCACGACCGCGCTGATCAGCCGGGCCCGGGAGGCGCCCATCGAGCGCATCGCGGTCAGCAGGCCGGGGTCGGTCTGGCGGACCGCGCGGATGGTGGCGATGGCGATCGGGAAGAAAGCGTAAAGGCCGCCGAGGGCGACCTTCGACGCCGTGCCGAGGCCGAGGGTGGCGGCCAGGACCGGATAGAGAACAACGAGGGGTACGGCCGCGATGGTGGCCAGAAGCGGTTCGTACGCGCGGTTGAGCGTCTCACTCCGTCCGATGAGGACACCGAGCGGGACGGCGAGGACGGTGGCGACCGCGAACCCGATCGTGGCGCGAACCGTGGTGACGGCCATCGCGGCCACCCAGGTCGCCGGGTCCTGCGCTTTCACCGCGGCGGCGACCTCGTCGAGGGGCGGCAGGATCAGCGGGTTGGTCGCGCCGGTCGCGGTCAGCAGCCACCACGCCAGCAGCGTCACGGCGGTGACGGTGGCGTAGGCGGCCGCTTTCATGCCGGCTCCACCTCGAACAGCAGGTCGGTCAGCCGGGCGTGCAGGCGGTGGAACTCGTCCGAGCCGATCTTCGGGCGCGGCCTCGGCACGGTGAGGATCTCCTTGACGGTGGCCGGGCGCGGACTCAGCACGACGATCCGGTCGGAGAGGTAGGCGGCCTCCTGGAGGCTGTGCGTCACGAAGACGACGGTCTTGCCCTCCTCCTCGAGCAGCCGCAGCAACTCGGCGCCCAGCCGCAGGCGGGTCTGCTCGTCGAGGGCGGCGAACGGCTCGTCCAGCAGCAGGATGCCGGCGTCGGAGGCCAGGGCTCGCGCGATCGCGACCCGCTGTCGCATGCCGCCGGACAGCTGGGCCGGGTGCTGGTCGGCGGCGTCGGCCAGGCCGACCTTGGCGAGCAACTCGTCGGCTCGGGCCCGGCGCTGCCGGCGCGGGACGCCGCGCAGTTCGAGCGGGACCTCGACGTTGCGCCGCGCCGAACGCCACGGGAAGAGGGCCAGGTCCTGAAAGACGTACGCAATCCGGGCCGGCAGCGGACCACGCACCCGGTCGCCGTCGACGGTGATCTCGCCGCCGGCCGGCGGCTGCAGGCCGCCGAGAGCGCGCAGCACGCTGCTCTTGCCGCAGCCGGACGGGCCGATCAGGCTGACGAACTCGCCCGGCCGGACATCGAAGGTGATCTTCTCGGCGGCGAGGAGATCACCGTAGCGCAGGTCGAGATCGGTGACGGCGATCCGCACGGGCTTTCACCTCGCAATAGTCACTTTCAAACTACGACATGGATCTATCGTTGTAAATGTTCGCGGTTGCGGTCACGGGATGACCGCAATACATGCCAAGGTGGCCGGATGAGCCGAGAAATTCAGGTCACCTTCGACGCCCACGACCCGGCCGCGCTGTCCACCTTCTGGCGCGACGCCCTCGGATACGTCCACCCGGCCCCGCCCGGCGTCACGCTCCCGCCCGGCGCCGATCCGCTCGCCGCGTGGGACGACTTCCTCGACAAGGTCGGCACGCCGAAGGACCAGCGCAACAACCAGTCCGCCGTGGAGGACCCGGACGGCAAGGGGCCACGGCTGTTCTTCCAGAAGGTGCCCGAGGACAAGGTCGCCAAGAACCGGCTGCACCTCGACGTGCGCGCCGCACCCGGCCTGCGCGGCGACGAACGGATGGCGGCCCTCGAAGCGGAATGCGACCGCCTCGTCGCGCTCGGCGCCAAACGGCTGCGGCGGGACGAGCCCGCTCCCCCGCTCAGCTTCGGCTTCATCGTGATGGCCGACCCCGAGGGCAACGAGTTCTGCCTGGACTGACGTTTAGCGCCGGCCCGTTCCGGGTACGGCGCCCGCCATGTCTTTGGAGTATCGCATCGAACGCCACGGCGACACGACGACAGTCGTACCGTCCGGCGACATCAGCCTGGAGACGGTGGAGATACTCCGCGGGGTGCTGCGCACCGCGGTGGCGACCCACGACGCCGGAAAGATCGACGTCGACATGACCGCCGTGACCTTCCTCGACTCCTCCGGGATCGGGGTGCTGGTCGCGGCGCAACGGGCCGCCGCCGCGCGCGGCACCGAACTCATGCTGCGCGACCCCGGCCCGATCGTCCGGATGGTCCTCGAGGTGTCACACCTGGACACGGTCCTGGTGCGCTGACACCGGCCGGCGCCCGGCCACCCACCGCTCGAAGATGACGGTGGTGAGCGGCGGGATCGAGGCGGCCAGACCGACCAGCGTGCGCAGCAGCGACCAGCGCTCGGCCCGGGCCACCCAGACGGTCGCCACCAGGTAGGCGACGAACAGCGCACCGTGCAGCCGCCCGAACAGCCACACCCCCGCCTCGGTGGTGTGGCTGACATGCTTGAGGTACATGCCGACCAGCAGCCCGGTCCAGGAGACCGCCTCAGCAACGGCAGCGATCCGGAAAGCTGTTGACGCGCGCATGCCTGACTCCTCCATGATCTTGGCTGGCCAGATTACCCGGCTGTCCGTCAGGAGGAGCAGGACAGGTCGGCAGGCGGGTCGGTTCCGACGAGCTGGCGCCACTCGGTCGGTGCCAGGGTGCGATTCGGCCAGGTGCACGCCGTCGTGGCCCACTCGGCGGGATTGATCGTCCAGCCGGTGGGGCGGGCACCCGGGGCGGCGATCCACCAGCGGTCCCCGGGACCGTTCGCGGTTCCGGCGAAGGCCGGATCGCGGGCCTTGGTGTCGAATCCCTCACTCGGGGTGTCCGGCAGAGCCGCCACCTCGCCGAGCAGCGTACGGCTCGGCATGTCCCAGATGCGCAGGCGATCGCCGTCGGTGAGACCGGCGAGCATCCGGCCGTCGGCCGTGAAGTGCAGCTGGTTCGCGGCGCCGCTGAGGCGGCCCAGCAGGCCCCGGTGCGGATCCCACAGCTCGACGGAGTTCTCGGCGGACACCGCCAGCAGGCCGGTGCCGGGTTGGAACTCGAGCACTCCCGGGGCGATCGTTCCGGTTGCCTCGGCCGTGGCCGTCCGGTTGCCGGACGTCATGTCGAACCAGTGGATGGCACCGGTGTCCGCGGCAACCGCGATCATGTTCAGGGCGGGGTCGACCGCGGCTTTCCTGACCCCGTCCGCCCCCGCCGGCAGCCGCAGCTTCCGAAGAACCTTGCCGGTGGCCACGTCGACCAGGGCCGGCTCGTCCTCGTTGCCGGACCACACCAGCACGATGGAGCCGGTCACCGGACGGACGCCGAACGCGCGAACCTGGATGCTCCGTGGCGACCGGACCCGCGGGGGCGGGCATCCGTTCGGCGCGGGCAGCACCTCCAGAACATCATCGGTCGCGCTGACCAGATACTTCCCGTCGGCGGTGAAAGCCAGATCGATGACGTACCGCAGCGGCACGGCGCGGACACGTCCGTCGGCGGGACGGCAGCGGAGGGTGTTGCCGTCCAGCCAGACCGTCGCGCGGCCGTGCGGGTGGACCGCCAGCTCGACGCCGCACGCCTTGCAGGCGTAATCGCCGACCTGGTCCGGCAGCGCTGTCGTGAGCCGCCCCCACCGGTCCAGATCGAACAGGATCGCCGTGCCGGCTCCGGTGGCCAGCAGGCGGCGGCCGTCGGGGCTGAAGGTCAGCGACGTGGCATCGGCGAAACCGGGCAACTCCTCGGTCGCGCCGCCGGCTTCGACGGTGTAGATCGACCGGCCGAACCGGACGGCGACCCGGCGGCCGGTCTCGTCCACCGCGACCACCTGGCTGGCGAGCACCGGCGAGCGGAACGAGACGGCCGCATCAAGACGGGGAACGTAGCCGTGGCCGGCACCGTAGATCATCCAGTAGAAGCTGCGGCCGCCGGCTGACCAGGCCGACCCGGTGGTGGCGTCCTGGGGCATCGGCCCCTCCCGGACGTCCGTCCGCCGGGGCCGCGCGGCGAGCCGCCAGATCTCCGCCCGGCCCCTCTCGTAGCCGACCTGAACGAGGTCGTCACCGAGGAAACCGACGGCGGCGATCTCCCCGTCGATCCCGAAGCGGGGGTGGCCATCCCCGGCTATCCGGGCACGGCGGTGGCCGGAGTCCATGGCCAGGATGTCGGCCCCGCCGGTCGTCGCGATCGCGATCGTGCGGCGGTCCGGGGCGATGGCCGCGGCCACCGGCGCCGGTTGTCCCGGCACGCTCCACTTCAGGGTGGTGCCCGACCACAACCGGACCGTTCCCGCCTGATCAGCGGCCACCACCGACCCGCCGTCCGCGGACACGGCGACCACCGCGATCGGCGAGGATCCGGCGCCGCCGAGAAACTCTTCGGCGGACGCGGAACGGTCGAGGCGCGACACCGAGCCGTCGGCCCGCCCCATCACGATGTCACCGGTCTCGGCGAACGCCACGCCGGTGACCTCGGCGGGCTGCGGAACGAAACGGACCAGGTGCGGGCTGGCCGTGACGGCGGCGAACAGCGCGGATTGGGTCCGCAGGCTCGGGTCGCGCCGCATCGCCTGCGCGGACAGGAGCATGGCGGTGTCCACTCTCGTGGCCGCCACGCTCTGCGCCGCCATCGCCAGCGTGCGGGACTCGGCCAGCGCGGTCTGTTCGACGGCGGCATCGCGCTGCCGGACTGCCAGCACGCCGCCGGTCGCCGCGGCCACCAGCAGGACGGTGAGGACCGCGATGACCAGGCGGGTCAGCCGCAGCACGCCGCGGTGCCGAGCCAGGTCGAGGCCGACCAGGTCGTCCTTCGGTACGCCGTGCAGCGCGGCGGCGAACGTGGCGGCGGCGTCGAGCAGACGGGAATCGCGGGCCGACAGCACTGGTTCGGTGCGCGCCCAGCGCAGGTCGACCCAGAGCGGCTCGCCCGAGTAGGCGCCGGTGAGAAGGCCGGGCAGCGCGCAGTCCGGCCCCGACTCGACGACGTGGTCCAGGCCCCATCGCAGGTCGCCGCCGGTCAGCGCGATCAGAAGGGTGGCCGGCTCGCGGTTGCTCAGCCACCACGCCACCTCCCGCTGAACCCAGGCGGAGCCCGCCGCTTCGGGCGACGCGAGAAGCACGAAGTAGCGGGATCGGACCAGGGCGGCCTCGATGGCCGGCCACAGCCCCGGCGCCGCGGCGAGGTTCGTGCGGTCGCGGAAAACGCGCAGCGCCCGGCGGCGATACCAGGGTCTGGTCAGGTCTTCCAGCGCCCGCTGCAGCGCAGGCGCCAGTGACCCGTCGACGGCGTGGCTGTAGGAGATGAACGCGTCGAATTCCCCATCGGCGGCTCGTTCCATTGCTCCTCGCCGGGTGTGGTCGGTCCGGGGGCGGAATTGCCCGCGACCAGCATGAACCAACGCCGACTGATTTCGGGGGATCTGGTAGGAATGGCCGATCGTGCCGGACAGGTTACGTCGCACTCAACATCTTGTCGGGGTTGGCCACCACGTAGATGCCGCGGATCAGGCCGTCGGCCGTGTCGAGCAGCAGCAGGTGCCGCGACACCGGGTAGGTGACCAGGAACGCCGGCAACCCATTCAAAACCAAGGATTCAACCGAGAATTGCGGCATACGCGAATAGATGCTGCCGAAGAAGCGGGCCACCTTGGCCGGCGTGTAAATCGGGTTGAGCGCGGTGCGCACCCGGCCGCCGCCGTCCGACCAGGAGACGACGTCGGCGTGCAGGAGGCTGCGCAGCGTGGCCAGGTCACCGTCCCGGGCGGCCGCGACGAAGCTCTTGAGCAGCCGCTCGTGCTCCTGGGGCGCGGGGGTGAACCGCGCGTGGTCGCTGCGCAGGGCCTCCTGCGCGCGGTGCAGCAATTGCCGGCAGTCGGTCTCCGTGCGGCCGACGATCTCCGCGACCTCCTCGTAGGGCACGTCGAACGCGGTGCGCAGCACGTAGACCGCCCGCTGCGGCGGGGTGAGCTGCTCCATCAGGTGCAGTACGGCGTACGACAGATCGGTGGTGTCGACCGCCTCGGCGGGAGCCGGCTCGGGCAGCCATTCCCCCACGTAGCTCTCCCGGCGGGCCTGCCGGGCCCGCAGATGGTCGACGGCGAGCCGCGCCACCACCCGGGTCAGGTAGCGGCGCGGCTGTTCGACATTGCTGCGGTCGGCGCCGGCCCAGCGCAGGTAGGCCTCCTGCAGGACGTCCTCGGCGTCGTGCAGGCTGCCCACCATCCGGTAGGCGAGCCCGAGCAGCATGGGCCGGTGCCGGACGAACTCGTCGGTCACGCCAGCGGCGGCGGAGGCTGTCGCGTCGAGATCACGATCCGGTTCCACACGTTGATGGTGCCAATAGCGATGATGAGGTTGGCGACCTCCTCCTCGGACCACTCCTTCGCGGCCTCGGCCCACACCTCGTCGGAGACCTCGACCCGGGTCACCGCGTCGGTCAGCGCCAGGGCGGCCCGCTCCTTCGGGGTGAAGAAGCCGGCCGCCTCCCGCCAGGCCGCCACTGCGAACAGCCGGCGCTGGTTCTCCCCGTCGGCGAGGGCCTCGGTGGTGTGCATGTCGATGCAGAAGGCACAGCCGTTCAGCACCGACGCCCGGATCTTGATGAGGTGCAGCACGGTGGGTTCGACGTTGGCCCGCCCGTACTTCTCGAGCTGAGCCACCGCCGCGTAGCCGGCCGGAACCACGTCCGCCAGCGCCATTCGTTGAGTCATGCGAACACGACGGAGGCGGCCGGCCCCGGCGTGACAATCACGCGGGTGACGGCGGCCACAGGTCGATCGCGGCCAGGGCGGTCTCCTTGACGGTGGCCGGGGCGGCGCTCGCCTGGACGGACGTGCGGGCACAGGCGGCCAGGAGGGTGTCGTCCAGGCCGAGGTCGTGGCGGGCCACCTCGTACTCGTGCCGGACGCCGACGCCGAACAGGGTCGGGTCGTCGGCGTTGATCGAGCAGCGCACACCCGCCGCGAGCAGGGCCGGCAGCGGGTGGGCGGCCAGGCTCGGCACAACGCCGAGCAGCAGGTTCGAGGTCGGGCAGACGTCCAGGACGGTGCCGGTCGCGGCCAGCTCGGCGACCAGGGCCGGGTCCTCCACCGATCGGACGCCGTGCTGCACGCGGTCGGCGCCGAGCAGGGTCACCGCCTCGCGCACCGACTCCGGGCCGACCAGCTCGCCGGCGTGCGGGACGGCGAGCAGCCCGGCGTCGCGGGCCGTCACGAACGCCTTCTGGAAGTCGCGGGCCGGGAAGCCGCGCTCCTCGGCGTGCAGGCCCAGGCCGACCACGCCCCGGCCGGCGTGCCGGGCCGCGGCCGAGGCCAGCTCGAGGGCGGCGTCGGGACCGGCGGTGCGGTCGATCGCCACGATGACGCCGGTCCACACGCCGTGTTTCGCGGCGGCGTCGGCCGCGAAACCGCACAGTGCCTCGATCGCCGCGTCCAGCGACCCGAACACCGGCGTGTACCAGCTCGGGGTGGTGGCCAGCTCGATCGCGACGACCCCGTCGGCGGCGGCGTCCTCGACCGCCTCCTCGATCAGCCGGGCCAGCCGGGCCGGCGAGTCGAGCAGCGTGGTCAGCCCGTAGTAGGCGGTCACGAACTCGGTGAACCCGGTGTACTCGAAGCTGGATCGGGCCGGCCGGCCGGAGAACTCGGCCATGGTGGCCGGCCGCATCGTCGCCTCCAGATGGATGTGCAGGTGGGCCTTGGGCAGGGCGCGCAGGTCACGCACGGTTTTCCTCCGGGATGCGTACGGGTAGGGAGGCCAGCGACATGAGCACCTCGCTCTGGATCCAGCCGGGTGGGCCGGCCGGGCGGAGCCCGGGGTAACGGGCCGCCAGGTAGCGCAGCGCCTCCTCGATCTCGACCTGGGCGAGGCCGGCGCCGATGCAGTAGTGCGGGCCGCCGCCGAAGACGAGCGATCGGCGCTGGTCGGCCCGGCCCGGGTCGAAGTCGAGCGGCGAGGCGAAGACGGTTTCGTCGTGGTGGCCGGAGAGCACCGAGCAGCGCACCCAGGTGCCGGCCGGCACCGCGAGACCGTCGATCACCGTGTCGGTCAGGGCCTTGCGGTTGATGTAGCCGACCCGCGGCGTGAGCCGCTCGGCCTCGACCGCGGCGCCGGCCGCCAGGGCCGGGTCGGCGGCCAGCCGCTGCCAGCGGGCCGGGTCGGCCAGCGTGTGCATGAGGGTGACGCCGAGCTGGCTGGCGGTGTTGTCGGTGCTGGCCGACAGCAGTTCGGCGGCCACTCCGGTCAGCTCCTCGTCGGTCAGGGCGCCCGCCTCGTGCCGGCCGAGCATCGCCGACAGAAGGTCGTCACCCGGGTCGGCCCGGCGCTCTTCGATGAGGCTCAGGACGTACGCCTCAAGCCCTCGACCTGCCTCGATGATCTCGTCGCGGTGGGCCGGATCCTGCAAGAAGACCTTGAGGAGGGAATCGGACCAGGCGCACAGCCGGGCCGCGTCCGCGGCCGGCGCGCCCACCATCCGGGTGAAAACCAGGCCCGGCAGGGGTACGCACAGGGCCGTGACCAGGTCGATCACTGTTCCGGGGGCGGGGTCGCCGATCAGCTCCCGGCACGTGTCCCGGATGAACGGGAGCCACTGCTCCACCCGGGCCGGCGCGAACCAGGCGGCGGCCGCTCCCCGCAGCCGGGTGTGGTCGCGGCCGTGCACGGAGAGCATGCCGCTCAGGCCGGTCGCTCCCGGTGCCGTGTCGCCGAGGCCGGCGACGGCCTTGAGGTCGGCGACGTCCGGGACCAGGCGGCGGTCGGTAAGGAACCGCCAGACCTGGTCGTAACGCAGGATCTCGAGGCCGCGACGGCTGCGGAACGCCCAGTCGGCCGCGCGGTGGGCGGCGAGGAAGGCCGCCGGGTCCTCAGCGAGGAGCGGATCGTCCACGTCCATCCAGGCAAGGTCGTCCACGCCGCGCGGGGCCGCCGATTCTTTGGTTCCGAGCGCCATGACAACAAAAAACACGGGATTAGTGTCGCCCGACCGCCATTGATGTTTCGGATTTGTAACATGCCACCATTGCGGCGTGGACGATCTGGACGAACGGCTCATCGGCGAACTGGCCCACGACGGCCGCGCGTCGTTCCGCACCCTCGCCGACCGCACCGGCATCTCCCCCAGCGCCGCCCGGACCCGGGTCACCCGGCTGATCGACTCGGGCGTCGTCGGCGTCTTCGCCCAGGCCCACCCGGCCGTCCTCGGCCAGCCGGTGATCCACCTGCTCACCCTCACCGGCCGCACCGGCGACCTGCCCGACCCCGACACGGTGCCGGCCCTGGACGGCTCCGCGTGGATCGCGCGGGTCACCACCGCCCCGGCCCTGCTCGTCCAGATGTCCACCCCCGACCTGGACACCGTGCGCGCCGAGATGGCCCACCTGGGCACGCTGCCCTGGGTCGAGCACGTGCGGGCCGACATCTACGTACGCCTGCACGCCGGTCCCGGCGCGGGCGGCCTCACCCACACCCAGCCGGGCCCGTGGACCGCCGAGGCCCGCCCGCTGGACGACACCGACCTGGCCCTGGTGGCCCGGTTGCGCACCGACGGCCGAGCCGCGTACACCGATCTCGCGGCCGCCGTCGGCCGGTCGGTCGCCGCTACCCGGGCCCGGGTCCTGCACCTGCTGGCCGGCGGAGCGGTCCGGCTGACCACCGTCGTGCGGCACCCGGCCGGGCCGGCCGAACAGGCCCAGCTGGCCCTGCGCGCCGACGCACACCGGCGCGCCTCGCTCCTGACCACGCTGACCGGCACGCCTGGCGTCGACTACATCGCCGAGTCCACCGGCGATCACGACCTGCACTGCTCGATCGGCGCCCCGACGGTGCCGGAGCTGGCCGCCCTGACCACGACGCTGGCCGCGCTGCCCGGCGTGCTGTCCCACACGGTCCAGCCGGTCCGCGTTCTGCGGCACCGTCTGGCCTGGACGTCCGGCGTCGTCGAGCAGCGCCTGCCACCACCGCACGCCCGCGTGGCCCACGCCTGATCCAACGGTCGTCCGCATCGGAGGACTGCCACCGCAGGCTGGTCGATCTCGACGGAGCCCGCCTGCGGGACTTCCCCGACGACGTGGCCGCACTGCTCGACGACCGCGGTCGGCGAGGACAACTACCCCGGCGACAGCAAGCCGGCCAACAGCGGGCCGGGTGACCGGGGTGTGCTCAACGCCATGGCGTCCAACCACTTCAACGTCGCTGACGCCCTGGTCGGCGCCGCGCGGAAGCCACCGATCGTCTGGGTGCGCGGCGACCGGGACGTGATCGTGTCGGACACGTCGCTGTTCGACCGGGCGTACCTGGGTTCGCTCGGCGAAGTGCCGGAGTGGCCCGGCGCCGACGCATGCCCACCGCAACCGATGGTCGCCAGACCCGTGCGGTGCTGCGGCGATACGCGGGCGACGGTGGCAGCCTCCGTGAGGTCGTCTACGACAACTGCGGCCCCTCACCACACATCGAACGCCCGGCCGAGCTGCTCCGCCGCTTTTGCCGTGGACGCGCAACCGGCCTCGCCGGACGGAACTTTATCGCCTTCGGCGCCTCTGACGCGGACGCCTGCGCCGCTCGTGGGTGACATCAACTTCGGTCCGTGTCAGCACCGCAGAAGCGCTGAGATCATCTGTGGGCCGAGCAGCAAGGCCGGCGGCTACCAACGCAGCGGCATGGCAGTCGGCATTTTTCGAACGATTCCGTTTCCCGCGTGATTTGCCCGCAGTGCGGTTTGGTCCGTGTAACGCTCTTCGTTACACCTGCGCACGATCGGCGGCGGATCCGGATGCGACGGATGCCGGGCGGTTCCCCGGCAGTCCCGCGTCAGCCTGTCAGCGCTTGGCGTGGAAGGCCTCGACGATCGAAGCTGGAATACGCCCTCGCTCCGACACCTCGTGCCCGTTCTTGATGGCCCATCGGCGGATGGCCTGGTTCTGCTCGCGGCTTGTCCGGCTGGGCATCACCGCGGCGCGGGACCCGATCCGGCCATTCGAAGCGGCACGACCGACACGGGAAGCGACCGTGAGGTACGGGTCGAGTGCCTTGCGAAGCTTGCCGGCGTTCTTGTCCGACAGATCGATGGTGTAGTTGATGCCATCGAGTCCGAAATCGATCGTGCGGTCGGCGTCTCCGCCGTCGATGTCGTCGGTGAGTACCGTGATGATTTGCTTGGCCATAGTCTCTTACTCCCCGAAGTACGAAGGCGCGGTCAAATACGCCGATGCAGTCACCATAGCCGCTGCGGCCGTTTTTACGTTCGGCGCGTCGGCAATTCCGGGACTTGTACGCCTACTGTGCCCCGCTCACCACAGTCCGCGTTACTCCCACTGCCGGTTTCCGGCAGCAGGCACTGCAGAGGAGAGCAGTGCGGAAAGGCGGTCCAGTTCGCTGGCAGTGCCCAATTCGGTGCGGTTTTCAGGGTGTGTCACATACTCGCGGATCGCGGCCGCGAGGTAGGACGGCTCCGTGGTCAGCCTGATCCTGCGATTTCCTGGCTGTAACACCGCAGTGGCCGTGCCGGCACCCCGTCGATGAGACACAAGGTCGGGCGCGGCCTGCCACGGGGTGAGGTGGGTGCGTATCTGCCGGTAGCGCACACCGCCGGGTTCCAGGCGCACCGTGAAGCGATAGGGCGAACCGAGAATGAACAGCACGGCGGCACCGGCCACCGAGACCGGCAGGAATGCCCATCGAAACCTGGTCGCCACCCCGATCCAACCATCCAGGGCGGCGACAAGGCGGCCACGCCGACTCCCGATGTTGATCATGGTCACCGACCCTAGAGGCACCGGCAAGCCCAGCGGATCGGCGCTTCGGTCCGGCCACGCGCCAGCGATCAAGTGATCTGGCGTACGCCCCGCGCCGTCGTCATGCCGTCGTGTGGCGACCGAATGCGGCCATCGGCTCGCCGGTGGCCTTCTCGTAGCGCATGACCAATCGCAGTCCTGGGTGCTCGACAGCGCGCAGCGTCGCACTCGAGTCCAGGTCCACCCCGGTCTCGTCGCCCTTCGTCGGTGGGTCTTCAGGCGATGCCGCCACATCGACGATCCGACAATGCGCTCGGCGGGCGTGGTTTCTCCACAGGGCCGTCCAGGAAGAGTATCCCCCGCTCAACGGGATGCCTCCGGTCAGCGTGACATGAGAGAAGGCGATCGTAGGCTTGGAAGCGCCGATGCCCTACGGTCGAGCACATCGACACAATTTCGGCGGGGGCATTTCACATGGTCTTCAACCGGCCGCTGGTGAAGTGGGGTTTGCTTGGCGCGGTTGTCTTCGGGCTGCTGGCGGCCGGCGTCTTCTTCGTCGACGACAAGCTCCGCCAAGACATCGTTGAGCACGGCACCCGCACGCGGGCGGTCATCATCAGCGACCACGACGACGAGATCGACCACTGGTTCATGGTCAGCTACACCGTCCAGGGCAAGCAGCACAGCGCGAACCTCCGCCACCCCTGGGTCATGGACAAGGTCCGCGAGGGCCAGGAGTTGACCGTCTACGCCGACCGGGCGAATCCGGAACTGATCGCCACCGAGGACGGCTACGCAACGCCAGTGTGGACCTCTGCTCCTGGCGCACTCGCTGTCTTGGCGCTGCTCGGCGTCTTTGTGGCCGCCGTCGAAGGCTGGCGTTCCCTCCGCCGCGGAGGCCGAGCCGCTCCACGAGACACTCCCTGATCGAGGAACTATCTGGTTGTGCAGGACGATCTCCCGTCGGAGCGGCAGAATCGCTGGTCGGTATCGCGGCGTTTCGTCAACGTGGACTGGCGTATGCGGTGCGGCGCACCACAGTCGCACACGGCCGCATCGGTGCCACGCTATCGAGATCGGAAGTCCACCCTGCTCGGCCTCGTCACCGCCGCGGACGGACAGCGGGCGGCCCGTCGCATCACCTGGCGGCAAGGCCGCGCCGGCGTGGCGGACGGCCGCAGAAGATGTCCTCGCGGTTCGCGATCCTGCAGATCCGTCCGGCCGGGCGGGTGCTGGATATTCTCCCGCCGTGTCCCAGCTTCCCCGCAACGGATCCGGCGTCGACGTCGGCGCGATTGATCTCGATGTTGCGTCCGACGGAGGACCGGCGCGGCCCGGGCGGCAGTTCCGGCGAATGTTCCTGACCACTCTGCTGGCGGTCGCAGTGGGGCTGGTCGCGGTCGTCGGTTGGTTCGGCTGGCAGGTGGCGTCGCAGAAGGACGCGCGGCTCTCCACGCCCGGCACGGTCGGCTCGTTGCGGTTGGACGGTTCGGACGACGGGCGGTCGAAGGCCGCTCGACTGGGTGCGGAGTTGTCCAGCATCGTCGACCTCGACGCGACCGTGGGCGCGGTCTACCTGGACGGCACCGGCAAGGACGTGCTCTTCCTCGGCGGCACCAGAACGCTGTGGGCGCCGGGCAGCGTCTTGGACTCGGTGCTTGCCACGCTTGCCGACCACGACGGCTCCGCGCCGATGAACCTACATTCGGTCAATGCCGGCTCTCTCGGCGGAGTCATGAAATGCGGGTCGCTGAGCCGCGACGACGTGACCATCTGCGGCTGGCCGATCATGGGTGTCTGGCGCTGGCCAGGTTCAGCGGCCGCGGTGAACCCGAGTCCGCGCAACTCCTCCGCCAGATCAGAAACGCGAGCCAGACCCGTTCCTGACGGCATGCGTCCGGGCCGCGCTCAGCGGCGCCGGCCGGTCGAGGTCCGTCGGATCCGGCGCCGGCGGAACGTGACGATGGCGGTCGGTGTCGCGGCCGCCAGGAGTGCCCGGTGGCGACGGCGAGCAGCCGGCCCCTCTCCGGCGTGGGGCGAGGGCGGGATGCTCGGCCTCGTAGGCCGGGCAGGCGTACCGGATGAGCTGGTGGCCGCAGGTCACGCGTGCGCGGTAGGCCAGCGTGACTCATCCGCGTGGGCGATCCGGAAACCGGCTGACTCTGACTTACCGGCCGTCACCTTACGTAGGGAGCGGCGGCCCAAATTCGCTCGGTCAAACACGTTCCATTACTGTTGAGGCCGTAGCAGCAGCAACCAGATCGAGCAGGTAGCTGCTGGAATCCCCGGTGTGGCGGACCGCCTCTACCTGTTGCGGATATGCGCGCCGGTTGCCGCTTCTATAGTCGGTAGGCATCAGCCGTTCGATACGCTGTACCCGCCAGAGTCGTTGCACACTCCGTTGCGACGCCCGCTCCACCTCGTCAACCACGTAGCCGTCGGCAACGCTGACGCTGCCGCGCACTCGCACCCACGCGCCTCGGTCTGGAAGTGGCTCTTCCGGGTCCGAATCGGGATCGCGGTCGTTGACGCCTGCGATAACGCCCGGCCCGGCCGTAGCTTCGGTGACATAGACGGGGATGCCGACCACCTCGAGCAACCATCCGCCCAGCCGGCATGTGCTCGCGAACGGAACCGCGACGCCGGTAAGGATCAACTCGTCGGCTGTCCCGGCGTCGGCAGAACGGCGTACCGGCGCTTGGCGGCCCTCTTGATTCGAGACACGCGCTCGGTGGCGGCAATAGATTTCCAGAGCCAAAGGCACTTCAGTGCCCACTTCGGTGCGGAAATCAGAACTCTCGACCAACCCGGGTGCAACTAAGACACCGGGCAGAATCAATGACATCCACCCATTATCTGTCACCCGACGTGCGCGTTCTTATGGGGATGATGAGTGCACTCGTCAATGTCGAGCGCGAACCCGGGCTCCACCGGAGGACCAAACCCCCGGTACAAACATGCGAAGCCGACGCCCGGCAGTCGTGTTGCCGGCCGTGACGCACTCTACAGCCGGGTGGGACTGCGCCTACCCGGATGTCTTGCTTAGGCTGTGGGCCATGGCGGGGAGTTCATCGATGGGCGTCCTGCTTCCTCTGCGTTACGGGCCGTTCCGGTTGCTCGTCACCGGGCGCACGGTGTCGATGCTGGGCAACGCGATCGCGCCGATCGCGCTGGCGTTTGCCGTGCTCGACCTGACCGGCTCGGCCCGTGACCTCGGCCTGGTGGTTGGTGCTCGGTCGCTGACGAATGTGTTGTTCCTGCTCGTCGGGGGTGTCGTCGCCGACCGGCTGCCACGGAACCTGGTCATGGTCATCTCCAGTGTGGTCGCCGCGGCTACCCAGGCGTCGGTCGCCGCCACGGTGCTCACCGGGAGCGCCACCGTTCCGTTGCTGATGGCGCTCTCCGCCCTCAACGGCCTGTCGTCGGCGCTCGCCTGGCCCGCGGTGTCGGCGCTGCTGCCGCAAACCGTGCCTGAGGCGATCCGTAAGCAGGCCAACGCGCTCAATCGGCTCAGCGGCAACGCCGCGGCGATCGTCGGTGCGCCGGTCGGTGGCCTGCTGGTCGCCACGATCGGCCCCGGTTGGGGCCTCGCCGCCGACGCGGCGACGTTCGCCGTCAGCGGCCTCTGCTTCGCGGTGATCAAAGTTCCTGGTGTACGGGATACTGCCGCGCCCCGGCCCGGGGTGTTCGCCGGACTACGGGAGGGGTGGAGTGAGTTCATCGCACACACCTGGCTGTGGGTCGTGGTCATCGGTTTCATGTTTCTCAACGCCGCCACCGCCGCCAGCATGGGCGTACTCGGCCCGCTGGTCGCCGACGACTCGTTCGGGCGGCGTTCCTGGGGTTTCGTGCTCGCTGCTCAGACCGCCGGGCTGATCCTCGGTGCGGTCATCGCGATGCGCCTGCGCGTGCGCCGGCTGCTCGCCTTCGGCGTGCTCGCGATGACGGTCGAGGCTCTGCTCCCGGCGGCGATGGCGGTCGCCCCGAAGGTCGGGCTGCTGGTGGTCTGCGCCTTCATCGGGGGTCTCGGGCTCGAACAGTTCGGCATCGCCTGGGAGACCACGATGCAGGAGTACATTCCGGCGGAGAAACTTGCCCGGGTGTACTCGTACGACATGCTCGGTTCTGTCGTGGCGATCCCGATCGGCCAGGTGGTGATAGGCCCGGCCGCGCTCGCCTTCGGCACCGAGCCGACCCTGCTGATCGCCGCCGGCGTCATCCTGCTCTCCGTGCTCGGCATGCTGGCCAGCCGCGACGTTCGCAGCTTGCAACATCGGCCCGCCATACCGGCGATCGAGAATCAGCCGAACTGATCGAGGCGAACACGGCGGTCGCGGCCGGAGGTACGGCTGCGGCGCCCGTCAACGCAGGGCCGGCAGCACCTTGGCGCCGAAGGTCTCGATGAACGGCATCAGGTCCTGGCCGACGTGGTGCAGGTAGATGCGGTCGAAGCCGAGCGACGAATACCCGCGCAGCCACTCGATGTGCGCCTCGAGGTCGGCCGAGACGTTGACCACCTGGCGTACCTGTTCGAGTGTCACGTTCTCACTGATCACGTCGAACTGCTCGACCGTCTCGAGGTCCCAGCACACCGGCGGCCGGAAGACGTTGCTGCGCCACTGGTCGTGGGCGGTCGTCTCGGCCTCGTCCTCGGTCGGCGCCCAGCTCAGATGCACCTGCAGGCAGACCGGTCCGCGGCCGCCGGCGTCCCGGTACGAAGCGATCATCGCGCGCAGATGTTCGGTCGGGGCGTTGACGGTGACCAGCCCGTCGGCCCAGCCCGCGCACCAGGCGGCGGTCTTCGTGCTCACCGCGGCCCCGATCAGCGGGGGCGCCTCGGCCGGCCGGGTCCACAAGCGGGCCCGGTCCACGGTGATCAGACCGTCCCGGGTGACCTCGTCGCCGGCCAGCAGTGCGCGGATGACGTCCACCGACTCGAGCAGCCGGGCCTCCCGGATCTCTTTGCGCGGCCACGGGCCGCCGGTGATGTGCTCGTTGCTGTATTCGCCGCTGCCCAGCGCCGCCCAGAACCGGCCGGGGTACATGGCACCGAGGGTGCCGATCGCCTGCGCGATGATCGCCGGGTGGTAGCGCTGGCCCGGCGCGTTGACCACGCCGAACGAGAGGTTCGTGGCCTGCAGTGCCGCGCCCAGCCACGACCAGGCGAAGGCGGACTCCCCCTGCCGGCTGCTCCAGGGCGCGAAGTGGTCGGAACACATCGCGGCTTCGAAGCCGTGCCGTTCGGCCGCGATCACGGCGGCCAGGAGGTCGGCGGGCGGGATCTGCTCGTGCGAGGCATGGATTCCGTACTCCGTCATACGGGTCGCGTTACCCCGGCTCCGGCTCTTGCAACCAACCGGCGCCCCGAACGTGGCTCAGCGGGTGTCCCAGCCGTGGAAGTGGGAGCGGTCGCCGGCCTCCCACGCCTCGCGCAGGCCGGGGGTGCTCAGGTCCCAGTCGGGGCGGCTCTCGCGGGTGGCGTCGCGCAGGTCGCGCCACAGGTCGGGGACCGACGGGCGGCCCCAGAACCAGTAGCCGTTGTAGACGCTGTGCACGATCAGGCCGGGGCGCAGCACCAGGGTGTGCGGGATCATCGGGTTGTTGTCGGGGTCGGTGTACTCCTGGATGTCCAGGTCCTGCTGGACGGTGCGGCCGGGGTCGGAGAGGAACGGCCACTGGGCGCCCACCGACGCTCGGAACTCCTGCAGCGTGTGGTGTTCGTCGGTGGCGATGGTGACGATCTGGGTGTAGGCCACGGCGATCTTGGGGTAGAGGGCGGCCAGCTCCAGGTGCTGCTGGTGTTCCTTCGGGCAGTAGTGGCCGCGGGCCAGGGTGAGGATCATCGGGTCGCGGCCCTGCAGCTCGCTGAGGCTGCGGACCGTGCCGGTGTGGTCGGGAAGTGCGTAGTCGGGGAACACGCCGCCGGGGACGATGTCGGAACGCATACCTGACAGCCAAGCACTCCGCGGGTCAGCGGTGCGAGTCGAATCTCAGGTCGCCGGTCAGGACGTCCTCGACGATGTCGCCGAGTGGGCGGTTCTGGCCGGAGGCGTGCCGGCGCAGTCGGCGGGAGGCCGAGGCGGCGTTCGCGCCCATCTGGCCCATCACGATGCCGGTGGCTCGCTGGAGGCGGAAGTCGCCGCCGGCCGCGGGAGCGCCGTCGCCGATCAGCAGTGCGGCCGCCGCCGCGTACCTGGTCATCTCGATGCGGGCGGGCTCGGACAGCGGGCCGGGCGTGCTGCGGCACAGGTCGAGCACGGCCAGCGGGAAGCCGTCGAGCGGCACCGGGAAGGAGAACAGGGCCGCGGCGCCGTGCCGGCGGGCGAGGACCGTGAAGGCCGCCCAGCGCAGGGTCGCGGTGGTCGCGGCCAGGTCGTCGACGAGGACCGGGCGGGCTGTCCACGCCGCCTCGAACAGGGGCCCCTGACCGAGGCTGACCTGGAGTTGCTCGACGAAGTCGATGAACGGGCCGTCGACGCACACGACGCGGGCGTTGCCCAGCTCGTTCAGGATCGTCAGCCCGACGCCGGAGGAGAGGCCGACGGCGTTACGGGCTTGGCGACAGATGTCGTCGATGCTCACGGGCCCTCCGATCATGGGCGGCGCCGTGGGCTAAACGCTACACCCGAACCTGTTCGACCGCTGTGCCGTCGAGCAGCTGACCCTGCCGGGTGACGTGGTCGCGCAGGGCGTGCCGGTAGTTCTCGATGAACTCGGTCATCTCGTCGATCTCGCGGAGCAGGCCGGCCCGCTTGGTGCCCAGCTCGGCGGCCGCCTCCTGGTGGTGCCGGCGGGCGTTCTGCTCGATGTCGCCGGCCAGTTTCCGGGCCTCGTCGGTGGTGCGTTCGGAGCGTTCCCGCGCCTCGGTGATCAGCGCGTTCGACTCCTCGTGGGCGTGCCGCAGGTGATCGTCGGCGGTCCGCTGCGCCATCGAGAGCATCGCCTCGGAGTTGTCGGCGGGGTGCGCGGGGGCGGGGCGCGCCGCGGCGGCCCGGCGGGCCTCGTCGAGCAGGCCGTGCATGCGGCGGGCGTTCGACTCGGCCTGGGCGCAGGCCCGGCGGGCCCGGTCGAGCTCGGCGTTCAGCGCGGAGAACTCGGCGGTCGCCGCCGAATTGTCGACCTCGGGCGGCGCCGAGACCGATGGGAGGTGGCGCTGAAGCCGGTCGTTCTCCTCCAGCAGCCGGATCATCTCGGTGCTGACCTCGTCGAGGAGGGCGTCGACCTGCTCCTCGTCGTAGCCGCGCTTCCCGAGGGAGGCCTTGGCGAACTCGATGTTGTGGATCTCGGCTGGTGTCAGCGGCACGGTGCTCCTCGGTCGGGGCGGGTGGAGCAAGGCAACTGTACGCGCGATCAAGCGTCGAGGAACTTGAGCACGGCCAGAACCCGTCGGTTGTCGTCGTCCGACGGCGGCATGCCCAGTTTCGCGAAGATGTTGTTGATGTACTTGCTGACCACCTTCTCGGTGATGAACAGCCGGGACGCGATGGCCGCGTTGGAGCGCCCCTCGGCGATGTGTTTGAGAACATCATGTTCGCGCGGGGTGAGCACGGCGAGCGGTTCGCGGCGGGCCAGCAGTTGCGCGACCACCTCCGGGTCGAAGGCGGTGCCGCCGGCGGCCACCCGGTGCACCGCCTGGACGAACTGTTCGACGTCGGAGACCCGCTCCTTGAGCAGGTAACCGACGCCGCCGTCGCGGTCGGACAGCAGCTCCCGCGCGTACAGCGGCTCGACGTGCTGGGAGAGCACGAGAACCGGGAACCCGGGCATCTCGGTGCGGGCCGCGATGGCCGCCTTCAGCCCCTCGTCGGTCTGGGTCGGCGGTAGCCGTACGTCGATGATGGCGACGTCCGGACGGTGACCGAGCAGCGCCGGGAGCAGGTCGGGGCCGTTGTCGACGGCCTCGACGACCTCGAAGTCGAACGCCTCGAGCAGGCGGGTCAGCCCGTCGCGCAGCAGCGTCAGATCTTCGGCGATGACAACGCGCACGGCACCTCCATGGTCACGATGGTCGGGCCGCCCGGCGGTGACGAGACCGCCATCGTCCCATCGAACGCGTTCAGCCGGCGCTCCAGCCCATGCAGTCCGGTGCCGCGGTCCGGGTCGGCGCAGCCCACGCCGTCGTCGCCGACCGCGACCCGCAGCACCCCGCCGGTGTGCCCGATGGTCACCCAGGCGGACCGGGCGTGGCTGTGCCGCACGACGTTGGCGAAGGCTTCGGCGACCGCGAAGTAGACCGCCGACTCGACCGGGGTGTCGAGCCGGCCGGGCAGGTGCGAGATCACCTCGGTGGGCACCGGCAGGCTCAGCGCGAGGGCCTGGACGGCGCCTTCCAGGCCACGTTCGGCCAGCACCGGCGGGTGGATGCCGCGGACCAGGTGCCGCAGGTCGACGAGGGCGGCGGTGCTGGTGGCGCGGGCCTCGGCGAGCAGTTTGAGGGCGGCGGCCGGGTCGCGGCGGACCAGCCGCTCGGCCAGCCCGATGGTCATTCCCACCGCCACCATCCGGGCCTGGGCGCCGTCGTGCAGGTCTCGCTCTATCCGCCGCAGCTCGGCGGCCTGGGCGTCGATCGCGTCGGCCCGGGTGGTGGTCAGGTGGGCGACGCGTAGTCGCAGCTCGGCGGCGTTGGTCGGGGCCAGGAACAGGCGGGCGAACAGGACGTCGGTGGTGCGCAGCAGCGGCGCCACGGTCAGCCCGGCCACCAGGATCACCAGGCCCTGCGGGAGGGACAGCCACGCCTCGCCGTAGTCGGAGGTGGGCCAGTACAGGCCGTACCCGAACCAGATGTCGCCCAGGTGCAGCCACAGGGGCAGGAGCCCGACCCCGACCAGGCCGTACACCGTGATCGCGATGATGATCAGGCCGAGACCGATGCTGACCAGCGCGCCGGGCAGCAGCCAGGCCATGTCGCGCCAGGTCGCCGGGTCGGTGATGATCCACCGGAACCAGGTGCGGGTGCCCTGCTCGGCCCGGTCCGGCGGCGGGAGGTACGGGCGGCGGATCGGGATGCCGGCCCGGGCGCCGAGGCGCCGCTCGAGGTTGGCCCGCCAGCGGACGACGGTGGTGGCCACGGCGAGCAGGTCGGTGCCGAGCAGCGGCATCGGGCTGAGCACCAGCCCGGCCAGCCACAGCATGAGCACCGGCACGTTCAGCAACGCGAGGCCGGTCGCGAAGAGGCCGTCGACCATCGCGCGCACGCCGGTGCGGAGCCAGGCTCGGATCCTCATACCCCCATCATCCGGCACAAGGGTGCTGACACCCCAAACCGCTGGGGTCCTGCACTCCTGACCTGCGGCTCCGGCCGGCGAAGAATGGTCGAATGACGGCAACCACAGTTCGACAAACCGGCAGCGACTTCGCTGAGCTGAACCGGCGGATCAACGCGCTGGGCCTGATGAGGCGACGGCCGGCCTATTACCTCGTACGGCTGACGCTTGTTGCTTTGCTTGTCGTCGGCGGCTGGGCCGCCTTCTTCGTGGTCGGCTCGTCCTGGTGGACGCTCGCCGTGGCCGCCTTCCTCGCGGTGGCGTTCGCCCAGCTGGCGCTGGTCGCCCATGACCTCGCCCACCGTCAGGTGTTCCGGACGAAACGCCCGAGCGAGATCTTCGGACGCGTCGCCGGCAATGTCGGTATCGGTATGAGTTACGGCTGGTGGATGGACAAGCACACCCGCCACCACAACAACCCGAACCACGACGACCTCGACCCGGACGTGGCGCCCGAGGTGCTGATCTGGGCGACCGAGTCGGCGTGGGGGCGGCGCGGGCTGAAGGGCTTCATCACCCGGCACCAGGCCGGACTGTTCTTCCCGCTGCTCACCCTGCTCGGCATCGACCTGAAGGTGTCCAGCGTCAAGGCGATCCGGGCCGGCACGGTCAAGCGCCCGGGCCTGGAGGCCGCGCTGCTGATCCTGCACGCGGTCGTCTACCTGAGCACGTTGTTCATCGTGCTCTCGCCGCTGCAGGCGCTGGCCTTCATCGTGGTGCACCAGGCGCTGTTCGGCGTCTACCTGGGCATGACGTTCGCGCCGAACCACAAGGGCATGCCGCACCCGACCGGCGATGAGGACTTCCTGCGCAAGCAGGTGCTGACGTCGCGGAACGTGAAGGGCGGCCGGTTCGTCGACATCGCGCTCGGCGGCCTCAACTACCAGATCGAGCACCACCTGTTCACCGGCATGCCGAGCCCGAACCTGCGCAAGGCGCAGCCGGTCGTGCAGGCGTACTGCGCCGAGATCGGGGTGCCCTACGAGCAGACCGGGCTGATCGAGTCGTACCGGCAGGCGCTTCGCCACCTGCACGAGGTCGGGGCGCCGCTGCGGGACGCACGCTGACCCCCTACAGCGGGTAACGCATCGTCAGGTGAGTGCCGGCGGGACTGCTCTCGATGTCCACGCCGGCACAGATCCGGTTGATCAGCCACAGTCCGCGCGGAATGTCGGGCCGGGTGTCGGGCGCCTCGGTGGGAATCCGGTAGCCGCCCGGCATGCCACGGCCGTGGTCGCCGACCTCGGCGTAGAGGCTGCCGGCGTACCGCCACAGGATGAGCTGCCGGGCACCGTCGCCGTGTTCGATGGCGTTGGCCATGGCCTCGTGCACCGCCAGCGTGAAGGCCGCCACCTGGGATGAGGTCAGGCCGTGCCGGGTGACCGCGGTCTGGATCTCGGCCCGCAGCTTCGACAGACCGGCCTGGCTGATCGTGCGGATCAGCAGCACCCGGCTGCGCCCCGCGGGCGGCTCGGGCGGATCCGGCGGGAAGTCGCCGCCGCCGATGTCGGCCGCGACGTCACTCAACCGCCGCCCGGTGCTCCGGGCGAAGCGGCGCAGCTCGGTGAAGGCGGCCGCCATGTCCAGGCCGAGCAGTTCGGCCAGGACACCCTTGGCCTGCTCCACCACCACCCGGCTGGTCAGGCTGTGATGCAGCTGCTCGGCCAGCAGCTGCCGGTAGTCCACGGCCCGGTGCTGCACCAGCGCCAGCCCGGTCACGTCGGCCACCGCTCGCGCGGTGCGTGCGTCAGCCTCGGGCAGGGCACCGGGGACGGTGGTGAACAGGCTGAGCACCCCGACCACCTCGTCACGCAGCCGCACCGGCACGGCGTGCACCGCCCGGAACCCCTCCACGCGGGCCCGGGCGGAGGGGTCGGTGGTCGGCCGGCCGGCGGTGTAGCAGTCGACGCACGGTCCTTCGTCGGCTTCCAGCTCGAACAACTCCAGCAGGTGCGCCTGCTCCGAGGAGGACGCCATCACCCGCAGTCCGCCGCGCTGGTCGGCGAGCATCACGCCGGCCGCCTGCACCCCGGTCAGCTCGACACACCGCACCGCGAGAGTGTGCAGGAATTCCACCACGTCGAAGTCGACCACCAGGGTGTCCGAGAACTCGGCGAACGCGTCCGCGACAGCCCGCTCCCGTGATGTGCTCACTGCCGCCTCCCTGTCATCGTCATAGCCGCTGATCAACTTTCGCCGTCGGTGTCCGCGGCGGTGAACCGCAGCCGCCGCTCCACCACCTCACGGGCGAGCTCGTCCAGGCCGATCTCGTCGGCGTAGGCCCGGGCGCGCAGGCGCAGGAACACCTGCGCCATGGGTATCCCCAGCTGGGCGCTGACCATGCCGGTGGCCTGGTGCACCACCGCACGGTGGGCGAACGGCTGGTCGCCGCCCGGAACTGCGCCGGGCAACTGCTCGGCCAGCATCAGCTCGATGGCCGCGTCGGCGAATGCCAGGGCCTCGGACAGCTCGTCACCGGCGAGCACACCGGGGTCGGTGCGGTACAGATCGATGACGCCCAGCCGGACCACCCCGACGTGCAGAGGCAGAGCGAACACCGCGCCCGCGCCCGCCTTGAGGGCCTCCCCGGAGAACACCGGCCAGTGTCGCTGCCATCGCACGTCGCCGAGATCGGCGGCGAGGATCGGCTGCCCGGTGGTGTGGGCGTCCTGGCAGGGCCCCTCACCCAGGGTGAGCTGCAGTTCCTCGATCTGGGCGCTGATCGGGTCGCTGGTGTAGCGAACGTGCTGTCCGGGCTGTGCCGTCATCACCGTCAACCCGGCCCCGTCCACGCCGGGCAGCACGGCCACGCAGGCGTCACACAATCGGGCGACGTCCGGCCCGAACGCCGCGACCAGCCGGACCACCCGGTCGCGGTGCGCGCCGTTAACCACGACGGCCACCTGCGAGCCTTGCGACCTGCCACGTCCTGGACGCCTCGGTGCCGGCCATGAAGGGAGCCCCCACCCTGCCGTCGTGGCACCGCAGCGAACTCGGACCCGGCATCGGAAACACCGGCGTCCCACCGAAACAGTGTCAGCAGGAATTACCGTACGCGCGGGAATGGCCAGGGTGTCTCCCTGGGGCGAAGCGACCCGCGAAGCGCGAGGCTCGACACATGAACTTCGACGTGATCGTGCTGGGCGGCGGCGCGCCCGGCGAGCACTGTGCCGCGGCCATCGCCGCGGGTGGGCTGCGGGTCGCCATCGTGGAGCGCTACCTGCTGGGCGGCGAGTGCTCCTACTGGGGCTGCATCCCCTCCAAGACCCTGCTGCGGCCGGGCGAGGCGATCTCCGCGGCCCGCCAGGTGCCGGGCGCGCGCGAGGCCGTCACCGGCGAGATCGACGTGGCCCAGGTGCTCGCCTGGCGCGACTTCGAGGTGTCGAGCTACGACGACTCCGGCGCGGTGAAGTGGGCGAACGGCGCGGGCATCGAGGTGATCCGCGGCCACGGCCGGCTCGCCGGGCCGCACACAGTCAACGTGGACGGCGTCGACCACACCGCCGAGCACGTCGTGGTCGCCACCGGCGCCGACGCGGCCGTCCCACCCGTCCCCGGCCTGCGCGACCTGGCCGGCATCTGGACCGACCGCGAGGTCACCGGCCTCAAGGAGGTGCCGGAACGGCTGGTCGTGCTGGGCGGCGGCCCGATCGGCGTCGAGATGGCCCAGGCCCTCACCCGCCTCGGCGCCCGGGTCACCATCGTCCAGCGTGGGGATCGCCTCCTCCCCCGCGAGGCGCCCGCCCTCTCCGAGGGCGTAGCCGAGGCCCTGCGGGCCGACGGCATCGAACTGAGGTTCGGCGCCGGGCCGGTTGCGGCTTCGGTCAACAGCGACGGGTACGGGCTGGAGCTGGCCGACGGCACGACCGTTCGCGGTGACCGCCTCCTCGTCGCCACCGGCCGCAACCCCCGGGTCGCCGACATCGGGCTGGAGACCGTCGGTATCGAGGCGAACCCGCGGGGCATCAAGGTCGACACCCGGCTGTCGGCCGCCGAGAACGTCTGGGCCATCGGCGACGTCACCGGCCTGTGGCAGCTCACCCATGTGGGCGAATACCAGGGCCGGGTGGTGGCCGACAACATCCTCGGCCGACCCCGCGAGGCGCACTACGAGGCGACCCCGCGGGTCATCTTCTGCGATCCGCAGGCCGCCGCGGTCGGTGCGGCCGACGGCCCGTACACCGCGACCATTCCGCTGGCCGGCGTGCCGCGCACCTCGACCTACACCCGGGCCTACGACACCCGGCCGGGCTTCCTGACCCTGGTCTCCGACGGCGAGCGGCTGACCGGCGGCTACGCGCTCGGCCCAGAGGCCGGCGAGTGGCTGCAGCAGGTGACCCTCGCCGTCCGCGCCCGGATCCCGCTGTCCGTCCTGATCGACGTGATCCAACCGTTCCCCACCTTCTCCGAGTCGATCTTCCAGGCACTGCGTGACCTCGTTGGGAGGACGTCATGACCGGTCTCGACGGCCAGACCGTGGTGGTGATCGGCGGAAGCGCCGGCATCGGCCTGGAAACCGCCCGGCTCGCCCGCAACTCCGGTGCCGAGGTCGTGCTGACCGGCCGCGACAAGGATCGACTCGACCGGGCCGCCGCCGACGTGGACGCCACCAGCATCGCCGCGTTCGACGCCAACGACCCGGACCGCCTCGACGCCTTCCTCACCGGCCTGCCGGGCCCGATCGACCACATCCTGGTCACCGCGGGCCGCCCCTACTACGGCCGGCTGGCCGACATGGACATCAACGCGGCGGCCCGCCATCTCGGCGACCACGTCGCGCTCCCGCTGCGGCTGGCCCGCGCGGCCGTCGGCCGGGTCCGGCCCGGCGGCACCCTGCTCTTCATGGGCGGTACGGGCGGACGCCGCCCCGCGCCGGGCCTGGCCGTCACCGGCGCGATGACCGCGGCGCTGCCCGCCCTCGTCGCCAACCTGGCCCTGGAGATCGCCCCGATCCGGGTCAATCTGATCGCGGCCGGCTTCGTCGACACGCCGCTCTCGGCCGAACTGCTCGGCGACGCCCTCGACCAGCGCCGCGAACAACTGCGGACCACCCTGCCGATCGGCCGCGTCGTCGGCCCGGCCGACGTCGCCGCCCTGGCTGTGCACCTGATGGTGAACACCGCGCTCACCGGCGCCACCTACGACATCGACGGGGGCCAGCAGTTCGTGAAGTGAACCACGTTGCCCCTCCACTTCGCCCGGTGCCAGACTGGCCAGCGCGGGGGTGGGCGCATGTCCTTTACCGAAGCATGGCCCGGTCTCCGGGGCCGACAACGCGAACGCGATGCCCTGAGCCGGTTGCTCACGGCCGCGAAGGGCGGCCGTGGCCAGGCTCTGGTGCTGCGCGGCGAGGCCGGCATCGGCAAGTCGGCCCTGCTGGGGTTCCTGGCCGAACAGGCCGCGGGCTGCCGGATCGGCCGCGCCACCGGCAGCGAGGCCGAGCGGGAGCTGGCCTTCGCCGGCCTGCATCAGCTGTGCGGGCCCTACCTGGATCGGCTCGACCGGCTGCCGGGCCCGCAGCGGGACGCCCTCGGCTCGACGTTCGGGCTGGCCCCCGGAAACGCGCCCGACCCGTTCCTGGTCGGCCTGGCCGTGCTCACCCTGCTCGGCGAGGTGGCCCGGGAGCGGCCCCTGATCCTCCTGGTGGAGGACGTCCACCAGCTCGATCGGGTGTCGGCCGAGACGTTGCGCTTCGTCGCCCGCCGGCTCACCACCGAGCCGCTCGGCCTGCTCCTCGCCACCCGCACCACGTTCCCCGGGCTCCCGGAGCTGCTCGTCCCCGGCCTGAGCGACGGCGACGGCGCCGATCTGCTGGCGGCCGCCCTGACCGGCCCGCTCGACCCACGCGTCCGCGACCGCATCCTGGCCGAGGCCCGCGGCAACCCCCGGGCGATCCTCGATGTCCCCCGCACGCTGACCCCGACCGAGCTGGCCTACGGCGGCGACCCCGGCCCGGCCGCCCCGATCCAGGCAACTTTGCCGGCGACCCGCCTGCCGCAGACCCGGCCGCTGTTGCTGGTCGCGGCGGCCGACCCGACGGGTGACGTTCCGCTGCTCTGGCGCGCGGCCCGCCGGCTCGGCCTCGGCACCGGCGCGGCGGCCTCGGCCGAGGAGGCCGGGCTGATCGAGCTGGGCGACCGGGTCCGGTTCCGGGATCCGCTGCTGCGGGCGGCCGTCTACCGCACGGCGGCGCTCGGCGAGCGGCGGGCCGCCCACCGGGCCCTCGCCGACGCGACCGACCCGGGCGCCGATCCGGACCGGCGCGCCTGGCACCGCGCCCACGCGGCCGCCGGGCCGGACGAGACCATCGCCGGCGACCTCGAGCGATCCGCCGGGCGGGCACTGCTCCGCGGCGGGATGGCCGCCTCGGCGTCCTTCCTGGCCACGGCCGCGGCGCTGACTCCCGATCCGGCGCGCCGGGCCCGGCGATCCCTGGACGCCGCCCGCGCCAAGGCCGGGGCGGGCGCGTTCGCGGAGGCGTTGTCGCTGCTCGCGCTGGCCGAATCGGGGCCGCTCGACGAGGCCGGCCGGGCCCGGGCCGGGCTGGTGCGCGCCCGCGTCGCCTACCGGTCGGGCGGCGGTGACACGCTCCCGCTGCTGCTGACCGCGGCGCGACAGCTCGACCTGATCGACCCCATGCCGGCCCGGGAGGCCTATCTGGACGCCCTGTCCGCCGCCCTCCTCGCCGGACATCAGGCGTCGGCTCTCCCCGACCCAGCGCACCAGGTGGCGCGGATCGTGCGGGAGGTGCCCGGACCGGACCGCTATCCGCGGCCGACCGATCTGCTGCTGGACGGCCTGGCCGTGCTCGGCGCCGACGGGTACCCGGCGGCGGTGCCGCTGTTGCACCGTGCGGTTCGGGCTCTCGGCGGGGACGCTCTGACCATGCGGGAGGCGTTCCGCAGCTCCGGGGTGGCGGCGGCAGTGGCCGCCGACCTGTGGGACGACGAGCACTGGGACGTGCTGAGCCGGCGCTGCCTCGACGCGATCCGCCGGGCGGGAGCCTTCGGCCTGCTGCCGGCCGCCCTCGCCGGCCGGGCCGTCTTCCAGATCCACAGCGGAGATCTCCCCGGCGCCGCGACGCTGGTCGCGCAGGTCCGGTGGCTGACCGGGCCGGCCGCCGGTGAGCACCCCGACGTCCGGACCGATGACGCGGCCGGCCGCGGGACCGAGGGCCGCGGACGGGCCGAGGTGCTGCTGCCCGCCGCGTGGCTGGCCGCGGTTCGCGGGGACGAACAACCGGCCGAGCGGCTGATCGCCGAGGCCCTGGACGACGCCAAGGCCCGCGGCGCCGGTGTTGCCGCGATCCACGCCGCACGGGCGGTGCTGTGCAACGGGCTGGGCCGCTACGAGGAGGCGGCGAGTGCGGCGAGCGACGCGGTGGCCGCGCCGCTCGAACTCGGCGCGCCGAAGTGGGCGCTCGCCGAACTCGTCGAGGCCGGGGTCCGCAGCGGAAACCAGAAGGCGGCGGGGCGGGCGTTCGAGCAGTTGTCGGCGATGACCAGGGCGGCCGGCACCGAGCTGGCGCTCGGGGTCGAGGCGGGCCGGCGGGCGTTGCTGCGCAATGACCGGGCCGCCGAGGACCTCTACCGGGAGGCGATCGAACGGCTCGGGAGGACCAGGATCCGCGTCGAGCGGGCCCGGGCGAAGCTGCTGTACGGCGAGTGGTTGCGCCGGGTGGGGCGGCGGGCCGACGCGCGGGTTCAACTGCGGGAGGCGTACGAGGAACTGGCCTTGATGGGGGTGGCGGCGTTCGCCGATCGGGCGCGCCGCGAATTGCTGGCCACCGGCGAGACCGTACGCAAAAGGACCGTCGCCGCCGAGGGTGACCTGACCGCCCAGGAGGAGCAGATCGCCGGCCTGGCCGTGCAGGGCCTGACCAACCCGGAGATCGCCGCGACCCTGTTCATCAGCCCCCGCACGGTCGAGTGGCACCTGCGCAAGGTCTTCGCCAAGGTCGGCGTCGGCACCCGTCGCGAGCTGCGCCGGGCACTCTCCCGACGGCAGGCTCAGAGGCCGGCCTGAGCGGGTCGCTCGATGTCATCGTAGACGCGGACCGCGGCCAGCCGGCCGTTGCCGTCGCGCTCGTGGACGGCCAGGCCGGCCTGCGGGCGCAGGTCGTGGCCCCAGCGCAGGCAGTTGTACTCCACCGCGCACCGCACCCCGTCGTCGGTCACCGCGCAGGGTTCGAGGCCGATGCCGCGAGCCAGGTAGGCCTCCAGATCGGCGCCCTGGTGCGTGCCGCCGGTGGGTTCACGCAGGTAGCCGCCGGGGGCGAAGGTGCCGGCCGCGGTGGCCGGGTCGCCGGCGGCCAGGGCGGCCTGGAAGCGGCCGACGACGTCGGCGGGGTGGATCGGTGCGCCCGGCAGGATCGGCGGGCGCAGATGGTGACGGCCGTCGAGGGGGTGCCGGCTGAAGTAGGAGCGGAACACCACGGTGCGCTCGTCGGGGGACTCGGCGACCACCGCCACCGGCCAGATCACGTCGTCGTCGAGGTGGGCGACCAGCTCGACCACGGCCCGGCCGCCGGCCACCGTGGAGGACGCGGTCGACGTGCGGGTGTGCCGCCCGGCCAGCAGGTCGCGGCTGAGCCGGACGAACGCGCGCAGCTCGTGATGCCCGCGGACCTCGCCGGCTTTGGGGTCGAAGATGACCACCTCGCCGGGCCACACGTCCTCGAGCGGGTGGGTGTCCCCCTCGGTGAGCGCGGCGAGGTAGCGGCCGACCGGATCGGCACGGCCCGACGCGCGGGTCTCCTGCCGCATCATCTCGGCTGCTGCGGCGAAGTCGGGGAACCATGGCATGCGTCGACCTTCGCGCCCGGAACGGGGCCGTCGCACCAGGGAGAGTCCCTGGTGCGACGGCTGGGATACGGAGATCAGCAGGTCGGCTCGCCGGACTGGGCGGGCACGCTGACCGCGGCCCACGCGGCCTTGACGGTGTTGAACTGGGTGCAGCTGCCGGGGAAGAGGGTCTTCGCGGCCTGCAGGGTCCACACCCGGTACTTCAGGTAGGACGAGGCTGAGGTCTTCAGCAGCATCGCGTTGTACAGGATCTTGATGGCGTTCTGGATGCCGAGACCGGTCACCGTGCTGCTGTTGCAGGTGGAGCTGGCCGGCTGGCCGTTGCCGCTGGTGCCCTGCGCCAGCAGGTAGAACCAGTGGTTACCCGGACCGGCCGCCGCGTGCACCTCGGCGTTCGGGGTGCTCGACGAGTAGCAGTTCGAGTGGCCCAGGGCCGACGGGTTGTACATGTTGCGGATCGGGCCGGAGCCGACCAGGTTGACCTCTTCACCCACGAGGTAGTCGGGGGCGTCGTTAGGGCTGTTGATGTACCACTCGGTGGCCGCGCCGAACGTGTCGGCGACGAACTCCTGGGTGCCGCGGGCGGAGATGCCGCCGGGCGTCCTGTCGTCGATGCCGTGGCCGAGTTCGTGGCCGACCACGTCGGCCGAGGCGATCCAGTTGCCGGCGGTGTTCTTGCCGATCTGCACCTGGGTGCCGTCGTAGTACGCGTTCTGCTGGTTCAGGCCGATCCGGATCGGCCAGGCCCCGCCGGAGCCGTTCTGGCCGTTGCGGCCGAGCCACGACGACAGCATCGCGAACTGCTTCTCCGCCACGTAGAGAGCGTCGACGCCACCGGTCTCCCGGTTGGTGCCCACGCCGTTGCCCCACACGTTGTCGGTCCCGGAGAAGGTCGCGTTGCCGGAGGCGTTCTGCGCCCGGATGGTCGTGTGCGACGGGTCCTGCAGCAGGTAGGTCGAGCCGGACTGGGTGGTGTTCAGCGTGACGTTGCCGTAAACCCAGCCGTTGCCGGTGCCGGTCGCGTTCATGACGTGTTCCTGGGTGCCGAGCACGGCACCGGTGAGCGCGTCCACGTTCACCGTGAGCCGGCTGACGCCCTCGGCGCCGGTGCCGTTGATCGTGGACTGCCAGGCCAGCCGGGCGGCCTTGCCCTCGGCCGCGACCACGACGAGCCTGGTGCCCTCGACCGACGTGACCGTGGTCAGCTGCTTCGAGGCGACGGCGAGAGCGGCCCTGTCGGTGATCTTCGGGGTGACGGCGAGGTCGCCGATCGCGCTGGTCTGGGCCACCGACGTGTAGGTGACCTTGCCGCTCGCGTCGGTGGCCACGACCAGGTCGCCACCGACGACCTGCAAGCCCTTGTACGCCCGGGTGAACGGCGTGTAGACCTGCCCGGCCGACGAGATCGCCGCCTGCCGCTGGAACGTGTCCAGGCTGCTCGCGTGCAGGTAGGAGGGCTTCGAGGCGACCAGGGCGTCGGCTCCGGCGGCGGCAGCGGCCAGCGGCTCGACGGCGGATTGCGCCGACGGCTGAGCGCTGGCCGGCCCGGCGGTCAGCGCCGCGGCAACCGCGGTCGCGGTCCCGACGGCGATGGCCAAGTGGGTTCGGAACATCGCGTACTCCTTCTCGGATCCGGCGCGGCGAACGTCGCCGCGTCCGGTGGCACAGGCGAGACGCTATCGACTGCCATCGATCGATGTAACAGGGAAAACCCTTGTCTGTGATTTTCCTGTGCCATTTGAAATGACCGATATCGCGGTCATGCCGTTCGGGTCATCGCACCGGCGTGACGTAACAGGGCGGAAACCGTTGTCAACGCCGGCACCGTGGACACCTGCAATTCCTATAGGCAAGATAGGTGTTGCCCACGGCTACGGAACGGATGTCCACATGGCTCACGAACTCGACGGAAAGCGCGCCATCGTCACCGGCGGCGGCACCGGGATCGGCTACGCCGTCGCCCTCGAACTCGCGCGTCAGGGCGCCCAGGTCGCGATCACCTCGCGGCGCACCGAGGTGCTGTCCGAGGCGGCCGCACGGATCAAGGACGAGATCGGAGCCGATGTCCTGCCGGTCACCGCCGACACCGGCGACGACGAGTCGGTCAGGGCTCTGGTCGACACGGTGAACAGGGCCTTCGGCGGCGTGGACATCCTCGTCAACAACGCCGCCGAGCAGCCCGCCCAGCACGGCCCGAGCTACACCGACGCCACCGACGAGTGGTTCCGGCGCCAGCTCAACGTCAAGGTCATCGGCTACCTGCGCACGATTCGCGCGGTCGCGCCGCTGCTCATCGAGAACGGCTGGGGCCGGATCATCAACATCAGCGGGACCGGCTCGCGGCAGACCGTCTCGGTCATCGGCTCGGTCCGCAACGCGAGCGTCACCGCCCTCACCAAGAACATCGCCGACGAGCTCGGCCCGCACGGCATCAACGTCACCGTCGTGCACCCCGGGCCCACGCGCACCGAGCGCTATCAGGAGCTGCGGGGAGATCAGAAGGTCGACAACGTCATCGGCCGGGTCGTCGAGCCGGAGGAGGTCGCCTGGGTGGTGGCCTTCCTGGCCTCACCGCGCAGCGTCGCGATCACCGGCGACGGCATCGTCGCGGGCGGCGGCATCCCCGGCTTCATCTACTACTGAACCGAAGGGCGAAAAATGCCGATCAACGCCGTTGAACTGCACAAAATCATTGAAAAAGCCGATGAGTACGCGCTGGTGGACGTCCGCGAGGCGCGGGTCACGGCGGAACAGGGCTCGATCCTGCTCGGTGTCCCGATCCCGCTCAGCGTGCTCGAGCTGAAGGTCGACGCGCTCATCCCCCGCCGCAATACCCCGGTCATCGTCTACGACGGCGGCGACGAGGACCTGGCCGCCCGGGCCGCGGCCCGGCTGGAAACCCTCGGCTACACCGACGTCGAGGTGCTCGACGGTGGACTCGAGGGCTGGGCCGCGGCCGGCTACAAGGTGCAGACCGGCGGCGACCACGTCATCGGCCAGGCCTTCGGCGAGTGGATCGAGGAGGTCTACGCGACCCCGCACCTGAGCGTCCCGGACTACCTCGCAAAGATCGAGAACGGCGAGGACATCGTCCTGCTCGACAGCCGCCCGATCGGCGAGTTCGAGAACCACAGCCTGCCCGGCGGCACCTCCGTCCCGGGCGCCGAGCTGGTCTACCGCGCGGCCGAGGTGGTGAAGTCACCCGATTCGCTGGTCGTCGTCAACTGCGCCGGGCGTACCCGCAGCATCCTCGGCGCCCAACTGCTGATCAACGCGGGCCTGCCCAACCGGGTCGTCTCGCTCGAGCGCGGCACCCAGTCGTGGGTCCTCGAAGGACACCCGCTCGACCACGGCAAGCACGAGGTGGCGCCGCTGCCGACCGGCGCCGCGCTGGACGCGGCCCGGGCCGCCGCCGACCGCTTCCGCGCCCGGTTCGGCATCCGGACGGTCGACCAGGACACGCTGCGCCGCTTCCACGACGAAGCCGGCGAACGCTCGCTCTACGTGCTCGACGTGCGCACCCCGGAGGAGTACGCGGCGGGGCACCTGCCCGGCACCACCTCCGCGCCGAGCTGGGACGTCGCGCCCTGGGTGTTCCGCTACATCGCCACCCACCACGCCCGGATCGTGCTGGTCGACAACGACGAGGTGCGCGCGACCGTGGCCGCGTCGTGGATCGAGCAGTTCGGCTGGGGCGAGGTCTTCGTGCTGGCGAACCCGCTCGACGGCCAGGAGTTGGAGACCGGCCCGGTCCCAACCACCGCCCTCGATGTGCCTTCGGACATCGCGACGACCACGGAGGCCGCCGGCACCGTCATCGACCTGCGGCCGAGTCACCAGTACCGCAAGGGGCACATCCCGGGGGCCGCGTTCGCGATCCGCGCCCGGCTGACCGGCGATCTCCCGGGCACCGGCCCGATCGTGCTGGTCAGCGAGGACGGGCTGCTGGCCCGCTATGCGGCGCGGGACCTGGCCGCACTGACCGACCGCCCGGTCCGGGTGCTGGAGGGCCGGCCGGAAACGCTGGTGGAGGGCGACGAGATCTGGCTGCACGAGCCGGACGACGTGGTCGCGTCCGGCTGGCGGGAGACCGACCCGGAGCTGCGCAAGGCCGGCTTCCGCCGCTACCTGTCCTGGGAGCTGGGCCTGGTCGAGGAGCTGAACGCCGACGACACCGTGCCGTTCCGGAGCTTCGCCGAGGACCGGCCGTGACGACCAGCGAGCTGGCCCCGCCACCGGTCAAGGAGGCCGGTCGAGCATTGGAGAGCCTCGCGGTCCGCGGACGGCAGGGCCGGCTGAGAAGCGCGTGGCGCGGGCGGTTCCTGCGGATCGTCGTGCCCGCCGTGCTCATCGTGCTCTGGCAGCTCTCCTCGGTGCTGGGCTGGGCCGACGAGTTCACCCTCCCGCCGCCCAGCCGGATCATCGCCGCTTACCAGGAGCTGTGGGCCAACGGCGACATCCAGGCCGCGCTGCCGATCTCGCTGAAGCGGGCCGGCACCGGGCTGGCCATCGGCGTCAGCCTCGGCCTGGTGCTCGGGCTCTTCGCCGGACTGTGGAAGATCGGCGAGGAGATCTTCGACGCGCCGCTGCAGATGCTGCGCACGATCCCGTTCATCGCCGTGGTCCCGCTGTTCATCACCTGGTTCGGCATCGGCGAGACGCCGAAACTGGTGCTGATCGCGGCGGCCACCGTCTTCCCGATGTATCTGAACACCTACCACGGCGTACGCGGGGTCGATAAGAAGCTGATCGAGTCCGGCCAGACCTTCGGCCTGCGGGGTTGGCGGCTGGCCGCCCGGGTCATCCTCCCGACCGCCCTGCCCGCCGCCCTGACCGGCCTGCGCTACGCCGCCGGGGTCTCACTGCTGGCGCTGGTGCTGGCCGAGCAGATCAACGCCCGCGAGGGCATCGGTTACCTGGTCAACAACGCGAACCAGAACCAGCGGCCGGACATCGTGATCGCCGGAATCCTCATCTACGCGCTGCTCGGCATCGTCGTCGACGTGCTGATGCGCCTCGCCGAGCACTTCGCCCTTCCCTGGAGGCCCCGTGTCGCCATCGGCTGAAACCGTCGTCGACGCCCGCGGTGTGCGGCGGGTGTTCGACCGGGCCGTCCTGGACGGCGTCGACCTGCAGCTCAGGCAGGGCGATTTCGTGGCCCTGCTGGGCCCGTCCGGCACCGGCAAGACCACCCTGCTGCGCATCCTGGCCGGCCTGGACGCCGCCGACGACGGCCAGGTCACGGTGCCACGGCAGCGGTCGGTGGTCTTCCAGGAACCGCGGCTCATCCCGGCCCGGCGGGTCTGGCGCAACGTCGTACTCGGCAGTCGCAACCCCCGGCGGGACCGCAAGAAGGCGATCGCCGCGCTCACCGAGGTCGGCCTGGCCGCGAAGAGCGACGCCTGGCCGCTCACCCTCTCCGGCGGCGAGGCCCAGCGGGTCGCGCTGGCCCGCGCCCTGGCCACCGAGCCCGGGTTGCTGCTGCTCGACGAGCCGTTCGCCGCGCTCGACGCGCTGACCCGGATCAAGATGCACGACCTGGTCGCCGAGCTTATCCAGCGGCACAACCCGGCCGTCCTGCTGGTCACCCACGACGTCGACGAGGCCATCCTGCTCGCCGACCGAATCCTCATCCTCGCCGACGGCTCGATCGACGTGGACGTCGCCGTCGACCTCGAAAAGCCCCGCCGGCGCAGCGACCCCGGTTTCCCGGAGTTGCGCGCCCACCTGCTCGAACGCCTAGGAGTGTCGTGAAACGCATCGCCCTCATAACGTCCGCCCTGCTGCTCGGGGCCACCCTGTCGGCCTGCGGCGACTCCGCGTCGGCCGCCGACGACGACGCGGCCGGCCAGGTCACCCTGACCTTCGGTTTCCAGACCGCCGACTACCCCGCCCTGCTCGAAGCATCCGGCCTGTTCAAGGACCTGCCGTACAAGCTGGAGACGCCGGTCATCGCCGGTCCGGCCGCGCAGATCTCGGCGCTCTACTCCAAGGCCACCGACGTCGGCCTGGTCGGCGAGAACACCGCCGCGTTCGAGGCGGCCAACGCGGCCGACGACTGGTCCAAGAGCAAGCCGAAGGTCTACACGATCGCCGGGGTCACCGCCAAGGACGCCCCCTACCCGGCGCCGTCGCTGTTCGTCCGCAAGTCGGCGAACATCAACTCGCTGGCCGAACTACGCGGCAAGTCGATCGCCTACAACTTCGGCGGCAACATCTACGCCGGGTACGTGAAGGTGCTCGCCAACGCTGGGCTGACCGTCAAGGACATCAAGCCGGTGCAGCTGCCCGACAACCAGGCCGCCGCCGCGTCGTTCGTGGCCGGTCAGGTCGACGCGGTCGTCACCGGTTACGCCAACGTCAAGCGGGTCGTCGACTCGGGCGAGGCGGTGCGCCTGGCCACCAACGCCGACCTCGGCGTGATCGGCGGCGCCGGCTTCATCAGCCGGCCCGACGTGCTCGAGGACGAGGCGAGACTGGCCGCGGTCAAGGACTTCTTCAGCCGGTTCAGCAAGTTCTACTCCGAGTGGTACCCGAACAACGAGGCCGCGGTGGAGAAGGTCTACCAGACCGTACTCAAGCAGACCCCGGAGCTCTCGAAGATCAACTGGGAGAACGGGGCCAAGAGCCGCCTCTACAAGATCGGTGACCCGGCGTTCCAGAAGACCCAGCAGGAGATCGTCGACGCCGCGTTCAAGGCCGGCGGGGTGAAGAACGAGCGGGACATCTCGTCGGTCTTCAACCCGGTGATCGACGCCTCGGCGGTCCCGCAATGAGGCAGCTCCACCTCAACACCAACATCCTGAACGCCGGCAAGCACGAGGCCGCCTGGCGGATCCAGGACGACCCGCGCGGCATCATCGACATCGAGTACTACCGGAACATCGCCCGGATCGCCGAGCGCGGCACGTTCGACGCGGTGTTCCTGGCCGACGGGCCGGCCCTGCCCGACAACTACGGGCGGGCCGCGTGGAACTCGCTGGAACCGTCGGTGCTGCTGGCCGCCGTCGGGGCGGCCGTCGAGAACATCGGCCTGATCGGCACGATCTCGACCACGTTCAACGACCCCTACAACGTGGCGCGGCGTTGGGCGACCCTCGACCACGTGACCCACGGCCGGGCCGCGCTGAACTTCGTGACCAGCCAGAACCCGTCGACCGCCGCGAACTTCGGCCTCGGCGAACTGCCCTCTCGCGACGAACGGTATGCCCGCGCCGAGGAGTTCGTCGACGTTCTCGTCCAGCTCTGGGACTCGTGGGAGGACGGCGCGCTGGTCGCCGACCGGGAGACCGGGGTCTTCGCCGACACCGAGCGGGTCCACGCGATCAACTACGAGAGCGATCGGTTCTCGGTGCGCGGGCCGCTCAACGTACCCCGTACGCCTCAGGGCCGGCCTGTTCTGGTCCAGGCCGGTGACGGCGGCACCCACCTCGCCGCCCGCTTCGCCGACGCGGTTTTCACCGCGCAGACGGTGTTCGAGGAATCGCGGAGTTTCTCCCGTTCGTTGCAGACCGCTGCCGGAAAGCGGGAGGTCCTGGTGCTGCCCGGACTGTTCCCGATCGTCGGCAGCACCGAGAAGGAGGCGTGGGACCGCAAGGAGTTGCTCGACTCCTTCCTCGACCTGGACGACGAGAAAGCGAAGCTGGCGGCGAAGCTGGGCCTGCCGCCGGAGACGCTCGACCTCGACCGGCCGCTCCCCTACGACCGGCTGGAATCCGCGAGCGGAGGATCTTCGCGCGGTTTCTTCAAGTCGACGATCGCCCTGGCCCGCGCGGAAGACCTGACGGTCCGCGGCATTCTCGCCCGTAACCCGGGGGCGCACCGGCAGATCGTCGGCACCCCGGAACAGATCGCCGACGACATCGAACGATGGTTCCTCGGCGGCGCGGCCGACGGCTTCAACCTCAACGCCGACTCCTTCCCCACCGGCCTCGAACCGTTCGTCGACCACGTCGTGCCCGAGCTGCGCCGGCGCGGCATCTTCCGCACGGAGTACACCGGCACCACCCTGCGCGAGCACCTGGGCCTGGAGCGGGCATGAGCGAACGCGAACTGCACCTCAACGTCAACATCACCAGCATCGGGCGGCACCCGGCCGCCTGGCGCTTCCTCGACGACCCGGCCGCCTTCGTCGACGTCGACTTCTTCCGGAAGATCGCCGAGGTGGCCGAGCGCGGCACGTTCGACGCCGTCTTCCTCTCCGACGGCGTGGCCCTGCACCGGGAACCGCCGACCGAGCCGTACCAGGCGCTCGAACCGACGATCCTGCTCACCACGCTGGGCGCTGCAACATCACGGGTCGGCCTGATCGGGACGGCGTCCACCACCTTCAACGACCCGTTCAACCTCGCCCGCCGCTTCGCCTCGCTCGACCACGTGAGCCGGGGACGCGTCGCGCTGAACGTGGTCACGACGTACTCGCCGCGGGCCGCGGCCAACTTCGGGCTCGCCGAGGCACCGGACCACGACGCGCGGTACGCCCGCGCCGAGGAGTTCGTCGACGTCGTCTTCGACCTGTGGGACTCGTGGGAGGACGGTGCCATCACCGGCGACCGGTTCACCGACCCGGCCCGCATCCACCCCATCGACCACAAAGGACACCACTTTTCCGTACGCGGACCGTCGCTCGTGCCGCGGTCGCCGCAGGGCCGCCCGGTGCTCGTGCAGGCCGGTTCGTCGGAGGCCGGCAAGTCGCTGGGGGCGCGGGTCGGTGACCTGATCTTCACGGCGCAGACCACGCACGCGGCGGCGCGGGAGTTCTACACCGACATGCGCGCCCGGGCCGCCGCGTTCGGCCGCGACCCCGACCATCTGGTGATCCTGCCGGGCCTGTGGCCGATCGTCGGCTCGACGGAGTCCGCGGCCCGGGAGCGCAAGGCGACGTTCGACGCGCTGTTCGACTTCGACCGGGAACTACCGCGCCTGGCCGACCAGCTGGGCCTCGATCCATCCGATCTGAAGCTGGACGAGGAACTGCCCTACGACAAGCTGAGCGACGTCACCGAGATCCGGGGCTCGCGCGGCTTCTTCGAGGCCACCGTCAGGCTGTCCCGCGAACGCGGCTACACCGTGCGGGAACTGCTGCTGTCCAACGGCGGCGCGCACCGGCAGATCGTCGGCGCACCGGAACAGATCGCCGACTCGATCGAGCACTGGTTCCGCACCCGGGCCGCCGACGGCTTCAACCTCAACTTCGACCTGTTCCCGACCGGCCTGGAGCTGTTCGTCGACCACGTCGTCCCGCTGCTGCGCCGGCGCGGCATCTTCCGCCGCGAGTACACCGGCCGCACCCTGCGCGACCATCTCGGCCTTCCCCGTCCCCGCAGTCGTTTCGAGGAGACACCGTGACCCGCAAACTCGGCGACCTCGAGGTCTCCACCATCGGCCTCGGCTTCATGAGCTTCGTCAACCCGCCCGACGCCGACGAGGAGAAGCAGGCCACCGCGGTGGTCGACGAGGCGATCGACCTCGGTATCACGTTCTTCGACACCGCCGACGTGTACGGGCCGGAACACAGCGAGATCCTGCTCGGCCGCGCGATCCGCGGCCGCCGGGACAACCTCGTCATCGCCACCAAGTTCGGCAACACCCTGGACCGGACCGGCCTCGACAGCAGCCCCGCCTACATCCGCTCGGCGGTCGAGGCGTCGCTGCGCCGGCTCGGCACCGACCACATCGACCTTTACTACCAGCACCGCGTCGACCCGGCCGTGCCGATCGAGGACACCGTCGGGGCGCTTGCGGAGTTGGTCGCGGCGGGGAAGATCCGGCACATCGGGCTGTCCGAGCCGGGACCGCAGACCCTGCGCCGGGCCCACGCGGTCCACCCGATCACCGCGATCCAGAACGAGTGGTCGCTGTTCAGCCGGCAGATCGAGGAGTCGACGCTGCCGATCGCCCGGGAACTCGGCATCGGGATCGTGCCGTACTCGCCGCTCGGCCGGGGCTGGCTCACCGGCGGGGTGCGCAGCCGCGCCGACCTGTCCGGGCGCCGGCTCGCCCATCCCCGGTTCGCCGAGGAGGTCTTCGCGACCAACCGGCGGCTGGCCGACGAGGTGGCCGAGATCGCCGCCACGGTCGGCGCCGAGCCCGGCCAGGTGGCGCTGGCCTGGGTGCTCTCCCGCGGCGACGACGTGGTGCCGATCCCCGGCACCCGGCACCCCGCCTACCTGCGTTCCAACGTGAGGGCGCGGGATGTCTCGCTGAGCCCGGAACACCTCGGACGGCTGGAGGCCATCGCACCGCGGGTCGCCGGGGAACGGGCCCTGCGCCCGCAGAACATCGGCGTCGAGGCGCCGCTGCCGGCCGGGGTGACGGCATGAGCCGGGGAATCACGCCGGGTGAGCTGCGGGCCGCGCTCACCGACGGCGGCGAGATCGCCGTCGTGGACACCCGCGAGGGCGACGCGTACGCCGAGGGGCACATCTCGGTCGCCGTGCCCGTCCCGGACAGCTCGCTCGAGCTGGAGATCGGCACCCGGGTGCCGCGCCGGAGCACCCGGGTCGTGATCGTCGGCGACGGCGCCGACCGGCTCGCCGCGCTCGGCTACACCGATGTGCGGGTGCTCGACGGCGGCGTGCGGGCCTGGGCCGACGCCGGCTTCGAGCTGATCACCGGGCTCAACTCGCTCAGCAAGGCCCTCGGCGAGTTCGTCGAACGCCGCTACCAGACCCCGCGGATCACGGTCGAGGAGCTGAAGCGAAAGCAGGACGCGGGCGAGGACCTGATCGTGCTGGACACCCGCCCGCTGCCCGAATACCGGCACATCGCCATCCCGGGCGGCCGGCCCGCCCCCGGCGCCGAGCTGCTCTACCGGGTCTTCGACCAGATCCCGTCGCCGGCCACCCAGATCGTGGTCAACTGCGCCGGCCGCACCCGGGCCATCATCGGTGCGCAGGCGCTGATCAACGCCGGCGTCCCGAATCCGGTGGTCTCGCTGGAGAACGGCACCTCGGCGTGGCTGTTCGCCGGCTTCGAACCGGTGGCGGGGGCGGCCGAACTGCTGGACGCGCCCTCCCCCGACGCCCTGGACCGTTCCGGGCAGGCCGCCGGCCGGATCCGGGAGCGCTTCGGCATCGCCGTCCTCGGCGAACTGCCCCCGGACGACCCGGCGCGGACGACCTATCTCTTCGACATCCGCACCCCCGACGAGTACGCCGCGGGACACCTGCCCGGTTCCGTGTCGGCGCCGGGCGGTCAGCTCGTCCAGGCGACCGACCTCTACATCGGCGTCCGCCCGGCCCGGATCATCCTGGTGGACACGCCGGACCTGGTGCGCTCCTCGATCACCGCGTCCTGGCTGCGCCAACTCGGCCTGGACTCGGTGGCCGTCCACCCGGCTCCGGCCTCGGCCCGAACGGCCGGCGAGGAGAGCGCCGAGCCGGTCGGCGGCAAGGTGGCCGCCGCCGAGGACAGCGCCGAGCCCGGGGCCGGCGTTCTGACCGTCGCCGAGCTGAGCGCGAAGCTCGCCGCCGGCGAACCGGTCACCGTTGTCGACCTGCAGCCGCCGGCCGCCTACTTCGAGACCCGCCACCACATTCCGGGTTCACTCGTCACGCGACGGTCGACGCTGTTGCGCGACCCCGGTCTGCTCTCCGACGCCGTACGCGAAGGGTCGGTGGTCCTGGTTTCGGCCGACGGCCGGCTCGCCCGCCTCGCGGCGAGCGAGATCCCGGGCGCACTCGCGCTGGCCGGCGGGGTCGCCGCCTGGTCGGCGGCCGGGCTGTCGACCGCGACGGGTACGGATCAGAAGCCGCTCACCGACACCGACGCCCTGCCGCCGACGCCCGATCTCGACGCCCGCAAGGCCGCGTTCGCCGAGTACGTGGCCTGGGGCGATCGCATCATCGACCAGCTCGACCGGGACGGTCTGGTGTCGTTCCGCCAATTCGAGGAGGTGCCCGCATGACCGGCACACTGATCGACCTACGGCATCTGATCGCCGAGGTCGGCGCCGGGGTGGTCGAGCGCGACCAGGAGTCGCGGCCGCCGTTCGCCGAGTTCGAACTGCTCAAGCGGGCCCGGATCGGCGCGCTGCGGCTGCCGGTCGAGGACGGGGGTGGCGGCGCCTCGCTGACCGACCTGTTCGCCAGCGTGATCGACCTGGCCGAGGCCGACCCGAACGTCGCGCACAGCCTGCGCAACCACTACCAGTTCGTGGAGACGCTGCTGCGCCGGCCGCGCACCGAGGACGAACGCTGGCTGTCCCTGGTGCGCGAAGGCCGGCTGTTCGGGCTGGCCGCCACCGAGCTGAGCCGCAAGAAGGCCGGGCTGCGCGAGCCGGGCTTCGAGACCGTGGTGACCGCGACCGGCGACGGGTTGCGGCTGAGCGGGACGAAGTTCTACAGCACCGGCAACCTCTACGCCGACCTGCTGGTGGTGGCCGCGCAGGGTCCGGACGGCGAACCGGCCCGGATCATCGTGCCGGTCGACCGGCCCGGTGTGGTGGTGGAACGGGACTGGGACGGCATCGGCCAGCGGTTCACCGGCAGCGGCACCACCCGCTTCGAGAACACGCCGGTCCACGCCGACGACTTCGTCAAGCCCGGCACCTGGTACGGCGACGTGCCCTACCTCGCCACCTTCCCGCAGCTCTACCTGACCGCGATCATCGCGGGCATCCTGCGGCGGGTGGCCACCGACGCCACCGAGCTGGTGCGCGCCAAGCAGCGCACGTTCTATCACGCGGCCGCCGACCAGCCGGTCGACGACCCGATCCTGCAGCAGACCGTCGGCTATCTGGCCAGCCAGGCGTTCGTGGCCGAGGCGGCCGTGCTCGCGGCCGCGGCGGCGCTGCAGCAGGCCACCGAGTCGCGAGGCGGGCCGGACGAGGCTTCTCTTGCTCTGCGGGCCTCGCTGCGGGCGGCCAAGGCCAAAGTGGTCGTCGACGAGCAGGCGCTGCGGGCCGCGTCCGAACTGTTCGACGTGGGCGGTGGCACCGCTGTCCGGCAGATCAACCACCTGGACCGGCACTGGCGCAACATCCGCACGCTGGCCTCGCACAACCCGCGAACCTACAAGGCCAAGGCGATCGGAGCGTACGAGATCAGCGGTACACCCCTACCAAATGGTGGTTTCTTCTAAAACTGCCCGAATGTTCCTTTTTGACCCCTAATGTTGATCATGTGACACGCAACCTGTCGGCCCGGCGCTGGCACCTCCTGCTCCGGGCCGGTGCATCCGTCGTCGTCCTTCCTGGCGACCGGTGCGGTCGAGGGCGCGTCGCCGTTCTTCGTCGGCGTCGAACCGACCAGCTGGGAATCGAGCGGGACCACGCACCAACCGCTGCAGGACATGAAGGCGGCCATGCCGGCCATGACCACCGGCCTCAGCACCGCCGAGAAGCTGGTCCTCGCGGCGATCAAGCGGTGGGTGGCGAACGCCGACGACGCCACGGCCACGTCGCTGATGAGCACCTACGAGTCCGACTACGTACGCATCGACGGTCCCAGCGTGTGGGTGGAGTTCGTCTGCCAGAACGGTGTCGTCCTGCAGAACCAGATCCACTACCACACGGTGTACCGCGACCACACCCGCGACAACGGCGGTGAGTTCACCTTCTCATGATCCGCCCGTTGGTCGTGGCGGCGGCCGGGCTGCTGGCAGCGTTGCTGCCGGCGGCACCGGCCGTCGCGCATCCCATGCCCCACACGGTCGTCACGCTCGACGTGCACGACCGGTCGATCACCGCCTCACTCCAGCTGCCGGCCGAGGACTTCACCCTGGCCGGCGGCGCCGATCCGGCCTCACCCACCGCCGTACGCGCCTATCTGCTCGCGCATTTTCCGTCCGCGCACCCTGACCGGTACGCCGTGGCGGTTCGAGATCGGCTCGGTGTCGCTGGCCGGCGCCGAGCAGACCGGCACCGGCCCGTACCGTGAACTGATCGTCGCGGCCTCGCTGACGCCGCCGCCCGGCGGCAACGTCCGGCACTTCCGACTCGGGTACGACGCCGTGGTGCACCAGGTCGTCACCCACACCGTGCTGGTGTCCGCACGGGACGACGGCACCGAGACCCAGGTCGGAGTGATCGGGATCGAGCGCCGTTCGATGTCAGTCCCCGATCTGACCGTCGACCTCGGCCCTCGGTCCGCCGATTTCTTCCGGCCGGCCGGGGTGGCCGTCCTGCTGGCCGCCGGCCTGGCGAGCGCGATCGGGCTGAGAAGGAGGAACAGCCGGGCAATCGGTTGACCGCCGTCGATCCCTCCTGTTTGGATCTGTGCATACCCGATCGCGGAGGCGTGCGATGGCGTTTGCTCAGGTGGGAATTCTTGCGATTACTGCGGTGATGGCGGCCGTTCCGGTCTACCCCCCGGTCGGCCCCACCACGGCGATCCTGGACCACGCCGCCCTGCTCGGGTCGGTGCCCGAACCGGAGTGGTACGAGGCCAACATCCCGTTCGTCGACGTGCCCGACACCACCATCCGGGACACGTACTACTACCGGTGGCGCACCTTCAAGGAGGCGCTCAAGTACACCGGACCTCAGGACGGGTGGATCGTCTCGGAGTTCCTCGGACCGGTGGGCTATTCGGCGCCGTCCGGTGGCATCGACGCCGCGGCCGGTCACCACCTCTACGAGGGCCGCTGGCTGCGCGACCGCCGCTACCTCGACGACTACCTCGACTACTGGCTCACCGGTTCGGGTGCCGGGCCGAAGCCGGCCACCGACGCGCTGAACGACAACGCCACCGACTGGGCCCACCAGTACTCGTTCTGGGCCGTCGACGCCGCGGTGGCCCGCGCCTCGGTGACCGGGGACTGGCGCTTCCTGACCGACCGCCTGCCGGCCCTGTCCCGGCAGTACGAGGGGTGGAAGGCCACCAACTTCGACACCGCCCGCGGCCTGTACTGGCAGACGCCGGTCTGGGACGCGATGGAGTTCACCGCCGGTTCGTACCAGAGCGACGACCCCTACCACGGCGGCGACGGCTTCCGCCCCACCATCAACGCCTACCAGTACGGCGATGCCCGCGCCCTGGCCCTGCTGTCCCGCCGGGCCGGCGACAACGCGGCCGCCACCCGATACGACACCGAGGCCGCACAGCTGCAGAAGGCCTCGGAAACCGTTCTGTGGGACCGGTCGGCATCGTTCTACAAGCATGTGACCAAAGAGGGCCAGCGCATCGCCGACCGCGAGCTCATCGGCTACCTCCCGTGGTATTTCCACATGGCACCGGCGCAGAACTCGGCCGCCTGGGCGCAACTGAAAGACCCGCAGGGTTTTGCCGCGGCCTACGGCCCGACGACCACCGAGCGGCGCAGTCCGTGGTTCATGCACGACGCCCTGGCCGGCTGCTGCCGGTGGGACGGCCCGAGCTGGCCGTTCGCCACCAGCCAGACCCTCACGGCACTGGCCAACCAGCTCCTCGACTACCCGGCGCAGTCCACCATCGGCGTCGGCGACTACGTCACCCTGCTGCACAACTACGCCGCGACGCAGCGCAAGAACGGCGTGCCGTACGTCGCCGAGGCGCACCACCCCGACGAGGACCGCTGGATCTACGACGGCGCCGGCCACAGCGAGGACTACAACCACTCCACCTACACCGACCTGGTCCTGTCCGGCCTGCTCGGCATCCGCCCGCAGCCGGACGACACGGTCCGGATCGCCCCGCTGGTGCCCGCGAGCTGGTCGCACTTCGCCGTGGAGAACGTGGCCTACCACGGCCACAACCTCTCGGTGGTGTGGGACCGCGACGGCACCACGTACGGCCGGGGCGCCGGCCTGCGGGTGTGGATCGACGGCGTACAGCGGTTGCAGCGCGCGACGCTGGGCGACGTGACCCTGGCCGTCCCCGCCGCGGTCGTTCCCGCACAGCCCGAGGTGATCGACGACGCCGCGAACGTCAGCGAGACCGGCTACCCGGCCGCGAACGCCTCCTACACCTGGCACGGCGACACCGCCACCAACGCCATTGACGGCCAGGACTTCCACCTGGACATCCCGTCCACCCGGTGGACCACCTACGGCTCCCCGAACCGCACCGACTGGCTGGCCGTGGACCTGGGCGCCGCGACCGTGGTGGACGACGTACGCCTCGACTTCTACGACGACGGCGGCGGAGTGCGCGTCCCCGATTCCTACGCCCTGCAGTACCAGGACACGGCCGGCACCTGGCGCGACATACCCGGCCAGACCCGCACCCCCACCGCCCCCGCCGCCCGCCGCATCAACCGCATCCTGATCAGCCCACCGATAACCACGGACCGCCTGCGAGTCGTGGCGTCCCGCACCGACGGTGGCGCCACCGGCCTGACCGCCCTGCAACTGATCCGCCGGCCCGACCCGGGGGTGTCGGTCGCCTTCACCGAGTCCTCGCTGCCGATCGACGCCGGACGAACGGTCACCGTCCACACCCGGGTGACGGCCCCGGTCGCGGCGGACGTCCGGACCAGCCTCGAGCTGCCGCGCGGCTGGACGGCCCGCGCCGTGGCCACCCGGCGGTTCGGCCCGGCCGCCACGACCACCTGGCAGGTCACCGTGCCGGCCGGCGCCGACCCCGCGGCCGGCCTGCCGATCCGCGCGATCACCCGGTCGAGCACCGGCGTCAACAGCGCCCTGTTGCCGACCCGCTACCAGTTCGACCCGGCCGACTACCCGACGATCGCCTGGGACGACGACTTCACCACCGACCGCCTGGCCGCCTACCGCGTCGACCACCCGGCGGCCGAGCCGTCACCCCGCCTGACCGCCGGCACCGGCCTGCTGACGGCCGCCGCCGACGCCCGGGCGTTCGCCGTCCTGGCCGCACCCGTCACCGCCGCACCCGCCGGCACCGCGATCATCGTCGAGCCGTCCCGGTTCGCCGGTTCGTCGCCTGAGGACAGCCTCTTCCTGGGCCTCTCCGCCGGCGACAGCAGCAACGCCCTGGCCTGGTACAACAACCACTTCGCCAGCTCCGGCGCCGACGTGCGGGTGAACGGAACCGCCTACCCCGACGCGACCGGCGGCTGCTGCGCCGCGGTCCGCTGGACCCCGGGCGACCGCTTCGCGGTAGTGTCCCGAGCCGGCAAGCTGACCACCTGGCTGGAACACGACGCCCAGTGGACCCTGATCCACACCGCCCCGACCGGCACCGTGGTCCCCGCCGGCTGGTCCCCCGCAGTCGGCCTACGCCTGGACGCCGGCTCCATAGCCCTGGACCGAGTGACGGTCCGCACCCGCTGACCGGCATCATGATCGGGTGGCCGGAACGGAGACGCAGTTCTACGACTATGAGCCCGACCCGTTGACCTGGCTCCAGGCCTGGTACGCCACCCAGTGTGACGGCGACTGGGAGCACGAGTACGGCGTGTCGATCGAGACGCTCGACAACCCCGGGTGGTTCCTCAAGCTGGACCTGCGGGAAACCCCGATGGACGGCTTGGCGTTCCCCGCCCACGAGGTTCGCCGTAGCCAGAACGACTGGCTCATCGCTCGCGTCGTCGATCACCGGTTCGAAGCTTCCTGCGGCCCGCTCAACCTCGGTGAAGCCCTCCACCAGTTCCGGCTTTGGGTGACCGGCCGGCACCGGGACGAAGCCCGGTGAACTACCTCCGGGTCGTAGCGGTGCGCTGGGTCGACGATGATCACCCAGGCTGGGCACTTCGATATCGAAGATCAGCACGGTCGTGACGTCTTCCGCATTCCTGCGGAGGATGTCACCGGGTGACGCCCCCCTCGGCCTACGTCTGGCGCGGGTTCCTCGGCCCTCGACCGAGTGACGGGTCCGCACCCGCTGACCGTCAGGCAGTGGCCGCGATCTTGAGGGTCTGCTGCTCGGTCTGAACAGGAAGTCGACATGAGTGGGGTTCTGGGCGCTCCGGGCGTGGCGATATGCCTGGTATCGGAGGTTGACGTGGGCCTTGGCCCAGCCGGTGGACGCGGCTTCCAGCAGGTGGAAGCCGGCGGGACTGGCGTGCTCAGAGGACGGGGCTCGGCCGGCGAAGGCGGCCTTCCAGGGTGCGCCGGTCGTAAGGGATGCGCGGCGGCCGGAGGACGCCCTGTGCTACATCGGCCAGGTCATCGCCGACCTGGAAGGGTGCTGACGACTGGGCCGCCGGATCGCTTCGGCGGCCCGAGTCGTGCAGGTCGGTCGCGACTGTGTCACGACCGCCGGCGAGGGTCCGGTCGGCCAGGCCGTTGGTATCAGGTGGCGGAGCAGTTGAGGGTTGGGGTGCTGGCGGTGCCGCTGGCCAGGAAGCCGAACGTTGTCGTCGCGCCGGCCGCCAGCGCGCCGTTCCAGCCGGCGTTCGTGGCGGTGGCCGCGGTGCCGGAGGTGGTCACGTTGGCGCTCCACGACTGGGTGATCTGCTGGCCCGAGGCCAGCTGCCAGCCGACCGTCCACGACTTCGTGCCGGCCGCGCCGGCCGCCACCGTGATCTCGCCCTGGAAACCGCCGCTCCAACTGCCCACTATCGCCAGCCGCGCCGAGCACGCCCCGACGGCCGGCGAAGCCGTCGTGGTCGAGGTGGGCGAAGAGGTCGGGGAAGCGGTCGGGGAAGACGTCGGCGAAGAGGTCGGGGAAGAGGTCGGGGAGGACGTGGCGGTGGGGGTCGGGGTCGGCGTGGTGGTGCCGCCGTCGGTTATGGCCAGTTCCGCGTCGGTGAAGCGGGAGTAACCGGGGTTGATGTCGGTCTCGCCGGTTCGGCCGTCGCAGCCCCGGTCCGGGTTGAACAGCAGGTAGGTGCCGGCGCTGCAGGCCGACGCCAGTTCGGCATCGCCGCCCACCACGATCGAGCCGGACAGGTTCGCGCCGCCCTGGACCAGCGCGTTGTCCTTCACGACCGCGTTTCCGCTGATCGTGGCGCCGGAGTTCACCCAGGCCAGACCCTCGATGCGGGCGTTGCCGGAGACCGTGCTGTTGCCGTAGACGGCTGCTCGCGGGCCCACGTAGGCGGTGGACGCGACCGTGGCGCTGTTGGACACCCAGCCGCCGCCGTTGGTGTGCCAGTGGCCGCCGCCGGTCGCGGCCGGCTTCGTGTAGCCGGGCTCGTAGCCGGACGGCACCGCGCCGGACACCGTGAACTCGTACGGGTATCGGTAGTTCTTGGTGTACCCGTCGAGGAATCCGTAGTGGTGCACCGACGACGGCGCGCCCAGCACGACCAGATAGACCTCGGTCTCGCCGGTCTGGAGCTGGAAGGAGATCTGCCCGTCGGCGGCCGTCGACACCGTGCCGTAGCGCGGGGTGCCGTTCTTCACCGCGACGAAACCGTAGCTCCAGCCGGAGCCGGCCGCGCTGTTCACGTGCCCCTTGAAGTGCACGCGGACGAGGGCACCGGACGACGACGGCACCAGTTTGATCTTGTTGTAGCCGTAGTCGGACGGGGCCAGCGCGTCGGGGATCGCGTAGTGGCCGGCGGCCTGGTTGACCGCGTCCACGGGCACCCCGTTGTAGGCGTTGATGAAGCCCGCCCCGTACACCGAATTGATGAACGGCTGGAAGTGGGCCTTGTTGCTGTAGTCGTACGTCACCTGGTGTTGGGCGTAGCCCGCCAGATCAGCGTTCAGCTGATCTTGCGAAAGGCCCATGAGCCGCCGGTAGGTCTCCAGCGGATGCTCGGTGTTCCGCGCCTCGTTCCAGAGCCGGTTGAAGATCGAGATGCCGCCGGAGCGATCGACCAGGTACTGGATCAGCATCCAGGCGCCGTAGTGGTGCCGGCTCGACGAGTACGCCAGATTCTCGGTGCGCAGGAACCGGGTCAGGTCGCCGGCCCCGCCGTCCGGATAGACCTGCATCGCCATGTATTCGGCGCTGGACTCCCAGAACGTGCCGGCCGACGCGTCGGTGAAGCCGTACCCGGATCGGCCGAGGAAGGTCAGGTTCTGGAAGACGTGGCCCAGCTCGTGGGCGAGTCCCCACGATCCGGGCAGCGCGGCCGCGGGCGCGATGTTGATGACGCCGACCTTGCCGTCCGCGCTGCCGCCGGTGGCCCAGGCGTCGAGTTCGGTGCGGTTCCAGGTCTGGGTGACGATCACGTCGATCTTGTACTGGGCCAGGGCGCCGGTCTCGGTGGTGAACTTCATCGTGTTCACGTAGTACGAGTACAGCGACTCCAGCTGGGACAGGATGTTGTCCGGGTCGAACTTGTAGGGCGACGGAGCGCTCGACGGGTTCGTGCCGGACTTCTCGCCCCAGAGGAGGATGAAGTTGGCCGATTCCTTGCTGCGATCGGTGCTCCACGGCACCTCGCCGGTCCTCTGCCAGGACGCGGGGATGTAGACGGTTTTGGTGGCGGCGAATGCGGTCTTCGCGAGGGTCGGCCCGGCGACCAGGCCGAGTGCGAGGACCGCGAGAACCGCCAGGAGGCGACGCATGTGAGATGTCCTTCGGAGGTGGGTGCGCCGCCGCGCGAGGCCACTGCCGGAGGAGTGCGAACGAGGGTGGGGTCACATCATCGACTCCCCACAAAGTCGTGAACCACCCACGATCGGCCGGCAAAGCCACCACACGGCCGCGTGGACCGAGCCATCATCGGCCGCCCGCACCGCCGCCGTCAAGTCATGGTCGTCGATGCCAGGCGGGACTCCTCGCAGGTGAGCAGGTCGCCGACTCAGCGTGGTTACTCCTTCAGGTTGGCCGGGTCGATCGTGGTGTCCTCGTGCCGGACGTTCCGGTTGTAGAGGTAGGTGATCAGCCAGAGGATCACGCCGATGACCAGCAGCACCCCGGCCACCCGGTAGTCGTCGGCGGCGCGCCCGGACAGCGGGCTGGCCAGGTAGGCGCAGGCCACCGCGCCGAGCACCGGGATCGCCGTGGGCGCCTTGAAGTGCTCGTGATCGACCGGGTCGCGCCGCAGCACCAGCACCGCGATGTTGACCACGGTGAAGACGCAGAGCAGCAGCAGCGACGTCGTCCCGCCCAGCGCGGTCAGGTCGGCGAACCAGATCAGCCCGAAAGCGATCGCCGTGGTGAAGAGAATTCCGACCCATGGCGTACGCCGAGTGCGATGCACCCGCCCCAGGACCTTGGGCAGCACCCGTTCGTTGGCCATGCCGTAGAGCAGCCGGCTGGCCATCAGCATGTTGATCAGCGCCGAGTTGGCGACCGCGAACATGGTGATGAACGCGAAGATCCACAACGGGAAACCGGCCGCGCCCGCCTCGACCACCTTGAGCAGCGGAGCGTCGCCCTCCCCCAGGTCGGCCGGTGCGACCAGGGCCACCGACGAGATCGACACGAGGATGTAGATGACGCCGGTGATGCACAGGCCGGTGAGCATGACCTTGGGGAAGATCCGCACCGGGTCCTTGGTCTCCTCGGCCATGTTGACCGAGTCCTCGAAGCCGACCATGGCGAAGAAGGCGAGCGCGGTCGCCGCCGTGACCGAGAAGAACGCGCTCTCGCCCTCGGCCGCGGTGAAGTCGGTGAGCCGGGACAGGTCGCCGTTGCCGCCGCCGAGCGCCCACGCGCCGATGCCGATCACGATCAGCAGGCCGGAGAGCTCCACACAGGTCAGCAGCACGTTGAGCTTGACGCTCTCGCCGACCCCGCGGAAGTTGATCAGGGCGACCAGGGTCATGAAGCCGAGCGCGACCGCGGTCAGCGCGAAGCCGTCGCCGAGGGTCAGGTCGAACGCCTCGGCGAAGTTGCTGGCGAACGCCTTGGACGCGCTGGACGCCGAGGTCAGCCCGGAGCACATCACCGCGAACGTGACGATGAACGTCAGGAAGTGGATGCCGAACGCCTTGTGCGTGTAGAGCGCCGCACCGGCCGCCCGCGGATATTTGGTGACCAGCTCCAGATAGCTGAACGCGGTGAGCAGCGCGACCACGAACGCGATCAGGAACGGCAGCCACACCGCACCGCCCACCTCGCTGGCGACCCGCCCGGTCAGCGCGTAGACGCCGGTGCCGAGGATGTCGCCGACCACGAAAAGCAGCAGAAGGCCCGGTCCCATGACCCGCTTGAGGGTCGGTTCGCTGAGTGTTCCGGTGTCGGCCATGCGGAGAGCGTATCGACGGATCGCAGTCGGACGGTAATACTGCGTCACATGCATATCGTCGTCGCCGCGAAACCGGAAGCCGATCAGCCGTGGGTGGCCGACGCGGTGAGCAGTCTGGTCAAGCAGACCGGAGCGACCGTGACGGTGGTCGCGGCCGACGAGGTCGAGCTGGAGCGCCTGGCAGCCGTACCCCGATCGGTGTTTTCCGGAAAGGCCCGCGAAGCGGCCGACCGGATGGCGCAGTACCTCGCGGCGGCGTCCATCCTGGCCGAGACCGCGGTGGTCCCGGGCCGCCCGGTGCCGGCCATCATCGACTTCGCCGAGCAGCAGCAGGCCGATCTGATCGTGGTCGGGTCGAGCAGCCGGCCCGCGGTGGCCGAACGCCTGCTCGGCAGCGTCCCGATCGACCTGCTCAAGCTTTCGTCCCGCCCGGTGCTGGTGGTGACCCACCCACGCTGAAAGGGCCGGCGCATCTCGCGCCGGCCCCTCCGATCGAAACGGCGATCAGCAGGTGGGCTCGCCGGACTGGGCCGGCACGCTCACCGCGGTCCACGCGGCCTTGACGGTGTTGAACTCGGTGCAGCTGCCGGGGAAGAGAGTCTTCGCCGCCTGCAGCGTCCACACCCGGTACTTCAGGTAGGACGACGCCGAGGTCTTCAGCAGCATCGCGTTGTACATGATCTTGATGGCCTTCTGGATGCCGAGACCGGTGATCGCGGTGCTGTTGCAGGTCGTCGAGGCCGGCTGGCCGTTGCCGCCGGTGCCCTGCGCCAGCAGGTAGAACCAGTGGTTACCCGGACCGGCCGCCGCGTGCACCTCGCCGTTGGGCGTGCTCGACGAGTAGCAGTTCGAGTCGCCCAGCGCCGACGGGTTGTACATGTTGCGGATCGGGCCGGAGCCGACCAGGTTGACCTCTTCACCCACGAGGTAGTCGGGGGCGTCGGCCGGGCTGTTGATGTACCACTCGGTCGCCGCGCCGAACGTGTCGGCCACGAACTCCTGGGTGCCCTTGGCCGAGATGCCGCCCGGGGTGTAGTCGTCGATGCCGTGGCCCAGCTCGTGGCCCACGACGTCGGCCGACGCGATCCACTGACCGGCGGTGTT
>NZ_BOQN01000020.1 GCF_018332695.1 Paractinoplanes toevensis
CACCGTTCGTGGCACAGTCCCATCAACTTAAGCTACGCGGCATTGGGCACTGGTGGAACGGCAGGTGGGGGCGCATTGCGCGGCGTGACGTCTACCTGCGCGTCGAGGGCGATGGGTTTGTAGTTGAGGCGCGGGAAGGCGGCGCAGGCGGTACTGCGCGGACGTGGCACCCACCGACCGAGGATGACGCACTGTTGCTCGTCGACGATCTGCTGAACGACCAAGACGGCTGGCGCGAGCTCACCGTCAGGCCGCCTTCGCCGAACTCAGGCAGCCGTTGACATCGAATGTTGAACACCGAAGCACCAAATCGATCGGCTGATACCTCAGGTCCGAGCATGTTCTCCGCGCTGGTACCTGCGGCGGGCTGGTCGAGAATCTGCCGCGATTCCGTCGCTCGGCCGTGCCGGGAGTGTGCCAGACGCCCGGCACGGCGAAGCGGTGGTGACCGGTAGAGCCTGATCGGTAGCTCCAACGGTCCTGCTGCAAGTGGTCACACGAGGAGCGCGATCATCGCGTGCTGGGCGAGCTTCGCCAATACGTCGGCGACCGATACTGTTTCGGGCGCTGTGGCGTTCTGGCCACTGATGGAGATGGTCAGGTACAGGTTGGCGTCGTTGACGACGATGTGCGGGCCGGTCTGCGTGTCGGTGAAGCGGTAGGCGCCTTGGCCGAGGCCCGGGATCTCGGTCAGCGTGTCGGTCTTCTGCTGGGCGCCGCGGATGCCGTCGTAGTAGGCCTGCGCGCCTCCTGTCTTGACGGTCATGACCTCGATGGCGCCGAGGCTACGGGCTCCCGGCGCCCCGTACGTGTGCTGGCATCGGGCGATCTCGGCCAGGCTGTTGTTGTCGGATCGGGGCGTGCCGAGGTCGCCGCCGTCGGGGCCGAGAGTTGCGGTCAGCAGCGCCTGGTCGAGCACGTCGCACGCGTCAGGGATGGCCTTGTAGGTCCGGGCAGCCGCAGTGGAGGCTGACGGCTGCGAGGCGATCGTCGTTGCAGACGATCGTCCCGGGCTGGTGAGTGGGTTGTTGCTGCAGGCGGCTACGGCCTGGCTCAGCACGGCCAGCGCCGTCAGCGACAGCGCGGTGTCGCGGAGCGTCCGGCGGCGAGGTGAGCGGTCGTGACCCATCGGTGGAGGTTCCTTCCTAGCGAGCGTGTCTGGTCTACGAGCTGATCGCTGGCTGCGGGAATCTGCTGGACCGGCCGGCTGGTCACTGCCTTGCGCTGGTGAGCACCGACGGGCTGCACGAGCCTGGTGCCGATTGATGCATCGTCCGGGCGAGCCAGGTGTTGATCGCGGCGTGCGTGCGGATGGCGCTGGTGTGCAGGTTCAGGGAGTGGCCGGTCGCGGCAACGGACATTGCCGTCAGAGCGGTGGCGGGGAAGGCACCGCGTTCGCGCTGGCAGATGTCAGCGGGCCGGGTGCAGGGCAGGGCGGCGCCGCAGAACAGGGCGTCTTGGGTACCTACGACCAGGAGGACGGGAACCGCGATGGCCCGGCTGTGCGCGAGTTCCTGCTCAGGGGTGAAGGTGAGCTCACCGGTCGTCGCGGTCGTTTTCGTGGCCTCGTCCCACCCCTGGGCTGCGGGTACTGCGGTGCCGGGGTCGAGGAAGTAGGTGGCACGGCTGCCGGGCCGGGTGGTCAGGTAGCCGGACGGCGGGTTGCTGTGTGCCAAGGCGGGATCCTCGGCGGCGGGATGCAGATCAGTGGTGAAGCGAGTCATCGCGTCGAGATCGATGTCGTGCAGCAGCCCGGTCAGGGCAAGGGCGTCCACGTCATGGTGGGCGGCGGCTTCGGCCATCCAAACGACCGATCCGTAGGAATGCCCCACCCCGGCAACGTGGGTGTAGCGGCCTAGGGTGCCGTTGCGCAGTGCTTGAACGGCCTGGTGGACAACGGTGGCTTCGGTGGTGACGGTGACCTGGTCGGCTGGTGGCCGGTCGCTGGCACCGGTGCCGATGCGGTCGATCATGTAGACGGCGTTGCCGGCGGTCACGGCTGCGGCGACTTGGTCGGTGCGGTGGTCGGGGCCGGTCCAGTACTGATGGGTGTAGGTCAGTCCGGCGACCAGCAGTTGCACGGTGGTGGTGGGGTGGCTGGGCTGGCACAGCCAGCCGGCGAGCCGGTAGCTGCTGACGGCTCCCGTGGTGAGCGTGACTGACAGGTCGTGGCGCACGCAGGGCGGGCGGCCCGTGTGCGCTTGTGCTGGTGCCGCTGTCAGCAGCAGGACGGCCAGCACGAGCGGCAACGCCAGCCAGGCACGCAGGGTGTGCCTGGTGCGATGGTGTCGGGGCTGGTGCGGCTGCCCTCCGGTGGGCGTGGTGTTGGCGTCGTGGTGCACGGTTCCTCCCTTGGTGATGGCGGTACGGGGTCAGGGTTTGCTGATGCGGTGCAGGGCGATGCCGGCGTCGCGGCGGGCGGCGTCGGCGGGGTGATCGAGTAGTTCGCTGAGCGCTGCGGTCAGGCGGGCGCGCAGGTCGCGGTGGAATTGCAGGCCGGTGGCGGTGGGCTGCAGCAGCCAGTAGCGGTGGTCGCCGGCGTGCGGGATTCGGCGGATCAGTTGCCGGGCGGTGAGGTCTTTGACGGCGAGGGTGACGGTGGCTTTGGCCAGGCCGGTGATCTCGGTGATGGTGCGCGCGTCGATCGGGCGGCGGCCGGCGGCCAGCTGCAGCACGTCGTAGCTGGCCCAGGTCAGGCGTGCCTCGCGCAGCACGGTGTGTTCCAGATGCCGCCGCAGGTGATTGGCGGCTCGGCAGAGCACGGCGACGTGGTGCAGCAGTTCGTCCGATGCGTCGTCCCGCCGAGTGCCGGATGCGGCCGGGGCGCTGGCCGGGTCGACGATCATGACCGGTCACCTAGCGGCGCACCGTGGGCGCGCATGTACTCGTCCGGTGCGACCGCGTTGGCGCTCGACAGCTGGCAGCGGGTTTTGCCGCAGGTGACGTTGAGGTGGACCTCGAAGTGCAGGTGGGGTCCGGAGGAGTGGCCGCTGGAGCCGACCAGGCCGATCGGCTGGCCGGCGTCGACGTGCTGGCCGTAGATGACGTCGGGTTTGCGGACCATGTGGCAGTAGCGGGTGGCTACCTGGCCGGCGTGCAGGATCTCGACGAAGTAGCCGCAGCCCTTCGTGATGGGGCTGCCTGTGGCGTCGAGCGTGCCGTCGATGTCGCAGTTGCCGGTGTCGTCGTCGCAGTCGGCGAACACGACTTTCCCGGCGGCGGCGGCACGGATGACGGTGTTGCGTTTGGCGCCGAGGTCGTCGCCTTGATGGTTCGGCCGCGACGCGGTGCGGAAGCCCGAGACGATCGGGGCGTGCACGGGTTGGGTCCAGCCGCCTGCGGACACGGTGGCGGGTGCCCCGCAGTCGGCGAGGCTGGCGCCGGGCAGGTTGGTGATCGTGGCGTTGCCGGTGACGGCGGCGACGATGCGTTCGGCGTCGGGTTCGTGTTTGGCGTACGCGTCGGGGTAGCCGCTGTGCTGGACTTTCTGCGCGGCGACGGTGAGGTCCATGGTTTCCCAGCCGCGTACGCGTTTGAGCGCGTGGTAGAAGGCGGTGGAGGCGTAGACCGGGTTGAGTAGTTGGGCGGGTGGTCCCCAGCCTTGGCTGGGGCGTTGCTGGAACAGGCCGAGTGAGTCGTGGTCGTTGCGGGTGCCGAGGTTGCCCAGGTTCGTCAGCCGAGATTCCTGTATGGCGGTGGCCACGGCGATGACCCAGGCGCGGGCCGGCATGCGCAGGCCTTGGCCGACGGCGACGATGATCGCGGCGTTGTCGACCTGGCTGCTGCTCCAGTGTCCGATCGCGCCGGGATGCGCGCGGATCTGCACGCCCGCCGTCGCCACGGTTGTTGTGCCGGTGCAGGCTGCTGCGGCGGGGTCGTTGTCGAGGACAGCGGCCAGCGGAAGGCCGCACAGCATCAGCAGTCCGGCGCTGGCGACGGCCAGGATGGTGTGCGGTTTCATGGCTGGGCCGGGCGGGCGGTCGCGACCAGCCATCGGCCGCCGCTGTTCACGACGGTGACGTCAACGGTGCCGGCATCGGTCGGGACGGCGACGACCACCACCGCCGTGGTGGAGGTGAGCACCCGGGCCGGCCCTGTGATGGACGCGGCGGGCACGGTGGCCGGGTCGGTGTCGACCAGCAGCCGCGCGTATTGCGCAACGACCAGGTCGCGGACTGCCGCATACCAGGGGTCGTGGGCAAGGCCGGGCCGTGCCCACGCGGTCACGTACCCGACCGCGGCTCGGACAGCGCCGGGTGCCGTCGGCGCGCTGGGCGCTGTGCCGGCGCCGTCTTCGTCGTTTGGCTCCGGCGCCGGGTTCGCCGGGGTGGAGACGGCCGCCGGTGGTGCCGGGACGGGACCGGTGGAGCAGCCGGCCACGGCGAGGGCGGCGGCGAGGGTCAGCAGCAGCCCTCGCCGGGTCATGGTGTCCTGCCACGATCTGCGGCGGCGGGCAGAGACGACGCCGTGCCGGGGGTTGCCTCGTCGGCGGCACCGGTCGTCGGGCCGGGTGTGGTGGCCATCAGCCGTCCAGGTCGGGTTCGTCGGGTGTCGGGTCGTAGTCGCCGTCGAGATCGCCGTCGGTTTCGTAGTCGAGGCGGCGACGTCGTTCTTCTTCTAGTTCGGCGTCGCGGTCGTGATCGCGGTCGAGTTCTTCGGCGGGCACGGGTTCCTCCTCTGACGGGGTGTGGTCGCGGTCTGCGTCGAGATCGCGTTGGTAGAGGTAGCGGACGACGACGGCCATGGCGGCCAGCACGTCGCCGCGGTCGAGGCCGTCGCGGTCGGCATCCGATTCCTCGGCAACTGGCTCCTCGGTTTCCCGCTGGCGGTCAGGGTCAGTGATCTGCTCCCAGAGGTCCTCGACATCCATGGACAGGACGCCGAGCTGGGCGTTGAGGCGTTCCCAGTCGTAAGTGGTGGCGACCTCGGCGGGTTGGCTCATGACTGCTCCGCAACCGCGAGCGTGCTGGTTTCGGGGCGATGGGCCAGGTCGTTGTTGGCGGTGTCGATGGCGGTGTCGTGCCAGCCGTCCGGCCAGGTCAGATCGTGGGGCCTGGTGGTGTGGGTGCCGTTGCGGCAGCGGGTGTAGTCGTCCCAGCCGCGTAGCCGGTCGCGGGCGCGGTTGAGGCGTTCGTGCCACAGCAGCGGCCCGTCCGGGTGGGCGTTGTCGTCGTAGCAGCTGTGCCAGGCCGCGGCCAGGGCGGTGAGTTCTTCGACCAGCGGTGGGTGCTGCGGCCAGCAGGCGGGGATCTCTTCGGGGATCTGGTACCGGTCGACGAGCCAGGCGACCCAGTCGATCAGCCACGACCAGGTCTGTGCGGCGGCGTCCCGGGTGAGGTCATGCCAGCGCAGCGGCCACGGCATCGTCCGCTCACTTGCGGTGTTGGTGCCGGGGCGGCGGGTTTGCTCGACGAGGTGGCGGAGTTGGCGGTGCTGCTGGTGCAGGCTTTCCAGAGCGGCGGCGAGCTGGCTGACGGCGGTGCCGAGCTTCGCGGCCGCGACCATGTCCGGCGGCGGGTCCTCGGGCAGCTCGAAGGTGAAGGTGTCCATTAGCTGCCCTCGGCGAGGATGCGGCGGAAGGCGTCGCGGCCGGCGGTCAGCTCGCCGGCGTCGGGCCGCTGCCACCAGGCGGGGACGTCGATTTCGACCGGGGGCAGGTTCCCGACGAAGGCGATGGCGCGGCCGTCGGGCAGGGTGCGCAGGTCGGCGAGGTCGATCAGATGTTCCCGGCGGGTGGATTCGTTGATCGTGGCGCGGGCGCTGCCCCAGTTGGCGCCGGAGGTGACTTCGCTGATCTGCCCGGCGAGGGCTTGGGCGTCGCGCAGCGATCCGACGTCGCTGCTGCCGCCGATGATCAGCCGGGCGTTGGCCGCGTCGGCGATCGCCTGCCCACCTTTGTCGCCCCAGCGTTCGCGTAGTTGGGGCAGGTTCTGCGCGAAGGCGGACACGGCGATCCCGGAGCCGCCGCCCTCGCTCATCACGCTCGGCAGCGACGGCAGGGGAGCGATGTTGGCGATCTCGTCGCCGATGAAATATAGGGCCGGTTCGATGCGGCCGCCCGGCATGGTCAACGCCCGGGTCTTGGCGTGGTAAATGATGTCCTCGCTGATCGCCGCGAGTAGCGGGGCGATCAGTGCTTGGGCGTCGCGGGTGCCGACCAGGTAGAGGGTGCCGGACTCGGCCAGCCATTCCAGGGGTTTGAACTGGGTGCCGCGTGGCGGTGAACACGCCGCGAGGACGCGGGGGTCGTTGAAGGCGTCCAGCGCGCCGGCGACCACGGACTGGATGGTGTCGCGGGCCCGGCCGGTGGTTTCGCGGTGCCGGGTGAGCCGGTCGGCCCAGTTGTCCACGCCGTGCGCGCGCAGGATCCGTTCGGGCCGGGGGTTGGCCGGGTTCTGTGACCAGGCCAGGACGTCGACCATGGTCGCGGTGTCATCCAAGGCGGCGGCGTGCAGCAGGCCACGCAGGATGGTGGCGGCTTGGTCTCTGAACCAGCGGCCGTTCTCCACGCTCTCGTCGCCGATCCCGGAGCCTGCGGCGAAGCCGGTGGCGCGCAGCATCGCGACGATCTGATCCTGCGCGCCTTCGATCGGTGACCAGCGCAGCCGCGGCACCCCGGGGATCTCGCCTTGGGGTTCGAAAATGTAGGTGGGGCCGATGCGGGTGCGGCGGGTGTAGGTGACTTCGGCGACGTCGAGGCGGGTGGAGGTGGTCAGCACCGCGCCGCGGGCGTCGGCGACGGCGGGGATGACGTAGCGGGTGGTCTTGCCGCCGAACCGCGGGACGGCGGCGGCGAGCATCGTGTATTCGTTGGCCAGGAACAACGGTCGCCCGCTGATGACGTCGGTGCCGAGGAACCGGGCGACTTCGAGGGGGTCGCTGCGGCGGCGGATTTTCGCGGCCGCAATGGTCGGGGTGTCGGCGTCGGTGATCGTCAGTCCGGGCCGGACGATGTCGACCCGGTCGAGGACTGCTTCGGCGGACAGCAGCCGGCGCAGATCAGCCCAGCTGGCGAAGCCGGCGCGGCGCATACGGGTCCGGGCGAGCCGGACGGCGGGGATGCCGGGTCCGGCGAGAACCGCGGTGAAGGTGAGCAGCCAGCATCCGTACAGCAGCCACGCCGGCCCGAGCGCGGCGCGCGTACGGGCGGGCCATGCCGCGGCCGGCTTGTCGAGGTGGGCGGCGAGGCGAAGCAGGATCGCCGGGGTGTGGCCGATCCCGACGGCGGGCCAGCGGTGATGCGCCAGGAACCCGCTTAGCTGCCCGGCCAGCCACAGCGACAGCAGCGCAGCTGCCAGCAGCACGATGAAACTGCCCAGCAGCAGCACGCGCACGCGGATGTCGGCACGCAGGTGCCCCTGCCGCGGCGGCCGGTGCCCCGGTGACGACAGTGATGGTCGGTTCATGCTGCTACCCCTGCCACCCCGGGTTCGGTGTGCCCCGTTGGGTCGCTGGCAGGCGGTGCTTTGTCGGGCGGGGTCTGGTCGGCGTTCATGCGGCTGTCGGTGTGCACCATGGCGGTCTCGGCGCGGGACAGCTGGTGTTTGACGACGTACGAACGCACGCCGATCTTCCACAAGCCGACACCTTGGCGCAGATAGCGCAGCAGATCGGTCTCGGTGTCGGAGGTGCCCAAGAATTCTCTGGCCTGCTCCAAGCTGCCGGTGGCCTGGCGGTAGGAAACCCGCACCCCGCAGTCCTCGATCAGGCCACGGGCGATGCGGACCTGCTCGGAGTCACCCGCTCCGGACGCGGCCAGATCGGAGAACCGGTGGAAGGCCAGGACGTTGGCGACGCCGAGGGCGCGGGCGAGTTTGAGTTGTTCGCGGGTGCGGCGGATCAGCGGCAGATGCCGGGCGATCAGGGCGAACTCGTCGTAGAAGCAGACCCGCGGGGGTGCGTCGGGGGCGGAAAGTTCGGCTTCGAGCCAGGACTGGGCGCAGGTCATCGCCATCGCGGTCATCGCGTCCGACGAGCGGATCGCCCGCAGATCCAGCACCGCCCCGGCCTGGCTGAAGTCGAGGCGGGCTGCGGAGGTGTCCGGGCCGTCGAAGACGCCGCCGAGCGCCCCGGACACGAGGCGTTCCAGCGCGAGCCGGACCCGCCGCGAGTCGGCCACAAACACGTCCAAGGGGTAGGCCAGGCGATCGAGGCGGTGCGCCCACTTCTCGGGCTGGCCGGTCGCGGCGAGCACGCTGGATAGGGTGGGGGTGGCCATCCGGTCCGGCGTGGCGTCGTGTTCGCGGGTGACCGCGTCGACGGCGTACTCGAGCAGGGAGCGTTCCGGCTCGCTCAGCGGGCCGGAGAGCTGGATTTCCAGCAGGCCCTCCAGCAGCAGAAGGCGGCGGGCGCGTTGGGTGTGCCGCCACTGCTGCTCGGTCTGCCCGGGATGCTGGCGGATCCCCGCGAGGGGGTTCATCACTACGCCCAGCCCAGGGCCGATCCGTACGGGTGTGATGCCGGCCAGGGCGGCGAGGTGCTCGTATTCGCCTTTGTAGTCGCAGGTGTAGAAGCGGGTGCCGAACGGGATTCCGCGAAACGCGAGACATTTCAGCAGCGACGACTTCGCCGAGCCGATCTCACCGGTCACGGCCATGTTCGGGGCGGTCACCGCCTTGGCCCGGTACAGCTCATGCAGGGAGAAGGTGAACGCGGACCGGCTGTATACCTCGGTACCGATCAGCGGCCCGTCGACCGGCAACCCTGGATCGGTCACGAACGGGAACACCGAACACAGCTGGGCGGAGGTGGTGACCAGCGGCGGCAGCCCGAGCAGCCACGCCACCCGCCCGGCACGCCGCCCGTATCCGCCATGCCGGCCCGCTGCCGGAGGGCCCAGCAGCCGACGGGTCGCCTGGTCGAGGCCGCGTTGCTCGCGGGCCAGGGCATGCTCAGCGCGGGCCAGATCGCGAGCGGCGGCCCGCTGGGTGATCCGGTCGGCGAGGGAGCCTGCGCGCCGCAGCGGGGTTTCGCGGGTCATGCGGTCCACCCCCGCATCGGCTTGAGGCCACGGGCTAGCGGGAGCGCGGCGGCGGCGAACGCCTGGTCCTGTTCACCGGCCAAAACCACCGCCTCGCACCCGGCGCGCGACAGGATCCGCCGTACCTGCTGGACGTCACGGTCCAGGCCGTCGAGGGTGCGGGCGGTCACGGCGACCATGAGCGCGTACCGGTAGCGGACATGCCCGGCGGCCTGTTCCCGGTCGATCTGCTCGACCGCGCGGGCCTCGTCGTCCTCCCGCGCCGTGCGCACGAGGCGAAGTTTCCGTTTGGTGACCTCGTCGCCGGCGCGGGCGACCTTCTCCTTACGGGTGGCTAACTGCGCGAGACCGGCGGGGACCGGCTGCGCCACCAGCGTGACCGTGCGCCGGCAGGTGGTACGCATATACAGCGGCGTCAACCAGGTCGCGCCGATCGGCTGGCGGGGCATCTGCGCCACCCACAACGTCCGCGAGAACGCGGAATCGTGCTGGTAGGTGGTCCAGCCAACTGTGCGGGCGGCGACCGGCCCGGCCAGCTGCGGCGCCACCCCGGCCGCCGTGCCCGGCCCGCCGGGCGGGGTGCTGGCGCGTAGGTCGACGGCTTCCTGATCGTCGGGATCGAACTGGGTGCGCAGCACCGCGGCGAAGCCGCGCGGCGACAGCCAGCCGCCGGTCGCCACCCCCGCCTCGGCGACCGCCGCCTCGATCCCGGTCAGCCGGTCCAGCACACTCGCCGCCAGCGCAGCGTCGGTGCCGCCACCCTGACGGATCTCACCGGACAACCTGTTCAGGTCGAACACCACGCTGACGTGGATGTCGTGGCGTTGCGCCGCTGGCGCCGCCGCGGCGGTCAGCTCGGCCAGCGATCGGTACGCCGCCGAGCTGGTCTCGATGGCCCGGTTGGCGAGGTACCGCTGCGCCCGGTTGCCGGTGTCCGGGACCGCCCGGGCGGTCACCGCCCACCGCACCAGGCCCATGTCGGTGAAGTCGGCGCCGAGGATGTTGAGCAGTTGCGCCCAGTCCGTCAGGCGGCGGGTCTGTACGTCCCGGTCAGCCAGCACCAGGTTCTCCCCGAAACAGGTCAGCGCCGCGGTCACCGTCCGCTCCCGGGAATGCACCAGCAGCCCGACCTCGGTCAGGCCATCCGCGGTGATGGCCGTGACCCCCCGGTAGCCGGCCGCCGGGCCAGGCAGGTCCATGTGCTCGGCGACGCTGTTGGGCGCCCACGGCCCGCCCCGGTACTCGTTCTGCCCGGCCCCGCGCTGGATCAGTGCGGCGGCCACGATCGGTAGCCACTCAGTCAGTCGGCGGCCTTTGAACCGCAACAGCGCCAGCACGATCAGCACGACCGTCACCGCGAACAGGGCCACAGCGATGCCGGGCCGCCCGGCGGCGAGCAGGTTCAGCGCGATGACCGCGGTGATCACCCCGGAGACGACCATCGCGATCTGCGACAGGGTGAAGCCGAGCAGGACCCCGCGCGTCGCCCGCGGCGGAAATTGAAACACCACGGCTCCCTTCTCCTAGGCCTTCACAGCGGCAGAATCGGCGCTTCGCCGGCGGCAGCAGCCGCCCCGCGGCCACCAGAAGCGGACGACTGACCGGCCTGCTGATCACCGTCTGATCCCGCTCCGCCGCCCGGCCGGTCGTCTGCGGAACCACCGCCGTCCTGGGGTGCGCTCGAGCCGCTGGCTCCGGCCGGTGACGACGCGATGCCGGAAGCCGGCATCGGTCCAGCGCCCGGGGCGCCGGTGCTGCCGTCCGCGGGTGCGGTGGGCGCCCCGGTGGACAGGGTCTGGCTGGCGCTGCGGGCCGCAGCCTGAACACCGTCGGCCTCCTGCGCGTTCGGGGTGTCGGCATTACCCGATCCCGCGGTTCCGGCCAGCTGCTCGCCGGGCGTACTCGCGGGCTGGCCGACCTGGCCGCCGTCCCCGCCGGTCGACGCGGCGTCCGCCGCCTGCCGTCCGCTGCTGTCGTCGCCTATCCCGGCGGCGTCGGCCGGGGTTGTCGGCATGCTGGAGGTGTTCGCGGCCATCACCCCGGCCGCATTCGCCTCACCACCACCCCCACCTGCGCTGCCCGGGTTAGGCGCCCCGGCCGCTCCGGCGGCGACGCCGTCGGCGAAGGCGGGCGCCAAAGCGAGGGGGTTCCCACCGGCCGACATCAGGCCGTAGGCGTTGACGTCAGATAGGTAGCCGTCCCACAGGGTCGTCAGCCGCAGCAGAATCCATGGGGCGGCCACCATCAGCCAGATCAGCAGCACGGCCCGCACCACCGTCATCAGGTCGTCCGACCCGTACGCCGACCGGCTGCCGTAGATCCACAGCTCGGCGATGAAGAATTTGCTCGACGCCAGGGCGTTGACGGTCCAGAACCAGCGGCGACCCCAATGCCGGGTCTCGGCCATCACCTGCCCGGACATCGCCACCGCACCGAAGATCGCGGCTCCGGTCGCGAGGATCCCGCGGAACAGCATGATGAAAAACAGCAGCAGCAGCCCGATGCAGCCGAACATCGACAGCAGCAACGCCAAGAACAGCGTTCCAGCGCCGCCGGACAGATTCGTCAGCGCGCTCACCCACTGCGACGGCTCCCACGGCGTTGCCGCGTTCGCCGCGATCACCGCGTTGGTCGCCTGATCCCAGGCCGTCACGATCAGAAATGCCAGCCCTCCGGCGAACGTGATCCCCAGAAACGCCCGGACCAGACCGCCCAGCGTGGCAATCGGACCCGGACCGGCGTTGGTCCGTAGCCCGTTGACGATCAGCGAGATGAGGAAGAAGACCATCATCAGCAGGACCATCACGCCGGCCACGCTGTTGTAGACGGAGTAGAACGCGTCGTCCGGGGCCGAGATCGAAGTGGCGGTGAAGACTCGGCCGGCCACTCGCGACAGCAGGTACACCATGGCCTGCACCGCAATGTCGACCAACCCCTGGATACCAGAACGGACACCCGAGCCGAGGGCCTCCTGCGCCTTGCGCTGGATCTGACACGACGCGTCGGTCAGCCCGCAGTCAGCCGGTTTCGGATCAGGGTCGGAGACCTGCTGCTTCCACGTGCCGACCTGCTTGGCGCAGGCGTTGCGTTTCGCTTCCCACTGCGCGTCGCGACCCGGATTGGTGCCGGTCAGCCCCGGCTCGGTCAGCAGCGCACAGTTGATGAGTCCGGCCGGCCCGCTGCCGTCGGTGGGACCGTCGCCGAACACCGACGCCGAGCCGTCACGCGGGCGAGCCGCGAGCGTGACCGATGCCGCCGCACACGATTCGCGGTCAGCGTCGGTGGTAGCGAGGCTGCACCGGGTCGCCCAATGCGAGCGGCTCCCCGCCGGTGGCTTGTCCACCCGCACCATCCACGGCATGCACCACGCCACCGCGCCCGGCGCCTTCGCCGCACAGTCCGTGGTCGCCGGATACGGCGGTGCCGGCGACGGGGCCGCGTCCGCAGGAGCTGGTCCCGGCACGACGCTGACAAGAACGCCCGCCAGCACCGCGACAGCGACCGCCATCCGTAGCCGCTCGCGGGACAGGTGGTGGCCGGTGCTGGTCATACCTTCACCAGCAGGAACGCCATGATCGCCGTGAACGAGCCGACCCCGAAGCCGATCAGCACGCCCTTCCACATCATGCTGCGCCCGCGATCCGACACGATGTGAGCGCCGAAGAGCGGCCCCACACCGAACGCGATCAAACCCGCCATCAACGCGCCGCCGGCAGCGAACGCACCGAGGTAGAGCAGCCCATTCATGAACGTGTAAAACAGCTCCGGCCGCGGCACCGCCGACGGATCCGGGTGGATCCGGCTCCAGTCGATACCGCCCGGACCTACTCCGGTCGGAGCCGGGCTCGGGGCCTCCAGCACCCGCGCCGCCACGGCCGTGAACACGGTTGACATCACGGCCGTCCCGTCGTCGTCGCGACGGTGCCGGCGGTGCACCGCAGCAGCACCTGCTCGGCCAGCCGCACCAGCGCGTGGCGGGTCGGCTTACGCAGCCGGCGCACATCGATTGGCTCCGGGACCGCCAGGCCCGGATCGAACGGGATGTCCACCACAACCGGCACCGTGGTCCTCGCCTGGTGCAGCACCGCCCGGACGTCCCGCGCCGTCCACGGGGAGGTGGCCATCACCACCAGCACGCACCGGTCCACGACCGGGCCGAACCCGGCCGCCCGCAGATGCGTCAACAGCCGCAGGCTGTGCCGGACACTGTCACTGGACGCGCGGGCCACGATCACCGGCGCGTGCGCCGCGCCCAGCGTCCGCCACATGCCGGTGAACAACGCCGGCATCACATCGCATACAGTCACCGGCACCAGGCGGCGTACCGCCTCGACCACCATCGCCGCCTGATCATGCTGAGGTGGACGGCGACCCTGCCCCTCGGCCTCGCCTACCAGCGCCAGCAACCCCGACGGGCCCTGCTGCGTCCACCGCTGGACTTCTCGCAGCGAGGTCAGCGAGTCGAGGTCACGGACGGCGTCCCAGACCGTGCCCGCGCTCTGCCGGCCGATCCGCTCCGCCAACCCGCCCCACGGCACCGGATGCATATCGACGGCCACCACCGGGCCCGGTACAGCCAAAGCCAGCACACCACCTAACGCGGCGACGAGCGTGGAACGGCCCACCCCACCGTCCGCCGAGGACACGGCCACGACGCTGCCCGGCCGTACGGCGGCCGCGTACCGCCACGCACGATCGGCGACCTCCGCCGGACCGAGCTCATGCGGCACCGGCAACAGATGCAGCGGGCCGGGTGGATCCCTCGGCACGCCAGGTCTGGTGACACCAACATCGACCGGTCGGCCGCCGTTAGGAATCTGCAGGAGCCGGTCCGCGGACGCCGACATCAATGGCGTCCGAGTGAACGGGATTTCCCGCCCGTCGGATGCTGACCTGGGGTGCGAGACGGACGCGTTGAGCGAGGGCATGCCACTCCCGTGCAACAGAAGAGCCCGGGGAGGCCGGTCGCGGTGGCTAGCGGGGCAGCCGCACACGACCGGCCGACGGACGCAGCCGACAACCCCCGGAACCAACAATCAGCCGGCTGCGCTGATCCACATGCATGACCATCGCCCGCACGGCACGGCCCCAGGAAGTTGGCTCTGCTGGTCCCCGATGGTCCTTGGTGGTCCTGGCAATCCCGGGCACTTGCAGCCCAGCTGTCCACGCAGTCTCGAGGACCGAAGGTGACGCCATGGCCACCGGTCCGGAGCCGGTCCGCCAGTCGGTGAGCGAGTCAACGTCGCAGTCAGCACAGGAGCGCCCACTCGCGCTCACTCATGGCCAGCGCCGGCTTCCTCAGCGCACGGTCGTAGTCCGCGACGGTGAACCGCCATACGGCTGATGAGATGAGTGGCTAAGCTCGCGAAACCGGCGCCAGATGTACGCGACGAATTTTCGGCGCCACATCTCGGCACCGCGTGCCGAGATGTTCGTGAGAACCGACACCTATCCTGGATCTTGATCGCCGACCGCGTGCTCCGAATGCCGTTCACAAATCTGGTGCGACTGCGCGGATTTGGCGATGAGAGTCAGGGGATCGCAGTATCCGATCATGAGCTCGCAGCAAAGGCAGGGCTATGTTGCCAATTTTCCACACGGAGTCTGGGAATACGCGCGGCGGTCTGACAGGATAAATGCCCAAGGTCTACAGACAGGGTGATACATGTTCCGTGCGGCGGCTGTGCGGGTTGGACCATACACGCAAATGTGGCATGAGAATGACGAGAGCCGACTGCTGGCCGCATTCACAAACGGGCATTTCCAGGAATTCATCATCAGGACGGCGGAGTTTTACAACTGGCTTGGAGCGCGGCCGGGATCCGGCGAGATCTCAGATGACGAGATAGAGGTGCGACGGTATGAGGCTGATGCGCGCGAGGTTGCCGAACGGCTCGATCTGCTGGGATTCGATCTGAATTCCAGCCTGCGGGCCTGGGAAGGCGGCATCGCCGCTCATGCCGACTACCTGGCGGAAAACGGCAGGGATTCTGAGTCCGTTGCTATTGGCTCGATGGGCGGACCTCAGTGGCTTTCCAACCTTTCGCAAATTGCAGATCACGCACCTGTATCACCTTTCTCCAGTAACCCCTACAGGAAGCCGCTCCCCGGGTCACCGGAATGGCTGATCCGCCTGGCTCAGTTCGCCTTCGACCCTTTACTGGAAACTCGGCTCGTGGTTGCCGCCTTCCCTAGGGCGAAGGTGGCTGTGGACGTGACGACCGCATACTGGGCGTGGGTCGGTGATGACGACGGTCCGCACGCTGCGGCGAAGTTGAATGAGCTGCGCCGCGCCGGTTCGTTGTTCTCCCCCGTGGTGGTGTTGACCGAAGGGAGAACCGATGCGGAGTTCCTGACGGCCGGACTTTCGATACTATATCCACACTTAGTTGATCTCGTGAAATTCCTGGACTTCGAGCAGAAGAACGACGGCGGAGCCGGCGCATTGGTCAGGCTCGTGAAATCTTTCGCTGCGGCGGGTATCGCCAATAGAACAGTGGCCATCTTCGACAATGACAGTGCCGCCACTGATGCGCTTCGCCCGCTCGATCTGCGTCGGCTGCCATCAACTATTCGGATACTCCGCTATCCCGATCTTCCGCTTGCTTCGTCTTACCCAACGATAGGGCCGCCCTCGCTGGCGAACCCTGAGGGCGGCACTGTCTTGGCGAATGTCAATGGCCTTGCTGGAAGTATCGAGATGTACCTCGGCAGTGACGTCCTCTTGGACTGCGAAGGCGTACTGTCGCCGGTGCGGTGGGGCTCGCTCATTCCGGCCATCGGATCGTATCAAGGAGAGATAGCCAACAAGGCGGATGTGCATCGGCGATTTCGTGAGAAAGTCGCCGCAGCCAAAGAAAATCCGTCAATCATCGCCACGCAGGATTGGTCAGGCGTGCGGGAGATACTGCAGACGATCATGGGGGCTTTTACGGCGTAGGGTTTCGTGTCGTACTCACATGCCGCCGAGAACGCGTGCTGGCCGCGTCTGCGCGCTTGCAGGTTCAGCATGGTGGTGCGTATGGCAGGTCGGGGATGTCGCGGTTCCATTGGTCGGGGGTGATGCGGGGGCCGCTGCCGGCGCACAGGGTTGTGGTGTTGAGGTTGGGGTCGAGTTCCCAGATGTCGATCAGGCCATAGCGCATGGTGCCGATGAGTGTGTGGTTGTTGCCAGCGAAGGCCAGGTTGGTATCGGCTCCGCTGCCGATGTGGATGATCGCTTCCAGCGTGACTGTGGACGGGTTGACGACGTAGGTCCGCAGGGTGCGGTCCCGGCCGATAGTGGCCAGGCGGTGGCCGTCGGGGCTGAGCGCGAGGCCTTGCACGTCGCCGGTGTCCTGGAGGGTCGCGATCGGGCTCAGGGTGCCGTCGCGGCTTTGCCAAACTCGGGTTGTGCCGGCACGGTCTGCGCTGGCCAGGAGGCGGCCACTGCGATCGGTGGCGAGGTCGAGCATCGACGTTCCGCCGCGGCAGCGGTAGCCGTCCCCTTCCTTGGTCAAGGTTCCACCGCCGCAGGTCGATCCGAGTGGCTTGATATGTGCCGGGTCGGTGATGTCGAACAGTTCGATGGCCGGGTGGTTCAACCCGGTGGTGACCAGGATGAGGTTGCCCCGCTGCGGGCGGAGCACCGCCATTTCGGTCACGCTGCCGTAGCTGGTCGTGATGCTGCCGAGCGGTGCGGTATCCCCCGGGCGAGCGGTGTCGATCAGGGTGACCTGGCGGCTCGAGTCGCCGACCGCCAGGATCGCGTCGTCGCGGAACACTGCGGACCACAGTCCGCAAAGCCCACCGCCGGGTGGGCAGACGTCCGGCAGACCGGTGATCGTCCATTCGCCGGCCGGGGTGGGGCGCCGTGGATCGCTGGTGTCAACAGCGAGCACGTGATTGTCGGACAGCACGGCCAGGCGGGTGCCGCTCGGGTTGAACACCATCTGGCCGACGTCACCGTCTTCGTCCCATCGCAAGGAGCCGGCAGGTGTCGGCGCGCCCTCTTGGCGAAGGTCATGCAGGTATATCCGACCAGCGTGCAGGGTGGCGAGGATGTGTTCGTGGACGGCGATGGTTCGCCCACCGGTCCGGGCCGATGCCGCGCCGGGCTGGCGTCCGTCGGCCATCTGCCAGATCCGCATGGTGCTGACGCGGCTCCCGGCACCGTCGGGGCCGGTGTTAGCGCGGGGGGACAGCATCATCAGCTGCCGCCCGCTCGGGCTGAATTGCATTGCGTCGACGTTGTTAGCGCTGAATTCAGGTACTGCCAGGGTCGCGACGAGGGCAGGGGGATCGTCGTCGAGCGCGTTGTTCCACACCAGCACGGCGCCTTCCTCGGACACTGCTGCGAGTTGCCCCTGCGGCCCGCTGACCGCACTGGTCACGGTGGCGCCGGGCGCGGTCAGCGGCAGGGTGTCCGGACGTTCCGGGGTGCCGTCGGCGCGTAGCCGCCACCGGCGGGGCACCGTCTCCCGTCCCGTGGTCATCACCCATCCACCCTCAGGGGCGTATGCCAGGTCCTGCACCTGTGCCAGGGCGGGCACATCGGGTATCGCCCGCGAGTTGGTTGGTGTGCTGACGTCGAGGAACATCGGGCCTCGGGAGATGCCAGACAGGACCAAGCGCCGCCTGTCTGGGCTGAACGCCAGTTGACTGAAAGACCGCTCTTGCAGCTGGGAAAGAGTCTGCGTCGTCAGCAGCTGCGGTGCGTTCGGTTGGCTGACGTCCCAAAGCCGCAGTTCGTGACCGTCGTCCACGGTGGCGGCGCGTCCCTCGTGGAAAGCCATCACGTCGACGCCTTCACCACCCGGATTCAAGGTCAACGACGCCTGCTCGCGAGGGTTGGCCGCGTCTTGGACGTCCCAGATGCGTACGCGAGTGTCGAAACCTGCGGCCAGACGTCTGCCGGGACCGGACAGGAATGCCAAGCCGTCGGCGGAGTTGCGTCCCAGTGGGATGTTGCCGATCTCGGTCAGGCTGCCCACGTCCAGCAACCGCAGGAACCCTTCAGCGGCAGGGACCGTACGGCCCGACAGCTCGTAGGGTTCATTGCCGTCCTGCGCCAGTACGACCAGCCGGCCGTCGGGGCTGAAGGCGGCGGCATCCGCATCGATCTGAACCTCTTGCGGGATGGAACGGCCGGTCACCAAGGCGCCGGTCACCTGCGGGGTCCGGCGGATGCCGCCGGCAGCGGCCAGAAGTTGCCTAGCAAGACCTGGCTGAGTATCGGCGATCGTGCCGGCCTCAGCGACCAACTGATTGGCCACGGCAGTGTCTCGCTGACGAATGGCCTCTCCACGCGCTCGGAACGCGACCACGGCCAGCACGGACGCAACCACCGCGAGACTCGTGACCACAGCCACTGCGGCGAACGCGGTACGCAGCGTCCTGCGCTGCTGCCGCAGATGCTCACCGATCAGCACGTCCTTGTCGACGCCCTGAATCGGCGCGGCAAAGTCAGCGACCACGTCACCGAGCCGGCCGCGGCGTCCCGGCCCCACGTCGACCGCGGACCGCGCCGTACGCAGATCGATCCACAACGGCACATGGTTCAGCGCGGCGACCAACTCTGCCGGCAACGCGTTGGTCGCTGCGCTATCGATGCAGCGGCTGTCCGACGTAGTGACGATGTCTCCGTCAGTCAAGGCGATCAGCACCCGGCTCGCCGTCGGATCCTTCGCGAGCCAGACTCGGACCTCTTCCCGGACCCACGGCGAGCTTGCCGCATCGGGCGACGCCATCAGGATCAGCCACTGCGACGAACCGATCGCCCGCCGCAACTCATCAGGCAGGCTGGCCGCAGCGGTTAGATTTGACGCATCCCGGAAGATGCGCAGCGGCCGCCGCTGGGCACCTGGCGGAGCCGCCGGGAACGCGACCTGATGCCGGTAGAACGGCACGCCAAACCGGCGCACTTCCCGCTGCAACGCGGCCGCGAGAGTCTGATCATGCCGATGCGCGTAAGAAATGAAGGCGTGATAGCCGGCAGTGCCCGACCCGCTCTCGCGCGGCAGCAGAGACATCCGGATAACAAACCACCTACCTCCGGCTACGCACACGCCTTGCCCACTACCCGACAGTTACTCCTCCCCGAAAGATGGACCCAACATGGGCGATTAATACCCACAGGCCGGGTTGCAGGCATGCCACTCCCGCAGGGGCAAGCACCGCGATCGGTGGTCCAGTAGCCCCACGCGAGGCGGCGGCAGGCGCCGCACCCTTCCGCGCACTGATTTGCCGATGAGAGTGCGTCATAGTGAGCCTGCAAATGCCCGGCCGAGGCAGCTGGCAATCTACATCCGCAGTGCTGGAATAGAGCGCGCCAAGAGACCTGGATCAACTAATTCAGTCTGGACCGAGAATGCGGATGCGGGGGATGAAGTCCGGGCGCTTGGTCGCATAGGCGCCCAGCAGCCGACGGGCTTCCTCATCCCTGATCGAGATCCGGCCTAGGCCCAACTCCGCCATTCGGATTGCAGTGTCCAGGTGCAGGTCCGTCCATTCGTCTCGTTCCAACAGATGCAAGGACACGGCCTGGGCCATGCTTTCGGAGGTCGCGTCCATGTGCGCGTTAGCGCAGCGGAGGAGCAGGAGGCGAATTCGGGCGTCTTCGGCACCAAGACCACGTTGCAAAAAATCAAGGACGATCTTCGACACGACGTCTTTCCCCACGTCGAGATCGAGTTCCAGGCATCGGAGTAACAACTCCTTGGCCTCCGGGATGAAAGTTAGGGTCCATTCGGCAGTCCTAAGGTACAACGCCTCGCGTTCTTCTGTGGACTGAGTGGGGTCGAGCAGCGCGTTCATCAAGGCGCCGAGGATGTTGACCGGCTTGGCGCCGATCGGAAAATAGACGTGGCTGCCCGCAACGGGCAGCCCGGCCCGCAGAAGCGGTCCGATCGCGTGGTGCTGGGAGTCGTTTGATCGGTCGCAGGTGAAGTGCACCTCGCGCGGCACAATCTCCCAGCTCTCCCGGAAGACCCAGTTGAGTGGGTCCTCGGCGACCTCGTCCGCCGGCCGATCGATGCCGATTACCCAGTTCATGTCCACTGGCGGTGCACTCGCCACCTGGTCGAGAGTCAAGCTGAGCGCGACGTCCCGTCGCCGGCCGCGACGGATCCGATCGACCTGTACAAGGTCGAGCAGCCCGACCCAGCCGCTCGTTCCGCCCTGCGAGTGCCAGAGCAATGCCAGCTCGTGCCAGAGACGGATGGTCTGCATCCCCTGTGAGTCGGCCTCGTCGTCCGTGCCCACAAGACGGCTGGCGACGATATCGGCCGAGCAAAGTGTGAGTATCAGCAGGTTTGAGGTGTGCGCGGCAACCCGGGCGGGCACGGTCAGGGAGCGGGGCGCGTAGGCGTCGAAAATGTCCGGCAACCGGGGTTGCTGTGCCCCGTCGAAGAGTCGGACCAGCAGGTCGGCCCAGTCCACGCGATCGGTTGCCGCAAGGTCAGACGTCATCCAGTAAGCGAAGGCGACGACTTGGCGGCGGGCAGCCAGGGGTGCGAACGAAAGCAGAGCGTGCAGTAGACCGTCCTCGTTGGCCGCGCCGGTGATAAAGGTAGTCGCCCGCTCACGTGCGACCATGTCCCTGATCACCCGGTGAATTAACCGCGCGACCAGGAATTCGCCGAACGTCGCGTGGAGAAACTCGTAAGCGAAAAGTACGTCGTCATCCCGGGTTGCCCGAGCGCGATAGACGAAGAAGAACGATCCGAGCGCAAGTTCGGCGGCCCGGATGGGCGCTCGTAAACCACCGGCCGCCGTCGACGCTGCGTTCGGCCCGACCGTGCCGGGAAGCGCCCGCAGATCGGCGTCCAGTTCATCCTCGGTGACCCATTGGGCGCCTCGGTTGAACATAGAGAACGCCACCACACTCAGTTTGCGTAGCTCGGCCTCGACCAGCTGGTCCCGCTCCCTGATCGGCAGGCCGGCGCTTCGCTTGTCCACCTCACGGCGGGCGAACCTCTCCAGCAACCGCTCGTACAGCTCATCCTGGCGGAGCGTGCCCGCCGAGCGCAGACTGCCTCCTTCGGCGTCGTAGATAGCGAGCATGAGTAGCAGCAACGGTTGGCCGGCGAGCTGCGGGTACCGCATCGCAGTTTCCAGGTTCAGTGCCGTCGCGGTGCCGCGTTGGAAATGCTCGGCGTTGGTCCGGTTCCACGTGTCCAACCAGGTGCCGACGCGCGACCGATCGAACGGTTCCAGGCGGATCGCTACGGAGCCCTCCGGGGTCTGAGCCCGGTCGGCCACGCTGGTACGACTTGTCACGATGACCGCGACAGGCCGGCCCTGGTCGGCCTCTCGCCGCTGGAATGCGGCTACCCGCAACAGGTAGTCGGTCTGGCTGACTCCGGTAGCCTGCAGCAGCTCGTCAAAGCCGTCCAGGATGACCACCGGGATCGCATTGTCCGCCGACCGGACGAGGGCTGGCCAGTCGAGGCGTTCGCCGGTCTCCTTGCGGATCGCCTGCTCGATCTGTTCCTGTACGTCAGCGACCGCATGCACCGAACGAAGCGGAACCAGTACCGAGAGGAAGTCGTTGGCGGGGAGCCGTGCGGCAAGAATGCGGGCCAATACCGATTTGCCGGAGCCCGGCTGGCCGAGAACGAGCATGGGGGCGGTGGACAGGTCTGGTGAGATGAGCCGACCGGCGAGGAAGGCGAGCAGGTTGTCGCGGACTGGCTGGCTCTCCCACCAGTCCTCCCTGTTCAACGGCGTCTGGCCGGTTACCTCGGCGGTACGGTACGACTGAGGGACAAAAGCCTCGCCAAGCGTCGGCAAGCGCAACCCGGCCGGCACCTCGCCGGTTTCCGCGACCGGCCGGTCCAGCGCGGCCGAGTAGCCGCGTGCTAAACCGGAACGGCGCGCGTCCGGAGCCCGCCCGACGGCGATCGTTTCCAGCACCTCGCCCAAGGCTGTCAGTGCCGTCGTGACGTCACGCAGTCGCGCGTGGATGGCCGTCTGTTCCCGTACGCTCGCCCAGAAAGCCACCTCTGGAAACTCGGCGGCCAGCCGCCCGAGCAGGCTCTCGAACCGCCCCACGGCCGGTTCGGCCAAGTCGGTAAGGGCCACTCTCGTGCGATCTAGGACGGACGCGTCCATCCTTTCCCAGATGGCGAGCCCGTTCCCGAATTCCATCACAACCGCGGCCATGCTCCGATAACAGTCGAGCAGCCTGGCCCGGAAGTCCTCGTAGGACTCGGCCGGGCCCGGAACCGGCGCGCCTGGCAAACCGGCGGCGCGAATGGTGAGCGTCTGCTGTTCATCCGCGGTCAGCACCAGATCCGCAGTGTCGACGGGAAGCTCGGCCTCCGCCATGATCTCAAAGAACGCGGTAGCTGCAAGTATCACGTGAGCTGCGTGCAACCGTTCGGTCCGCTCGAATCGGGACAACGACTGTCGATTCTCGACGAGCCCGGTGATGAGACGTTCGGTGATCCTGCTCAGCTCGGCCTTCGCGTCGAACCACCCCAGCACGTCGCGAAAGGGTCCAACAAGGGCCAGCATCCCAGTCCCGACCAGCGTGTCTACAAGCCGCTGGAGCTTCGCCGCATCCCCGCCAAGCGTCCGGACCGCATCGTTATATCCCAGCGTACGCCCCATCGGATAAGTATTCCCCGTACGCGACACCAACCGAAAGGGCGTTCGCACCTCGGAAAACAGAGGGATGGCGTAGGTTGGCGCGTTGCGGGAGCAGAGGGTAGCCGTCTGCCGGTCTGATCAACGTTAGGTAGCTGGCTATTTAGACGAGGCCGAACCCTGCCACCTACACATGCCGAGTTGAGTAAGACGATCATGGCCGAGATTTGGCATACTCCATCCATGTCATACCGGCTCACAGGTCTGTCGGCGTTCAATTTTGGAGCTGAGTGGGAGCGTGTCCCGGGCGACGAGGATGTCGCATCGCGGGTGATGATCTTCATGGCTGATCGTCGCCTCCTATTCGGTGACCGGCACTACGAAGACGAACTTGACTGCGTCAGCTCGGCTCAGGAGATCCGCAGGTTCTTGACGCAGGAAATCTTCGGAGCGAAACCGGGCAAATCTCTCAGCCAGCGACTCTCGCTGCTCCGTGAGGCCGCCCGCAATTTCGTTGACAGAGCGGGCCCGAGGGCGCGGGAGTTCCGCAGCGATGGCCTCCGATTTGGGCTGGCATTGGGAGATCTTCGAACCGTTTTTGCGTTGCACTTGGCTGCCATCGCCGAGGAGTTCGATCTCGACCTGGAATACGAACTGGCTCGACTGGTATTCCCAGAGGGTGCCGAGGAGTCGCAGCCAGACGAGCTATAGCGATTTGACTTTATGGCTGACCCAGCTCGAGAGATGCGCTCATCTGGCACCCCTCTGTGTCAAGAGGCGGTGAGGAACGGTGTTCTAGGCTGGGGTTCGGCGGGTCCGGGAAGTGACTTCTCCGAAGTGTCGACCATGGGGATCGAGTCGGCCGCGCTGGATTGCAGAGTCGCCCCCGTTTGTCCTCCCGGGCCCGTCCTGACGGCTTTGGCGTCGGCGACCATCCGTCGGTAGACGATGTCGGAGAGCCGGCGTTTCAGGGCGCGCATGGCTTCCATCGGGGTCTTGCCGGCGGCGAGTTTGCGCCGGTAGTAGCGGCGGCCTTCGGTGTCGCGGCGGAGTTGGACGACGGCCATGATGTGCAGGACGCGGTTGATGCGCCGGTTCCCGGCTCTGGAGAGGCGGTGCCGGTTCTGGTCGCCTGAGGATGCGTCGATGGGGGCGGTGCCGTTCCAGGACGCGAAGTGTCCGCGGCTGGCGAAGCGGCTGATGTCACCGATGTCGCCGAGCAGACGAGCTGATCCGGACGGGCCGATGCCGGTGAGTTCCTGCAGGGTGCTGCCGGTGGTTTTCACCAACTCGGTGAGTTCGGCGTCGGCGATCTTGATCTTCTTGTCGATGACGACGAGTTCGTGGATCAGTTCGGAGGCCAGCCAGCGGCGGGTCTTGCCGACCACGTCACGCGGACGCACGGTATTGAGCAGCGCGCGTGCCTGTTGAGCGCTCAGGAACTTCTTGGCCCCGCCCGGCACGAGTTCGAGCAGCAGGTGATGCAGTCGGCTGACGGTCTCGGTGCGGGTTCGACCGAGTAGTTCACGGCGGTCGACGAGCAGCCGCAGCGCCACGGTGGTGTCGTCGATGGTCACCTGCCGCAGGTTGTCGGTCCGCAACGCTGCGACGGCAACGCTGTGGGCGTCGACCGGGTCGGTCTTGCGGCCTTGACCGGTGGCGAACACGCGGGCACGGGCGGACAGCTTCGCGGGCACATCGATGACGGTTTCACCGTCGGCGACCAGGCGCTGGGCGACGTGCCGGCCGATCCCGCTGCAGCCTTCGACCGCCCAGATACGGTCGGTGTGCTCGCGGCCGGCGGCCAGCATCGCCTGATATCCGTCCCGGTCTGTGCCGAACCGGCCCTGGCCGAGGGCCTTCTCGCGGTGGTTCATGATCTCAATGGTTGCGGAGCGTTTGTGCGGGTCCACGCCGATGACGACTCGTGCCACTTGTGTTCCTCCCGGTTGCGACGACGATGTCGGCGGGAGGGCAACGCTACTTTGAGCTGGGCAGTCCCCTCTTGAGCCTCTCCGCGCCGCGGTGACCGGCGGGCCGCACGCCAAATGAGAGTCACACCGAACCACGGTGGACAGCCGCAGACAGAGCGTTCCGCCGGTCACCTCGACCAAGCCTGGCCGGGCTGCGGTCGTAGATCAATTAGATAAGTAGCCGCCGACCGTGCGCGGCGGCTGACGGCCGGCGTCAAGCGCGGTGACGTCAACGCGGCCGGCCTGGCGCACTCTCCAGCCGATGACCGGATGTTCCCCCGATCCCTGGATGGTCCGATACGGGCCGATGCAGTGAAGACCGGCGGGCTTCGAGCGCCGCTATCCTCCTTGTGCGGGCCAGACCGACGAGGGATCCCGCTCCTGGCGGCCAGCGGCGCAGTAATGGGAACCGGTACTGAGGATTGGTCGTCTACGCCCTATGAGCCTTGATCGTGTTGCCCGCCGGACCCTGCTCGTCATCGTGACAGGCGTCCTGCTCGCCGGCGTCCTGGTGGCATCCTCCGCACCGGCCGGCCGGGCGGCGACCGCAGCGGGATTCGACGGATACAAGTGGACCGTGGTGTCGATCAGCCACGATGGCAAGACAACCACAGTTCCCGGGAAGTACTCGGTCTTCCTGCAGTTCACCCCGGACGGGCATTTCGGCGCTAACGAGCCCGTGAACTACCACAGCGGGGGCTACCGGGTGACGCCCGACGGCTTCACCACCAGTGGACTTGCCAGTACGTTGGCGGGCTATGCGGGTCACGATCGGGTCGTCCTGCTGGCGGTTTCCGCGATCTCGGCATTCGACAACGAGGCACCCGTGCCGGCCAGCGTCAGCGGCAACTCATTGACGGTCACGGCAGGCAGCTACACCCTTGTGGCCGAGAGGGACGGCCGGCAGGCCGACTTCTGAAGCAAGCCAGGCGAGCAGATCTGCCGCAACTAGCGCGCGCTGTGGGGAGCCGTAACCGCGTACCGCAGCGTCATACTGGTGCACCTCGCGGTCCTGGTGCAGCCCGCGTGAGACGGCGTCGGACCGGTAGCATCATCCGCGTCCCGTCGCTGTAGGCGGCGAGGCGGATTCGCCATAAGAAGTCCCCAGGCGTAATCCGAGGCTCAGCGCAGCTCGCGGGGCCTGACGGTCTCCTCGGTCTTGTAGAGGAAGTAGTACGGCTGCTTCTCGATGTCGCGCATCGCCTTGCGCCGCTCCTGGACGGCCTTCACCATGGGCGCCGCCGTGGCAGCGCCGATCACGGCGGCAGCACCCAACCAGGCATTAACCCCGGCGGCGAAACTGAGGCTGCCAAGTCCAGCGGCTGGGAACGCGGACTTGAGCGGGTCAACGACGCCGGCGGTGAACTTGCCGGTGAGCGCGCGTAAGGACGCATCCTGCTGGATGCGTTCCTCGATTTCGTCGAGTGCGGGTTGCACGTCTTGAATCCAGCGGGCATCTAGTGCAGCGCTGAACTCGGCGTCTTCGGGAGGGACGTCGACCCCCGAGGACAGACCGGAGACTGCCTTTCGGAATCTGCCTAGCGGTGCCCGAAGCTCCTGGCGGATGTCCAGAACCTCGGACATGTTCGCGAACGGGATGCTGGGGAGCCGGTCGATGAAGCCGGTTCCAGCCGCAGCATTCTTGCCGCGGGCCAATGTGGCTTCTGTCCTTGTGAAATGTCCTGCATCGAGGCCCAGGCGGGCGAGGTCTCCGGTGCTGGCGTCGAACAATGGGTAGTTCTGCCCGCCCGCCAGCGAACGGCGGACAACGTCGACGTATCTGCCGAGTAGGACGTCCGTGGGAAGGTCATCGAATTCCTCCTCGGCGTGGACCAGGGGCTCGAGTGTCAGAACGCCCTCCTGGATCGCAAGGATCAGTTCATCGCCACCGAGCTCTGAAATGTTTTTGCGAGCTGTCCCACGAAGGCCATCGAGGTCCTGGTCGAACCGGCGCAGAAGGGACGCCTTCTCCCGCCGCTGGGAAGGGTTCAGCTCATGACGGCTGGGGAAGGCGTCTAGGGCTTCACCGAGTTGGCGGGTGGATTCTGCAACCTCCCGCATCGCGTCACCGCCGTCGCGAACGGCGCGGTTCATCACTTCTCGAAATGTTTGCGGTGTCACCGAAACGACACCCATCGCAGCCACCAGGGCAAATAGGCGTGGGCTCGCCAGAGTCACATGGTCCGCGTACAGCAAAGCCGATCGGCAGATGGCCAGCTCCTGATCGAGCTCAGCTCCGCCGTGCCCGACGCCGAGTACAGCAACGATCTCCAGCTGGGGCGTCTTTGCAGCTGACGAGATCGGCCTACGTTTGGCGCGCTTAGCCACTCGCGTTGCCCTCCATCGGCGGCCTGGTACAACCAACCGTCTTTCGTTCCGACATTCCCCGGCGATCGTATCGGTGCTAAGAGTAGTTCGAGCACGACACCGCGGTCGAGCAGGGAAGATTGGCGTCATCGGCTCGTCAACCGACGTGCTCTTTTGCCGCTGATGGCGCGCGACTGCCAGTAGCCCAGCGTTACGCGCTGGTGGTCGCGCGATGTCGAGGTGCCTTCCGTTTCCTTAGTTACGTCGACGGCGGCAGCCACCGTTTCACCACTACTTGGGCCGTGGCCGCAGCCGGCCATATCTGCACCCGCAGTCGCTCCATAGTCTCGGGGTCTTCATCCGAATCGATGTCAACCTCGTATGCTCGATCGAGATTGGCCTGGCAGATACGCATTCGCAGCCACCCAGGCTCCACCGCAAAACGCTGGGCGTCAGGCTCGTAGTCGGTGCATCCCATCACCACCAGTCTCCCCGAGGTACAGCGAATGCTCGCTTCCGCTACATGATCGAACTCGGTGCTGTCATCGGCTGGCGAGCCATCTAGCACCTCTACGCTGACAGCGACGTTGACGTTCACCGTCGTGCCGATCGCCACCGCGTCTTCGGTCACCACCAGCCGATCAGCCACCGCTTGGCCAGTCCACTGGTCGGCAAAGTCAGGCTGGGAGCCTTCGTTGAATGTGTGGATCTGGTGGTAGTCCGCGAACAAGGTCAATTCAGCCACCCTGCCATCATGGCTGGCGCTGGTCACGTTGCGCTGCTCGCGTGGCCGAGTCGACACGCAGGCGTGATATCACAAGGGTGGCGTTGTCATGGCGAGCTTTGCGGTATCAACCAGTCGCGAGCGGGCTGAGTGGGTACCCGAAGATGCCTACCGCGACGCACGGATTTGCCGCCGATAATGCTCGGTTCCGAGGTAGTAGACGTGACGGGTGGCAGCTCTTGGTGGGGAGGGCCGGCGAGCGGTTGCGGGTACAACGCTCGCCGGCGGGATCAAGAGTACGAGGCGGGGAGTCCGATACCGACGAGAGCGTCCGGGTGAGTGCCATGCTTCCAGCAGCAATCGGCGCATGCCTGAGGCGGGCCGGTCGTCGACGTCGTCGTCCAGGCGACGCGAACTGCCGAAATGCTGGGGCAGCAGTTCACCGGCCGGTTCGTCGAGAGCTGGGTCGCCGACCGCTGCGCGGAGGCCCAGAACTGCGGGGTCGGGTCGGCTGATCAGCCGGTCCGTCGACGGCGCCGGGGCTGGAGAACGACACCGCAGGCGCTGCAGGACGGGAAGACTTCGGTGGTGGCCATTGCGCCGCCGTGATCTGGGCGCCGGTGACCGGCAGGGTGGGCGAGATCTGGTCGAGCAAGCGCTGCGCCACAGTGGCGTCGATCTGCAGGTCAGCGCTGATGCGGACATCGGCCGCGGTCGCCAGGTCTACGACGTCGTCGCTGGTGAACGCATCGGTTCCGAGAGTACTCAGCCGCCGCGCGAACTCCTGGACGTTGATCATGTGCAGCCTCATCGTCGGATTGTTTGTTGATTCACCGTAACCCTCGCATCCGGTCGGCGGTTCCTGCGCCCACCGTGCGGGCCACTGCGGCCAACGGCCCTTCCAGCGAGCTGCGCCCGCCGTGCGGCGGTGGGTAGATCTTCGGTGAGCCAATCGCGCGGGAAGACCAGCAGGGCTGTCACCCTGTGTGCTGCCCCACTCTGCTCGCGACGCACGGAGTAGCCGAGTTGAGTGCTCTCGATCATGCCGTTGTAGCCTTGGGCCCCTGGCAATAGCTCCTTCATCGATCAGGGCAACGGCATTTGAGCTGGCAAATTGTTAGATCCGGTTAAATGCTCCAAAATGATTTACCAAGTAGAGTCGGCAAGTAACGAACTACCGCTTTCAAGATTCCAGATTTCTGCCTGACCCCAAACCCGTGCCGCGAATTGCGCAATTTCGGCTCCGGTTTCATAGCTCCACGCAGCCGGAGAGTTCTGGCTTTTGACCCTCGCCACGAGGACATACTCCCGGACTTCTTTGGCGAGGAGCGCCGAAGGCGCATCTGCGGGGAACAGCAGGTTTGCATCAAACCATGAAATTCCGTTCTGATGCCAAGCTCCGGCATAGAGCGGGAATTCTGTTCTTAGTTCCCGGAAGTCGCCTACCTGCCATTCTGAGATGGACTTACTAAGATCATCACGGCAGCGTTCCACCCAACGCTTCACCTGACGGACTTCAGGAACTCCATTCCAAGCCATAGATAGCCATGGCACGGAGACTAGGAACCCGGACGGCGGCAAGGGCCTGCCATGGAGTTGGTGTTTCGTCGCCGTGATCCCGTCTGGCTGGAGCCCGCCGAGAAGTTCCCTGGAGAGCGCCAGATGCGCCCCATCCTCATCCGTCACCATAACTCCTTCGGGGTTACCCGGATGCCTCACGCCGTGCACCCCAGCCAAGAAATAGTGCTGCCACCATGGAGCATGCCACTACCATAGGTGCCATGGAAGCTGATGATCTATTTCTCGACACGCTTGAGGATTTACGCCGGCGCTGTGACCTTAGGGCTTCCGAGTACGACATGGTACAGGTCGCCGGACTAGTTCGAAGGTTGCTCTTCGATGGACTGCCGCTTTGGGTGGAAGCCAATAGGACTCATCGCGAGAAGCCAGTTTACGAGTGGAGTCGAATCCGAGTTTCGGTTGGCGGTGACGAAGGCCAGCATTCGGCCTGGGTGTCGATGCAATGGTTGGACCCGATGCTGAACGACCTACTCTTACGGAAGCGACTTCCTCCGGATGAGGGTATCGCAGAGCTCCCAGCGCCTCGAACAGGAAATATCAACAATTTCTCTCAGTACGAGGTCATCGTTAAAGACGGCCAAGGTGTCACTGTTAGCGAACTAATCACCCATTACGCTAATCGTGAGGGTGGGGTTCACTACGACTCCAAACCGCCTAAGTCGCAAATTCTAGGCAGCCTTCTGCGCGGCCAAGATTTGGCTCTGCGTCTCACCGTTCTAGCGATCGGCCGGATCGCACATCGCGCTCTGGAGCCGTTGGCTGCCAGGATCGCCCTATCCCGGAATCCTCATCCGTATGGCATCGCGGATGACTTCATAATGAATCTAGTTAGACAGGGTGATGAAGAGCCGGGCCAGGATTGATTTGGAACACGCTCTCATGCCGCTGTCCGGGCGCGCTGGCCCCCGCTCGTAAGTTCGTCACTTAATGTCGGAGAGTGGGTGGAGCTGGGGCTGGGCGCCCAGGTGGCCGTTGATCAGTCCGCCCTCGCCGCAGATGTCGGCGTACAGGCTGCCGAGCTTGTGTGCCGTGCAAGGTTCAGGCGTGGGTGACGGACGTTTCGTGTATTGAGGTGCGGTCACCCGTGGTGACCGCACCTCAATCAACCGGCCGAAGCTTAAGGCCGCCAAAAGAGGGATCGAACGGCCCGCATCGGGCGTGCAGATTCTGACGGCCGGTGCACTGATCTGCCGCCGATAATGCGCGGTGACCAGGCTGCGCCCCTCGTGTCGACGGCTCCGGCGTGGTACGCCGACGGGCGGTTGCGGGTACAGCGCCCGCCGACGCGATCAAAGGGTACGAGGCCGTGAGTCCAGGAACGGCGAGAGTGTCCGGATCTCATAGGTTCTTGTCAGCCTGCTCCAGCAGGATGGCTCCGGTAGCGGCCGGCGGGTCAGCACTCTTCGGATCTGACCCTGGTGAGGTCTTGCGGCAGACCGTGCGCCCGCTGGTCGTGAGGAGATGCAACAGCTGATGGGATGACGGGCCCCGACGCTCAGCGCCGGTGAGCACTGCACTATGAGATCGCTGACGTCTCCTCCGCGCTGCCACGCACGCCGACAGGGGAGGAAGCATCTTGGACGAGGCGATCTGGATCGGTGACGACTGGGCCGAGGACCACCACGACATCGAAATTGAGAACGACAACGGCCGACGGTTGGCTCGAGCCCGGCTGCCCGAAGGTCTTGACGGCATCACCCGGCTGCACGCACTGATCGCCGAGGCGATGCCGGCATGGTGGGCCGAGCTCGACCCGGCGCAGGCCGCCAGCCGGGTCCGTATCGGTATCGAAAGTGACCGCGGCGCCTGGGTGCAGGCGCTGCGCAGCGCCGGCTACCGCGTTTATGCAATCAACCCGATGTCGTCGGCCCGGTACCGGGAACGGCACTCCACCTCCGGCGCCAAGTCCGATCCCGGCGACGCCCACGTTCTGGCCGAGATCGTCCGCCTGGACCATACCCACCACCGCGAGGTGGCCGGAGATAGTCCCGCTGCCGAAGCGGTCAAGCTGCTCGCCCGGGCGCATCAGAACCTGATCTGGGACCGCACCCGCCAAGTGCTGCGCCTGCGCGCGGTGTTACGGGAGTTCTTCCCCGCCGCCCTGCAGGCCTTCGAGGACCTCGCCGCCGGCGAGGCGCTCGAGTTATTGGACCGGGCACCCGATCCGGATCGGGCCGCCCGGCTCAATCGGTTGACCGTGGTGGCCGCGCTGCGTCGCGCCGGTCGCCGTGACCTCGACGCCAAGGCCGACAAGATCCGGCAGATCCTGCGCCAGGACCAGCTGCGCCAGCCCGGACCGGTGCAGCGCGCCTATGCGGCGATCGTGTCCAGCCAGGTTCAGCTGATCAACATTTTGAACGTCGAGATCGGCGAACTCGGGCAGGTGGTGGCCGAGCATTTTGGCCGGCACCGGGACGCTGAACGCTACCTGAGCCTGCCCGGCCTGGGACCAGTGCTCGGCGCCCGGGTTCTCGGCGAATTCGGCGACGACCCGCACCGCTACATCGACGGCAAAGCCCGCCGTAATTACGCCGGCACCTCCCCGATCACCCGGGCCTCGGGCAGTCGACGGGTTGTGTTGGCCCGCTACGCCCGCAACCGGCGCCTCGCGGATGCCGTGCACCAATGGGCGTTCTGCGCCATGCGCGGCTCACCCGGCGCCCGCGCCTACTACCAGGCCCTACGCCAACGCGGCACCGGCCACCAAGCCGCTCTGCGTCAGCTCAGCAACCGCCTCGTCGGGATTCTGCACGGCTGCCTCAAAACCGAAACCGCCTACAACGAAGCCACCGCCTGGGCCCATCTTCAGCCCGCCACTTGACTTTGAAGAACATGGGATGTCTGCCGCGCTTCTAGGGAGCAACCAAGGGGGCGCAGGTCGGACCTCTTTAGACAGCCCGCAATCGATCGAGCGCGGCCACCCAGGCTGCCTCGTAAAGCGTTCGGGACACTTTGAACCACCTCGCGTAGATATCTTGACCTCGGTGCTCGTCGTGTTCCCCGTCGCCTTCGGCTACGAAGATCTGATCTTCCGACTGCCAGATCATGATCTTCCAGCCTTGGTCCGAGTCCCAGTACGGCTTCGTGAGTGTTCCGCAGGGGATATCCGCAACGGTCCAAGCGCGGATCTCGCCTACCGGTTTGCTCCACCACGACCAACAGACCCTGATCGCGAGCGATGGGACCCTGTAGGCCAGGTTGAGCGACTCCGCCCCGATTTTCCCGTCACTCGTGAGTTCGACGGCGAAATCGTGGGCATCGGGGAAGTCGTCCGGGTGGGTCTCGCTCGGGCCGGTGGCGGAGTTTTCGATCATCATCGGTCTCACTTTTGCACGGCGGACCGGGAGGTGACGGCCAACGCCCTTCGCCGCGCACTCCTGCCGCAGAGAACGCAACGTCTCTTTGCTGCTTGTCACCGGCCGTGAGCGGTCGGCTTGGTCGGAATCAGCACTCAGCCTTCGGCGAGCCAGCCAGATGCCGACGGGCGTGATCGAGGTCGGCGGCGTTCGTCCGCAGCAGCGACGGGCCGTCCGGATCTGCCGCCGATAATGCGCGGACTCCAGGGAGCGCGCGTTGCGGGCAACCGCTCTGGCGCGGAGGGCCGGCGAGCGGTTGCGGGTACAACGCCCGCCAGCGCGATCAAGAGTACGAGGCCACGAGCCCGATGCCGACGTGAGCCTCCGGTTCTGCGATGAAGGCACCCTGGTCATCGAGATGACAGGCCACGTATTGCGCGTGTGTTGAGGGCAAGTGGCTGCGGGCCCTGATCGATGGGAAGCAATCGTGCGCGAGCTGCTCACGGGCCGTGACAAGCTGTGAAATCTATCAAACGAACAGTAACGTCGTATTGAGTGACAATCGGGACTCGACTTGGCGAAACACCCTCCGTACTCTGGCGGCTACCGACGAGCTAAGGACTTTCCGTGAATGAGCTGTTGGTCGCTGGCCCAGCCATCGCTGGTGGATATGGACTCCTCATTGGCGCGATAGCCATCATCGCTTCAGTTCATCCGGACGAGAAACGCCGAGCAGATGCTTCGAGAGTGCTTGATCGTTTGTTGCGTCGGAGTCGGCGTTAGGGCAGGGAGAAACGCGAAGGAAACGCACAGGGCCATTGCGTGTTCGTCGGGTGATCGCTTGAACTGGGGTTATGCGGAGTGACTGGCCTTTGTGGAGCCGGTCAGGGCGGGTGAGATCGCCTAGGTGATCATGGAGTTCTTCACGCTCCCAGATCACTTCGAGGACCCCACGAGCCGAACGGCAAGACGGTCAGCCACGCAGTTGGCAATTGCCAAAAGGCTGGTATTTTTTTTGAGCTCTGCTCCTGCGCTGCTCAAGGACCAGCCAGCCGCGGCGCCACTAGCTGCCGTTACTAATGCCAGGCAGATCAGTTGAAGAAGATCAGCGCCGTGGGACATGCCTGCCAGCACTTGGGCACCGCCAGCGACGGCTGCGCCTGAGGCGACTGCCAGCCGACGGAGTCCAGTGCTTCGCATATGCCCATGATGTCACGCCCAGTCCATCCTCGGATTCTGTCGGACGTGACACGCTTCAGGTGCCGATTTGATCATAACTGTTCGTGCAAGAGCCTGACGAATTGAAGAGACTCTGTCGGCGACAGCGCACGCTCGCGCAAGCGTTGGAGTGAGTTCACTCGATCGTCCACAATTGCTGACTCTTCGGAAACACTGTCCCCATCGGGACCTTCCCAGTAGACGACGTCCCCAATTGTCAAGTCAAACGGCCCTTCGGGATGTGAATCAAATTCAAGGACGGTAAAGCCACCCGTCATTCCTTCGTGCGCCCCGGCGGCGAAAGTCACGGCTTGAATAATCGCTTCGCCCGCTTCGGCCATTTCAATTAGAAATTCGAGTTGGCCTCTCATGGTTGATCGGTTCCCTACCGTTCGACGCAGTACCGCCTCATCGACTATAACGTGTAAGCGCGGCGACTCATAATTGCCGAGAAAATTGCGCCTAGCAATGTGTAACTCGATTACTCTCGTTCGAGCCGCAGTGTCACCGGGTAAGAGGCGTTCTTGCACGGCTTCGGCGTAGTCGCGCGTTTGAAGTAACGGAGGGACTCCTGCTAGCTCAAAGATCGAGATCCTACTTGCGGATGCTTCCAGGCCGACCACCGTCTCTAAGGATGGACTTGGGCTGAAGGTCCGCCACCAACCATGCTGCCGACTTGCGGAAGCCAATCGAAGCAGTAACTCCCTGTACCGAGTCTCAACTAGATATAGCTCACAAAGATCACGGACATCCCGGAGGGAAGCGTTTCGCTGACCCGTCTCGATGCGGCTGATCTTCGACGGCGAAGTCAGCATTTGCGAAGCGACGGAGTCGACCGAATGTCCAGCGTCCGTACGAAGGCGGCGAAGAGCCGAGCCAAGTTGCCGGCGACTCACGATCGGTCCTGGTTCTTTCAACATCGACGCGTCCTTTCCCGACAACCTTTACCTGTCGTGACTCGGCAGGGTGATTGCGTAGTCTGATGACCGGCCTCTGAGCTGGGGCTATGCGAGGGCTATGCGTGGTCAGTGGCCTATGTGGAGGCGATGAAGACGGGTGAGATCACTCAGGTGATCATGAAGTTCTCTACGCTTTACGACCGCTGAGGACCTCACCCGCCGATGGCATCTTCTCTCATTCCCGCACTGACCGTGACGGCACCTGCCGATCACACCACGACTACGCCTGTCACCGACGGTGAGCGTGGTGGTCTGATACTCGCGCTCGCTGCGGTTCCGGACCCTCGGGATCCGCGTGGCGTGCGATATCCGCTGGCCGCGCTGCTCGCAGTGGCTGTGTGCGCGGTCCTGGCTGGGGCGTCGTCGTTCGCTGCGATCGCTGACTGGCTGCACGATCTCGACGAACAGATGCAGGCCCGGCTCGGGTTCACCCGCGGCATACCGGCCGGGACAACGATATGGCGGTTACTGACCCGCCTCGACGCGGCTCTGCTCACGGCGGTTCTCGCCGACTGGCTGCGCACCCGCACCCCGGCGTCACCGCGCCCGCGCCGATACCGCATGGTGATCGCCGTCGACGGTAAAACCCTGCGAGGTTCCCGCGCAGGCGGCCGCCAGATCCACCTGCTGTCTGCGCTGGACACCAGCACCGGCATCGTCCTGGCCCAGGTCACCATCGACGCCAAGAGCAACGAGATCCCCGCCTTCGGCCCGCTGCTCGATGCCGTCGAGGCGGTCCTCGGCACTCTGACCGGGTCCTGTTCACCGCCGACGCCCTGCACACCCAGACCGGCCATGCCGACTAGGGAGTGTTTGGAATGTT
>NZ_BOQN01000021.1 GCF_018332695.1 Paractinoplanes toevensis
CGGCGACGCGCGGCTCGAGCAGTAGGACCACGGTGTTCACCTGGGCGGGTAGGTCGACCTCGCCCCGGATGACGGCGACGTCGGCGGTGCCGTGGTCGAGTCCGGCGGTGCGATCGTCGACGCGCAGGAGCCGCAAGGGCGTGTCCGGGTGTTCCTGCTTCCAGCGTCGCAGTAGTGGCGTGGTGTGTTCGCCCAGTGCTGACCAGGCGTGGCCGAGGCGTAAGGGCCATGTTCCGGCGCGTGCGGGGTCGAGTGCCTCGTCGACGGCCGTGACCGCGGCGGCGGCCCGCGTCTGGAACGCGTGTCCGGCGGCGGTGAGCTGTAGATGATGGGTGGACCGGTCGATCAGGCGGGCACCGAGGTGCTCCTCCAGCTGGCGCAGTGTGCGGGAGAGCGCGGGTTGCGTCACATGCAGCCGGGCCGCAGCCCGGGTGATGCTGCCTTCGGCGGCGATGGCGAGGAAGGCGCGCAAATGCCGCAGCTCTACGGTCATAACCACAGAGCATAACCGCAGCCAAATCGGCATTTCCCGCGCCGAAAGGTGACTCTTAACGTCGAGCGCATGGCCCACGCTCTCAACTCCACCCCTGCTGATGTGGCGGTGCCCTCGCCCCGGCGCGCCGGGGCGGTAACGCTGGTACTGGGAGCCCTGCTGTCCGGTCCGTTCGGCGGCGCGATCGCCGCGCTGCTGTTCCCCCGGGTTGGGGTGGACGGAGTCGTGACGTTGCGGCTGACGATCGCGGCGCTCCTGCTGCTGGCGGTGTGCCGGCCCAGCGTGCGGGGATATCGGCGAGCCGACTGGTTGTTGATCGGCGGATTCGGTGCGGCGCTCGCCGGCATGAACACGCTGGCCTACCAAGCGATCGCGCTGATCCCGCTCGGTCCCGTGGTGATGCTGGAGGTGCTGGGGCCGCTCGTGCTGTCGGTGGTGACCGCCCGCCGCGCGGCGAGTTGGCTGTGGGCCGGCCTGGCCGCCGCCGGGGTCGCGCTGCTGAGCAGCACCGGATCCGATCGGTTCAACCCGGCCGGGATCGGCTTCGCGGCCGCAGCAGGCGCTGTGTGGGCCGGATACATCATGGCCAGTGCGCGGGTCGGGCAGCGTTTTCCCAAGGCTGACGGCCTGGCCCTGGCCATGACCGCCGCCGCGGTCCTCACTCTTCCCTTCGGCGCCGGCACGGCAGGAACCACGCTGTTGAACCCTTACATCCTGGCGATGGGCGCCGCAGTGGCGCTGTTGTCCTCCGTGCTGCCCTACACCCTGGAGTTGCTGGCACTACGCCGCATGCCCACCTCGACCTTCGCCGTCCTCATGAGTCTCGGGCCCGCCGTCGCTGCGATCGCCGGCTATGTCGTCCTGCACCAGCAACTCACCCCTCTCGAAGGGCTGGCCATCGCGCTGGTCATCGCCGCCAACGTCGGCGCCGTACGGACGCCGCCCCGGTACCAGGTGAGGTGGTTGGCTGACGGCCAGACCTGAAGCCGGACCGACCGGATCGAAACTGGCATGGACGGGTGCGGCCCCAACGCATACGGTCCGAGTGACCGGGTTCGAGGAGGCACCTTATGACGCGCCGTCCGTTGCTCGCCGCGATGTGTGTTCTCTGCCTGCTGCTCGCCGGCTGCGTCGGCTGGTCGACCGCCCCGACCGCGGTTTCCGCGACATCGGCGACCCTGCACGCGCAGGCGTCCTGCCGGGCCGACAACGCCGCCAACCCGTGCACCTACTGGTTCCAGTATTGGGTGGACGGCTCCGCGACGGTGCTGAGCACCCCGCACCGCGACGGCAACACCAACACCGGCGGAGCCTTCTACGACGTGGCCGAGACGATCACCGGTCTGACGCCGAACACCCTGTACCGCAGCCAGTTCTGTGGTTACGGCGACACCGACGTCGCGCAGCCGGGCGCCTGCATCGGCCAACCCAGCAACCCGATCACCCAGCCCGGCTGGCAGCCCGACCCGGGCGAGTTCAGCGCCACCCAGAATTTCCGCACCGCCGGCCCGGGGACACTGGCCACGGTGGACCTGGGCCGCCCACTGTCGGTCGCGGACACCGCCGCCAACCGCATCCCGCGCGACGCCGGTCTGAGCGCCGCCTGGTCGGGCAGCCAGGCGCTGTGGTTGTTCGGCGACACCGTGCAGAAGAACGGACCGGCATTCCTGCCCGGCACCACGGCGGCGGCCGGCCCGTACACGCGCGGCCAGGTCCCCACGACGCTGCAGGAGCTGCCCACCCCGCCGGCACCACCGGCGTCCGGCCGGACCAGCCCCGCGCTTTTCCTGCCGGTCCCCCAGGGCCTGCAGATGCCGTCCGGCGCCCCACCCGGCCAGCCGGCCGAAACGCCGTGCGGGACCGGCGGCACGACCTACGCAGCATCCTGGCCCTCCGGCGTGACCGCCATCCCCGGCACGGCGACCCTGCTCATCACGTACGCCGAGACGTGCGTGATCTCCGCGGGGCAGCTGCCGGAGGAACGCTTCTCGATGGTCCGCTACGACCCGGCCACCAACCGGTTCCTCGGCACCGCCACCCCGTTCGTCGCGTCACCGCTGTCGGCGGGCATCCCTGCGGCCGAGCGCCTGGGTTCCCCGGTCTTCGGCGGCGACGGCTACCTCTACCTGTACGCCACCGACGTCACCACCAACCGCATCATCGCCGCACGCGTGTCCGCCACCCCGTCGGCGTGGGGCAACCGCGGCAACTACCGCTGGTGGAACGGCTCCTGGCAGAGCAACCCGGCACTGGCCACCTCGGTGGCGTCCGTGCCGTTCGCCGGCTCGGTGCACGTGGCCGACTACGCCGGCGCCGGCTCGCACCGCTCCGCCATGATCGTGCAGACCGGCTTCGGCAGCGCCGAGTTCCAGGTGCTGCAGGCCACCACCCCGGCCGGCCCGTGGACGCTGAGCGCCTCCGGCCGGGTCCCGGACCCGTGCACCCAGGGCGTCTACGCCTGCTACGCGCTCAGCGGCCACGCCGAGCTGAGCACCGCCGGTCAGTTCTGGTATTCGTGGTACAGCCCGGAGGACGCCAATGGCGCCGGCCACATCCGCCTGGCCGCCATCGCGTGGTGAGCTGTTTCCTGGATTGCCCTCTCAGTTCCGGGTGCCGGCCATCTGGCGCAGCCCGTCCTCCACGGTGACCTGCGGCTGGTATCCCAGGCGGGTCACCGGCGAATTCGAGACCGACAAGTGGCGTACTTCCGCCGAGGAGCTCATCGACACCCTCGTCACCATGATTGCGAGAGACGCCACGGCCCCGGCCGCCAATTGAATGTCCGGGTCGGTATTGACACCTGTTCGCGGCCATATTTAGCCTTCCGTACTCGGAAGTTTGTTTTCCGTATTCGTTTCACGGGGTCGCCGGTAACACGCGAGGTTCCGACCACGCGTACGTCAGGAAACGGTGAGGACAGGCATGCGCGCTCATGGATGGGACGGGACACCGGGACGCGCCATCCGCACCGTCAGAGTCCGGGCACTACCGGCCGTACTCTCCGTCCTGGCCGTCCTGGTGATGGCCGGCGGGGGCCAATCCGCGCCCCCTACGGCCGCAGCCGTGGTGCTCGCCGAGGCTGACGGTTCGTCCACCAGCCCTCCCGTGGTACTGCCGAAAATCGACTGCGCGGCCCTCGCCGGGCAGGACCTGTCGGGCACGCCCGGCGCTGCGGCGGTCATCGGGTCCGCGACCGCGGCGACCTCGCCGGACGGCTCGGCGGCCTGCGAGGTCAAGGGAATCGTGGCGCCGCAGATCCAGTTCGACGTGTTCCTCCCCACCACGACGTGGCGACAGCGCTATCTGCAGCTCGGGTGCGCGTCGCTCTGCGGAAACATCGACTTCTACGCCGACGCGACGGACGGGTGCGTGCCGCTGAACCGCGGCGACTTCGTCCTGGCCACCAACAACCAGGGGCACGTCGGCGTCTCCGGCTTCGACGGCACCTTCGGTGCCGACCCGCAGCTCCGGGTCGACTTCGGCTACCGGGCCGACCACGTCGTGGCACTCGTCGCCAAGCGGCTCATCGCGCTCTACTACGGACAAGGCCCGCGCTATTCCTATTTCGACGGCTGCTCGCAGGGCGGCCACGAGGGACTCACCGAGGCGCAGCGCTACCCGCACGACTTCGACGGCATCGTCGCCGGCGCCCCGGCGTCGTTGTTTTCCTCGCTCATCGTGTGGTCCACGGGCTGGCACGCCACGGCGAACACCGACGCGCAGGGCCGGCCCATCCTGACCGCCGCCAAGCTTCCCGCGCTGCACGCCGCCGTCCTGCGCGAGTGCGACGCCCGGGACGGCCTGGCCGACGGCCAGATCGACGACCCGCGGGCCTGCTCGTTCGATCCGCGGAGCCTGCGCTGCCCGACGGGAACCGACAGCGCGAGCTGCCTCACCGACGCGCAGGCCGATGCCGTACGCAAGCTGTACGCCGGGCCACGCGACGAGCGGGGCCGGCTGATGTACCCGGGCGGTGAGCCCTTGGGCTCGGAAGCGAATTGGGCCCGCTGGGTCACCCCGACCGCCGCCGGCAACCCGGCCGTGGCCGAGGGCAACGCGACGAACGCTCTGAAGTACCTCGCGTACCCGTCCGTCCGGCCGTCGGCGACACTGCGCGACCTGCACTACGACTCGGCGACCTTCCGCGAGATCTCCCAGCAGGCCGGCATCTACGACGCGAGCGACCCCGACCTGACGGCCTTCCGTGCCGCGGGCGGGAAGCTCCTGCTCTGGCACGGCTGGGCCGACCCGGCGATCTCGCCCTACGGGACGATCGCCTACTACCGCGCCCTCACCGAGCGCATGGGCGGAACGGCCGCCACGCAGCGGTTCGCCCGTCTGTTCATGCTGCCAGGCGTCTCCCACTGCGGTGACGGTCAGGGGCCGGATGCGATCGACGCGCTCACCCCCACCCTCGCGTGGGTCGAGAACGGCGTCGCACCCGATCGGCTCGTGGCCACCAAGCGCCAGGACGACACCGTCGTACGGACCCGGCCGGTCTACCCCTATCCGACCGTCGCACGCTACGACGGCAGCGGCAGCGTCGACGACGCGACGAACTTCGCACCGGCACCGCCGCCCACGCGCTACCAGGACGACATCGCCTGGCTCGGGTCCTTCCGCTCCGGCTACGAGCAGACCTGCAGCTGGCACGACGGCCACTGGACCTGCACCCCGGCGCGACGGCCGAGCTAGCTTGCCTGATGACTCATTCTGACTTCTTGCCGTCGGCCTCGGCGACTTCTGCAACAAAGCTGCACACGCCGAGCCTTGAAGGCAGGTAAGCGCTTTCCCTAACATCGCAATTAATCGATGTATTGGCTCAGGCCCGCTCCCGGCCTCACAACACGGGTAAAAGCGACATCTCGTGGGTGGCATCCCGGGGCCGCCCCGCCGTCGCCGCACCCCTGGAGACAGTGATGAAACTCAAGCCCTTCGCGGTGATCACGGGCAGTGCGGTGCTGTTGGCCGCCGCCGGCATCGTGACCACCACCAACGCCTCCGCCTCGACCGCCGCCGACGCCTCGACCGCCGCCGCCGACCTGGGCTGGGCCACCCAGTCGGGCGGAACGACCGGCGGCTCGCAGGCGGCCACCGCGCAGATCTATACCGTCTCCACCAAGGCGGACCTGGTGAAGGCACTGGACGGCACCGATCCGGTGACAGGCAAGACCAACAAGACCGCGCCAAAGATCATCAAGTGGCTCGGCACGATCGACATGACCGAGGGTACGCCCTTCGCCAACCACAGCGACCAGGCGAAACGAGCCGAGATCAAGGTCCGCCCGAACACCACCATCATCGGTGTCGGCTCGACCGCGTACCTGCCGAACGGCTTTTTCAAGCTGTCCTCGGTGGACAACGTCATCATCCGCAATATCAAGGTGAGCAACCCGTGCGACCTGGAGCCGAAGTGGGACTCCGGCGACGGGGCGGGCAACTACAACTCCGAGTTCGACGGCATGACGGTAGACCACTCCACCCACGTGTGGATCGATCACATGTGGTTTACCGACGCCCCCTACACCGACGACATGGAACCGCTCGGCAACACCGACAAGAACGGCGTCGTCAAGCACATCCAATGCCACGACGGTTCGCTGGACATCAAGAAAGCATCGGACTACGTCACCGTTTCGAACAGCATCTTCGCGCAACACGACAAGAACACCCTGGTGGGATCGTCGGACTCCAACACGGGCGACGAGGGCCACCAGACGATCAGCTTCATCGGCAACCTGTTCGACAACATCGGCCAGCGGGCGCCCCGAGTTCGCTTCGGCATGGTGCATATGGCCGGCAACTACTTCAAGGGCAGTAAGACCGACCCCGCCTACCCGCACCTGTACAGCATCGGCACCGGGCTCAAATCCAAGATTATTTCGGAGAACAACGTCTTCGAGATCACCGGAGCCAAGGCCGGAGCCTGCACCGACGTCGTGCGCAACCCGAACATGGACAACCCCGAGGGCAACTTCACCGACAGCGGCTCGCTCATCAACGGCGCCCCTCTGACCGGCTGCACCGCACCCACCGCGGTCGGCTGGACCCTACCGAGCGGTTACCCGTTCCCGAAGCTCCCGGCGTCGCAGGTAAAGGCATCCGTCCTCGCAAACGCCGGCACCGGCAAAATCTGATCCCGATGGGATCGGGGAGGCAGGCTTCCCCGGTCCCATGGCCCCCTTTCGAGACCGGTCAGGATGCTCTGCTCAGTCCGGGCCGATGCGCGACGTATGCCGCAGCGCCTGGTCCAACTGCTCGATCAGACGGCCGGCGTGCGCGATGCTGCTCTCGAACTTCGCCACCATAAGATCCGACCCGATACCTGAACGCATAGCCCGTACGCATTCCGACGCGGCGATCGCCGTGTCGTCGATTTCCGCGGTCCACGTATCGCGGACCTCGGGCGCCGGCGGGAGCGGGAACCCCGCCGCGTCGCCCACCACCGTCTGCAGCTGCTTGCAGGCAGCTTCGATGGCCGAGGTGTCAGCGGTGCCGAAGGCGCGCACCGCCTTGTCTCGGGCGATGTCCACGGTCTGCGCAGTGTCCCAGCCGCCGCCGTAGATCCAGATGGTGACGGCCTGGTTCAGGTCGTACGACCCGGCCTGGGCCGGAGGCAGTAGCGGGACCACGGTGGGTGCGTGCGGCCACCACACCACCCCGGCAGCCGAAACGGCGAGCAGCCCGGCGACGACGGGGGCGACGACGCGAGGAGAGCGCGTCGTATCGGTCGCCGCCGGCGTGGCCCGAGGTGACCGGCGAACTGTCAGGGCGACGAGCGTCATGGCGGTGCCGAGGATCGGCAGGACCTGCAACGGACGGGTCGCGAGCGCGCTGTCGACGTGACCGTGCTGCCAATGCGTGATCCACACGCCGGCGCCGGCGCAGACACTCAGTATCCAGACGGCGATGGCCGCCGTGATCCCGTCCGCCCGCCGCACCACCAGGCAGGCCACGACGAATTGGACGACACCGGCGGCGGCGATCTCCCAGGCGGTCAGTACGAGAGCGAACGCCGCGCCGTCGTGTCCGGTCGCGGCTACCCGCAGTCCGGCGACCGTCATCGCCCACCCGGCGGCTCCGGCGGCGCCGGCGAGCAGGCCACACCGCAGGCGCCGGCCGGCGTCGGGCGCGAGCAGCAGCGGGACGAGCCACACCACGGCCAGCGCCATGGCGGTGACGACGCGGTGGGTGTTGAGTACGAACACGCCCACGACTACCGACAGGATCGGCCGATCCGCCGGACTCCACTGCGCTTCGCGCGCATAGGTGGCCAGAAACTCGAAGGCCGGGTGTAGCAGCTCGCGCCACACCTGCTCCGCCGCCGTGGAGTCAGCGAACCAGCTCAGGCCGCTGAAACAGACGAGCACGACGGCGGCGGCGGTCAGCAGCCCACGCCGGCCGAGGACCTGCGGGCCGATCAGACGGGCGCAGTAGCCAGCCCACCCGCACACCGTCGCGCCGGCGACCACCACCGTCACCCCGAGCACGACCCGGGCCGGCGCGATGCTCTGCGCCGCGGTCAGCCCGCTTTCCTGCAGGGTCATCAGCATGCTCAGGACCAGACCGAACCCGAGCGCACAACCGGGAAGGACGAACACCAGCGGCCGTCCGCCGCCGGCCCGGCGATAGGCCGCTCCACGGCGGGCGATGAGGCAGACCACGACACCGATCATGAACGCCAGAACGACCCGCATGATCGTCTGGGAGTGATTGCCTTCGCGGTACCAGGCGATCTTGGCCAGTCCGTACCCGAGATTGGACCAGGCCAGCTGAACCGCGGCACCGGCCAGCACGGATTCGGCAACGCCGGGCCGCAACAGTTGCCGGGGCTCACGCATCGCCGCGGCGCGGGCCGACCGGCTGGGGTGGGTGGCGATCCAACTCGGAACGCGGAGGCGTTTCCGGTGGGCCAGGGACGAGTACGGATCGGTGTGTCCCGTCCACAGCACCACCATCGCGTCGGCGTACCGTTCGCGCGAGCGGAGCACCGCGGTTCGGGCCAGGTAGACCAGAGCCCCCATGGCGACCAGCCGGATCACCGCCCCCTCCTGCGTGGGTGACATCTCCGTCCACCGCAACGGCCAGCCCGACACCGGCAGAACGTAGACCATTGCGTACGGGGCGGCCGCTACCAGCAGGAACGACCGCCAAACGGAGAGAGTGGCGTAGGTGGTGGTCACGTCGTTGTTGCGGGCGTGGGCCAACTCGTGCAGCACGACGGCGTCGAAGGCCCGGCGGTCCTGGTCGAGAAGCGCGACAAGCCCAGCGTCGAGGCACACCAACGGACGCCTTCGCCGCCCGAACGCGAAGCCGCCGGCCCGGGTGCTGCTCGCGTCGAGCAGGAAGGTCGGCGCACGGCGGAGTCCTGCGGTGGCTACGAGGTCCGCGAGCGGACCTCTCAGCCGGGCTTCGAGCGTCGGAACCTCGTCGAGGCGAAGCAGCCGGGATCGGCGGACGCGCCAGATCGGCTGCACGTAGTAGATGATCGTGGCGACCGCGGCCAGGAGCAGCAAACCCGACACGAGCCAGCCCAGCCGGGGCAGGAAGACCCCGGACATGCATCCCCGGTACGCCGCCCATTTCGACTCGTTCGGATCGGTTATGCCGTCACTCGTCAGGTACAGGCCGGCCCGGACCTGGCAGCGTTCGTCGCCGTAACTGGTCGAACCCGGCCAGATGGCCCCGATCTCGGTGTAGACGAACACGGTGGAGGCGACCGCGAGCGTGACCACGGTGCCGAAGCGCAGGGTGGTCCCCGACGGCACTGCGAGAATCTCGGCGGCGCCGGAGGACGGCACCTCGGTGCTCTGCCGGTCGGGCGGTGGAGCACCGGCCACGGGCCGCGACCCCGACCCGGCGGCGATCACCGGCGGCGATCGAGCAGCACCCGGACCACGTCGGCGCACTGCCGGGCCAGGTCAGGATCCTCGGTCAGGTTCTCGACGAGCGTACGGGTTCCCTCTGCCGCGGTGTCCCGCACCTCCGCGGTGATCTCCGGCAGCGGCTCCGGCTGCTTGCCGCGCCGTAGCCGGTTCACCATCCGGACGGCATGCTTCACCGTGGACTCGGCGGTCTTGTCGACGAGTTGCTGGTAGACCGCCGTAGCCACGGCCAGGGCCACGGGCGACACGGTCAGCACCACAACGTCGATGCCGGACCCGAGCACCACACCAGGACCGGAACGCCGGCTCAGCACCCGCTTGGGATCTCGCAGAAAGGCGGCGCTCACGGCCTCGAACACCGACAGCTCGGCCGGGGCCAGTTCGGCGACGATATCGCGTCCGAAGCCGACCACGAACTCCGTGCCGCTGACAGGCTGCGTCATGCCGTCTCCTCCCCCGTGGGTGGCGCGGTATCACGAGATCGCCCGCACATGAACCGTCATCTCCACCGGTTGGACCATGGTAGGTCCGCGCACGGCGGGCGGGCCGAAGATTCCCCCGATATGGAATCCACAGCGGACCGTCACCGCGTCACCTGAAGGCGGCCACGTGGTCCACGACGAATTGGCGGAAGGTGCCCGCCGGCCGGCCGAGTATCGCGGGCACGTCGTCCGTGACCCAGTCCGAGTCGCCCTCGGCGAACAGTCTGATGGCCTGAGCATTCATCTCCGCGATGCGCTCCGGAACGCCGGCATCGACCATGTCCTGTTTCTGCTCCTCGAAGGTGAGCGAGCGGAAGGTGATGGGCCGGCCGAGCACCGCGGAGAGCTCCTCGGCCGCCTCGGCGTAGGAGAGGCTCGCCGGACCGGTCGGCCAGTAGGTCTTGCCCGCGTGCCCTGCGGGTGAGGGTGAGTCGGACGACACCTTGCTGGTGACCTTCACGACGTGCGACACGCCCGCGGCGACGGCGCTGTCGATGACGGTGATCTCCTGGGCCGGGATCGCCGGACTCACCAGGATCACGGCCGAGACGTCGCGCATCGCCGCGTCGACGGTGTCCCGATCATCAAGGTCACCGATGACGACGTCCACGCCGGCCTGCGCCGGCGCGGCGGCTTTCCGCGGGTCGCGCACCAGGACGCGGGCCGGCGTTTCGTGCTGGGCCAGCGACCGCGCCGCCTCGGCGCCCACCTTGCCGGCTGTCGTCATGAGGATCATGCGAGCCTCGCCAGGATCAGCTCGGCGTCGGCGCCGGTACGCAGTGACACTTCGCGACTCGACTCGCCGGGTGACCGGGAGAGCGCGACAGCGACGGCGCCGACCTGCTCGGCACTGACCCAGGAGGCCTCGCCCGCCACCAGACGGGTCCGGACCGGGCCGAGCACGAGCGCGTGGATCCGCTTCTCGTCCCCGGCCTCGGCGGCGAGAACCCGCTGCATCATCAGTACGGCGGCCTGCTCCATGCTGACCAGCCCGCTGCCGGGAACGGGGTAGGCCGCGGACTCGCCCACGACGATCGCGTACGCGCCGCGCCCGCTCAGCCGTGGCATGACGGCCCGGGCGACCGCCATGTGGGTCGTGGCAAGCCCGGTGAAAGCGTCGTCCCAGTCGGCGGCGTCAATCTCCCACAGTCGCTTGCCGGCCCACCAGCCGCCGATGGGCGCTACCACGTCGTCGATGCCGCCGAGCCGGTCCTGCATCGTCACGGCGAGCGCCTCGGCGCCCTCGAAGGTCGAGTAGTCGTGGGCGAACAGGTGCAGGTGGCCGGTCGCCGCGTCGCCGAGCAGCTCGCGGAACTCGTCCGCGCGCTGCTCGGTCCGGGTCGGCACGACGACCTCGGCGCCGGTTGCGAGATAGGCGCGGACCGCGCCCTCGCCCACTGCGCCGTTGCCGCCAGGGATGAGGACCCGCCGAGCCGCTTGGTTCGTCATCGAAACTCCTTGGTGAAACCAATGTTGGTCTCACCAACGTATCACGACTCTGTTGGCCGTACCAACAAATCGGTTAGGATGACGACATGACCGACCCTGGAGCGCCGGCCCTCCTGCGCAATCTGGCCAGCTGGCAGGCGGGGCGGGTCTCGACCCTCGGGGCCCGATTCACCGCGGCGCGGATGCCGCTCGAAGCGCGCTCCGACTTCGCCGTCCTCGCCACCCTGCGGGAGTACGGCGAGCTCAGCCAGACCGAACTGGGCCGGCGGCTGGGACTGGACCGCAACAACGTCAACGGCATCGTCACGCGCCTGGAGAACAACGGACACGTCGAACGGCGCACCGACCCGGCCGACCGGCGGCGCAACATCGTCGCCTCCACCGCAGCCGGCCTGCAGCACCTGGACGACCTGCACGCGCTCGCCCTCGACGTACAAAATGAATTGCTCGTCGCCCTTGATCCTGACGAACGTCACCAGTTGCGCGTCCTGCTGGAAAAGGTCCTGACCAGCCATCCGGCCCAGCCGGCCTGACAAAGGTCAGTCGCCGACCACACTTGGTTCCGGGCCTGCGCCGAAAGCCGCGACCGCGTGGCCCGCCGGCTCACCGGGCGGAGCCGCCGGCACCGGCGAACGCCGCGCATCAGGGCCGGAACGGTTCGGCGCTGAACGGATGCGTCTTGTGGATCCGTGAGCGGGCCAGTGCGGTGTCGTCGAAGCTGTCACGGATCTCGTTCACGACGCGGACGACTCCGGGTATCTGTGCGGTCAGCCGTGTCGCGATGGCGGCGGTGGTTCGGCGGCCGACGGTGCCGGTGAGCGTGACCACCCCCGCGTAGACGTCGGCCCGCACCTGGCTGCTGTCGATCCACAGGGTGCGTCGTAGGACGCGATCGGTCACGTCCTGGCGGATGGCCGCGTCGGAGCGGGAGTAGGGGCGCAACAGGTCGGCGCGGGAGACGATGCCGACCAGCCGGCCGGACCCGTCGGTGACCAGCAACCGTTTCACGTTCTTGGCTCGCATCTTCGTCGCCGCTTCGGACAGCGGTGCGTCCGGCGCGATGCTCAGCACGGGTTTGCTCATCACGTCCACAGCTGCGGCGGCCCTGGTCGCCCGGGTCTTGCGGGGGGCGAGGGTCGCCAGCAGATCGGCTTCCGACACCAGACCCACCGGCCGCTCGTCGTGACCAACGATCGGCACGGCACTCAGCCGGCGGCTGGTGAGGATGCCGGCGAGTTCCCTGAGCGGCGTGTCCTCGGCAGTAGTGATCACGGGGGCGGTCATGACGTCGCTGACCCGCCACGGTTGCATGGTCGTACACCTCATCTTCCCTGTCGATGGCCTGATCTGACCTGTCCATCGTGGCCGGGTGAGGCGTGAACCGTCAGGGTCGGCGACGGCGAGCTTGCGAGCGGCTGTTTGCCGACGGTCGGCAAGCCGTGCCGGCGATGACCGTCATGCCGGGCCCGGCATCGGTTCCTGCGGCCAGTTGAGCATCTTGGCGCCGAGCACCGCCGCCTGCAGGGTGAACCGGTGCGCGGGGTCGGCCGGGTCGTAACCGGTCAGCGTCTTGATCCGGTCCAACCGGTAGGTGACCGTGCGCACCGAGACGTGCAGCCGTTTCGCCGACTCGGTGGCCACGGTGCCGGTGGCGAAGTAGGCGTCCAGCGTGTCCAGCAGCGGCCCGGCGCCGCCGCGCGCCTGGCTCAGCGGGCTGAGCACCGCTTGGACGAGGTCCACGATGGCGGGCTGGTCGCGCAGCAGGACCCGGTAGACGAGCAAGTCGTGAGCGTTGAGGACGGCCGTGTCGGTGTGGATCCGGCCGGCCATGGTGAGCGCCTCACGAGCCTCCTCGTAGGAGCGGGCGATGCCGTACAGACCGGGGTGGGCGCGCCCGACCGCCACCCGCCACGGTCGTCCGCGGGGCAGGCGGTCGAGCTCCTGATGCACGAGCCGGCCCAGCTCGTTGCCGGCGTCCATCGACGGCGACAGCCGGCCTGCCGCCGGGGAATCGGCCGGTGCCAGCACCACGAGTAGGCCGTCCTTGGTCGCGACGAGAACGTCGCGGTCGCCGAGCCGGTCGAAGATGACCGCCTCGAGTGCGCTGATCGCCGCGTCGGCGTCCGGCAGCCGCCGGCTGGGGGCAGCCAATGCCACCTGATGGACCCGGGCGAGGTCGAGCCCGAACGGTTCGGCCCGTTCCACCAGCGTTCCCAGGTCGGAGTCGCCGCGCAGCAGGTCGTCGATCAGTTCCCGGCGCAGGGCCTCCTCCCGCCGGACCAGGTCACGACGTGCCACCGCATAGCCTTCGGCAAGGGTCGCCACCGCCTTGTCGACGACCTGCAGCACCGCGGCGGCAGCCGCGCGGACCTCCTCACGGTCACGGGAGCGCACCACCATCGGCAGGTCCTGCCAGAGCCGACGCGCCGCCGACAGGTAGAGCTGCACCACCCGTCCCGCGGAGATGCCCTGCTCGGCCGCCTGCCGGCCGAGCAGACCGACCGCGTCCAACTCGCGGCGTTTGGCCGTACGCCCGTAGGTGGCCGCGTCGGCGAGCAACGTCAAGTAGTCACCGAGCAACTCGACCGGAACGCCGCCGGCGTCCCGGCTAGCCCCTTCGGCGACCCCTACGAGCCAGGCATCGTCCGGCTCGGGTGCCGCCGGCCGGCGCCCGCCGCGTTGCCGGGAGCTGTCAGGCATCTGCCTCCCCCATCGTTCGGCACCACGGCCGCCCGTACACGTTCTTTGCCGATGGTCGGCAGTGTAGACCCGCCAACTTCGTCCACCGCGCCCCTGTCACGGTCCGGTCGCGCCGGGTGAGCATTGAGGTCGATCGGATGGGAGGAAAGACATGCGATTCCGCAATCTCCGAGTGTCATGGGCGCTCGCCGCGGGCGCCGCCGTCGTCCTGTCGGCGGTGACGCTGCTGGTGAGTCGGGGCGTGATCGAGGCGCTGGTGTTCGTTCTGGTCGTCGCCGCGTTGGCCGGCATGTACCGGCTGCGCCGGTATGCCCGGGCCGAACTGATCTACCGCCACCGCGCCGAACCGCGGGGGCCGACGTCGCCGGCCGGCGACCGTTCCGAGCGGGTCAGATCATGACCGCTGTCACCGCCGACCGGCTGCCGTTCCACGGTGCGACCCGGTCGCTGCAGGAGAGGAGCACCATGCCCCAGTGGCGCGTACGCGACGTGATGACCACCGAGGTGACCACCGCCCCCGTCGACGCCTCGGTCGCGGAAATCGTCACCCTGCTCGCCGAGCGCGAGATCAGCGCCGTGCCGATCGTCGACACCTTCGACGTCGTGCTCGGCGTGGTCTCGTGGACCGACCTGCACAAGAAGATCGAGATCGGTACGCCGGAAGCCTCGCCCCGCAGCGCTCGGTGGCGCCGGTGGGTGCCACCGAGCGTGCGCTGGCCGGAGGGCACCGCGGCCGAGGTGATGAGCGGCCCACCGCTGACCATCGCCGTCGACGCGTCGCTGCCCGCGGCGGCCAGAATGATGTACCGCGGCGACGTCGGCCGGCTGCTGGTGGTCGACGGCAACCATCGGCTGCGGGGCATCATCACCCGATCGGACCTTCTGAAGATCCACGCCCGGCTCGACGCCGTCATCCGTGATGAGGTGATGCACCGCGTCCTCGGTCACACGCTGACGATCCCACCCGGCACGGTCCAGGCCACCGTCGACGACGGTGTCGTCATGCTCACCGGGCGGGTCGCAGACAGGACGACGGCCGTCGCGGCCGCCCGGTTGACCGAGGCGGTCCCCGGTGTCACCGGCATCGTCGACCGGCTGGTTGTAATTCCGGACCACACCGTCCGGGACGCGGCCCCGGCGACCCGGCGCGACCCGGCGCACGGCCGGTGGATCGGGCGCCGGCCGGTCCACGCCGAACAGAGCACCGCGAGGTCGGCGGCGCTGCGATGAACCCGGCGTCAAACCGTGAAAGGACCCGTCACATGACCAGCACCGTCCACGACCCGCTGGACCGCCTCCGGGTCAGCCTGGAAGAGCAGTTCCTGCTGCACACCCAGGAACTCACCCAACTCACCGTCTCCAGCCGACAGCCGGACCTGGGCGGCCACGACCGCGACACCATGACGGCACGGATCGAATCAACCCGCCGAGCGGTGGCCGAAACCGCTCAGGCGCTACGGCGCATCGCCGAGGGCAGCTACGGGACGTGCCAACGCTGTGGCGCCGGCATCCCGCTGGAACGGCTGGAGATCCGGCCGTACGCCCAGTTCTGCGTGCCGTGCCAGCGTCAGCAGACCGGATGACGCAGCGCCCGTATCAGACCCGCGTGCAGGTTGCCGCCGGGCGTCAGGCCGTCGTCATAGTTGTCCGGGCGACGCAGGATGCGGCTGCTCGCGGTCTCGGTGGTGCGCGGTCGAAGCCCATCGAGGACGCGGAATCCTCGCGGCATGGTGCCCCTTCGGAGGCCGGGATCCCGGCGTGGGCCGGGATCCCGGTTGACCGTTACGGGTGGACGGTGAGCAGGTGCGCCTTGAAGCCCGAGCCGTACGTCTCGGTCGGGGTGCCGGTGTAGTCCTGGATCAGGACGTTGCCGCCGGTGCAGCCCCATGGGTTCCACGTCCAGGCGGTGTAGCCGACGCCGTTCGCGTCCGCCCAGGCCATCACCTTGTCGATGTAGTCGTGGGCGCAGGTGTCCTGGCCGATCTCACCGGCCTGCACCGGAACCTGCGCGGCCACCGAGCCGATCTGGCTGTCCCAGCAGGCCGTGGTGACGCAGGCGTTGAAGTTGTACGAGTGCCAGGACGCCACGATGTTGTTCTTCGGGTCGACCGGCTTGTAGGCCAGCCACTGGGTCAGATCGTTGGTCCAGGTGAGACCGGGAACCAGCAGCACGTTCGTGGCGCCGGTGGCGCGGACGGCGTCGACCAGGTCCTGCATGCCGGCCACCTCGTAGGTGATGCCGGTGCAGGTGCCGCCGTCACGCAGGCACGTCCACGCCGCGGTCATGTCCGACCAGTTGTTGGCCGCGTCCGGGTAGGGCTCGTTGAACAGGTCGAACAGCACCGCGTCATTGCCCTTGAACATGGTCGCCACGCTGGACCAGAACTTCGGCGCGTACTGGGCGTCGGGCATCGGCTTCTGGCAGGTCGCGTTGACATCGGCACACGCGCTGGTGGTGCCGGTGTAGGCGCCGTGACTCCAGTGCAGGTCCAGGATCACGTTGATCCCGTTGGCCACCAGCAGGTTGACGTAGTCCTGCACGGCCGTCTGGTATTCGGCGCCGCTCGGGGTGCCGTAGGTGCCGAGCCAGCAGTCCTCGTTGAGCGGGATCCGGACCGCGTGGATGTTCCACGCCTTCATGGCGTCGACCGTGGCCTGGTCGGGCTGCGGGCTGTCGAAGACGCCCTTGCCCTGGACACAGGCGAACTCGGCGCTGGACCGGTTGACGCCCAGCAGCCGGTAGGTCGCGCCGGCGGCGGTGACGAGTTTGTTGCCGTTCACGTGCAGGGCCGGTGCGGCACCGCCGGGCGGTGCGGTGGTGGGCGGCGTGGTCGGCGCGGTGGTGGGCGGCGTCGTCGGCGCGGTGGTGGGCGGCGTGGTCGGTGCGGTCGTCGGCGGCGTGGTCGTGGAGCTGCCGGTGCAGGCGATGCCGTTGACGCTGAACGCGGTGGGCGACGAGTTGCTGCCGCTGAACGAGCCGATGAAACCGACCGAGACGGAGCCGCCGGTGGCGACCGCACCGTTCCAGCTCATGTTCGAGGCGGTGACATGGGCGCCGGACTGGGCAAAGGTCGCGTTCCAGCCCTGGCCGACCGATTGACCGGCGGCGGGGAAGTCGAACTCGAGCTTCCAGTTGCTCAGCGGATCGCCCAGATTGGTGAAGGACACACCGCCCTGGAATCCGCCCGGCCACTGACTGGCCACCGTGTAGGTCGCCGAACAGCCGGCAGCGGCGGCCGATGCGGTGGACACCGCGGCCACCCCGCAGGCGAGAAGCAGGCCGGAGGCCGCCGCCACTATTGCGATGCGGTGTCTCATGGCAACAACCCTTTCAAGAGCGTCAATGTCTGGGAGCGCTCCCACATGGTTAGCCACGGTCTTTGTGAAGTCAAGATGTCAAAGACGTCGCAGGCAGCCGAATGTCCTCGGTGGCCGGATGCCGGCCGGAGACACGGGTGATCACCGAGGGGCTGTCACTTGGATAGACCTCCTAGTCCTTGCGGCGTAGATGCGCATGGGCGGCTCGTTGAATGTCGATCTGCCGGTCGGCCCCTGCCGGTCGGAGCTGATCGACGATGCCCCACGCTTCGTCGAGTGCTTGGCGAAGCTCAGCGGTCCGGGCGGCGTGCTGACCCCTCAGGTCGTGCCGGACCTTCTCGAGTCGCTGCAGCCACCCGGCGGCGTTGCCGGCAGCAGGGTCCGGCTCGTCGCGCCGGGGATCAAGGAGGTCCACGGGGACGATGGCGGCCACCGCCTGCCCCTGCTCGACAATCACCGTGACCTGGCGATTCAGGCGGGTCAGCCGCACCAGCTGAACGAACCTGGAACGCGCTTCGTTGATCGCCAAGTCAATGCGGGCGGGTGCTGGAGTCGCGGCCGAGGCTGCCATGAATCCAGGATGACGGCCGCGTATGACATTTTCCGCGCTCAGACCCGGAAGGTGGCGACCAGGCTGCTCAGCTCGGTGGACATGCGGGCGAGTTCGGTGGTGGCCTGCTGGGTTTCGGTGACGCCCTGGCTGGTCATCCGGGCAGCCTCGGCCACCCCGGTAATATTCTGCGCGATCTCCCCCGCCCCGCCGGCCGCTTCGGCGACGCTGCGGTTCATCTCCGCGGTGGTAGCCGTCTGTTCCTCCACGGCCGACGCGATCGTGGTCTGGAACTCGCTGATCCGCTCGATCACCGTCGAGATCTCATCGATCGCGGCCACCGCGCCGCTGGTATCGGACTGGATCGCCTGCACCCGCCGCGAGATGTCCTCGGTGGCCCGGGCGGTCTCCTGAGCCAGATCCTTGACCTCGGAAGCGACCACCGCGAAGCCTTTACCCATCTCCCCGGCACGAGCCGCTTCGATAGTGGCGTTCAAAGCCAGCAGGTTGGTCTGCTCGGCGATCGCGGTGATCACCTTGATGACGTTGCCGATCTCCGCCGACGAATCACCGAGTTTGTTCATCGTGGCCGACGTGTTCGCGGTGATCGTGACCGCCTCCGAGGCGACCCGGGCGGCCTCGGCGGCGTTCTGGGAGATCTCCCGGATCGACGCCCCCATCTGCTCACTGCCCGAGGACACCGTTTCGACGCTGCGGGAAACCTCTTCCGCGGCAGCCGAGACCGCGAGGGCCTGCGCCGAGGTTTGCTCCGCCGAGGCGGCGATGTTCGCCGCGGTGCTACTCATCTGCTCCGATGCGCCGGCCAGTGAGGTAGCTGATCCCTCGATGGTGGCGATCGTCTGCCGCAGCCGGCTCAGGGCGGTGTCCAGGGCACGGGCCATCCGGCCGGGCTCGTCGTCGGTGTCGAGGCCGGTATGGCGGGTCAGGTCACCGTCAGCGAGCCCGTCACACACGTAGGTGACCTTGGTCAGCGACTGCACGATCTTACGGGCAACGATGACACCGATCGCCAGCGCGAGAACGAGGCCGACGGTCAGGGTGATGATCGAGGTGGTCCGGCTGGACTCGTACCCGGACTTCGCGGCGGCGGCGTTCTTCGCCGCGTCCGCGGTCTCCAGACCGTCCATGGTGGCGAGCTTGTCGAACAGTCTCGTCAAGATCGGCAACACGGAAGAGTCGCGGACCTTGGCCCATCCGGCCAGATCGCTGCGGTTGCCGGCCGGGATCAGCTTGTTGGTGGCGATGTCGGCGTAGGCGTCCCAGTCGGTTTGCAGCTCGTCGATCAGGGCGGCGTCCGACGCCGGGTGGCTGGCCCGGTAGGCGGCCATCGCGGTGGTGAAGTTCTGCAGGTCGGCGGTGAAGGCGTCGGTGAACTTCTTCGTCGAAGCCGCATCCACGGACAATGCCTGGTTCGCGGTGTCCACCCGGGCCTGCAAGATGACCGCCTTCACCTGACCGACCGCCTTGATGCTGGCGACGTTGCTGCTGTAGATCAGCTCGGCCGAGTTGCTGGCCTTGCTCAACGCTGTCAGTCCGAGAATTCCAATGATCAACGCGACCAGAGCGGCGGTTCCGACCGCGGCGACAACCTTCACGCTGACACTCAGATCAGCGAGAGATCGCCGCCGGGAACCTGCCCCGGTCTCGGCCTGTGCAGAAAGAGTCATCGCTGCCATAACAGTCCCTCTTTTCGACTAAAAGTCAGAGTTTCTGCCCCCGCCGGGCGTCCTCTTACCGCCCATCACTATCCGAGCATCTGGCGGTTGATGTGTTCCGTTTCGATCGATTCCACTGAACTTCAGGAGCTTGCGATCTGCACGATCTGCCGACCCTGGGCGCCGCCTTTCCCGAAGGCGCGGTGCGCCGAGGCGATGTCGGCGAGCGGGTAGACGCCGTCGATCACCGGTACGACCGCGCCGGCAGCGAACTGTTCGGCGAGTTCGGCGAGCTGCGCAGTCCGTGGATCCGCACTGAAGGTGCGGATGCGGCGGGAACCGAAGACCGTGGACGCGGCGATCGCGGCGATGGCGGGGCCGGACAGCCCCACCGTGACCATCCGGCCGCTCTTGGTGAGTCGGCGGCGGTAGCGGGCGAGGTCGGTGCCGACGGTGTCGACGATGACGTCGAACAGGCCGATCTCGTCCGGCGCGGTGTGCCGGTAGTCGTGGACGCGTTCGGCGCCCCGATCGGTGAGTGCGGCGGCGTGCCGGTCTCGGGCCAGGGCGGTGACCCGGCCGCCGAACGCGTGAGCAAGTTGGACCGCGGCCATGCCGACCCCGCCGGCCGCACCACGCACGAGGACACTTTCGCCGGCTTTCAGGTGAGTGGCACCGCGAAGCGCGGTCAAGGCGGTGATGCCGGGCACGACCAGCGCCGCGGCCTGCACCGATGACATCCCGGCGGGGATGGGGCCGACGCGGTCCGCCGCGACGACGACGTACTCGGCGGCGCCCGCGATGGTGTGCTTCTCCCTCGGGTGCACGGTGCCCCACACCGGATCGCCGGCCCGAACGCTGTCGACGCCCGGGCCGGTGGCGGCGACGGAACCGGCGAAGTCCAGACCGACACCGACCGGGAACCGGCGACCCGAGATTATCTTCGCGGCACCCGCGCGGACCAGTGCGTCGTGCCCGTTCACGCTGGACGCCGCGACGGCGACCAGCACCTGACCCGGGCCCGGCTCGGGCCGCTCGACGTCGGTCACCGCGAGAACGTCCGGTGTGCCGTACGAAAAGATCTGGGCGGCTTTCATGGTTCTGGTCCTCTCGGTCGTCAACGTCTGCCGCACCGAGCTTGACGGGCCGCGCCGCGAACATGGTCGGCCGGTGTTTCCTGGGACAACGGGACCCACCTTCCGGCCGGCAACCGGATGCATACTGGCCGGCATGGACGACGATCCCCGCCGCGAGCTTGCGGAGTTCCTGAAGGCCAGGCGGACCCGGATACGACCGGAGGACGTGGGACTGGAACCCGGGCCGCGCCGCCGGGTCTCCGGACTGCGGCGGGAGGAGATCGCCCTGCTGGCCGGCGTCAGCTCCGACTACTACCAGCGGATGGAGCAGGGTCGCGACGTGCGGCCCTCCGAGCAGGTGCTCGAGGCGCTCGCGCGGGCCCTGAACTTCTCCGCCGAGGAAACCCGGCATCTGCACACGCTCGCCGCCGCCGCCCGCAGACCGGTCAACCGACGCCGGCGTCGCACGCCCGAGGTGGTGCCCGCCACTACCCTGCGGCTGCTGCGCACGATGACCGCACCGACGCTGGTCGTCGGCCGGCACCTCGACGTGCTGGCCTGGAATCCGCTGGCCGGTGCCCTGCTCGGCGAGCTCACCGCGCTGCCGGCGCCGGCACGGAACATGCTGTGGTTGCTCCTGCAGCCGGGCGCCGACTTGACCTGTCCCGACCGCGCGGCGACCGTCGGTGAGCTGACCGCGATGCTGCGTACCGCGGTGGCCTCCGACCCCAACCACCCGCGAGCCCTGGAGCTGGTCGGCGAACTCGCGGTGAACAGCGACGAGTTCCGTACGCTCTGGGGCCGGCACGACATCGAGGAGACCACCCGCGGCCGGATGCGCATCATTCACCCGCTCGTCGGCGAACTCAGCCTGGACTGGGACGCCTACCGGCTGCCCGGCGCGTCACCCGGGCCGATGATCGTCGCCTACACCGCCGAGGAGGACAGCCCCGACAGTGAACGCCTCCAACTGCTCGCCCGGCTGATCGACACTCCCTCCCCGGTAGCGGTGCCCGTCGGGCAATCCTGACTCTTCCCCCCGAAGGGTGCTGTGGTTCAGATGCGGCGTCGGTCGCCGGGGCGGCGGAACGCGGAGGGGCTGTAGTAACGGGCGACGGTGCCGTCGGCGGCGATCTCTCGGCTGTAGTGCTTGAGGAAGTCCCAGAGCAAGGGTGGCTCCTCGGCGGTCGTGTTGTGCGACCGGTAGACGTTTCTGGTCAGCTTGAGGATCGGTGCGTGAGTGTTCTTGTCGTACCAGGTCCAGGTCTGGAAACGGTCGCGGAATCCGCTGCGCCGGCCGGCGACCGTGTCGACATCGGCGAGGGTGAGGCCGTCCACGCCCAGGTGGTACTGCGCCCAGCTGTCCGTCTGGTTCTGCGTGTCGTCCCAGAGGGTGCCGACGAAGCCTTGGATGTCGCCGTACCCGTAGATCAGGTAGTTGGGAATCTTCTGCCTGCGGGCGGGGTAGGCCACGCCGTCAAGGGTGACCGTGCCCGCGGCATTCGGGGCGGCGGGGAAGGAACTGGACGCGACCGCGGCGAAGTACTCGGGAAACGCGATGGCGAGGTTCTGCGTGACGCCACTGCCGGCGGACTGTCCGGTGGAGTAGAAGCGGGTGGTGTCAACGTCGTGGCGGGCCGCGATCACGTCGCGGAGTTGGCGGTAGAAGGCCAGCGAGTCACGGTGACTGACCACCACCGACGTGCGGCTGTACTGCTCGCAGACGATGACGAGGATGATTCCTTCGCGGTCGGCGACCTTCCACCATTGGGTGGCGTCCACGAAGACCTTGTCGGTCTGGCTGTCGCCGGGCCACACGAACACGACGGGCGCCTTGCGACGCGCGGAGCGGGGCCGGTAGACAAGGTACTCCCGGACGAAGCCGGCCACCTGCATGGTGTGGACCTCGATGCCGAGGCGGCGGAAGTCGGCCCTCGGGTAGAGCTGGTTGCCGTACGCGAAGGAGTTCTCGTAGCGGGTGTACGCGGTGAGGAACTCGACGATCCGGCGGGTGGAAGCCCGGTCCTTCCGGACGGCGACCTTCGAGATCGGACCGGCGTGTGAGGTCATCCATCGGTCCGAGCCGCGGCGCTGCCGATACACGGTGCCGAGGACGTCGTCGTGGTGTCCGGACGGCACGGTGTCGTTGGAACGTTTCCAATAGGCGAGGCTGGCCGCGGCTCGGCGCGTGTCGGGGCGGATGTACCAGGTCGGCAGGACGGTCTCGTCGTACCGGATGAGCCGGAAGCCGGCGGGGAAGTCGACCGGTGAGTACTGCGTCCGGCCGTCGTATTCACGCGACCCGTACGACTCGAGGTAGGCGGCACTGAGGCCGGCGGAGTCCACGTACACCTGCGCGATGACCTTGAGGGGGTTGGCGACCGCCCACGCCTCGAGCGCGGGGGCGCCGCCGCCGTATCCGACGAGGTAGTTCTCTCCGAAGATCGAGAAGTAGTTGTTGCTCTGGTAGAAGCCCAGCGCGGCGGCGAGGTAGTCGGCTTCCGCCTCGGCAGCGGTCCACCCGGCGGGGCCGGGTTCCAGGACGAACAGGCCCTCCTGCCGTTGGTCGGCGACGTCTCGCCAGCCCGACGACTGAAGGAAATCGGCGGTGTCGGTGCCGTCGGGCACCGCGATCACCGTGTAGTAGGCGCGGATGGGGGTCGCGGGAGAGATGTACACCTTGGCGGTCCGGGTCGTGCCGCCGACGTCGAACGACTTGGTCCAGTAGCCGGTCATCTCGCGCGGCAGCTTGTTCGCGCGGGTGTAGTCGTAGGCCGGGAAAGGGCGGCCGTCGAGGGGTTGAGCCTCGCCGAGCGGAGCCATCGCGTACGCCGGGCTGCTCAGCGGCGTGAGCGCGGCTGCACCAGCGAGCGCGACACTGCCCCGCAGAAGACGACGTCGATCGATGTGAGTCATGACGCGACCGTAAATGTGGCCCACTGCACGGTCCATGAGAACCGCCTGATGGGGCGTCAGGCAGAAAAGTCAACCCTTGTGCTTACGGAAACGAAGTTTTTACATGGACAGTGGACCTACAGGCGGTCCCGCAGGTCCGCCTGGTGGACCACCAGTTCGTAGCAGCTTGCCCCGCAGGTACCGACGCACCACCGGATCAGCCTGGGACGTCAGGAAGTCGGCCAGGTCGCTGACGGCGAACCGGCGGATGATCAATCGTGCGCTCCGCACTCGCCCTCCCCTCGCCCGACGGGGCCGCCGATCATGTCACACCGCCGAGCGTTCCCGAGGCTTCCGGCCGGCACCGCAACCCGTGCCAGCGATGGTTGCGGTTACGGGATTGGGCTGCGGTTATGGTCGGGCCGGTTGATGGTTGAGGGATGCGGATTGGCTGGCTGCCGCGGGTGTGGTGGCGGTTCGTGGCCGCTCCGCTGGCGATCTGGTTGCTGCTGACCGCCGGCGGCGCGGCGGCGCTGCTGTGGGCGCAGAATCGGGGCCGGGCCGCCGTGGTGCAGCGGTTCGACCTGCGGCTGGACCTGATGGCGGACTTCGTGGCCAGCTACGTCGCGGATCTGATCGACCGTGAGCGGGTTCAGGCGCAGGCTCTGCTGGCCGATTCCGTGGTGAGCCAGCGGGACTTCACCCGCTCGGTGGCCGGGTTCGGCTACCCCGCCGCCGTGCTGCTGGATGCCCGCGGCCGGCTGCTGCACGCCGTGCCGCCCGATCCGTCGCAGCGCGGGCGAGACCTGACCGGCCGCTACGCGCACCTGCGGACCGCCGTGTACGACGGGCGGCCGGCGGTGTCGCAGGTGGTCCGGTCGGCGGTACGGAAAGACTTCGTCGTGGCGTTCGCCGTCCCCTTCGACACGACCTCGGGACGGCGGGTGTTCTCCGGCGCGGTCACGATCGCCCGCAGCCCGCTGTCGGCGTATCTGTCCAGCGCCTGGACGCTGGCCGGCATCCAGGTGCAGCTGACCGACTCCGCCGGGGCGGTCGCGGCCAGCAACCACACCATCCGGACCAGCACACCGTCGCTGTCCGCCGACAACCCGGACCTGGCCCGCGCGCTGACCCACCATGACCGTGGCCGGTATCAGGCCGGTGGACGGTGGTGGCGGTACGTGTCACTGCCCATTCCCGCAACACCGTGGCGGCTGTCGGCGACCGTCCCGGAGGACGTCCTGTTCGCCTCCGTGCGCGGCAACGAGATCGCCGGGCAAGCCGCGCTGGCTACCGCCGCCGGGGTGGGGCTGCTGGTCGTCGCGGCCGCCGCCCGTGCCCGACGGCACCGCCGCGAGCTGCAGATCAGCGAACAGCGCTTCCGCAAGGTGTTCGACCACTCCCGGATCGGCATGATCATCACCGACCCGCGCGGTCGGTTCCTGCGGATCAACCCGGCATTCGCGCAGATGCTCGGCCGCCCGGTCGACGAACTCGTCGGCAAACACTTCGCCGACATCACCCATCCCGACGACAAAGACACCGGCCTGGAAGTGCTGCGTGACTGCCTCGCCGGCCGGCTCGACAGCTTCGAACTCCACAAACGCTATCGGCACGCCGACGGGCACCTGATCGAAGCCGTGGTGACCAGTGCCCTGCTCCGCGAGCCGGGTGGCAGCCCGCAGTTCTTCGCGACCCAGATCATCGACGTGACCGAACGCCACGCGCTGCAACGCGCCCGCGACCGCCAGCAGGCCGAACTCACCGAACGCGCCGAACAGCTGCAGCAGGTCAACGCTCAGATGGCCGACTTCATGGCCATGCTGACCCACGACGTACGCCAGCCGCTGACCGGCATCATCGGCCGGGGCGAGCTGCTGATCGAGGAGTGGGCCGACCTGTCCGACGACGACCGGATCCGGTACGTGCGGCAGATGACCGCCGCCGGGCACCGCGCCGACCAACTCGTCGACGAAATCCTCACCCTCGCCCAACTCGACGCCGGCGCCCTCATCGCCCGCCCCAAACCGGTCGACCTCAGCCACCTTGTCGCCGAAGCCGCCACCGCGCACGCCGCGGGCTCCGCTCAGCCCATCAAGGTGTTGGCCCCCGACCAGGCAATCGCCCTCGCGGACCCGGCCCATCTCCAGCTGATCCTCGCCAACCTGCTCGGCAACGCGCTCAAGTACGGCGCCCCACCGGTCACCGTCACCGCCACCCACCACCGCGGCCACGTCGAGATTCGGGTCACCGACAACGGCGAAGGCGTGCCACCCGCGTTCGTAGCGCACCTGTTCGAAAGGTTCGCCCGCGCCGACACCGGTGTCGCTCTCACCAAGCGAGGCACCGGCCTCGGCCTCTATCTCGTCCAGCGACTCGCCCAGGCCGGCGGGATCACCGTCGCCTACCGGCCGCACCGCCCGCACGGCTCCACCTTCGTACTCACCGTTCCGCGCACCGCCGCACCCAACACCATCAGCGGCACCACGACACTGCACCGGGATCGGATCGACCCCGCCACGACGAAGGGCTGACGGCTCCTCAACGCCTCCGGATGGTCCGGGTCAGCATCCAGAGGGACGCCAGGGTGGCGGGGAAGGCCAGCAGCCAGGTTGCCCACCAGGGGCCGTCACCGAGCCACTGCACGAAGGCGCCGCCGCAGATCAGTACGCTCACGGCGCCGCCGAGGATCCGGCCCGGGCGGGTGCGGTAGAACGGCTCCTTGCGGATCGGCTCGTGCCGGGAGACCGCGAGCGCGTAGTCCTCGACCGGGCCGAACTCCTCCTCCGGTGTGCGGCCCGACTCGGCCACATGTGCGCGGGCCTCGCGGGCGAGGTCACCGGCGCGCTCCGGGGCGAGGTCGTAGCGGCCGATCAGCAGGCCGGTCAGGCGGGTCAGCCACGCCTCGGCGCCGGTCGGCCGAGCCGTCCGCGGGGTGGGTGCGACGTGCGGCACGAGCTCGGTGGGCTTTTTCGGGGCGCGCGTCAGCAGATAAAGACCGACCAGCGCGACCGCGACGATCGCCGGTGCCGGGACGGGGAAGAGGTGTTCGCGGGACAGCCCCGTGTAGGCCGCTGCCGCACCCGCCCCGAAGACCACGGCCGCGATGTAGCTGAACTTCGCCAGGTGGGGCCGGCCGGACGCACGCAGGGCCTGCGGGACACCCCGGACCGCGAACAACGCCACGATCAGCAGTGCGGTGCCGGTGAGGGCCGCGGCGGTGGCCGGGAACGACCAGGTGTGTTCCTTTGCGGCGAAGAACAGCGGCAGCACGGTGGCGGCCAGCGACAGCACGAACAGCTGGCCGGTCAGGTGGCCCATCGGGGTCAGGCCGTCGCGGTCGACCTTCTCCAGCAGCTCCGGCGGCTGCTCGGCGGCCGTCGTCGCGGCGAACTCCTTCGGGTCACCGAACGCTTCGTACGGGGACTCGCCGGTGTATTCGCAGTGGGCGCGCACGTCCGCGATGATCGGGTTTGCGGCGTGGTAGCCCAGGCCCTCGTCACCCAGAGCTATCCGTGCCTTCAGTTCCCAGCCCTCGAACGGCTCGGTCTTGGCCATCATGAGCTCTCCTCGGTCGACGTGGTGAGCATGCGATCGAACGCGGCGGCGAAGGCGCGCCACCGGTCGCGCTCGGCGGTGAGGCGGTCGCGGCCGGCGGGGGTGATGGCGTAGACCTTCCGGCCCGGGCCGCCCTCGCCCGGCTGCCAGTCGGCGGCCACCGCCCCGGCCGCCTCGAGCCGGCCGAGCACCGGGTAGAGCGCGCCGCCCTTGATCTGACCGACTCCGTGCTCGGCCAGGCGCTGGGCCAGTGCGTACCCGTGGCGGTCGCCCTCGGACAGGACGGCCAGGATCGCGAGGTCCAGTGCCCCGCGCAGCCATCCCCCGGCCGGATCAGCCTCCACCACCGCTCAGCTCCTCCCGGTCCCGACTAGTCGCCATCGGTTACTAGTCCGAATCCAGACTAGCAGGCGCCTACAGGTGTGCGAGCAGCGCCCGCGGGCGATCCAGCGGCACGATGTGACCGCACCCCGGAATGAGATGCCCGTCGAGGTCGTCGGCGATCGGCTGCAGCTGGCGGTGCAACGCGTCGCCGACCGGCCGGGCGCCGATCGCCGTCACCGGCATCGGCAGGCGCCGCGGCGCCTCCGACGCGATCTGGCCGGCGGTCACGCTCATCGCGCGATAGTGCGCGAAGGCGCAGCGCAGGCTTTCCATCCCGGTGTACGCCGTGACGAACGCATCCCGCAGGTCGCCGCCGACACCTGACCCGTCGAACGTGCCGGCGCGCAGGAAGAAGTCGAGGTACTCCCCCTCGCGGCCGGCCAGAACCTGTTCGGCCAGGCCCGGGACCTGGTGGAAGCCGAACCACCACGGCGGGGTGAAGCCTTCGGCCCCCGGCAGCCCGCCGAGCACCGCCTCCATCACCACCAGCCGGGTGACCCGTTCGGGATGGCGCAGAGCGAGCAGCACCGCCGGCGGCGCCCCCAGGTCGAGGGCCATCACCTCGGCGGCGGGGATGTCCAGGGCGTCGAGCAGTGCCCGGGCGTCCTCCGCGAGCGTGCCCGCGTCGTACCCGCCGGATGCCCGCGTGGTGCCGCCGAGCCCGCGCAGATCCGGCGCGATCACCCGCCGGGTGCGGGCCAGCTCGGGGATGACCGCGGACCAGACCTGCCAGGTGTGCGGAAACCCGTGCAGCAGAAGGATCGCCGGGCCGTCACCGGCGACCGTCACGTTGATCTCGATGCCGTTGGCCGCGACGCGCATGTCACTCCCGGGTTGGTAACCATCAGTTACCTGATTACCGTAAGGACGGCTAGGATCGGGCGGAAGAACGCACTTCGCCGGAAGGTGGTAACTCCGTGGTGCCTGCCCGCCGGGGTGACCTGTTCGATCCGGCCTGCCCCACCCGGCGTCTGCTCGACCGGGTCGGCGGCAAGTGGGTCGCCATGATCGTGAAGGTGCTGGCCGAGGCCGAGCCGGACGAGTTGGGCTTCGCCGAGCTCCGGCGCCGCGTCCCCGGCATCTCGCACAAGATGCTGGCCCAGACCCTGCGATCGCTGACCGCCGACGGCCTGGCCGATCGGCGGGTGGAGCCCTCCACCCCACCCCGGGTGCATTACCGGCTCACCGACCTGGGCCGCTCGCTCGACGAGCCGCTCGCCGCCCTGCGCGAGTGGGCCGAACGCCACATGCCGGACATCGATGACTTCGCCCGGCGGGGCGGCACATCTCCGTAGCGGCAATATCTATTTCACCTATAGGATTACTATTCATGAGTGTGCTCGATGCCGTTGGCAACACACCGCTGATCCGGCTCACCCGCGTCACCGCCGGCATCGACGCCGCCGTGCACCTCAAGGCCGAGTTCCTCAACCCGGGCGGCAGCGTCAAGGACCGGGCCGCGCTCTCGATGGTCGACGCCGCCGAGGCCACCGGCGAGCTTCGTCCCGGTGGGGTGATCGTCGAGGGCACGTCCGGCAACACCGGCATCGGGCTGGCGATGATCGCCGCGCAGCGCGGCTACCGGGCGCTGGTCGTGGTGCCCGACAAGAGCAGCGGCGAGAAACTCGCGGCACTTCGGGCGTACGGCGCCGAGGTGATCGTCACCACCGGCGGGGTCACCCGCGAGGACCCTCGGCACGTCTCGCAGATCGCCGCGCGGCTCGCCGCCGAGACTCCGGGCGGATGGCTGGCCGGGCAGTACGACAATCCCGCCAACCCCGGCGCCCATTACGCCACCACCGGCCCGGAGATCTGGCGGCAGACCGGCGGCCGGGTCACCCACTTCGTGGCCGGGGTCGGCACCGGCGGCACGATCAGCGGCGCGGGCGCCTACCTGCGGGAGACCGGCGCGGTGACCGTCGTCGGCGCCGATCCGGAGAACTCGGTGTACGGCGGCGGCGACGGCAGTCCGTACTACGTGGAGAGCATCGGGCACTACGTCCACCCGGACACCACCGAGGACGTGTGGCCGCAGTCCTACGACCCGAAGGTGGCCGACCGCATCGAGCGGGTCGGCGACCGGGAGTCGATCGAGATGACCCGCCGGCTGGCCCGCGAGGAGGGGATCCTGGTGGGCGCCTCCACCGGGACGGCGGTGGTGGCGGCGCTGCGGGTGGCTCGCGAGCTCGGGCCGGACGGGCTCGTGGTCGTCCTCGCGCCGGACTCCGGGCGGGCCTACCTGTCGAAATACTTCGACGACGGCTGGCTGCGCCGGACCGGTTTTCCCGCGCCGGCGGTGCCGGGGCCGCTGATCGGGGACGGCCCGGTGCGGCCGGCGGTCCTCGCGCCGATCACCGGCCGGGCGGGCGACCTGCCCGCCGGACCGGGGGTCGCGCTGTTGCTGCTGCCCCGCACGCAGCGGGCGGGCACCGGCCCGGCGCCCGGTGACGTGGCCGGCTCGGTGCCGCTCGGCGGGGCCGCGGCGGCGGACACTCCGCTCGCGGCCCTGGCCGAGCCCGCGCCGCCGACGGCCGGGGTGCACGAGCCGGTGGCGGACGCTCTCGCCCGCACACCGGCCGATGCCCGGTGGCTCGCCGTCCTCACCGACGGGCGGATCACCGGCGTGATCGCCCGCGCCGACTACTTCAGATAGCCGACCTCGGCGTACCGCCGGTCGCTTCTCGCACGGCTGGGACGATCTCGTTCGACCAGCGGTCCAGCGCGGCGGGCTCCGGCGTGCCGCCGCTGGGTGAGAAGAGCATGAAGCCGCCCGCGCCGTGCTCCAGCACGGCTCCGGTCAGTTCCTCGACCCACTGGGCGGCGGAACCTCCGATCCACCGGCCGTCGTGGTCCCGGGTTTTCGCCGGCGGCTGGGTGGTCATGCGGCCAGGCAGGTTGAAGATCGTACGGATATCGCCGGGATCGCGGCCGGCGGCCGCCGCTGCCTCGTCGATGACCGGGCGCGATTCCTGGTATCGCCGGCTCTGCCAGTCCGCGGCGTGGCCGGGGATCCAGCCGTCAGCCACCCGGCCGGTGGCGGCCAGCGACTTCCGCCCGACGGATCCGGTCCACACGGGAGGGGTGGGCGCAGCGGCCGGCTCGATCTCTCGCACCTGGAAACGGCGCCCCTGGTGCGTCACCGGCGGGCCGCCGCCGGACAGCAGCCGAACCAGCCGGATCGCCTCTTCGAAGGCCTCGACGGCCGCCCCGGGAGTGAGCCCTGGTACGCCCATGTCGGCGATGCGGTCCCACCGCCCGCCGGCGCCGACACCCAGCACCACGCGGCCGCCGGACAGTGCGACAGCGTCGTCACCGTGCGCGCCAGCATGGGTGCGGGCCGCAGCGGCAGGTTCGTGACGTTGGCAAAACCCGACAGTCGGGACGTGCGGCCGAGGATGAGGGCGATGGCGGCGTACGCGTCCAGACGCTCGCCGAGATAGGGATGGTCGGAGAGCGAGATCAGGTCGAGGCCGTCCTGGTCGGCCTGCTGCGCCATGCGCAGCAGCTCCGGGCCGTCGTCGACGACGGAGTGAGCACCAAAACTAAAGTGGCCGGGACACGATCGTGGTGGCTCAGCTGCCGCGCGCCGCTGCGGCTCGATCCCAGTCGGGTGGGTCGGCCGGGTGCAGGGCCGGGTCGTCGGCCGCGAAGGTGTGGACCGGGCCGGGTGGGGTGCCCGGGCCCTCGAAGCGGACGGTCACCCGCCCGTGGCCGCTGCCCCAGACCCAGCCCGCACCGTGGTGGTCGTGCCGCAGATCCTGGCCCGGCCGCCAGGCGGTCGGCGGGGCCTCGGGTGGCCCGGCCGTTGCGACCGCCGCCGGGCTGACCGGCGGATCGTCGGCGGGAGGGCTGTCGATCATCGAGCCGAACAGGTCGTCCTGGACGAAGCCGGCCAGTGTCGTGGCTCCGACGCCGAGCAGCCGGATGCCGGCGGAGGTGTCGACCTCGGCCAGCAATCGCCGGGCGAACTGCGCGACCAGCCGGGGGTCGTCGGTGGGCTGGGCGCGCGTCGCCGAGCGGGTGATGGTGGTGAAGTCGTGGTGGCGGACCTTGATGGTGATGGTGCGGGCCGACAGTCCACCGGAGCGCAGCCGGCCGCCGACCCGGGTCGCGAGCAGATCGATCTCGGTGTTGAGGCGGGTGCGGTCGGTCAGGTCGACGTCGAAGGTCTCCTCGGCGGAGACGGATTTCGCTTCGCGTTCGCCGACGATCGGCCGGTCGTCGTCGGCTCGGGCGAGCCGGTAGAGGCCGGCCCCGTGCGCCTGCCCGAACCAGTCGATCAGCTCCGGCAGCTCGACCCGGGCGAGCTCACCGATGGTGTGCAACCCGGCGCGGCGTAGTCGTTCGGCGGTGGCGGGGCCGACACCGGGGAGCCGGGTGACCGGCAGCGGGTGCAGCAGCGCCCGTTCCTGTCCGGGAGCGCACACGGTCAGCCCGTCCGGTTTGTGCAGGTCCGAGCCGATCTTCGCGACGAGCTTGGAGGTGGCCACGCCGATCGACGCGGTGACCCCGCCGGTAGCCGCGGCGATGGCCGTTCTGATCTGTTCGGCCAGCGCGGTGACCCCGGGCACGGACAGGTCGTGGCGGCCCGCGGCGGCCAGGTCGAGGTAGGCCTCGTCGATCGAGACCTGCTCCATCAGCGGCGACACGTCGGCGAGCAACGCCATCACGACCTCGCTGGTCTTGCGGTAGGCCGCGAACCTCGGGGCGAGAAACGCGGTGCCGGGCGGGCAGCGCCGTCTCGCCTCGGCGGTCGGCATCGCCGACCGTGCCCCGTACGCGCGTGCCTCGTACGATGCGGTCGCGACGACACCTCGGCCGGCCACCCCGCCGACGATGACCGGCCGGCCGCGCAGCGACACCTTGTCGCGCTGCTCGACCGCGGCGAACATCGCGTCGAGGTCAACATGGGCGATGCTCGCCGCCGGTCTCATCGATGCCCCCGCTTCACGGACTCCAGTGTCCGCCAGGGGTACGACAAAAATGCCGCGCCGGAACCCGGGGTGTCAGGGCAGTTCCTCCGCGGTGTCCTTCAGCGAGGTCAGCATGCGGCGGGTCTGCGGCGTGTCCGGGAGCAGCGCGAGAAGCAGCGGAGCGGACGAGAACGCCGACTGGTGGGTCATCATGCGGCGCACCCATTCCATGCCCGCCGCCAGTTCGGCTTCGGGATCGGTCGCGCCGCCCTCGCGTACCCAGTTGCCGAGCGCCGATCGGTGGATCGCGTCGATGAGGGCGGCGAGGGCCATCGGCTGGAACGGGGGCGCGTCGGGCGGGAGGTGATCGCGCAGGTACGACCGGGTCAGTGCCACGTACCGCTCGTGTTCGACGACCTCCCGCTTGCGCAGTTCCGGCACGATGCGGGTCAGTTTGTAGCGCCGGAGGACGAGTTCGGGCCGGCTGATGAATTCGCGGAGCGACTCCTCGGTGGCGGTGATGACGGCATCGACCGGATCGGTGCCGGGCGGAGCCGCCGCGAGACACCGCTCGACCAGCCCGAGGCGTTCGGTGTGGTCCGGGAATACCAGTTCGTCCTTGCTTTCGAAGTGCCGGAAGACGGTGCGGCGGGACACGCTGGACGCCTCGGCGACGGCTTCGACCGTGACGTTCGCGTACCCGTCCTTGAGGAACAGGGCCATCGCCGTTTCCGAGATCCGGTACTTGGTGTCGAGTATTTTCCGCGATGTCACCGACCGGTGCCCTCTCCTGACGTGGTGTGGCGCAAGCTGCGGTCTGGCGAACTGTAATCACCGGCGGCGCTGCGACGCACGTCGCAGCCGCCGGACATGCCACCGGTGGCGGACGGTTCCCCAGACTCCGCGGCGGAACAGCAGCACCACGAGGATGAAGACCGAGCCGGTGATCAGGTCGATGCCGTGGAAGCCGGAGGAGGCGAGGTAATCGGCGAGCGTCACGTTCAGGAACGCGCCCACGACTCCGCCCCACAGCGTGCCGATGCCGCCGAGAACCGTCATCAGCACGACGTCGCCCGAGGTGGTCCAGTGCAGTTCGGTCAGTGCGACGAATCCGTGGCTGATCGCGAACACCCCACCGGCCAGGCCGGTCAGCCCGGCGGAGAGCACGAAGGCGACGGCCTTGTATTTGTCGACGTCATAGCCGAGCGCCCGGGCGCGCGGTGTGTTGTCGCGGATCGACACCAGAACCCGCCCGAACGGCGAGTGCACGATCCGCCACGCCGCCCACATGCCGAACAGCAGGATCGGCAGGGCCGCGTAATAGAAGTAGAACGACTCGGTCTCCACCGGTTCGAGGCCGAAGAACGACCGGGGTACGCCCTGCAGCCCGTTCTCGCCGCCGGTCAGGTCGCTCCACTGATAGCCGATGAAGTAGACCATCTGCGCGAAGGCGAGGGTGACCATCGCGAAGTAGATCCCGGAGCGGCGCACCGACACGTACCCGATGGGAAGCGCGAGAATCATCGCGAAGACCGCGCCGCCGGCGACGGCCACCGGGAACGGCACGCCGTAGTGCGTGGCGATCAGGCCGGTCACGTAGGCCGAACTCCCCCAGAACGCCGCGTGCCCGAAGGAGAGCAGGCCGGTGTAGCCGAGCAGGATGTCCACGGCGATGGCGAACAGTGCCAGCGCCACGATGTCCATCGCCACCGGCGGATAGACGAACCAGGGCAGGGCGAGCGCCGCCACCAGGCCGGCGGCCAGCAGGATCCACCGCAGCCTCGGATTGTTCGCGGCCACCGGGATGTCGGCCCCGGCCGGCGGGGCCTCGGTGATCACGGACTGAGTCATGCCGTCGCCTCCTGACGTCCGAACAGCCCGGCCGGCCTGATCAGAATGACCAGGGCCATCAGGACGAAGATGAGGATCTGCGCGAACGTCGGGGCGTACGCCTGGCCGAAGGCCTCGACCAGACCGACCAGGAAGCCCGCGACCACCGCGCCGACGATCGACCCGAGGCCGCCGATGACCACGACCGCGAACAGAATGATCGCGAAGTTGTTGCCCATCTCGGCGGTGATCGCCCGGAACGGCGCGGCGAGCACACCGGCGAGGCCGGCGAGCGCGACGCCGAAGCCGAAGACCGGCGTCACCCAGCGTCCCACGTTGATGCCCAGGGCTCGGGCGAGCTCAGGTTTCTCCGTCGCCGCCCGGACGATCATGCCGATCCGGGTGCGCGTCATCACCAGCCAGACGAGCACGCACACCGCGACCGAGAACAGCAGGACGAACAGCTGGTAGCGCGGCAGCACCACGCCGGCCAGGTCGACCCGTCCCCGCAGGCCGCCGGGCAGTCGGTACGGCAGTCCGGAGACGCCGTACCGCTGCTTGACCAGCTCGACCAGGACCAGGGTGAGGCCGAAGGTGAGCAGAAGGTTGTAGAGCGGATCAAGGCGGAGCAGCCACTGGACGAGCAGCCGCTCCACCACGACGCCGAAACCGAACATCAGCACCGGCACCACCAGCAGCGACCACCACAGCGGGAGATCGAGGGTGTCGAGCAGGACCGCAGTGGCGACCGCGCCGAGCATGTAGAACGCGCCGTGGGCGAAATTGACCACGCCCAGGACCCCGAAGATGACCGCCAGCCCCAGCGCCGCCAGCGCGTAGAAGCTGCCGGCCGCCAATCCCTGGACGGCGTACTGGAGGACCGCGCTCATGGCTTCATCGAGCAGCCGGACGCCTCGGCCGGTGGGAACCCTTCGGCCGCCGGGATCTTGGCCACGATCTCCTCGTAGTCCCAGTCCTCCTTCACGTCGGCCGGCTTCTTGACCCGGGCGAGGTTGGCGTCGTGGACGACCGAGTGGTCCTGGGCGCGAATCTCGCCGTTGCGCAGGAACACGTCGTTGACCTTCTTGCCCTCGAGTTTCGCGACCACCGCGTCGGCGTCGTCGGTGCCGGCCGCCTGAACCGCGTCCAGATATTGCAGCGCGGCGGAGTAGTTGCCGGCGTGCTCGAAACTCGGGCGGGCCCCGGTCTCGGCCAGGAACCGGTCGGCCCAGGCGCGGGCCTCGGCGTCCATGTTCCAGTACCAGGGGTCGGTGAACAGCGTGCCGGCGAACTGCTCCACGCCCAGCGAGTGGATGTCGTTGATGAGCATCAGCCCGACAGCCAGCTCGACGCCCTTCTCCTTCAGCCCCGACTCGTTGAACTGCTTGACCAGGTTGATCAGGTCACCGCCGGCCTGCATCGTGCCGATCACATCGGGATTGCTGCTGCCGGCCTTGGTGAGGAAGGTCGCGAAGTTCTCGTTCGGGAACGGCGTGGGGATGGTCTCCTGAACCGTGCCACCCGCCTTCGTGACCGCCGTGGTGAAGGACTTGGTCATGTTCTGCCCGAACTCGTAGTCGGGGAAGATGATCGTCCATTTCTTGCCGCCGTTGCGGGTGACCGTTGCGCCGGTGCCGGTGGCGAGCAGGTGGGTGTTGTACGCCCACTGGAAGGTGTACTTGTTGCACTGGGCACCGGTCAGCGCGGTGGTCGCCGCGCTGACGTCGAGGAACAGCTTCTTGTGGTTCTTCGCCTGGGTGGCGACGGCCAGCGCGGCGGACGAGGTCGGCACGTCCAGGATGACGTCCGCGCCGCCCCGCTCGTACAGCTCGGAGGCCTTGGTGTTGGCGATGTCCGGCTTGTTCTGGTGGTCGGTCGAGGTCACCTCGATCTTCTTGACGACCGCCTGGTCGCCGTACTTCGTCCGGTAGTCGGCGACGGCCATCTCGACCGCCTTGACGGAGTTCGGCCCGGACGCGTCCTTGTAGATCCCGGACTGGTCGTTGAGGACCGCCAGCACCAGCTTGTCCCCCGAGAAGTCACCGCCCGAACTGGCGGGCCCGCCGCCACCGCAGGCGCTCAGCAGCAGTGTCACCGTGATGGCCGAGGCGCCGGCCCACTTTCGCTTGCTCTCCATGGTGTTCTCTCCCAGTCGGTCAGATGCCGAGGTGTTTGAGCAGGTCGCCCTCGCGGCGCCGGAACTCGTCGTTGTCGAGGGTCTCGACGATGCGGCCCTGGCTGAGCAGGTAGTGCCGGTCGGCCACGGTCGCCGCGAACTTGACGTTCTGCTCGATCAGCAGCACGCCGGCGCCGGTCGCCTTGACGTCGCGGATGATCGCCCCGATCCGGGCCACGATCACCGGGGCCAGGCCTTCGGAGGGCTCGTCCATGAGCAGCAGACGGGCGCCGGTGCGCAGCACCCGGGCGATGGCCAGCATCTGCTGCTCACCGCCGGAGAGCGTGGTGCCGGGCGCCTTGCGGCGCTCGGCGAGCACCGGGAAGGCCTGGTAGACCTGCTCCAGCGCCCAGGCCCGGTCGGAGACCGTGGGCGGCAGCAGCAGGTTCTCCTCCACCGTGAGGCTCGCGTAGATGCCGCGGTCGTCCTGGACCCAGCCCATGCCGGCCCGGGCCCGGCGGTGCGCCGGCAGGCCGGTGATGTCGCGGCCGTGCAGGCGTACGGTGCCGCCGGCCTGCTGGTGCAGGCCGATCAGGCACCGCACCAGGGTGGTCTTGCCGGCGCCGTTGCGGCCGGCCAGCGAGACGACCTCGCCCGCGTTCACCCGGACGTCCACTCCGTGCAGCGCCTGCGCCTGGCCGTACCACGCCGTCAGGCCGGTGACCTCAAGCATGGTCGGCCTCACCCAGGTACGCGGTGATCACCCGGTCGTCGTTGCGGACCTCGTCGTAGCCGCCCTCGGCCAGGATCCGGCCCTGCTGCAGCACCGTCACCCGGTCGGCCAGGCTGCCGACGACGTGCATGTTGTGGTCGACGAACACCACGGTGCGACCGGCGGCGAGGCGGCGGACCAGCTCGATGGTGCGGTCGACGTCCTCGATCCCCATCCCGGCCGTCGGCTCGTCGAGGAGCATCACCGGCGGGTCCAGGGCCAGCACCAGGGCCAGTTCCAGCGCGCGCTTCTGCCCGTACGCCAGAAGTCCGGCCGGCTTGTCGGCCAGTGGCATCAGTCCGACCTGCGTGAGCAGGTCGTCCACCCGGGCGCGAGGCCGGCCGAGCAGTTTCTCCGACCGCCAGAACCGGAACCCCTGCCGGCTGTGGCCCTGCAGGGCCAGTTCGACGTGCTCGCGGCTCGTGAGGGTGTCGAAGAGGCTGGTGATCTGGAACGACCGGGCCACGCCCCGGCGTGCGACCCGCTCGGGCGGCAGACCGGTGACGTCCTCGCCGAACACCGTGATCGTCCCGGAGGTGGGGGCCAGGAAGCCGGTCAGCAGGTTGAACAACGTGGTCTTGCCGGCACCGTTGGGACCGACCAGCGCGTGCACGCTGCCCTCGCGAACCTCCAGGTCGACCGCGTCGACCGCCCGGAAACCCCGGAAGACCTTGGTCAGAGCCCGGGTACGGATCGCCACCCGGCCGCCCGCCGTCACGCGGTCCCCCGCGCACACACGAAGCTCTGGGCGCGGGCGGGATCACCGGAGCGGTATCTCGGCCAGCCCGGGTACTCGCAGAGCGGGCGGGTCCGGCCGTCCCTGGGGTCCTGCACCACGGGCCGGGCCGGCGGCTGCCCGTCCCGCACCCAGCGTTCCAGGGCGGAGAGCGAGTCCCAGGTGGCGGCGAACGCGGGCGCACCGAAGTTGGCGTGATTCGCGCCCGGCGCGACGTAGTACCGCAGGAACGCATCGGTCCGCCGGGGGCCGACCGTGGCCCGCACGCGCCGGTAGTAGTCGTTCGTGGACCGGTGCGAGACGAGCTCGTCGGCGGAGCCGTGCATCAGGATCAGTCGTCCGCCGGACCGCGCGAAGGGACGGAGGTCTGCGTCGTTGCGGTCCTGGATGGTGGAGAGGTAGCTGATCCGGGAGAGCCACTTCCCGGGTCGCCGCGGGTCCACCGCCATCCAGTTGTGGGCGGGGTCCCGGGTCAGGAAGTACTTCACCCACTGATCCCAGTACTGGAATCCGTACCCGCTGGTGGTCGGCATGGGATCGGCGGGCGCGGTGGTGCCGAACCCGAGATACGGCGTCCGCATGTCAGCGCCCGACAGGAACGGGAATCCCGGGTAGTACCGCTCACCGCTGGCGATGCGGTACGGCCACCGGAACGGTGTGGACGCCACCGTCACGGAGGCGATCTGCGGGTCGGAGAGGCAGGTCGGCCCGGTGTCGGCGCCGGCCGGGCAGCGGAGCACCCGGGGGTCGAAGTGGCAGCCGCCGACATCCGAGATGATCCGGTCCTCGACGCCGTCGCGCCCGTCGCAGGCCGCCATGACGCTGTTGTAGAGCAGAGTCTGCTCAGCCGGCCCGGGGAACGCGCCGGGCCGGGACATCACCTGTGCCAGGTACCCCAGGTCCAGGGCTTCGGCCATGTTGTTCCAGGCGGGGTAGGCGGAGATGACGCCGTCGAACGCGTCCGGCCACCGCTGCGCGACGACCAGAGCCTCGCGGCCGCCGGTCGAGCCGCCCGCGAAGTACGTCCGGCCGGGTCCGGTGCCGTAGCCACGGCGGACGAGGTACAGGGCGGCGTCGTGGGTCTTCCGGAGCGCATCGCCGGCGGCGAAGTTCCGCAGGGCCTCGTCGTTCTGGCCGAAGGACCCGTCCAGGGACCCGGCGGGCCCGGCCTGATGGCCGGAATCGCTGGCGTACGTCGCATATCCCCGAGCCAGCGGCGCCGGCGAGTCGGGACGGCCGAACGGCACGTTCTGGGTGATGTCGGGGATCGTCCCGTTGTAGCCGCCGCCACCGAACATCATCGTGTCGCGGTTCCAGCCGGTGGGCATCCCGAGCTGCAGCCGGATGTCCGGGGCGGACGGGTCCTTCGGGAAGAGCGACGCGCGGACACTGCAGTACTCCACGGTCCGGCCGCTCACCACCTGCGTCAGCCGGGATGCCGACTCGACCCGGCCGCCCCGGGTCGGCAGGCTGATCGCCGAGGCCGGAATCGTCGTTCCGGCCAGCTCCGCGCATCTCGGGGCGGTGCTCACCGCGGCTGCGGCCGGACCAGGCCCGAAGACCACCCCCGCACTCACCAACGCGGTCGCGAACGCCAGTATTCGACCCATTTGCGAACCTCCAGACGAGCACGCTGTGCCACCAAGAGATTGATGAGCGGCACTGAGTGCCACCGACTGTGCCATGGGTCACAATGGACTCGCAAGGGAAACGCCAAGGAAATGTCCGCAATGGACAGACGATCTTGGCCAACCGCCGGGGACCTGGACTAGCCGGCGGTGCGTGCGGCTCCGATCTGCACGTAACACATCAGCGCCGGCTGATCGGACCGGTTCTTCCACGCGTGCCGGGTGCCGAGCTGCACCACGCACGTGCCGGGCGTCAGGGTCACCTCCGCCCCGTTGTCGAGCTCGAGGCACAGCTCGCCTTCCAGACAGATGGCGTAGTCGACGGTGTCCGTCGTGTGCATGCCGTCCCCCTTTTCCTCGAACGGGTCGGTCAGCCCGGGCAGCTTCTCAGCGACCTCATCGGCGACGCGGACGGGGTCCGGCATCGGCTGCGGCTCGGACGAGTGTGCCGCCCATCGGAGGAACAGGGCCCGGCTGCCGCCGAGGCCGGGAAAGTAGGGCCGCAGGACGGGCTCGGCGTCCCGCTCGCCGACCCTCGCCTCCCCGTCCGGGGTTCCCCAGAGGAGATAGAAGTCGGCTCCCGGCAGAGCCTGGACGTTCACCGGGTCCGGGTGGCGGTCCTCGACGAAGACCGCCTCGCCGGCGCGGTTGTGGCCCGTCACGATCAGGCGCGGTTCGATGGGCATCGCGGATCCTTTCGATGGTTCAGTCCTCTTCGGTCGCCGTGTCGGCGAACCGTTGACGGAGCTTCTGTTTCGACCACTTGCCGGTGGCGGTCTTGGGGATCTCGGTCATCATTTCGACGCGTTCGGGGATCCACCACGACGCGACACGGCCGCGCAGATAGGCCCGTACGTCGTCCGGGGTCAGATTCACTCCTTCGGACGGCACGACGCAGGCCACCGGCCGCTCCCCCCACCGTGGGTGGGTCACGCCGATCACGGCCGCCTCCCTGACCCGCGGGTCGGACAGGACCGCGTTCTCGAGCGCGACCGAGGAGATCCACTCACCGCCGGACTTCACCAGGTCCTTGGAGCGATCCACGATCCGCAGGTAGCCCCAGGCGTCGATCGTCGCCACGTCTCCGGTCCGCAGCCACCCGTCCGCGGTGAACGCGTCCGCCCCGGCGTCCGAGCCCACGTAGGCACTGGCGATCGTCGGCCCGGCGACCTGGAGCTCGCCCTGGCTCTGCCCGTCCCGGGGCTGCTCCACGCCGTCGTCGGCGACGACCCGGATCTCGGTCAGCGGCACGGCCGGGCCCGGGCTGCCGAGCAACAGCCGGCGCGCCTCACCGTCGAGCCCGTCGTGGTGGGTCGCCAGCCGGGAGGTGGTGACGACGGGACTGGTCTCGGTCATCCCCCACGCGTTGATCAGCGGTATCCCGACCGCTCGCTGGTAGGCGCCGGACAGCGCGTCGTCGACCGCGCCGCCCCCGCACGCGATGTGGCGCAGGCTGCTGAGGTCGTGGCCGCCCAGCACCGGGACCAGATCGCGCCACACGGTCGCGACGCCCGCGCTGAACGTGACCCGGTGCCGGGACAGGAGCGAGACCAATTCCTCCGGAGCCCGCAGCGGTCCGGGCAGCACCAGGTCGGAACCGCTCTGCATGGCGGCGTACGGAAGTCCCCACGCGTTCACGTGGAACATCGGCACGATCGGCGCCACCACGTCCCGTTCGCTCAGCGCGAAGACGTCCGCGCCGAGCAGCAGCAGGCTGTGCAGCACGATCGAACGGTGGCTGTAGAGGACGCCCTTGGGATCACCCGTCGTTCCCGAGGTGTAGCAGAGCGAGGCGGCGAGGTTCTCGTCCTCGATCACCGTCTCCAGCGGGCCGTCGGCCTGCCCGGCCAGGAGTTCCTCGTAGTCGAGCACGCGCGGGTCGTCCGGCAGCGGCATGTCGCCGCCGTCGTCCATGACGATGACGTGCCGCACCGAGTCGAACGACGCGACCAACGGCCAGATCACCGGCAGGATCGTCCGGTCGACGAACAGCACGTCGTCGGCGGCGTCATTGACGATGAACCTGATCTGCTCGCGGTAGAGCCGGTGGTTGACCGTGTGCAGGATCCGTCCCGAGCTGGGAATCCCCAGGTAGAGCTCGACGTGACGCTGGCTGTTCCAGGCGAAGGTGCCGACGCACGCCCCGGCCGGCACCCCCAGGCTCTCCAGGGCTCGCACCAGCCGGCGGACGCGCGGCGCCACCGCACGCCACGTCGCCACCGTCTCGGTGGTGCCGCCGGTGATGATCCGCTTGTGGCCGAACTGGGTCTCGACCCGCGACAGCAGCGTCGGGATGGTCAGTGGGCGATCCTGCATCAGCCCGCGCATCAGGAAAGCTCCCCGCCGGTCTCGACCGCCTCGATCCGCCCCGCCCGCCCGGTGGTCTCGGACGGTTGCCAGCTGTTCGAGGTGAGGAGGAAGAGCGTCGTCCCGTCCGGTCCGCCGAGCACGCAGTCGGTGGCGCACCGCCCCCCGACGTCGATCGTCCGGGTGACCCGGCCGCCCGCCTCGACCCGCAGGAACTGCGCGGTCGCGATGGAGGAGACCCAGATCGCCCCGGTCCGGTCCACGCAGATCCCGTCGGGTGTCGACCCGGGCGGCAGGTCGGCCCACGTGCGTTTGCCGGTCAGCTCGCCGTGCTCGCCGACGTCGAACGCGGTCAGCCGGGCCGCCCAGGTCTCGGCCACCACCAGGGTCGAGGTGCCCGGCAGAACGACCATGCCGTTCGGGAAGACCATGTCGTTCTCGACCCGGGTCACTCGGCCGCCGGCGTCGATCCGGAAGATCGGACCGGGTCGCTGCAGCGCGTCGCCGTAGAGGTCGTACCCGAAGCCGCCCAGAAAGGTGCGGCCCCGGTCGTCGGTGACCAGATCGTTGACGGGTGCGTCGGTGAGATCCGAGACGTCGGCGAAGACGCTGAGCTTCCCGTCCGGGTCCAGCCGGCGGACCTTGCGGTCGATCATGCAGCTCACCAGCAGGGAGCCGTCCGGTAACCAGCCGAGCCCGGAGGGCTGGTCCGCGACGACCGTCACCTCCTCGAGCGTCCGCGCGGCCGGGTCGGCCCGGAAGACCTGCCCGGTGTGCATGTCGGAGAACCAGAGGCGGCCGTCGTGCCAGCGGGCGCCCTCGGGGAACCGTAGGTCGGAGTAGAGCAGGGTGAGTTCGGACATCGGCGCTCTCTTAGATCGAGGTACGAGGGTGGTGGGACGGCCGCAGGCGGGTTCGTTGCCGGACGAGCGCGCTGTGCAGATCAGGGGCGTCGATGACGACGATGATCCCGAGCAGGCCCGCGAAGAAGAGCTGCGATACGTACTGCGGTACAGCGGCGACCGCCACGATCTCGGCGAGCAACGCGACGGCCAGGATCCCGCCGAGCAGTCCCAGCGGGTGGCCCCGGCCACCGGCCAGGGAGACGCCGCCGAGCAGGGCCGCGGCGGCCGCCACGATCAGTGGCTGGACGCCGGGATCGGGGTTCGCCGATCCGAGGCTGAAGCTCAGCAGCGACCCGCCGAGCGCGGACAACACGCCGGAGGCCGCGAAGGTGCCCACGATCAGCCGGTCGACCCGGACCCCGGCGACGCGACCGGCCCGCCGGTCGCCGCCGATCGCGCGCAGTTCGCGGCCCCAGCGGCTCAGCGACAGGACGGCCGCCGCGGCGGCGAACAGGCCCAGCGTGATCAGGCTCCGCGGCGAGAAGTACGTGAGGACGGGCTGGTCGACCCAGAGGGTCACCGTCACGTTGGCGTAGGTCTTGGTGAGTCCGCCGGACAGGGCGCTGGTGAGCCCCAGCAGCGCGATGTAGGTCGCCAGCGTCACCGGCATCGACGGGATCTTCAGGCGTGCGATCAACCCGCCCTGGAGCAGGCCGACGGCCGCGCCGGCACCCAGCGCCGCCAGCAGCCCCCACGCCCAGTGCTGCTGGCCCGCCTGCACGGTCAGCATCCCGCCGAGCGCGTACGTTCCGACCACCGACAGGTCGAACTCGCCGGCGATCATCGTCAGCCCCAGCGCGAGGGTGAGCAGGCCCAGCCGGGCGAAGATCTGCAGTGTGTTGTAGACGTCGAACGAGCTGAGGGCCGTGTCGGTGTACGTCGGGATCAGCACGAACGCGATGATCGTGAGGACCAGCGCGGCCACCGGCAGCGAGGCCTCGGGCCGCCGGAAGGACGGTGGTTTCATGCGCGACTCCCTTCGGTACGCAGGTGCACGAGGACGACCACGACCAGGACGATGACTCCCTTGACCAGGATCTGGACGCCGGTCGAAGAGCCGCGCAGCAGCAGGATGTCGGACGCGGCGGCGATGAGGACCGCGCCCGCGAGCGTGCGCAGCGCGGAGCCACGCCCACCGGCGATCGGCGTACCGCCGGCCAGGACCGCCGCGATGGCGTCGAAGGTGAGCGTGCCGCCGAGGTTCACGTTCGCGGAGGTGTTGAAGGCGGCGGTGAACGCCGCGGTGACGGCGAACAACGCACCCGCGGCGAGCCAGGCCACCGCGGTCGTCCGGCCGACCGGCAGGCCGGCGGCCCGGGCGGCGCGGCGGTTCTCCCCGATGAGGTAGAGCGATCGCCCGAAGCCGGTCCGCCGCAGCGTCCACTGCACGATCAGGGCCAGCCCGATCAGGACGTAGACGCTGAGCGCCACGCCGCCGGGCGTCGCGTTCAGCCGGTCGTACCCGCCTCCGGTGGGCGAGACCGTCGAGCCGCCGCTGACGCCGGTCGCGATGCCGGTGATGGCGAAGCTGGCCGCGATGGTCAGCACCACCGGGTTCGCCGCGGCGTAGCCGACGATGGCGCCCTGGACGCCGGTGATCAGAATTCCGCACAGCACGGCGAGGGCCAGGGCCGGAACCAGGCCGAACGACTGCGCCGACAGGAAGATCATCCCGACGGCGGCCACGCTGGGCGAGATGGCCAGCGAGACCGCGGATCCGCCGATGGTGATCAGGGTCAGCCCGAGTGCCGCGATGCCGACCAGGCTGGCCGAGGTGAGGATGGCCTTGGCGTTGGCCACCGTCGCGAACCGGTGGGTGGTCAGGGCCAGCACGATCGCCGCCAGCACGGCGAGGAGAAGGACCGCGTCGATGACGAGCTCGGCCCGCGACCGGGACCGTCCGGGCCGGCGGATCGGCGCATCGGAACGGGGCGGGGCGGACATGACGTTCACCGTCGTTCCTCGGCCGGGGTCGCGGCGCCGTGCGTCATCTCCCGCAGCAGGACGGGGCCGGCCACGTCGCCGTCGTGCCGCCGCACGACCACGCCCTTGTGCATGGTGATCACGACGTCGGCGAGGTCGAGCAGCTCCTCCAGCTCGGTCGAGCTGAACAGCACGGTCATGCCCCGGTCGGCGGCGTCACGCAGCAGCACGTGGATCGCGGCGCGGCCGCCGACGTCGACGCCGCGGGTCGGGTCGTCGAGCAGCAGCACGCGGACGTCGGAGCGGCCGAGACCGCGCCCGACGAAGACCTTCTGCTGGTTGCCGCCGCTCAACGAACGCACGCTGTCGGCGGACCGCTTGCCGTCGAGACCGCACAGACCGACGAGACGGGTCAGTGCGGTCGACCATCGTTGCCGGTCGATCACGCCCCACCGGGTCACCGCCGGCAAGCGGGTGGCGAGCAGGTTCCAGCTGATCGGTTTGTCGAGGAACAGCCCTTCGGACTTGCGGTCGTTGGAGACGAACGCGATGCCGGCCCGGGTCGCGGCGATCGGGTGGCCGGGACGAACCGTGACCCCGTCGACCTCGATGTCGCCGGTCGCCGCCGGGACGAGGCCCGCGATCGCGCGCAGCACCTCGGAGGCTCCGGACCCGAGCTGGCCGGCCAGGGCGTACACCCGGCCCGGCCGGAGCCCGATGCTGAAGTCGTCGACCCGGCCGGCAACCGACAACCCGCTGACGTTCAGCACCTCGGCCGGCCCCTCGGCCTCCCGTCCGGTTCGCTTGCGGAGGCGGTGCGGCGCTTCGCCGAGCATCTGGACGATGAGGGAGTCGATGGTCAGGCCGGCCACCGCGGTGGTCGCCACCACCGCGCCGTCGCGCATGACGGTGACCCGGTCGCAGAGACCGAGCACCTCGCCGAGCCGGTGCGAGACGAAGAGGATGGCGCGGCCGGTAGCGGCCACGGCGCGGACCGCCGCGTAGACGTACTCACTCTCGACGTCGCTGAGCGTGGCCGTCGGTTCGTCGAGGATGAGCAGCCGGGCGTCCTGGCCGAGCGCCCGGGCGATCTCGACGAGCTGGCGCTCGCCGATGCCGAGCTCGGACAGTGGCTGATCGAGGTCGACGTGGCCCAGCCCGACGTTGTCGAGCAGCGCGCGCAACCGGGGGCCGGCGGCACGCCGCCGGTTGAGCCAGCCCGCCCGGAGGTCTCCGAGCATGAGGTTCTCGGCGACGGTGAGCGACGCCACGACGCTCAGTTCCTGGTCGACCAGGGCGACTCCGCTGCGCTGCGCCACCTGCCGGCTGTGCAGGTCGAGCCGGTCGCCTCCGATCCGGATCGCCCCCGCGTCCGGCGTCTCCTGGCCGGACAGCATCTTGACGACCGTGCTCTTGCCGGCGCCGTTGTGCCCGCACAGCGCGTGGATCTCGCCGGCGGCGATGCCGAACGACGCCCCGTGCACGGCCCGCGTGCTGCCGAAGCTCTTGGTGAGGTCGTCCACGCGGACCAGCTCCTCGCCGGTCGCACTCATGCCTTGCTGCACTGTTCCGCGAACTGCGCGACGTTCTCGGCGGTCACCCGCTCCTCCTTGACGAGTTCCTTCGCGGGAGGGTTCTGCTGGTTGAAGTACCGGATCACGTAGTCGGCGGTCTGCTCGGCGATGGTGCCCGGGTCCTCGGTCGCGGTGCCGTAGAGCGTGCCGGCCTTGATCGCGTCGATGCCGACCTTGAAGCAGTTGCTGCCGGTGACGACGAGGCCGGTCTTGCCGCCCACCGGGCAGCCGGCCTGCTTGGCCGCCGCGACGATCGGAAGCGCCTGGTAGTCCGCCATGCCGTAGGCACCCTGGATGCCCGAGCAGCCGTACTTGGCGAAGAGCTGCGTGGCGATCTTGCCGGACAGCGTCGGGTCCCAGTTGCCGTCCTGGATGTCCACCACCTTGTATTCCGGCGTCTTCGCCAACTCGGCGTCGAAGCCCTTCATCCGGTCCTGGGCCGCGAAGCCGGACTTGGTGCCGGTGATCGCGATGAGGTTGCCGGAGTTCCGGCCCTGCGCTTTCAGACCCTCGACCAGGTTCTGCGCGGCGGCCGTGCCGAGCGCCTCGCTGTCCGAGAGGACCTGCATGACGTCCGCGTCGACCGAGGGGTCCGGACGCCCGTCGAAGACGAGCACCGGAATGCCGGCCTGCTTGGCCTTCTTGATCGGCACCACCGTCGACGACGTGTCGAGGAGAGCGGCGACGATCAGGTCGGGCTTGTTGGAGATGGCCTGGTTGAAGTTGGTCACCGCGGTGCCGGGGTCCATCGTCGTGAGGTCGACGACCTTCACGCCCTGGGACTCGAGCTTGGGGACGAACACGCCGTTGAAATAGGCGCCCCAGGGGTTGTCCTTGCCGTAGCCGACGAAGTTGACGGTCTTGCCCTCGAGCCCCGCCGCTCCGGCGGTGTCGCCGCCGCCGGAGGAGCTGCCGCCGCCGCAGGCAGCGGTGACGAGCAGGACAACGGCCAGAGCCGCGGCGAGCTTCATCGAGGCCGGCAGGCGACGTATCAAATCTGAATGAATCATGAGCGACTCCCGATTCGCGCCTTACTTGTGAGGCCTGTCACACCTCCGTTCCGGGAACCTTAAGAGGGCGGCGACTCGCCAGTGAGGGAAGATCATCACACTGTTCGGAGCAAATCGGTGGGGTAGGCATCCACCCCAAGAGGGGAAGGCCGACGATGAACGTCGATCTCACGTCCTACCGGATCCGCCGGGAGCGCGAGCTCAGCTCGTTGTATGCGACCGCCCGGTCACTGACCGCCCTCGGGGAACTGGACGCCGTCCTGGACTCGATCGTTCACCAGGCCCACGAGCTGATCGGCACCGATTTCACGTACCTCTCGCTGCTCGGGACGGACGGCGAGCTGACGCTGAAGGCGTCGGAGGGCACCATCTCCTCGGCGTTCAACCATGCCCGCGTCCCGTCCGGAACCGGCGTCGGCGGTCTGGTCATCGCCACCGGCGCCCCGGCCTGGGTCAGCAACTACCTCGAGGCCGGCGACGTACCGCACGACCGGACGTTCGACGGCCTGGTCATTCCGGAAGGCATGGTCGCGCTGCTCGGCGTACCCCTGCTGGTCGGTGAGGAGGTGATCGGCGTCCTGTTCGCCGCCGACCGCACCGAACGGCCCTTCGAACCCGACGAGGTCGCGCTCTTCAGCGCCTTCGCCGACCACGCGGCCATCGCCTTGAACAACGCCCGGCTGTACGACGAGAGCCGGGCGGCGTTTCGCACCATCGAGCGCCAGGTGGCGATGATGGAGCGAGCCCAGGCCGTTCACGAATCGCTCACCCGGGTGGTGCTGACCGGGGGCGGCGCCGACGACATCGCCCGGCTGCTGGTCGACCACCTGCGGGGTGCGGTCACGGTCTTCGACCGGGCCGGCGCCGTCACCGCCCGATGCTCGCTCGACCCGGAAACCGGGAACACCGCGCAGCGGCCGTCACCGGACGCGGTCGAGCAGGCCCGTCAGTCCGGCCGGTGGGCGACCACCACCGACAGCACCGGCCTCTGGCACAGCGCGGCGGCGATCCAGGCCGGCGACACCCACCTCGGCGCGCTCCTGCTCACCCGGCGCCAGGAGCCCAGCCCGGTCGACACCCGCACCCTCGAGCGCGCGGCTCAGATCATGGGCCTGCTCATCCTCAAGGAGACCGCCGTCGCGGAAGCCGAGGAACGGGTCAGCGGCGAGCTGCTGACCGAACTGCTCGTCTCCGCGCCACCGGTGACGCCCGCCCAGCGCGCCCGGGCGCACGCCCGCGGCATCGACCTCACCGCGCTGAACGTCATCGTCGTCGCGCAGTCCGAGACGAGGACCGTGCCGGAGGTCAGCCGTCGCCTCTACGCCCTGTCCGCGGAATGGAAGGGGCTGGCCGGCGAACATCTCGGCCGCGCCGCACTGCTCGCCACGGCTTCGGATCCGGCCCGGCTCGCCGAAACGGTGCACGGTCGCCTTCGCCGGGAGCTCGGATCGCCGGTACGAGTCGTGGCCGAGGCGGTCACCGGCCACCATTGGGGACCGGCGTTCGACATCGCCGGCAAATGCTGTGACCTCATGCGGATCCTGGGCGTGACCGACCAGGGGGCCACGACCGAGTCGTACGCGATGTTCGCCCTGCTGTTCGACACCGAGCGCGCGACGGACCTGCACCGGTTCCTCGACAACGCGCTGGAACCGCTCCTGACCCACGACACCCGACGGTCGACGCAACTGGTGGCCACCCTGTCGGCCTACTTCGGCAACGCCGGCAACGTCACCCGGACCGCCGCCTCGCTCCACGTGCACGTGAACACCCTGCTCAAGAGACTCGACCGGGTCGACAACATCCTCGGAAAGGGCTGGCGCGATCCCGATCGGGCCCTGCAGCTGCAGGTGGCACTCCGGCTCCACGATCTGCGCGCTCAACTGGGCCAGTAAGCGGGCTTTTGTTCCTCAGGGCAAAAGTTCTTACTGAATCTTCAAAAGATATCGACAGCATGTGGCGTAGGTCATACGGTGTGCATACACCTTGGTCTATCCATCTCGGACTCGTCGCCGTGCGGTCCGGGGTGGAAGCGGGCGCGACGGCGCGCGCCCCGCCTGACTTCTCTCCCAGTCAGGAAGGGGTTCCACAATCGTGTTTGTCCTTCGAGAAGCCGTTGCCGCCACCGCGGCGGCGATCGTCACGATGTCGGTGTTCATGGCCGCCCCGGCGGCCGCCCACGAGATCAACGCCGGCGACTTTCAGCAGGTCACGCTGGCCAAAGGCGAGCCGGAGGTCGGCGAGCCGATGAGCCTCGCGGTGCTGCCCGACCGGTCGGTGCTGCACACCGCCCGCAACGGCACGCTGCGCCGCACCGACGCCGCCGGCACCACCGGCGTCGTCGGCACGCTCCCGGTCTACAACCACGACGAGGAGGGCCTGCAGGGCGTCGGGGTCGACCCCGGGTTCGCCACCAACCGGTTCATCTACCTCTATTACGCGCCGCCGCTGAGCACGCCGGCCGGTGACTCGCCGGACAGCGCCGCCGACTTCTCGGCCTGGCAGGGCGTCAACCGGCTGTCCCGCTTCACCCTGACCGCGGACTGGAAGCTCAGCGCCGAGAAGACCATCCTCGACGTGCCCGCCAGCCGCGGCATCTGCTGCCACGTCGGCGGCGACATCGACTTCGACGCGGCCGGCAATCTGTACCTGTCCACCGGCGACGACAGCAACCCTTCCAGTCCGACGGGTACTCCCCGATCGACGAACGCACCGACCGCAACCCGGCCTTCGACGCCCAGCGCAGCGCAGGCAACACCAACGATCTGCGCGGCAAGATCCTCAGGATCAAAGTCGACACCGACGGAACGTACGCGGTGCCGGCCGGCAACCTGTTCGCGCCCGGCACCGCCCGGACCCGCCCCGAGATCTACGCCATGGGCTTCCGCAACCCGTTCCGGATGAGCGTCGACCGGGCGACCGGCACCGTCTACGTCGGCGACTACGGCCCGGACGCGGGTGCGAGCTCCGGGCGCGGACCGTCCGGGCAGGTCGAGTTCAACCGGATCACCGCACCCGGCAACTTCGGCTGGCCCTACTGCACCGGCACCAACACCAGCGCCGAGACGTACGCCGAATGGAACTTCGCCGGCAACACCGCCGGCGCCAAGTACGACTGCGCGGGCGGCCCCACCAACAACTCGTTCCGCAACACCGGCCTGGCCACGCTCCCACCGGCCCAGCCCGCCTGGATCCGCTACGCCGGGGACGCCGGCAGCCCGCCCGAGTTCGGCGGCGGGTCGGAGTCGCCGATGGCCGGCCCGGTCTACCACTACGACGCCGCCAACCCGGCCGGCACCAAGTTCCCGCAGTCACTCGACGGGCACTTCTTCGCCGGCGAGTTCGGCCGCGGCTGGATCAAGCCGATCCATCTGAACGCGAACGGCTCGATCCAGGAGATCGCCGACTTCCCGTGGAACGGCAAGCAGGTCATGGACATGGCGTTCGGACCGGACGGCTCGCTGTACGTGCTCGACTACGGCACCGGCTACTTCAACGGCGACGCCAACTCGGCGCTGTACCGCTACGACTACGTCGGCGGCGGCAACCGCAGTCCGACCGCGGTGGCCGGTGCGAGCGTGACGTCCGGCCAGGCGCCGCTGACGGTGGCGTTCTCGTCCGCCGGGTCCAGCGACCCCGAGGGCGGGGCGCTGACCTACGCCTGGAACTTCGGCGACGGTTCGACGTCGACCGCGGCGAACCCGTCGCACACTTTCACCGCCGATGGGGCGTACACCGTGACCTTGACCGTGACCGACCCGCAGGGCGCGACCGGGACGGGCGGGGTGCAGATCGGTGTCGGCAACACCGCACCGACGGTACGGATCACCACCCCCGGCAACGGCCGGCTGGTGAGCTTCGGCGACACCGTGCCCTACACGATCGTGGTGAGCGACCCGGAGGACACGACGATCGACTGCACCCGGGTCAAGATGACCTACGTGCTCGGTCACGACCAGCACGGCCACCAGATCACCTCGGCCACCGGTTGCACCGGGTCGATCACCATCCCGGTCGACGGGGAGCACGACGCGGCCGCGAACATCTTCGCGATCTTCGACGCCGAGTACACCGATTCCGGCGGCCTGATCACCCACACCCAGCACACGTTGCAGCCGCGGCACCGGCAGGCCGAGCACTTCAAGGCTTCGTCCGGCATCGCCACCTTCGCCAAGGCGCCGGCCGAGGGCGGCCGGACGGTCGGCAACATCGACAACGGCGACTGGATCTCGTTCGATCCGTACCAGCTGGTCAACGCGACCGGGTTCAGTGCCCGCGTCTCCTCGGCCGGGGCCGGCGGCACCATCCAGATTCGCGCCGGCTCACCGACCGGCACCGTGCTCGGCTCGGCGACCGTGCCGGTGACCGGCTCGTGGGAGGTGTTCACCGACGTCAGCGGTGCGATGAGCGCGCCGCCCGGCGGCACCCAGACGCTGTACCTGACCTTCGCCGGCGGCGCCGGGGCACTGTTCGACGTGGACGCGTTCACGTTCACCACCACGGGCACCGGTTCCGTGGCCGGCTTCGCCGGTAAGTGCCTGGACATCGCCGGCGGCGGCGCCACCGACGGCACCAAGATCCAGCTGTACACCTGCAACAGCACGGCCGCGCAGAACTGGACGATCAGCGGCCAGGTCTGGCGCAACCCCAGCTCCGGCAAGTGCCTGGACGTCGCCGGCGGCGGCACCGCCAACGGCACCAAGGCCCAGCTGTGGACCTGCAACGGCAGCGCCGCCCAGAACTGGGTGGCCCAGGCCGACGGCACGGTCAAGAACCCCCCATCCGGGCGATGCCTGGACGTCTCCGAGGTCAAATCCACCGACGGTCAGCAGATCCACATCTGGGACTGCCTGGGCGCCGCCAACCAAAAGTGGATCTTGCCGTGATCCCCCGTGAGGAGCGCCGCATGCGCAAACTTCTGGGCACCGCTCTCATCGCCCTCGCCATGATCGTCCCCGCCACTCCCGCGTCGGCCGCCGACCAGGCCTACGACGTACTCGTCTTCAGCCGGACCGCCGGCTTCCGGCACGATTCGATCGCGGCCGGCATCCAGGCCGTACGCGAGCTCGGCGCCGCCGGCAACTTCACCGTGACCGCCACCGAGGACGCCGCCGCCTTCACCACGGCCGGTCTGAACCAGTACGAGGCGGTCGTCTTCCTCAACACCACCGGCGACGTGCTCGACGCCACGCAGCAGACGGCCTTCGAGGCGTACATCCGGAATGGGGGTGGTTTTGCCGGTGTGCACGCCGCCGCCGACACCGAATACGACTGGCCGTTCTACGGCCAACTCGTCGGAGCGTGGTTCGCCTCGCATCCGGCCATCCAGCCGGCCGCGGTCCGGATCGAGGACCGGGCCACCGCGGCCACCGCCCATCTGCCACAGACCTGGAACCGCACCGACGAGTGGTACAACTTCCGCACCAACGTCCGCGACACCGCGCACGTGCTGGCCACCCTCGACGAGTCGTCGTACTCCGGCGGCGGCATGGGCACCGACCATCCGCACATCTGGTGCAAGACCCTGGACTCCGGCCGCTCCTTCTACACCGGCGCCGGTCACACCATCGAGTCGTACGCCGATGACGGTTTCCGCCGCATGCTGCTGGGCGGCATCCGGTACGCGGCCGGCCGCTCGCACGCCGACTGCCGGCCCGAGACCGGCTACGCACCGCTCTACAACGGCTCGACCGCGGGCTGGTCGCAGGCCGGTCCGGGCAGCTTCACCAACGCCGACGCCACCTTGTCCTCCACCGGCGGGATGGGCCTGTTCTGGTACAGCGCCCGGCAGTTCACCGACTACTCGCTCAAGCTGGACTGGAAGATGACCGGCGACGACAACTCGGGCGTCTACGTCGGCTTCCCCGCCTCTACCGATCCGTGGTCGGCGGTCGACAACGGCTACGAGATCCAGATCGACGCGACCGACACCCCGGACCACACCACCGGTTCGATCTACGGGTTCCAGGCCGCCGACATCGCCGCCCGCGACGCCGCGCTCAATCCGCCCGGCGAGTGGAACGCCTACGAGATCCGGGTCGAGGGCGAGCACTTGCAAGTTTTCCTCAACGGATCGAAGATCAACGATTTCACCAACCCCGATCCGGTACGCTCATTGGCCGGTTACGTGGGCCTCCAGAACCACGGCGACGCCGACCACGTGTCGTTCCGCAACGTGCGGATCAAGGAGCTGACCGGCGCCGGACCAGTGGTCGGTTTTGCCGGCAAGTGCCTGGACGTGAACGGGGCCGGCACCGCCGACGGCACCAAGATCCAGCTGTGGACCTGCAACAACACCGGCGCCCAGCGGTGGTCGGTCAGCGGGCAGGTGTGGCGCAACCCCAGCTCCGGCAAGTGCCTGGACGTCGCCGGCGGCGGCACCGCCAACGGCACCAAGGCCCAGCTGTGGACCTGCAACGGCAGCGCCGCCCAGAACTGGACCGCCCAAGCCGACGGCACCGTCCAGAACCCCCGCTCCGGACGATGCCTGGACGTCTCCGAGGTCAAATCCACCGACGGCCAGCAGATCCACATCTGGGACTGCCTGGGCGCCGCCAACCAGAAGTGGTCTCCACCACCGTCGGCGGTCAGACCGTAGCGATCGTGTAGGCCACCTCGCCGACCAGTTCGCGGGCGAGGAAGCCGGTGCGGCCGAAACGGGGCGCCAGTCGCTGACCGCTGACGGCGTGCGTGTAGGCGCCCCAGCAGGCGGCCTGAGCCGGGTCGGCGCCGCGGCCGAGCAGGCCGGCGACGATGCCGGCCCTGGCGTCCCCGCTGCCCGAGGTGCCCAGCCCGGCGTCGCCGCTCTCCTCGCGCCAGGCCGAGCCGTCCGGGTCCGCGATGTGGCCGTAAAGCGAGACCACCGCCCGGTACCGACCGGCCAGCTCCCGGGCGGCCGCGGCCAGGTCGTCGCCGGGGTCGCGGCCGAGCAGGTGGGCCGCCTCGGTCACGTTCGGGGTGAGCACCGCCCGGCGCTGCCGGAGCAGGCCGGGCTCCTTGCTCAGGGCGCCGAGCGCGTACGCGTCCAGCACGACCGCCGCGTCCTCCCCCGCCGCGCCCAGGATCGTCCGCATCAGTTCGGTGGTCTGCCCGATGTCGTCCAGGCCCGGACCGATCGCGACGACGTCGGCGTCGCGGGCCAGCTCCAGCACCTCCTCGGGCGGCCCGTCGTCCTCGGCCGGCAGGCCGAGGACCCGGGCTTCCGGTACGGCGATGCTCAGCGGGACGGCGCTCTCGTCGGCCACCACGAGTTGCAGGCGGCCGGCGCCGGCCCGCAGTGCGGCCACCCCGGCCAGCAGGACGGCGCCCGGGTTGAACCGGGAGCCGCCCACCACCAGGACGGTGCCGCGGGACTGCTTGTCGCCGCCCGGCTCGGGCAGCGGCCAGCGCCGCAGCAGGTGCGGCGTGATCACCTGCTCGTCAGTGACGCCGGGCATCGACGGCCTCCTGCCGGGTCACCGGTGCGTCCTCGACGACCAGATGCCGGATGTCGTTGAAGGTCTCCGGCATCAGCTTGCCCTCGGTCCGCCGCCACGTGCTCACCGAGCAGTTGGCGATGGTGACCTCGCGGGCGATGGCCATCAGTGCGGCCTCGTCCAGATCCTCCACCAGGTATCTGGTCAGCATCACGAGCGCGTCGTGGGCGAACAGCACCACCCGGCCGTCCGGCTGATCCGCGCGCAGATCACGCAACAGCGAGCGGAGCCGCAGCAGCACATCGGACCAGGACTCGCCGCCCGGCGGCCGGTAGTAGAACTTGCCGAGCCGGGCCCGCCGCCGAGCCTCGTCCGGCAGCCGGGCCGCGACGCCGCGGGCCGTCAGCAGGTCGAGAACGCCGAGTTCCCGGTCGCGCAACCGCTCGTCGACGCGCACCTGGACCGGCAGGTCGGCCAGCGCGATCTGCGCGGTCTCGCGGGCCCGCAGGTAGGGCGACAGCACGGCGATGGTGGGGCGGCGGTCGGCCAGCATCCGGTCGAAGTAGCCCTTCAACGCCGTCGCCTGCTCGCGACCCGTGTCGGACAGCGGCACGTCGGCGTCCCGCTCCGGGATGTCGATCAGCTCGGCGCCGGCGGCCTCCGCGGCCTCAGCGGCCACGTTTCCGGTGCTCTGCCCGTGCCGCACCACGGCCAGCCACCTCAGCGGGTCCTGGATCGGAGCGCCCGCAAGCTTCTGATCAGGTCGCATGGCGATCACCGGTCCCGCGAATCATGGCAGCCACGGAAATTCACTCCTCACGAAGTAGGGTCCGCCAGACATTGCCCATCTCGTTTCCCCACAAACTGACCATGGCCCGTGACCCCGCCACGAAAGTGTTCGCTCGGGTGCTCGCCGCATCGATCGCCGGCCGCACCCCAGGACTGACAAGGGTCGTCCGGCCGTGCTTTCCTCAGCGCATGACCCGTCCAACCATGAACGCGGAGGAATGGGAACGGCCCAGGCCGACGGCCGAGCAGCGCCGGGCGGACCTCTGGATCGGTCTCGGCGTGGTCGCCGTTGCCATGCTCAACGTCGTCGTCACCCGCAGCGCGGGCGTGCTGGCGACCGAGCGGGCTCCCGGCGTCGCCGAGCAGATCGCGTGGTCGATCGCCACCACCCTGCCGCTCGCCTGGCGCCGCAAACACCCCGAGCTGGTGGCCGTCGTGGTCGCCCTCGCCTTCATCGGCGGGCAGCTCCGGCTGGCCCAGGAGCAGCAGATCGCCTCCGGTGCGCTCTTCGCCGCCATCTACACCCTCGGCGCCTGGGGCCGGAACCGGCGCCGCTCCCGCGTCCTGCGCCTGGGGATCATCGCGGCGATGTTCCTCTGGCTCAACGTCGCGTTCGTGATGTCGCACGATGAGATCATGGCCGGCCGGCATCCGGGCGCCTCCGGTGAGCTGCCGGTCATCTGGTCGTTCCTGGTGTTCCTGACGATCGTCAACGTGGGCTTCTTCGGGTTCGGCTACCTGATGGGCGATGCGGTGTGGCAGAGCGCCCGGCGGCAGCACCGGCTGGAGACCCAGGCCGCCGAGTTACGTGCCGCGCAGGGCGTTGCCGAGGAGCGCGCGGTCATCGGCGAACGGGTCCGGATCGCCCGCGAGCTGCACGACGTCGTCGCCCACCACGTGTCGGTGATGGGCATCCAGGCCTCCGCCTGCCGCCGGGCGCTGGACCGCGACCCGGCCCGGGCCCGCAACGCGCTCTCCACCATCGAGGAGGGCGCCCGGACGGCGGTCGACGAGCTCCGGCGGATGCTCGGCGCGCTGCGCGCCCCGTCCGGCCCGGCCGAGGACGCCGTGACCGGCGTCGACCTCGACCACGCCGCTGATCTGGTCGAGAGCGCACGGCAGGCGGGCGTCCGAACCCAATTCGGGGTGTACGGCGAGCCGGTGCCCGTGCCGGAATCGGTGTCCCGGGCCGCGTACCGGATCGTGCAGGAGGCCGTGACCAACACGCTCAAGCACGCCGGCGCCGCCGCCCTCGACGTCCGGATCCGTTACCTCGCCCGGGAGCTGGAGATCGACGTCTCGGACGACGGCCGGGGCGGCCCGGCGACGATCGGCGGGATGGGCCTGATCGGCATGCGGGAGCGGGTGGCCATCCACGGCGGCACGCTGGAGTACGGCCCACGCTCCGGCGGCGGCTTCCGGGTGCGCGCCCGCATCCCGTACGCGCGAGAGCTGGCCAGCAAATGATCCGGGTCCTTCTCGCGGACGACCATCAACTGGTACGCACCGGTTTCCGGGTGATCCTGGAGATGGAGCCCGACATGACGGTGGTGGGCGAGGCCGCCGACGGCGAGGCCGCGGTGGAGCTGGCTCTCCGGCTGCGCCCCGACGTCGTGCTGATGGACGTGGAGATGCCGGAGGTCAACGGGCTGGAGGCCACCCGCCGGATCGCCGCGGAGGGCGGCCCGTCGGTGCTCATCCTCACCACGTTCGACCACGACGACTACCTGTTCGAGGCGCTTCAGGCCGGTGCGAGCGGGTTCCTGCTCAAGAACGGCACTCCGGAGGCGCTGATCGAGGCGGTACGGGTGATCGCCGCGGGGGACGCGCTGCTCGCCCCGGCGATCACCCGGCGCGTGATCGCCGCGTTCTCCGCGCCCCGGCCCCGCGTCCCGGAGCCGGGTGTGCGGCTCGACGAGCTGACCCCGCGCGAGCACGAGGTGCTGGTGCTGCTGGCCGGGGGTGCCACTAACGCCTAGATCGCGGCCGGCCTGCACCTCGGCGAGACCACCGTGAAGACGCACGTGAGCCGGGTGCTGATGAAGCTCGGCGCCCGGGACCGGACTCGGGCCGTCGTGCTCGCGTACGAGCTGGGGGTGGTCCGCCCCGGGACGTGAGGTCATCCGCGAGGAGGACCCCGCCGGGTCCTCCCCCGGCCGGACGACGCACCCGGTCCGTCCCGCCTACGTTGATCCCATGACCACCACCGTGCTCGAAGTCGGGGCCGTCGACCGGTCGTTCGGTGACCGGCAGGTCCTCAAGGACGTGTCCTTCTCCGTGGCGGCCGGGCGCCTCACCGGCTTCGTCGGCGCGAACGGCGCCGGCAAGACCACCACCATGCGCATCATCCTGGGCGTGCTCGCCGCCGACTCGGGCACCGTGACCTGGCGCGGCGTGCCGGTCACCCGGCAGGCCCGGCAGCGCTTCGGCTACATGCCGGAGGAACGCGGGCTCTACCCCAAGATGACCGTCGCCGACCAGGTGGTCTACCTGGCCCGCCTGCACGGCCTGACCGCCGCTGACGCGCGCCGGCGCACCACCGCCCTGCTGGACCGCCTGGAGCTGGGCCCGCGGGCCGGTGACCCGGTGGAGAAGCTGTCGCTCGGTAACCAGCAGCGGGTGCAGATCGCCGCGGCGCTGGTGCACGACCCGGAGCTGCTCGTGCTCGACGAGCCGTTCTCCGGCCTGGACCCGCTCGCCGCCGACTCCGTGGTCGCGGTGCTGCGGGAGCGGGCCGCCGCCGGGGCCGCGGTGCTCTTCTCCAGCCACCAGCTGGAACTCGTCGAGCGCCTCTGCGACGACCTGGTGATCATCGCGGACGGCAACATCCGGGCCGCCGGCTCCCGCGACGAGCTGCGCGGCCGGCACACCCTTCCCCGGTACGCGATCGAGGTCGATGCCGACGCCGGCTGGCTGCGCGATGAGCCCGGCGTCACGATCGTCGACCTGGACGGCGCACACGCGGTCGTGGAGCTTGCTTCGGGCACCGACGACCAGCATGTACTCCGGGCCGCGCTGGCCCACGGCCAGGTCCGGTCGTTCGGGCCGGTACGCCCCTCGCTCGCCGAAATCTTCCGAGAGGTGATCAAGTGACCACGTTCGCCGCCGCCCGGCTGGTCCTCGGCCGCGAGATCCGGGCCAAGCTGCGGGACAAGGCGTTCCTGTTCAGCACCGTCTCCTTCCTCCTCATCATCATCGCGTCGATCGCCATTCCGACCCTCCTCGACGGCGGTCCCACCAAGGTCGCGGTGGCCGACAGCGGCTCCGGCCAGGCGCTGCGGCAGGCCGGTTTCGCGATCGTGGAGGTCCCGGACGCGGCCGCCGCCGAACGGTTGGTCCGCGACGGCGACGTGGAGGCGGCCGTCGTGCCCGGGCCCGGCGTGATCGCCCTGGACGAGAGGCCGGACGAGGTGGTGGAGGCGCTCAGCACGGCGCCGGAGGTGCAGTTGCTCGACGAGCTCCCGTACAACCCGGCGCTGGCGATCCTCGTGCCGCTGGCGATCGCGATGCTCTGCTACCTCACCTCGCTCCTCTTCGGTCTGCAGATCGCGCAGAGCGTGGTCGAGGAGAAAGCGACCCGGATCGTGGAGATCCTGGTCTCCAGCGTGTCGCCCCGGGCCCTGCTGGCCGGCAAGGTCGCCGCCATGTCCATCCTGGCCTTCGCCCAGATCGCGCTGCTGGCGGTGGTGACCGTGGTGGGGCTGAAAGTGACCGGCAGCGACGCGGGCCTGCTCGACGTCATCGCGCCGGCGCTCGGCTGGTTCCTGCCGTTCTTCGTGCTCGGCTTCGTCATGCTGGCCACGATCTGGGCCGGTGTGGGCGCGCTCGCCGCCCGGCAGGAGGACCTCGGCAGCACCTCCGGAACCGCGCAGATGGTCGTACTCATCCCGTTCTTCGCGGTGATCTTCCTGCGCGACAACCCGGCCGCGCTGACGGTGCTCTCCTACGTCCCGCTCTCCTCGCCCATGGCCATGCCCATCCGGATCTTCCAGCAGGACGCGGCGGGCTGGGAGCCGTTCGTGGCGCTCGGGATCGTCGCCGTCACGGCGGCCCTGCTGCTCGCGGTCGGCGCCCGGATCTACGAGGGCTCGCTGCTCCGCACCAACACGCGGACCTCGATCGCGGCGGCCTGGAAGACTCGCTCGACGGCCGGCTGACCTCGACATATTCCCCAAAAGTACACACCCGCGACGCCCGTCACAATTACTGTATTTGCGACATTTGGTGCTGCGCAGTTGAGGATACTTTTCGCGACCGGACCAGCCGCCGTGAAGAGGAAGCCGCAGCGTTGCCCCAGTCGCTCGTCGAGTCCGCGAACCCGATCACGATCGTCGCCGCGAGCCTCGTGCTCTGCGCGGTGCTCGCGGCGGTGCTGCGGCGCAAGGTCAAGCCGGTCGTCGAGGCCGCCGGCCGGGCCGTGCTCGACCGGATGGGACCGCGCCTACCGGCCGGCCTGCGCCGGGTGGCCGGCCGGTGGTACGAGCGGACCGACGCCGCCACCATTCGCTCCGTCCTGGTGGCGGCGATCGCCGCCGGCATCGCCTGGTTCGCGGCCGAGACGCTGCATCTGGTCGGCGCGGTCACCGCGTCGATCTCGGCGATCCTGTCGGTGCATCTCAGCTCGCACGCCTCGGTGCGGGAGGGCACCCGGCGACTGGTCGGCACCCTCGCCGGAGTCGGCTTCGCGGTAAGCGTCTGGGGTGCCTTCGGCCCGAGCCCGGTGTCGATCGCCATGATCGCCGGGTGCGGGCTGATCGTCGGCCGGCTGTTGCGCCTGGGCGACGGTGCGGTCACCGTGCCGGCGACCTCACTGGGCGTCCTGGTCGCCAGCAGCACCGTCACCGGTACGGTCGCCTGGGAGCGGGTCGCCGCGACGGGCCTGGGCATCGTGATCGGCATCATTCTGTCGCCGCTGGTCGGCGGGATGACGCCGCTGGAACGGGCGCACTGCAAGCTGGCGTACCTGTCCACCGAGATCGCGCGACTGCTCGGCGACCTCGGGGCCGGTGCGGCCCGCGGGTACGGCCGGGACCAGGCCACCCAGTGGCTGGCGCGGTCCCGGGCGCTCGGCGAGACCCTCGGCGAGGCGGTCGACGCCGTGGAGGATCTCGACCGGCAGGCCCGCTGGTCACTGACCACCCCGATCGCCGAGGTCGCCCCGGTGCACCACACATTCCGCGTCCTCGAGCACGGGGTGCACCAGGTCAACTCGGTGGCACGGTCGATGTTCGACGCCGCCGCGACACCGAACCACCCCGGCGTACCCGACGAGATCGGACCGCTGCTCGCGGCCGCCTCGGAGGCGTTCGCCGCCCACGCCGCCCTGGAGACGGACCCGGACGCCAACCCCACCGAGGACGCCGACACCCTGGAAGACCTGCTCGACGGCCTGCGCGAGGTGCGCCGGCAGACGTTGCACAAGATGCGCACGCAGATCGACGACACCGGGGTGCTGGTCCTGACCGGCTCGATCATCACCGACATCGACCGGATGACGGGATCGCTGGAGCGGTCGGCGCCGGCGCTCACCGTCGGTACCCGGGAAACCGGCCCGGGCATCCCGGCGGTCTCGGAGGTCGTACCGGTCGTCCGGAGCTTCTGGGAGAAGGCAGTGGTCCCCAAGGCCGAGACCGACCGCTGAGACCGTTCAGCCACCCACTCCACCTCCCACGCCGCCCTGCAGCTACTGGCCAGTGGGGCCGCGCGGCCCCACGAACAGGCCGGGGCGGAGCAGCACTAGAGATCTTCTCGGGTGGGGTCTCGCCGTTGTCCATAAAGGACAGAAACCCAGCCCCAACTTCGGTGCGCTTTCAAACCTTTTTCCGTACGGGCCGGCTCAGTCCCGTGGCACACGGTCCCGGCCGGTGCAACTCACCCTCCGCGCGCCCGCTGCGGTCGGACCCGGCCCAAGCCCGCAACCCACCCCGCCCACCGGCCGGCAGCACTTCCACCCTGACCACCCAGTGATCAGAAGAACATGACATGCCGCCTACGCCCTACGCCGACAGCGCGATCAGACGCGATCTTGTGGACTTTCCGCGAGGACAGAGCGGCAACTCCACAAGATCTGCGATGCCGGGGCGCACGACGTGGCATCGATGGGTCGAACGCGTATAAAACACCCTTCCGGGCAGAGCGGCGCGCACGGGTGAGCAGCGCAAGGCGTTGCCGCGCGAGGGCTGAGTGCGTGGGTCATTGCGCGAAGGTCGCGGCACATGCTGGTGTGGCACGCTGCTTGCGGGGTGGCGGCGGTCGGGGATGTTGCGGTTGGCGAGGGTGTCGCCCGTACCGGAAAGTGGGTTTGATTCTCGCGACCCCGACCTCTGTCTAGACATAGATCCTCTGCGCGACGCGGGGACCGGCCGATCCGGCCACCCCACCGGTCAGTCCCGGACCAGACCGATCAGGCGGTCGAGGACGTGATCGCCCGCGATGCCCAGGCCGTTGTGCAGGTACTCATCGGTCAGCCACCGGCGCATGCCAGGTAGAAGGTCGGCCGTCTCCTCCGAGAACTGCCGGGTGACGTACGGGTCATCGGCGTAGATCACGGCGGCGCAGGGCACGTCGACGCCGGTCAGCACCTCAGCGTCGTAAAGACGCGGCCAGTCATGTTCGGCGATCGCCTCGGCGACTGCACGATAGGGACGTAGCCCGGCCACGTCCTCGAAGTGCCACGGGAACAGGTGCTCGGCGGTCAGCAGGAGCGATTCGCCGCGGAAATCCTCCGGTTGGACGCGTTCAGCCGACCACCGGGTCGCACCTCCGTCGGCATAGCTGGACTCGTGGACCACGGCGTACAGCGGGTTGCGGGCGTCGAACGGCATCATCGCGACGGCATCATGCCGGAAGGCGGGCGCGGCGAAATCGAGCTCCAGCAGGTGATGCAGCTTCTCCGCGCCACCGTTCATCCCCAGTACGGCGCCGACGGTACGCATCAGACGCCGGGAGATCGGCTCGCCGTCGGGGCTGCGGATCTCACCGGCGTCGCACCGGTCGAGTAGTTCTGCGAGTCGGGCGGCATCCCGCGGGAACCTGCGGTGAAAGCGATGGTTCAGCACCCGGGTCATCTCGAAGGCCGCCGAGTAGACGCTGTCGGTGGCGAGCCCGACCGGTGGCAGGCCACCGGTGAAGAACACCTCCCGCAGACTGTCGGGTAACACCGACAGGTAGTGCAGGGCACAGTATCCGCCGAAGGACTGACCGAGCAGGGTCCAGCGCCGAGCGCCCAGGTGTTCGCGCAGGCATTCGGCGTCCCGCACGATCGCGTCGGCCCGGAAGTGGCGAAGGTATTCGGCGTCCGCGGTCGGGTCCGGACCGGGCGACCCGTACGGCGTGGAACGTCCGGTGCCGCGCTGATCGAGCATGACGACCCGGTAATCCCGCAGCGCCCGGCCCAGCCACGACGGGGACATCGGCCGGCTGGACGGACGCGGCGCTTCGTGTCCGGGGCCGCCCTGAAGATAAACCAGATACGGCCGGTCCGAGCCGTCGTCGGCCGCGATCTCCCGCGCGTACACCTCGATGGTGGGCCCGTCGGCGCGGTCATGGTCGAGCGGAACCGTCATGACATGGTCGGTCAGCCGCATCCCGGGATCGTACGGCGGCGATGACGATCTCGCTGCCCAGCCGGCGCACCTGCGGGCAAAGGGGCGGCCGATCCAGATGCGACGCAGCGCGGGTCTAGAGTGGACGGATGTTGGGTGTCGTCGCGATCGCGCTCGGTGGGCCCGAAGTGTTGCGAGTGACCGAGTTGCCCGAGCCTGCGGCCGGGCCCGGGCAGGTGCTCGTGCGGGTCCGCGCGGTGTGTGTGCACCCGGCCGACGTGGCGGCCACCACCGGGAAGATCCCCGGCGGGCCGGTGTCGCCGCCGTTTCTGCCGGGCTGGGACATCGCCGGTGAGGTGGCCTCGGTCGGCCCCGGCGCGGAGCAGTTCCAGGTCGGTGATCGCGTCGTCGGGATGATCCCGTGGTATCTGACACGGGGCGCGCCCGGCGGCTACGCCGAATTCGTGGCGGCCGACGTGGGCTGGCTGGTGCCGTTGCCGGACGGGCTCGACTTCGCAGCCGCGGCCACGGTGCCGCTGAACGCACAGACCGCGCACCAAGGGCTGGCACTGGTGTCGGCGGGCGGGTCCCCGGTCGGCAGCATTCTGGTCACCGGGGCCGGCGGTGGTGTCGGCGGCTTCGTCACCCAGCTGGCCGTTCGGGGCGGCTACCGCGTCCTGGCCCAGGCCGGCGACGGGGATGAGGAATGGGTGCGCGGTCTCGGCGCCCACCAAGTCGTTTCCCGCTCGGCCGATCCGGCGGAGGCCGGGCCGGTGGCCGCGGTGTTCGACGCGGTTCCGGTCGGCGCGGCGGCGGCCGCCGCCGTCGAGGACGGCGGGGTCGTGGTCACCACCCGGCCCACGCCGCCGATCGTTCCCGCCCGTGGTGTGCGCCAGGAGGTGCAACTCATCCGGCTCGACCGCGAACTGCTGGCCGACCTGGTGGGACAGGTGGCGGCGGGGCTGCTACGCACCCGCGTGGCGGCCACCATGCCGTTGACCGAGGCGGCCGAGGCGCACCGGCGCGTGCTGGCCGGCGGCCTGCGCGGCAAGCTCGTGCTGACCCTGGGCTGAGCAACGGCCGGGTCAGGTGTCGGCGCGAGCGAGGGGGAAGCCGGTCTCCAGGTAGGTGATGGCCTGGTTGACCGACGCGACACCGGCCGGCTCGCCGTGCAGAGCAGCGAGGACGGCACCGGTCAGCGCACCGGTGAAGATGCGCGCCTCGAACCGGTCCGAGCCGGGCGGCAGCCGGTCCACGAGTGCTTCGGCCAGCGCGGTGACTACCCGCCTCAGCTCATCGAGCTGGGCTCGGCGGAGCTCCGGGACGGTGTCGATCAGCCGGCGGCGCTGGTCTTCCCGGTCACGTTCCAGGCGGGCCAGCCCGGCCGCCACGGCCTGGCGGAACGCGGTGACCGGCGCCGCGTGGGCGGGCTGTTCGGCGAGGGCGGTGAGCATGGTTGCCTCGAGGTCGTCGGCGAGAACGAGGCGTTCCTTGGTGGCGAAGTAGCGGAAGAACGTGCTCGGCGAGATGTCGGCGGCCGCGGCGATCTGCTCGGTGGTCGTCGGGCCGTAACCCTGTTCGGCGAAAAGGCGCAGTCCTTCGGTACGGATACGGGCGCGGATCTGCTCCTTCTTGCGGGCTCGAAGGCCCACGGGGGTGGACTCAGCCGACATGCGGGACTCCCACCAGCTGCTCGGTGAGTTCCCACAGCCTGCGCTGCTCGGCGGGGTCGGCGCCGGGTGGCACCGGGGTCAGCTGTTTTCCGGTACGGGCGGAGAAGTAGCCGCCGGTGCACGCGGCCAGTGCCGGGTCGGTGGCCAGGCGGACTATTCCGGAGGTGCCTCGCCGTGGATCACCGACGCGGAGCGACCGCAGAACCTTCTCCAGGGCGGCGGCGAACCGCAGTTCGCGGCCGAGGCCGGTGACGTTGAAGCCGGGGTCGAGGGCGTTCGCCGTCACTCCGGTTCCGGACAGCCGGCGCGCCAACTCGGCCGAGAACATGATGTCCAGCAGTTTCGTCCGGCCGTAGATCGCCGACGACTGCCGGGCGTTGAACGGTGCGGTATCGGTCAGGTCGTCGGGCAGGGTGAGCACGCCGTGCCGGCGCGATGCCTCGGAGGCCACGGTGACGACCCGGGCCGGCGCGGAGGCGATGAGCGTCGACCGCAGCACCGAGGTCAGCACCCAGGGCGCGAGGTAGTTGACCACCATCATCTCCGGAAGCCCGGCCCGGGTGGTCCGCGGCGCGAAGGCGTGCAGCCCGGCGTTGTTGATGAGTACGTCGATGCGGGCGTACCCGTTCGCGATCTGCTCGCCCGCCCGGCGCACCTGGTCCAGGTCCGTGAGGTCGGCCAGAACGACCTCGGTGGCGCCGCCCGGTGCCGCCTCCTCGATCCGGGCGACGGTGGCGTCGGCCCTCTCGGCGCTGCGGGCCAGAAGGACCAGCGAGAAGCCTCGACGGGCCAGATCGATCGCCGCAAGTTCACCGAGTCCGCTGGTGGCGCCGGTGATGACGGCCGTGGGAGTTTCCATGAATTGAGAGTACTACCAATTGACAGTGCTGTCAGAATCGCGGCCAGGTGTGACGAGGGCCCTAATGTAGGTAAGGCATGCCTAACTAGGATGGGGATCTCTGCACGTCTCCGAACGAATGAGGAACGCGACCATGGAACGCCCGCTGCGGGTTGCCGTCATCGGAACCGGCCCGGCCGGTGTCTACGCCGCCGACCACCTGATCAAGAGCTCGGAGACCGTGACGGTCGACATCTTCGATCGGCTGCCCACACCGTACGGCCTGATTCGTTATGGCGTGGCGCCCGACCATTCCCGGATCAAGGAGGTGGTCAACGCCCTTTATCGGGTGCTGAACAACCCGCGCATCCGGTTCATCGGCAACGTCGAGTACGGAGTGGACGTCAAGCAGGACGAGCTGTGGCGCTTCTACGACGCCACGGTCATCGCGACCGGCGCCGAGAAGGACCGCCCGCTCGACATCCCCGGCATCGACCTGCCCGGCAGCTACGGGGCCGCCGACTTCGCGTCCTGGTACAACGGGCACCCGGACGTGCCGCGGGAATGGCCGCTCGACGCCACCGAGATCGCCGTGATCGGGGCCGGCAACGTGGCCGTCGACGTGGCCCGGATCCTCGCGAAGACCGCCGACGAACTCCTGACGACGGAGATCCCGGACAACGTCTACCAGGCGCTGAAAGCCAGCCCGGCCACCGACGTGCACATGTTCTCCCGGCGCGGCCCGGCCCAGGTGAAGTTCACCCCGCAGGAGCTGCGCGAGCTCGACGCGTCGCCCAACGTCGAGGTGATCGTGCACCCGGAGGGCATCGAGTTCGACGAGGGCAGCCTCGCCGCCATCCGCGAGACCCGGCACGTGAAGATGTGCGTCGACATCCTGCAGAACTGGGCCGTCCGCGATCCGCGGGACCGCCCGCGCCGGCTGCACCTGCACTTCCTGCAGTCCCCGGTCGCCGTCCTCGGCGACGGCAAGGTGTCGGGACTGCGCACCGAGACCCAGGAGCTGACCGGCGACGGCTGGGTGCGCGGCACCGGCGAGTTCACCGACTGGCCGGTACAGGCGGTCTACCGGGCCGTCGGCTACCTCAGCCAGGCGCTGCCGGAGCTGCCGTTCGACAACAGCAGCGGGACCATCCCGCACACGGCCGGGCGCATTCTCGACCTCGACGGCGAGCACATCCCCGGCATGTACGTGACCGGCTGGATCAAACGCGGCCCGGTCGGCCTCATCGGCCACACCAAGGGTGACGCCGGCGAGACGATCGCCAGCCTGCTGGCGGACGCGGACGCCCTGCCGGCCGCGCCCGACCGCGATCCGGACGCCGTCCTCGCGCACCTGGTCAGCCGCGGTCTGCGGTACACGACGTGGGCCGGCTGGCAGCGGCTGGACGAGCACGAGATCGGCCTCGGCGCGCCGCACGGCCGCAAGCGGATCAAGGTCGTCCCCCGCGAGAACATGCTCGACATCTGCTCGGCCGACAGTTAGGACCTGTCCGGTACGGTGAACGGAGGTGCGCCGGGAAGTCTGGTCGGCAATTGGTTGCCCCGACCCCGAAAGCTGGCCCGTCCGTGAGTGAAACACCCCGCGTCTTCAGCCCCGGCTCCTGGGGTGAGGCCCGCCGCATCACCGATCTGCTCCGCAAGGAGACGATCGGCGGCGCGTTGCTGCTGGCCGGCACGCTGGTCGCGCTGATCTGGGCCAACTCCCCCTGGTCCGGCGGTTACGACGCACTGGTCGGGTTCACGGTCGGCCCGTCGGTGCTGCACCTGGACCTGTCGCTGGGGGTCTGGGCGGCCGACGGTCTGCTGGCGATCTTCTTCTTCGTCGCCGGGCTGGAGCTCAAGCGCGAGTTCGTGGCCGGTGACCTGCGCGATCCGCGGCGGGCGGCGGTGCCGGTGGCCGCCGCGGCCGGTGGCGTGATCGTGCCCGCGATCCTGTACACGCTGGTCAACTTGGGCGGCGCGGTCGAGGGCTGGGCGATCCCGACGGCGACCGACATCGCGTTCGCGCTGGCGGTGCTGGCCGTGGTCGGGCGGTCGCTGCCCACCGCGTTGCGCACGTTCCTGCTGACCCTGGCGGTCGTGGACGACCTCCTCGCGATCGTGATCATCGCCATCTTCTACACCGACCACCTGTCGGTGCTGCCGCTGACGGCGGCCCTGGTGCCGCTGGCGCTGTTCACCGTGCTGGTGCAGCGACGGGTGCGGTCCTGGTGGCTGCTGCTCCCACTGGCCTTCGCGGCCTGGGCGTTCGTGCACGCCTCCGGGGTGCACGCGACCGTCGCCGGCGTGCTCCTCGGTTTCGCCGTACCCGTCCTGCGCTCCGAACGGGCCGGCGGCCCGGAGGCCGGCCCGGGCCTGGCCGAGCATTTCGAGCACCGGTTCCGGCCGATCTCCGCCGGGGTCGCGGTGCCGGTCTTCGCGCTGATGTCCGCCGGGGTCGCAATCGGCGGGCTGCACGGCCTGACCTCGGCGATCACCGATCCGATCGCGATCGGCATCATGCTCGGCCTGGTGGTCGGCAAGCCGATCGGCATCCTGCTCGCGACCTGGCTGACGGCGCGCTTCACCCGGGCGACGATCGACTCCGGGCTGTCCTGGATCGACATGGCCGGCCTGGCCGTGCTGGCCGGGATCGGCTTCACCGTCTCGTTGCTCATCGGTGAGCTGGCGTTCGGCGCCGGCGGCGAGCAGGACGACCACGTGAAGGTGGCCGTCCTGCTCGGCTCGCTGATCGCGGCGGTGCTGGCGTCCGGTGTGCTGCGCGCCCGCAACCGCGTCTACCGGCGCATCCGGGAGGCCGAGCGGGCCGACCGCAACCGCGACGACATCCCCGACATCTACCAGGCCTGATCATCGGTGGGGAAGAGCGCAGGGCATCGGCCGGTCGGGAAAAGGCGAAAACGCAGCCAGAGGTACGGCATCCCGAGCAGCCGGCTGGACGGCCTCGCGGGATCGCCGGGTTCAGGCGGACGGGCGGGCCGGCATCGCGCTCCGGCGCTCGCGGAAGGTGGCCATCTTGGCGCGGTTGCCGCAGTTGGCCATGTCGCACCAGCGCCGCGAGGTGTTCCGGGAACCGTCGAGGAAGACCCAGCGGCAGTCGTCACCGCGGCAGGCTTTGAGCCGGGGCCAGCCGGGCCGGGCGGTGGCCCGGAGCAGCGCGGTGACCGTGGCGGCGCAGATGTCGCGCGCGAGGTCGCCGGGCGGGTCGGCGCGGAGCAGCGGCTGGGCCGGCCGGTCGAAGCGCAGGTTCAGCGCCTTCAGGCCGGTCGGTCCGGCCAGATCGGCCTCGATGCCGTTGTTGCGCAGGGCGAGACCGCGGATGAGACGGCGCAGCGACCGCAGCATCGCGAGGCTCTCGGGCGCCACCACACCGCGGCGGGCCGGCGCTCCGGTGGAACGCCACCACGAGCGGATCGCGGCGGCGCCGGCGAACTCGTCCCGTTCGCCGTGCGCGGTGTTGGCCACGGCGATGAGCAGTTCCTCGTCCTCGAGCCCGACCGGCCTCATGTAACCACCGTACAAGTTTTATCGGTTGCTCGAATCGGTAACCGGTGTAACCGTATCGGTGGTTGCGGCGCCGCAGGTGCGACGCTCCGCCAGGAGGCGACGATGACCGAGCCGACCACGCGCGATTCGCTGTTCTGCGACATCGCTCTCGCCGGGCGCATCGAGCGGGCCGAGGCCCAACTCATCGCCGCGTGGAACGACGCCGCCCGCCGCCGGCGAGGCGGTTCCGCGGGTTTCGCGATACCGATCGCGGGCGGCGTGGCCAGTTACGCCGAGCCCGACTCGCCGATCAACAAGATCGCCGGTCTCGGCTTCGCCGGCCTGCCCGACCCGGCCGAGCTCGACCGGGTCGAGCGCGCGTTCGCCGATCGGTCGGCGCCGGTCCAGGCGGAGGTGGCCGGCCTCGCCGACCCGGCGCTTCTCGAGCTGCTGGCCGATCGGGGCTACCGGCTGGTGTCGTTCGAGAACGTCCTCGGCCGAGCCATCGGCGGCGACGCCGAACGAGTCGCCCCGGCCGGGGTCGAGGTCCGCCCGATCGGTGACGACGACTTCGACGGCTGGCTGGAGGTCGTCGTCGAGGCCACGCTGCACCCGGACACCCAGGGTGTGCCGTGGCCGGAGGAGTTTCCCCGGGAGATCCTGGAGAACGCCGAGCGGGACACCGCCGGCCTGATGCGGCGCTACCTGGCCACCCTCGACGGGGTTCCGGCCGGCGGCGGCAGCATGCGCGTCGCCGACGGCATCGCCCAGCTGACCGGCGCCGGCACCGCACCGGCCTTCCGGCGCCGCGGCGTCCAGAGCGCCCTGCTGGCCGCCCGGGTCGCCGACGCCACCGCGGCCGGCTGCGACATCGCGACCATCGTCGTCCAGCCGGGCTCCCGGTCGCAGCAGAACGCCCAGCGCCGGGGCTTCGACCTGCTCTACAGCCGGGCGATACTCGTGCGGGCGCCAGTCCCGTCCTGACCGTTCGGCGACGCGTCGTCAGCGGCGCAACGCCATGTAATCCACATCACACCGCAAATCAGACATGCCCTTGTATCGATATTGACTCGTCTCTATTCTCCGAGGAAAGCGCTTTCCTGTGGCTCGTCCGCCACCTGACGCGCTCTCGACTACGAGGTGAGACTCTGATGAAGAGGCCAATCGCTCTCCGGTGGGTCGCTGCGGGAGGAACCGCAGTCGCCGCTGCCGCCATCACCATCATGCTGCCGCTGTCCTACGCTTCGGCCGCCGACAACCTGAGCCTCAGCGGCGGCGCCGACGGCTCCAGCAAGGCCAGCGGCACCAGCTACGGCAACGTCAAGGACGGCAGCACCAGCACCTACTGGTCGCCGGCCAGCGCGACCGGTTATGTCTCCGTCAAATGGAGCAGCGCCCTGACGGTGTCCTCCGCCGTCATCCGGCAGGCCTCCGGCGGCGGCACGATCAGCGCCTGGCGGCTGCTCAACAACGACAACGGCGCCGTCCTCGCCAGCGGCAGCGGCAGCCCGAGCACCATCAACTTCTCGGCCACGTCGCTGAAGAAACTCACGTTCGACATCACCAGCGCGTCCAGCGCGCCGCGGATCGCCGAATTCGAGACCTACGCCAGCGGCGGCTCGACCCCCACCACGAGCCCGACCACCGGCCCGACGACCGGCCCCACCACCGGTCCGACCAGCAACCCCGGCACCCCGACCGGCGCGTGGCCGTCCTCGGCCGGTTCGGCGTCGATCTCCGGCACGGTCTCCGTCTCCGGCACCTTCGACGGCGGCATGAAGACGTACTGCTGCATCGGTGACGGCTCGCAGAGCGAGTCCCAGGACCCGATGTTCGAGATCGCCAACGGCGGCACCCTGCAGAACGTCATCCTCGGCTCCCCCGCCGGTGACGGCGTGCACTGCCTGGGCACCTGCACCATCCGGAACGTGTGGTGGAACGACATCGGCGAGGACGCCGCGACCTTCCTGCAGACCAACGGTGGCACCAGTTACGTCATCGGCGGCGGCGCGCGGAACGGCAGCGACAAGACGTTCCAGCACAACGGCAACGGCACCGTCAACATCTCCGGCTTCTACCTCAACGGCGCCGGCAAGCTCTACCGCGGCTGCGGTAACTGCACCAACTCCTACCAGCGCAACGTCGTGGTCGACAACGTGCTGCTGACCGGCGTCGACTACGTCGTCGGCATCAACACCAACTGGGGTGACGTCGCCACCATCACCCGCGTCACCGTCAACTCCGGTGCGGTGGTCTGCGGCATGTACAAGGGCGTCCCCAAGGGCAGCGAGCCGAGCTACCTCGGCGAGGGCTGGAACACCAGCAACTGCAAGGTCAACAAGAGCGACATCACGTACAAGTAGGTCCCGCGGGGGCGCTCACCACCGGGTGGGCGCCCCTGACCGGCGCTGATAGCGTCGGCGGTCATGAAGGTTGCGGTGATCGGTGGAGGGGTCGTCGGGCTGTCGGCCACCGCCGCCCTGCTCCGGCGAGGAGCCGACGTCCGGTGTTACGAGCCGGGCGAACCGATGGGTGAGCGTTCAGCCGGGGACACCCGGATCTTCCGTCTGGCGCACATCCATCCCGACATGGTGGTGCTGGCCGACCAGTCCCGGGCGTTGTTCGGCGAGTGGAGCGAGCGAGCCGGCGCAGCACTCGTCGACCAGGTCGGCACCGTGGTCAGCGGCGCCGAGGCCGGGAGGTGGGCGAACGCGATGGCCGCGGCCGGCGCGGCCCACGAGATGGTCGAGGCGGGATCGCCGCTGCTGCGGCTGCCGGCTCGCGACTTCGCCGGACCGGCGCTGGTCGACCCGGCCGGCGGCGTCATCCGGGTGGACCGGATCCGCGCATTCCTCGTCGGCGAGGTCGGCAACCGCCTTCGGCAGGCTCGCGCCGATGCCCTTGACGAGACCGATTCAGGAGTACGCGTCACGGCCGGCACCGACTCGGACACCTTCGACGCCGCCGTGATCTGCGCGGGCGCCGGCACCTCCGCGCTGGCCGCCGGCGCCGGCATCGAGACGCCGTCCGCCCTCGAGCACCATCTGCGGGTCAGCTTCCCGATCCGCCCGGACGCGCCGGCGCCGCTGCAGTGCTGGATCACCGAGCCGGCCGACGGGCTGCTGGGGACCTACCAGCACCAGGCCGGGCCGGGCAGTTGGGCGGTCGGTGGCGATGTCGATCCGGCGCTGGTGACCTGGGCGGGTGGACGGCAGGCCGCCGAGCAGGCCTCGCTGGCCGCGGTGACCGCCCACGTCGCCGAGCACCTGCCGTTCGTCGAGCCGCGTCCGATCGGCCGGGTGTACTGCGCGCACAACCCGGACCTCGGTGACGGCCTGCGATTCGCACGCCGCGGCCGGATGCTGGTCACGTACGGGGAAAATCTGATGAAGTTCGCCCCGCTGCTGGGCGAGACGCTGGCCCGGGCCGCCCTCGACGGTTCCACCCCGGCCGACGCCGGTTAGCCGCCGACCTTGCCCTGCAGGGCGTTGGAGAGCCGGGTGGCCTGCTCCGGTGTGATCTCCCCGTCGTGGTTCCACGCCTCGGTCACCACCTTGCGGAACTCCGTGCTGAACTCCGTGTAGTGCGGTGTCACCGGCCGCGGCCGGGCCCGCCGGATCGCTTCCAGCAGGGTGATCGCGTACGGGAAGTTGGTCGTCACGTTCTCGTCGCGATAGACGATCTCCCGGGTCGCGGCCAACCCGCCGTGTTCGAAGAGGATCTGCTGGCTGCGCTCGCCGGTGAGGAACTCGATCAGGGCCTGGGCGGCGCGCGGCTGCCCGCTCTTACGGGAGACGGCCAGGTTCTGGCCGCCGAGCACGCTCGTCTTGCCGGGGACCGTGGTCACGGCGTACGAAAAGCTCTTGGTGGAAAGGTCTCGGTAGGCGACCGGCCAGTTCCGCATGGCCAGGACCCGGCCGTCGCCGAACGCATTCGTGCTCTTCTTCTCGTCGAAGGTGCGCGAGTCGGGCAGGATCACCGGGCGGCTGCCCGGCTCCAGGCCGTCGGAGAGGCGGCGCAGGCCGCGCTCGGCGGCATCCGAGTCGATGACCACGTTGCCGCTGTCGTCGACCACGTCGCCGCCGGCGGCCCAGATGGCCTCCAGCGCCGTGACCGTCAGGATCTCCGAGTCGGGGTCGAGCTGGGCGGCGTAACCGGCCTCCATCTTGGGTTCCAGCCGCGCGCCGAACGCCTCGTCGCTGTCGCTCACCACCTCGTCCCAGCTGGTCGGCGGCTCGGGCCAGGTCTTTCCGGCCCGCTCGAAGGTGCGGTAATACAGCAGACCGGCGTCGGTGTTGAACGGCAACGCATAGAGGGAGCCCTGATATTTGCAGGTGCGCAGCGGTTCCTCGAGGAAGCCGGTGAGGTCCGTGTCGTTCAGGACGCGGATGCGGTCGGATGCCGCGAATTCGGCGGTCCAGGTGACGTCCAGGTTGAGAATGTCGACATCGGACGGTGCGTCCAACATCTCGCCGTGCGCTTTCGCCGGGTCACGGTTCACCGGCTTGATGCTCGCCCGGTTGGTGTCACCGTGGATGTCGTTCCACTGGTCCAGCAGCCGTTGCCGCTGGCCGTCCTTGCTCTCGTCGATGCTGCTCATGATGACCAGGTCACCGGGCTCGAGACCCTCGTCGTCCTTCATCAGCTTCGGTACGACCACCGCGGTGGCGAGCCCGATGACGAGGCCGACGGCAGCGCCGGCCGCCAGGCCGACGCGTCCGCGCCGGTCCTGGATCCACGGCCGGACCTTCACAGCACCGCCTCGAAGATCGTGTCCAACGGTTCGACCACCGAGCCGGCCTCGGCCTCGAGACACTTCCCGGCCGTGGCGGTGGTGATCGTCCGGAGGACCGGGGCGGCACAACCGGTGGCACCCATCGCGATCGCGAACACGCGTACCCCCTTGTTCTCGACAGCCGCCCGGAACTGTCCGGCATCGAGCGCGCTGGCATTGTCGTCCTCGCCGTCGGTCAAGAGGATCACGGCGGTCACCCGGTCGGCGGTGCTGGGGCCGACCTGTTTTACCGCGCCCGCGACGGCGGCGTAGAGCGGCGCCGGTCCGCCCGGCTTGATCCGGCCCAGGGCCGGGCCCGCACCGGGCTTGTGGATGGTGGTGCGCTGGAACGCCCAGACGTCCAGGTCGTTGCGGCTGCCCACGCTCTTGGCCACGGTGTTCACGCCGCCGGCGGCGACCTGCCACAGCGATCCGCCGTTCGTGGCGGCTCCCATCGAGCCGGAGGCGTCGATGGCGATCAGCATCCGGCCGTAGCGGTGTGCCTGCTGATAACTGGCCCGGACGTTGTTCATCAGGTCGACCGAGACGATCGCCGGCTTCGGATCGACATCCGGCTGGATGCCCACCTGCGGATTCAGGGACGTCCCGGACGGCCGGAGTCCGGTGGCCACGAGCGCGTCCTTCCCGGTCGGCCCGGTCAGCCAGCCGGCGAAGCGGGCCGCGGCCGCGGTCCGCCGCTCGCTCGTCCGCGGCCAGTCGAATTGGACGGCCTGGCGATCCATCACCGGGGTGTGCGCCGCGTAGACCGCGTTCAACCTGGCCGGCTGCGCGCAGGTCACCTCGCGGTTGAAGCGGACGACGTCCTGCTCGGTCACCACGTAGGCGGTTCGATCACGGAGGCCGCCGGTGGCGCAGAGCAGGCCGGTGACGTCCGAACCCAGCGTGAACTTGCCGCGGTCGAGCGACTCGTCGAAGAAACGCTCGGCCCGCTTCGCCGCGACATCGGCCTTCTCGTTGGCCCGTGGCTGGTAGAGCGAGATCCGGGAGAGCGCGCCGACCGATGTGGACGGATCCGGCATCGCCGCGCCCCAACCACCGTTGCGCAGGTCGTCGATCAGCGCCGGCCACTCGGTGCCGTCGGACAGGCCCGTCGCGGCCGGCGCGGCCAGCACCACCGGCGTCGAGGCGATGGTGTGCGTCTCGGCGATCGGCAGGTTCCGTCCCGCTCGCATCGCGTCCGCCGTCGCCTGACGCACCTCACCCGACCAGTCGGCCAGCCACACATCCGGAGCCGGTCCGATCCGTACGTGTTCCGTGTCGCTCCACCCCGCGGCCATCGCGGCGTTGATCTCCGGCGCGGTGGCCGAATAAACCAGCAGCCGCGACTCCGGGCAGCCGAAGTTGGCCGCCGCCGTGTCCCTCTCGTACGCCCGCGCCAGCTCGCGGGCCGGTTCCAGGCTGCCGGTCGGCACCAGAACACTGACGATCGGACTGGTCGGGCAGGTCGCGAACAGAACCCGGGCGCCCGCGCCGGCGGTGAGCGCCAGGCCACCCAGCAGCGCCGTCAACGCGAACGCCATCACCCCGAGCAGCGGAACCCGCAACCGTCGCAGCCGGCGCCACCGGGACCGGACCACCACCCGGGTGATCCAATGCGCGGCCGGACCCGCGATGACCAGCGCCACCAGGGCCGCCGTGCCGGCCAGCAGGAGCAGGCCCCACCACGTCCGGAGGACCTCGGCGCGCACCCCGATCGGCAGCCAGCTGTCCCGGCCGTGCGCCACCATCGGTGCGGTCGCGGCCCCGGCCAGCACCGTGGTCAGCACGATGGGCACCCGGATCCGGCGACGCGGCGGCCGCAGAGCCGGCCCCTGCGGCGGTGTGCCCTCGGCCGGGCGCGCCGGATTGTCGGCCAGCACGAACTGATCGGCCACGCCGATCACCCGCCGTCGCGGACGCGGATAGCCGGCCGCCGACAGGACCCGGACCAGGTACGCGTACATCGAATCCAGGGTGATCTCCGGTCCGCCGTCCGGATCCCCGTTTTCGAGCAGCTTGATCAGCTCTCCGCTGAAGGCGGTGTGCCGCGCACCGGGCGGAGCGATCGACGCCTCGTCCCCGGCCGAGGTCAGGACGTACGCCCCGTCGATGGCCGCGCGCTGCCCGATGTCGTCCGCGGACCCGAGGTTGCCCACGGCGATGCCGGAGTAGCAGCAGTCGAGGATCACGATCTTCAGGGCGGCCGGACTGTTCCGCACGTACCGCCGGACCGTCGCGTACGACAGCGCGGTGTGCTCGATCGCGTCCGGCCGGGGATCGCTCTGCGCGGCCGCGAGGTGCAGCGTCCCCTCCGGATCGACCATGCCGTGCCCGACGTAGTAGACGATCAGCACCTCGTCGGCCCGGCGCGCGGCATTGCTGATCGCGGCACCCAGCTCGGACAGGTTCTTGGGGTCGATCTCCACGGTGGGCTTCCGCGCGCCGCACCGCTCGGCCAGCACCTCGGCCAGGTCCGTCAGGGTCGCCTTGACGGACGGGATGTTCTTCAGCCGAGAGCCGCGCTTGTGCGTGCCCGTGCCGCAGAGCAGAACCTCCGCGCGCGACAGGTGCCGACGCCGGCGGCGTCCGTTGGCCGCCTCCGGGCCGGTGACCCCCGTATCGTTCAACACCCCCCGCTGTCCTCCTGCCGTCCTTCAGTCCCGCGGCTCGATCTCCCCGGGCTTGCCGGCTTTCCGCGCCTCGATACCGGCCGGCGTGTCACCGAGTTGTGCCGCGAGTTTCTCGATCATGGCGTTGAGCTGCTCGGAATCGACGCCGCGCACCCGATTACCGTCGACCTCGAGGGTGCGGCCGTCGGGCATCGTGATCTTGATCGTCAGATCGGTCGTCCGGTGCCGCAACCACGAGATCAGGGCACCGGCCAGCGCGGTGATCGCACCGCCCGATCCGGCCGCCACGACCAGCGCGTCGGTCAGCGACCCCATCTCACCGGGTTTCGGATCGGCCTGTCGAAAATCGACCGGTCCACTGAGGTTTCTGACGTCGAGCATCCATCGTCGCAACGATCGAAGCGCGTCCCCCGAAAGATCAGTGCCGAAGATCAAGTACGTCGATCCGTCAGCCACCACGGCACCTTAACAGAAGTGAGTCACGTCCCGGACACTCTGTGTGCTAGGAACCCCTCTGTCTTATCCATAAAGGACGGACCCTCAGCCCCAGCTTCGGTGCGCTTTCGATCAAACCTTTTCCGTACGGGCCGGCTAAGTCCCGTGGCACGCGGTCCCGGCCGGTGCACCTCACCCTCCGCGCGCCCGCTGCGGGCGGGCCCGCAGCCCGATCTTGTGGACTCACCGTGCGGACAGAGCGCCGAGTCCGCAAGATCCGCAATGCCGCCGAGGGGGTGCGGTTTACGCGAGCCGCCGATCACCGGGCCGACCGCGGTGGCCGCACCGATCGTCGAAGACCTGCCATGACCGGATATCTACGTATGGTGGAGTAGTTTTTCTCGTCTGCAGTCCTAGAAAAATTACTACCGGCTTCAGAGATTTCCCCTTGTGGTCGCCTCGCGGCGGTGGTAAAAAATGTCTTGTCGCTGCTGCTCCACGCGGTGATGTACCACCACGGGAGCGCGCCGCGACCTCGGCGAGTCTGATCTTCAGCCGAGCGCCACGCGTTCGCCGGACAGGCCGGCGGACCTCTCAAGGAGGTGGATTCCAGTGGTGCTGACTTTCGATCCTTTCCGTGAGTTCGACCGTCTGGCCGGTCAGCTGCTCGGCACCGCCGTCCCCGGCGGCACCACCCTGGCGATGCCGATGGACCTCTACCGTTCCGGTGACCACTTCGTGCTGCACTGCGACCTGGCCGGCGTCGACCCCGGCTCGGTGCAGATCGACGTCGACAACCGCGTCCTGACCATCCGGGCCGAGCGCTCCCCGCGCACCGACGACGACGTGCAGTGGGTCCGCCGCGAACGGCCGACCGGCACCTTCGAACGGCGGCTGACGCTCGCCGACGGCCTCGACACCGCCCGGATCACCGCGACCTGGCAGGACGGCGTGCTGACCCTCACCATCCCGGTCGCCGAGGCAGCCAAGCCCCGCCGCATCGAGATCAGCACCGGCGACCGGCCCGCGGTCGAGGAGACCGCCGCGATCTCGGCCACCTGATCCCAGCCGCGGCCAGTGCCGGCCGGTCCGGATCGGGGCCAGGTGTTCCCGTCCGGGCGGCCGGCACCCAACACTGGGAGCCATGACCCGCTTCTTCTTCGTGGACGTGTTCGCGGACCGCCCACTGACCGGCAACCCGCTGGCGCTCGTGCCCGATGCCGACGATCTGACGGTGCCGCAGATGCAGGCGATCGCCCGCGAGTTCAACCAGTCCGAGACCACCTTCCTGCTGCGGCCCCAGGAGGAGGGGGTCGACTGGCGGCTGCGTTCGTTCACTCCGGCCGGTGTCGAGGTCGACGGGGCCGGGCACAACGCACTGGGCGCCTGGCTGTGGCTGGCCGACCAGGGCCTCACCGGCGACCGCCCGACGGTGACGATGCGCCAGCGGATCGGCGCGGAGGTCCTGGCCGTCGAGATCCTGCGCGCCCCGGGACAGCCGGTCCGCGTCGTCATGGACCAGGGCGCTCCGAGCTTCGGCAAGCAGGTCACCGACGACAATCGGTTGACCGCCGCGCTCGGACTCGAACCGCGACACCTCTCCCCCGACGCCGTCGCCCAGGTCGTGTCCACCGGCGTCGCGCATCTGCTCGTCCCGCTCGCCACCCGCGAGGCGGTCGACGCGGCCACGGCGCAGAGCCGCGACCTCGCCACGATCCTGGCCGAGGCCGGCGGCGAGGGCTGCTATCTCTACACGACCGCCGGCGACGACGGGGCGGCGGCGTACACCCGCTTCTTCAATCCCACCGTGGGGATCGCCGAGGATCCGGCGACCGGTACGGCGGCCGGCCCGCTCGCCGTCGCCCTCGTCCGCTCGGGCCGGGTGCCGGCCGGCGTCCCCGTCCTGATCGAGCAGGGTCATCGGCTCGGGCGCCCGAGCCGCATCCGGGTCGACGTGACCGACGATCTGGTGCGGCTGTCCGGCTCGGGGGTGATCACCGCGCACGGCGAGCTCCGCCTGGCGGCTCCCGCGGAGTTCAGTGCCGGCACCGGAGCCGAGTAGAACGCCGGACCAGCAGCGCCCCTCCCACGATGAGGACGAAGCCGAACATGGCGAGGGGTGAGGCAGCCGCGCCGGTGGCCGGCAGATCGTCGCCCGGCTTGTCGTCCTCCGCCGGCACGGCCTTCACCACGAAGGTCATGCTGAGCCGGCGGACGTTGCCGTCCGGGTCGACGCCCGAGGCGACCAGGGTGTGCTTGCCCGGCGCCAGGCCCGGCGGCAGCTCGACGTCCTTGATGGTGAGGTTGCCGGCTCCGTCGGTGACCATCGTCCTGAGCACGATCGGCGTGCTGTACAGGGTGAGCCGGGCGGTGGAGTGGGCGGCGAAGCCGGTGCCGATGATGACCACCGGCTGACCCGGCGCGAGCTGCTTCGGTTGCCCGTCCGGTGTGGTCAACGTCGGCGTCGTGTTCGCCGGCGGCTCGGGCGGCACCGGTGGGGCCAGCGGCGTGGCCTCGGCCGACGGCGCGGAGGCGGCCGAGGAACCGGCGGCGGTGTGCGCGACCACCGTGAACGTGTAGCTGATCCCGGCGGTCCCGCCGATCACGCAGGTCGTCACGTCGCGTGCGCCGGTCGAGCAGGTGGCCGGGCCGGGCCGCGCGTACACGGTGTAGCCGGTGACGTTCTGGCTCGCCGAACGGCTCCACGCCACCGTCACCGAGGACACGCCGGCCACAGCCGTCGGCGGATCGATCGCCGCCGGCAGGGTGGTCACGATGACGACGGCGGCCGCCGGACCGGCTCCGGCCACGTTCACCGCACGTACGGTGATCGGGTATGCCGTGCCGGGGGTGAGCCCGCTGATCGACACGCCACCGAGCGTCGTCCAGGTGGTGCCACCGTCCGTACTCACCTCGGTCCGGAGGATCGGCGAGCCGCCGGTGTCCCGCACGCTGAACGACAGCGCGATGCTCGTCGCCGCCGGTGTTCCGGCCAGGCCGGTCGGCGCGCCCGGCACGCCGGCCGGCCTGACCGCGGCGGTCGCCGCCGACGCGGCCGAGCTTCCGAGCGCGCTGATCGCCCGCACCGTGAACGTGTACGGCGTCCCGTTCCGCAACCCGGTCACCGTGCAGGGGCTGCTCGTGCACGTCACGGTGGCCGGGCCCGGAGTCGCGACCACGGCGTAACCGGTGATCGCCGAGCCGCCGTCGTCGGCCGGAGCGGTGAACGACACGGTCGCCCGGCCGTCACCGGCCACGGCCGTCGCCGCCGTCGGGGCACCCGGAACCGTCGGCAGGAACACCGACGCCGACGCCGACGGGGCACCACCGCCGTTGCCGTTGACCGCCCGCACCCGGATTCCGTGCCCGACACCCGCCCTCAGCCCGGTGATCGACGCCGTGTACGGGCCGCTGCCGGTGGTCGTCAGGGCGGTCCACGCCCCACCGTCGACGCTGTACTGGTAACCGCTGATCGGCGAGCCGCCGCTGTCGCCCGGCGCGGTGAAGGTGATCGCGGCGTCGTCCCCGGCGGCCCGCAGGCTGGTGATCGCCGGTGCTCCGGCGAGCGTCACCGGGGTCACCGGCAGCGCGGTCGCCGAATAGGGCGAGTCACCGACGCCGTTGGTCGCCCGCACCTTGAACGTGTAGGCGGTTCCGTTGGAAAGCGCGGTGACCACGCACGGGCTGCCCGGGCACGCCTGCGTGCCGCTGCCTCCGCCGGCCGTCGTCCAGGCCGCGATGTGCGCCGTGATCGGGTCGCCGCCGGTGCTCCCGTCCGTGAACGTCAGCGTGACCTGAGCGTTCGCCGGCACGGCCGTCGAGATGGTGGGTGCGGCCGGCACGGTCGCCGGGGTCGTCGGGGCGGCAGCGTTCGACTCGAGCGAACTGCCGGCCGAGTTCGTCGCGTGCAGGGTGAACGTGTACGCCGTCCCGTTGGTCAGGCCCTGGACCGCACACTGGCCGCCGTTCACCACGCAGGGGAACGAGCCGTGGACCAGGTCGGTGGCCGTGTGCGCGGTGATCGGCGCGCCGCCGGTGGCGCCGTCGGTGAAGTCCAGGGTCACCGTGGTATTGCCGCGGTGCGCGCCGGTGATCGTCGGCGCGGTCGGCACCGTCGCCGGGGTGGCCGGATTGGCCGCCGACGACTCGACCGAGTCACCCGCCGCGTTCGTCGCGTGCAGGGTGAAGGTGTACGTCGTTCCGTTCGCCAGCCCGGTCACGTCGCACGGCGAGGTGGTCTGCGGACAGGCGAAGACGACGCTGTTGGCGGTGTCCGTCGCGGTGTAGCCGGTGATCGGCGCGCCGCCGTCGTCGCCGGGCGGCGTGAACGCGACGCTCACCCGCCCCAGGCCGCCGCTCGCGGTTCCGATCACCGGTGCGTCCGGCGTCCGGGCCGGGGTGACCGTCACCGCGCCCGACGGGAGGGAGTAGCCGACGGAGTTTCGGGCGAGGATCGTCAGGTGGTATTCCGTGCCGTTGGCCAGTCCGGTCACCACGCAGGGCGAGGTCAAGTTCGGGCAGGTGAAGTCCACCCCGTTGCCGGTGTCGACCGCCCGGTACCGGAAGATCGGCTGTCCGCCGTCGTTGATCGGCGGGGTGAACCGGACGGTCGCCTCGGTGTCGCCCGCATCGGCCGTCCCGATCGTCGGCGCGTCCGGCTCGGTCGGCAGCGAGGGCGTCACCGAGTTCGCCGTGCCCGATTCCAGCGAGTCGCCGACCGAGTTGGTCGCGTGCAGCGTGAAGGCGTAGGCCGTGCCGTCCATCAGGCCGGTCACCACGCACGGCGAGGACGTGCCGGCACAGGGGAAAGTGCCGTGGCCCAGCGTGTCGGTGGCCGAGTAGGAGGTGATGGTGTCGCCGCCGTCGCCGTTCGGCGTGAAGTCGATGCTCGCCTGGCCCGAGGTCGCCGTCGCCGGGCCGATCGTCGGCGCGTCCGGCACCGTCCTCGGGGTCACCGGGACCGCGTTCGAGTCCACCGACTGGCCGCTGCTGTTGACCGCGCGCAGCGCCAGGTTGTACGTCGTGCCGTTGGTCAGCCCGGTGACCTGGCACGGTGACGTCGTGCTGTGGCAGTCGAAGTTCACGCCGTTCGTGGTGTCGACCGCCCAGTAGTCGAGGATCGGCAGATTGCCGGTGTTGGCCGGTGGCGTGAAATAGAGCGAGGCCGTTGCGTTGCCCTCGCTGCCCATCCCGATCGAGGGCGGGTCCGGGAATCCCGCGATGGTGATCCGGGCCGGCAGCATGCCGGCGGCGATGGGCGCCCCGAGCGTGCCCACCGTGCCGGGGCCGGCCGTGCTCAGATCCACCGGGAGGATCGAGCCGTCCGGCGGCGACGACACGTAGAGCCAGCCTGCGTCCGGGGAAATGGCGGCGTAGCTTCCCGTGCCGCCCAGGAGGTCGAGGCTGGCCTCGGCGGTGAGGGACGCCGCGTCGAGCCGCACCACGTAACCCTCCATGCACGCCGCGTAGACCTTCGTTCCGTCCGGTGCGTAGACGGCCGATCGGACGGCGCATCCGACGCTGCTGCTGGGGGTGGGGGCGCTGGGTATGCCGTTGACCGTGAGCGGGACGACGTCGATCGCGTCCGTCGAGGTCGTCACCAGAAGCGCGGTGCCGTCCGGCGACGCGGTAATGGTCTGGACCGGGCCGCTGACCGGCACCGGCGCCGTGATGACCGCCATCGACGCGGAATCGATGGTGATGATGTTGTTGATCGAGTCGTCGCCGACGTACAGCACGGTGCCGGCGTTATTGAGCGCCACCACGACGGAGTGCCGGCCGCCCGCCGTCACCCCGGTCTGGGTCGACACGATGCTGTACGGCGGCGATGTCATGATCCGTGAGACCTGGGTGGTGGTCGAACTTCGGGCGTCCGCGACGTACAGGTACCGGCCGTCCGGGCTGACGACGCCGTCCCTCAGGTTTCCGCCGGCCACCGGGATGGTGGTGAGCAACTGGTTGTCGGCTCGGTTGATGACGTCGACCCCGAGCGTGCGCAGCGCGTAGGCGACGTTCTCGGTCGGCGACGGGACCACCTTCGACACGGCGCCGCCGTTCGTCTGCCCCGAGTCCGACACGGTGCCGCCGACCTCGAGCGTCGTGAAGGCGGGGGTGGCGTAGTCGCCCACGTAGACCGTGGCGGCCGGCGACCCGACCAGGGTCGTTGCCCGGTGCGCCGCGGCGGCGACTCCGGGCAGCCCCGCGATCGCCATCACCAGCAGGGCGAGCACTCCGGCACCCGCCCGCAACATCCCGACCCGCACAGCTTCCCCCGTAGCGTCCGTAAATCCCATAACGACGCTAAAGGAATGGATAAGTACATATCGGAAGTTCGGCAATCTGTCGCTCCGCGGCCGCCGCCGAACGCCGGTTTGCGCCGGGCCGGGCTGGGCATTTGCGACTTACCACCGCACCTGAAGGAGTGAGTTTCGATGCCACCTCGTACGCGCAAGGCCGCCGCGCCCAGCTACACCGTCCCGGGCATGAAGCCCGAGGTCGCGGGTGATCTCGTGGCGCTGCTGCAGGACCGCCTCAACGCGCTCAACGACCTGGCGCTGACCCTCAAGCACGTGCACTGGAACGTCGTGGGGCCGAACTTCATCGCCGTCCACACGATGCTCGACCCGCAGGTCGACGCCGTACGGCTGATGGTGGACGCGCTGGCCGAGCGGATCGCGACCCTGGGCGGATCGCCGGTCGGCACGCCGGGCGCGCTGGTCGCTCAGCGTTCCTGGGACGACTACTCGATCGGCCGGGCCGACACGAACGCGCACCTGGGTGCCCTCGACGTCGTCTACACCGGGATCATCGAGGATCACCGGGAGGCGATCGAGAAGACCGAGGAGTCCGACCCGATCACCCAGGACATGCTCATCGCCCAGGCCGGTCAGCTCGAGCAGTTCCACTGGTTCGTCCGCGCCCACCTGGAACGCGACGACGGCAGCCTGGCCACCGCCGGCGCCCGGGACGAGAAGACCGCCGCCCGGCGCGGCAAACGCTGACACCTGAACGGCCGACGGCCCGGCAACCGAGGTTGCCGGGCCGCCCGGTGGCGTCATCCGGTCGCGGTCAGCTGACGTTGAGCGCCGTGTCGTCGATGACGAAGGACGTCTTCAGCGAGGAGTCCTCGGCGCCGGTGAACTTGAGGGTGACGGTCTGCCCGGCGAAGGCGGCCAGATCGAACGAGCGCAGGGTGTACGCGCCGGCGTTGAGGTTGGAGAACACCTGCAGAGTGGTGCCGCCGACCTGCACGGTCAGTTTGTCGTACTGGCTGGTGGTGGTCGTTTCCGCCGTGCTGATCTTCAGGTAGAACGACAGCGTGTAGGCGGTGCAACCGCTGGGCAGGGTCACCGACTGGGACAGAGTGTCGGTGTGGGTCGCACCGTAACCGTCCAGCCACGCGTTGCGGGTGCCGGTTCGGGGCGCTCCGTCGCCGGTGTTCGCGCCGATGACCCCGGTCGAGGCGGTCCACGGTGTCGTCGCGGTCTCGAAGCCGGGATTGCCGAGCTTCTGGCCGGCACCGGTGCATCCGCCGCCGGTCCCGTTGACGGTCAGCGTGTACGAAGCGGTATGAGTCGCCGAGCCCGCCCCGGTCACCGTGATGGTGTACGAACCGGACGCGGCGGCCGTGGTGGTCGCGACGGTCATGGTCGACGATCCGCCGGACGTGACCGACGCCGGGCTGAAGCTCACCGAGACACCGGCGGGAGCACCGGAACTCGTCAGCGTCACGGTCTGCGCGCTGCCGGAGGTGGTGGCGGTGCTCACGGTGGCCGTGGCCGACGAGCCCGGGTTCACCGCGCCGGTGGCCGGGCTGAGCGACACCGAGAAGTCGTTGGCCGTCGACGTGCCCGTGGTGAGGGTCCAGAGGGCGTACTCCTCGGCATTGGCCCAGCGGCCCAGCGAGGTGCTGTTGATGTTCGACGGGTAGGAGTCGCAGGCCTTGTGGTAGCAGGGGTCGTACGCCGCGCCGGCGGTGCCGCCCCACTTGGTCACCTGGGCGCTGGTCTTGGTGTAGCTCGCGCCGGTGGAGTTGATCGACGACGGGATGCCGGCGTTGCGGAACGAGCCGTCGTCACTGCAGCACTCGGTCGACGTCTCGGTAGGTACGTTGATCGAGGTGAAGTACTCGCGCAGCTTCACGGCGACGGCGTCGGTGCCGGTCACGAAGTAGCCGCCGTTGGTGGAGGCGATCATGTCGAACGTGCCGTACGCCTTGATCGCGGTCTTCTGGGCCGTGGTCAGCGAGTTGACGTAGAACTTGGAGCCGATCAGGCCCTGCTCCTCGCCGGCCCACCAGCCGAACCGGAGGTGGTTGGTCATGGTCGGGTTGTTCGCGGCCAGGGTGAGCGCGGCCTCGAGGAGACTGGCCGTGCCGGAACCGTCGTCGTTGATGCCGGGCCCGGCCGACACGCCGTCGGAGTGGGCGCCGAACATGTAGGTGTTGCTGGTATTGCCGCCCGGCCAGTCGGCGATGATGTTCTTGGCGGAGCCGCTGCAGGTGGTGCAGGTCTGCACGGTGACGGTGAAGCCGGCCGCCTGCAGCTTCTGCTGCAGATACGTCGTCGTCGCGGTGTGCCCCGCCGTGCCGGTGGCCCGGTTGCCGCCGTTGCTGGTGGCGAAGGTCTGCAACTGCTGCAGGTGGGCGTTGACATTGGTGACGCTGACGGTCGGCGGTGCGGCCAGCAGGGAGGCACTGAGAGCCGGCAGGGATGAGCCGGACGGCCGTACGCCGGGCGAGGCCGCGGCCGGCAGGGCGCTGAGGACCAGCGTCGCCGCGGCGAAAACAGCTAGGGCAGGTCCTGCCGTCACCGTTCTGAGTCTCATGGGGGCTCCTAGGTCAAGGCCGATTCACGGCTGGCCGTAGGAGAACAGGAAGGTGCCTACAGGCACAACATATCGAAACATCTATATTTCACGGCACGACGACCAGACGGTCGCCGGCCTCGGCGTTCCACTCCTGGTCATCCGATCTGGATCCAGGCCAGCGGGGCGGCGCGGTCGGTGCGGGCGGTGAGCATGGGGAGCATGGCCTGGGCCGACGGGTCGCCCCACACGTAGTCGAGCACGACATCGACGTCGGCGGCCCGCTCGATCCGGTCGAAGGTGACGGTCTCGTCCGCGCCGAGTGCGGTCAGCGCCGCGAGCCGGGTGGCATCACGCCCGGCGGCGATCACCTGGGCGGCACCGAACAGCTTGGCGATCCGGATGGCCATCCGGCCGGCGCTGCCGGTGGCACCGAGGATCAGTACGCGCTGTCCGGCCCGGAAGTCGATGCGCCGACGCAGGGCGACCCAGGAGGACATCGCCGGGTTCATCCCGGCGGCGATCGTCACCGGGTCGACGCCCTCCGGCAGCGGGATGCTGCGGCGCACGTCGATCACCGTGCGGTCGGCGAACGTGCCGAGGTTCGTGTCGTCGAGCGCGGCGTAGCGCAGGTTGCCCTCCGGATCACGGACCACGGCATCGACGCCGGGGACGATCGGGAAGGCGCCGGTGCTGCTGTAGTGCGTGCCGTTCGCCTTGGCCCGGGTGAGGTGGTGCAGGCCGGCGGCCAGGACGTCGACGACAACCTCATGGTCGCCGGCGGCGACCGGCTCGGGGTGTTCGCGATAGACCGGCGGCGAGTCGAACGAGGTGAGGACGGCGGCGTGCATAGGAACCTCCGACAGATAGGTTGGATTACCAACTAAAACTATAATGGTTGGGAATCCCACCCATGTCAACTAGGATGACGGCATGACTTCCGACGCCGTGGTGGACGCGCTGGTCCGCAGCAGCTTCCAGGTGATGGGGGTGCTGACCCGGATCGGCGCCGAGAACGACCTGTCGCTGACGCAGCTGCGGGTACTCGGCATCCTGCGCGACCGCCGCTCCCGGGTGACCGACCTGGCGCTCTTCCTGGGCGTGGACAAGTCCTCGATGTCCGGCCTGATCGACCGCGCAGAACGCCGCGGCCTGATCGGGCGCGACAAGAACCCCGAGGACCGGCGCGCGATGGACGTCTTCCTGACCCCGACCGGCGACGAGCTGACGCAACGCCTCTACGCGGAGGCCCGCAGCGCCCTGGAGCCCGCGATCCGTCAGTTGGACACGGAACAGCAGCGAACCCTCGCCGCTCTGCTCGAGCCCGTCCTGATCGGTTCCGCCGGCCCCGGCCCCCTGAGGCCGGGCGGATAGCCTCGACGGCGTTTAGGAGACACCGAAAACGGAGCAGTACCGTCCAGCCATGACCAACAAGCCGCTCGAGTCCTTTGCCGGTGTCCTGTTCGACTGCGACGGGGTCCTGGTCGACTCGGAGAGCATCACCAACGGGGTTCTGCGGTCGATGCTGCACGAGCTCGGCTGGCAGATCAGCGCGGACGACTGTTTCCGCCTCTTCGTCGGCCGGGCGCTCCGCGACGAGACCGCCATCATCACCGCTCACACCGGCTTCGTGGTCACCGACGACTGGCTGCTCGACTTCCGCGACCGCCGCAACGCGGCCCTGCTGGCCTCGCTGGAACCGATCCCCGGAGCCGTCGCCGCGGTCCACGAGATCGCCGCCCGGACGGGCGGCATGATCGCCTGCGCCAGCGGCGCCGACCTCGGCAAGGTGCGGTTGCAGCTGCACAAGGTCGGCCTGGACCAGGTCTTCGCCGGCAAGATGTTCAGCGGCATGGATCAGCCGCACAGCAAGCCGGCCCCCGATGTCTACCTGGCCGCCGCGGCGCACCTGGGCATCGACCCGGCCCGGGCCGCCGTGATCGAGGACACCGTTCCCGGCGTGACGGCGGGCGTGGCCGCCGGCGCGACCGTCTTCGGCTTCTGCCCGCCCGGCAGCCCCGCCCACCAGCCGCCGGAGGTGCTGCTGGACGCCGGTGCCACGCACATCTTCACCGCGATGGCCGACCTCCCCGCGCTGGTGGGCAGCGCGTATCCGGATTTTTCGGATTTAAACCGGTAGGGACCTATTTGTGAGAGGGTCATGGGCGGCCGCGTCCAGCCGAGGATGCGACATCGGCCGTGGAGGCACCGCCATGACACTCGACTCCGTTCTCTCCCGCCGTGCTCTGCTGACCGCCGCCGGGCTCACCGCCGGCGCCGGAGCCGGCCTGCTGACATCCGCGCCCGCGTCGGCGAAGGCCAGTGCGGTCACCGCCTACCACGGGGTCTCCGGCGCGACCCACCAGCAGCGCTTCAACAGCCTGAGCCAGCAGGGCTACCGGATGATCTCGGTCAGCGTCTACGGGGACCGGTTCAACCCGCTCTACGCCGCTGTCTGGGTGCAGCGCGGCGGACCGGCCTGGGCCGCCGTACACGGTCTCGACGCCGCCGGTTACCAGGCGAAGTTCAACGAGCTCGCCGCGGCCGGATATGTCGCGACCCGGGTGAGCGCCACCGGCAGCCGGGCCGACCCGGTGTTCGCCGCCGTCTTCGAGAAGCTTCCGCCGGGCACCTGGCGTGCCCGGCACGGCCTGGTCGACGGCGCCTCGACCACGCCGGGGACGCTGGCGAACCTGATGAGCTGGGCCCGCACCAACAACTGCATCCCCACGTCGCTGGCGATCTACGGCGGCCCCGGCGACCGGGCCTACGCCGCCACCTGCGTGCCGAACCCGGGTCAGGTCACGTGGCGGGCGCACGCGATGGGCTCGTCCGGCGACTACCAGAACTGGTTCGACAACTACACCGCGAAAGGGATGCGGCCCACCACGGTCGACGCGTCCGACGACCTGCAGTACGCGGCGATCTTCACCGGCGACACCATCGGTCCCTGGGTGGCCCGGCACAACCAGACGTCCGCGCAGTACCAGGCCGAGTTCGACGCGCAGGCCGGGCAGGGCAGGTACCCGATCTCGGTGCAGGGCGGCGGCCTCGGCGCCGGCATCCGGTACGCGGCCGTGTTCGCGGCGGTCTGAGCGGCTCAGCACCCGCTGATGGGCCGGCTCACCGTCACCGAGCAGGGCCTGATCACGGCCGACCCGATCGGGCGTCAACGCATGGAGTGGTCCGCTCCCAGGTCCGCGAGACGCCGGCTGAGGGTGGCGGCGGCGGACTCGTCGATCGCCGCCAGCAGCTCGACGGCCGGCCGCCAGGCTGCGCCGGCCGCCTTCCGGTCGCCGGCGGCGACGCAGGTGTCGCCGAGGTGGGTCAGCAGGGTGGCCTCCAGATAGCGGTCCTCGGCCCGTCGGGCCATCGCGAGAGCCGTGCGGTAGGCGTCCGCGGCCAGGTCGTACTCGCTGAGGTGGTGGTGGGCGTAGCCGATGCTGTCCCAGGTGTCGGCCAGGGTGCGGTGGTCGGCCGGATCGATCAGAACCAGCGCCTTCCGGCAGTAGGTCAGCGCCCGGGCATGGTCACCGAGCCGGCCGTGGCACCAGCCCACAGCGTTGAGCGCCCTGGCCACCTCTTCGGTGTTACCGGCCCGTTCCGAGCAGGCGAGCGCCAGCTCGGAGTGGTGCAGCGCCCGCTCGACGTCGTCCCGAGTGTCGTACATGTAGGACAGCGAATGGTGGGTGATCGCCTGTCCGGTCAGGTCGTCGGCCTCCTCGTACAGGCGCAGCACCTCCCGCAGCTGAGCCTCGGCCTCGGCGTCGCGGCCCAGCAGGGTGAAGCCGTGCGCGAGCCGGCGATGGGCGTACGCCAGCGCTCGGGTGTCCCGGGTGGCGCCCAGCGCGAGCTCCCACGACCCGACCAGGTCCGGCCAGTGGCCCAGTCGATCCAGAGCGGAGTCGGCGGCCCAGGCCAGCTGCCACGTCTGCCGTTCCAGGCCGCTCTCGGCGGCACGGCCGAGGACGGCGAGCAGGTTGGCGCGTTCCGTGGCGAACCAGGCGGCCGGGTCGGCGGCATCGTCCGTGGTCGTTCCCGGGGCGGGCTCGGCCAGCGCGAGGATGCTCGCCCGCCGCAACGGGTTCAGCAACCGGTCCGCGGCGGCGGCGGAATGCAGGTAATGGTCGGCGAGCCGGGTGAAAGCCTCGTCGGGCCGGTCGGCCGGGGAGATCAGCTCCATCGCGTACGCCCGGAGCAGGTCGTGCAGGGTGTAACGGCCGGGGCTGTGCTCGATGAGCAGCGACGCTCGGGTCAACTCGGCCAGGCCGGCCCGGACGTCCGCGCCGGCCAGACTCTCGGCGGCACGGGTGCCCAGGTCAGGCCCGGGGTGCAGGCCGAGAAGGCGCAACAGATGCGCGCCCGCGGGGTTGAGGGCCTGGTAGGACCAGGAGAACACGGCACGCACCTGGGTCAGCGAGTCGCCGGCGTCGAGCGAGTCCAGTTGCCGTCCGGCCCGGCCCAGCTCACCGGCGAGTGCCGCGAGCGAGAAGCTCGACTCCTGGGCGCGGGCGGCGACGATCGCCAGGGCGAGCGGCAGTCCCGCGCACAAGGTGACGACCCGGGCGGCGTGCTCCTCCTCCTGCTGAACCCGCTCGGCACCGAGGCGCCGCTGCAACAGCTCGCGCGACTCGGCCCGGGACATCACGTCGAGGGTGAGTGGCCGGGCGCCGTCGATGGCGACCAGACCGGTCAGACGGTTGCGGCTGGTCACGAGAACGACGACGGACGAGGTGCCGGGCAACAGTGGGCGGACCTGGTCGGCGTCGTGCGCGTTGTCGAGCACGACCAGCATCCGGCGGCCGCTGATCAAACTCCGGTACAGGGCGGCCTGCGCTTCCAGTCCCTGCGGCACTCCGGTGGCCGGCACTCCCAGCGCATCGAGGAACCTGCGGACCGCGTCGGCGGGCGCCGTGGTGCGGCCACCGGGGTCGAAGCCGCGCAGATTGACGTAGAGCTGCCCGTCCGGGAAACGGGCGGCCACCCGGTGAGCCCAATGTACGGCCAGAGTCGTCTTGCCGACCCCGGGCGCACCGGTGATCAGGCCGATCGGTACGGCCGTGGGCTGCTCGGCGCTGCCGGCAAGGGTCTCGTCCAGCCGGGCCAACTGCGGTTCACGGCCGGTGAATCCCCATGCGTCGGACGGCAGCAGAGCGGGGCCACGGTGGGTGGCCGGAGGCGGAAGCGGCTCCTCACTCAGCAGTTCCCGGTGGACCTGCCGGAGCGTGGAACCCGGCTCGGTGCCGAGGTCGTCGACGAACCGGGCCCGCACCGCCCGGTAGTGGTCCAGCGCCCGGGCCCGCTGCCCGCCGGCGGCAAGGGTACGCATCAGTTCGACCGCGACCGCCTCGTCGTACGGATGGTCGGCGGACAGGCGCAGCATCGCCTCGACCGCGCCGTCCAGGTCGCCGGCCTGCCGTTTCGCGGCGGCCCACTGGAGGATCGCCTCGACGTGGCGCCGCTGCCAGGCCTGGCGTTCCCGCTCGGCCCACTCGCCGGGGAGGCCGCCGAGCGGTTCGCCCCGCCACAGATCGATCGCCTCGCCGAGCAGCCGGACCCGTTCGGCGGGAGCGGCGCCGGCGCGGGCTACCAGATCGCGGAAGCGGCCCGTGTCGGTCGCCCCGGGCGGCAGATCGAGCACGTAACCGCCGGACCGCCGGACCACCGCTCCGGGTGCTCCGGCGGCGGCGAAGAGCTGCCGGATGCGGGAGATGTAGACGTGCAGGTTGTGCCGCACCCGCTGGGGTGGGTCGGCACCCCAGACCCGTTCGAGCAGCACGCCCGGTGAAACCGGCCGACCGGCCTCGATCGCGAGCACGGCCAGCACCGCGCGTTGCCGGGCCGCACCGGCGTCGACCGGCGAGCCCGCCACGCACACCTCGATCGGTCCGAGGACTCGAACCTCCATGCCACCATCCCCCGCGCCGGTGGGCCGAACCGCGCGGATGATGCTATTCGGCCCGGTGGGCACGGGCCATGCACCGTCGGGTATTCGATAAACCGGGCGCCCACTCCCCCGTGAAGTGGGCGCCCGTGCTCTACGAGGCGGACACGGGCCGCAGGAACCAGGACTGGGCCGTCCCGCCGTTGCAGCCGTACTCCCAGATGGTCGTGCCGGGCGTCGCCCGGGCGTTGTCGAGGTCGAAGCACTTGCCGGACAGCGGGGTGGTGAGCCGCACGGCCGGCGCCGAGGGCGCCCCGGAGAGGTACTCGACCGTCCAGTACTGAGCCAGCATGAAGAGCTGGGTCGCGACACCGTGGCAGGTGATCGGGCTGATCGGGGTCTGGTCGGCGCTGTTGGCGTAGGAGATGTCGTAGCAGGCGGCCGGGTTGTCCTTCGGATGGATCGACACGTACTGCGCCCCGCGCCGCTCGACGGTCACCAGTTGATGCGTGGTCGGCGCGCACGGCTGCCCCACCAGGGCCCCGGCCGTGTCGTCGGCGCAGGTCCCGGTGCTCGCGTTCACGACCTGGTAGGTCGTCTGCCCGGTGCCGGGCCGGGTGTCGAGGTCGACCGACGCCGCTCCGACCGGGCCCAGCCCACCGGAGGCGACCTCCACCGGGGCGGCGAACCCGGCGCCGGTGGACAGCGCCGTCCACGCCTGCGCCTGATAGGGGCCGCAGCAGCGGTACACCAGGCCGACGTCGACGTTGCCGTCACCGTTGAAGTCGCCCGGCTGCGGCGTCACCGCCTGGGCGCACCAGGCGTTCTGCCCCGAGTCCCAGGCGGTGACCGGCGCGCCGAGCGTCGACGCGTCGACCGTCGTCCACCGCCACAGCTGCGTCTGGCAGACGGTGCGGTCCACGGTCGCCGCCAGGTCGGCCCGGCCGTCGTGGTTGAAGTCGCCGGCGACGAACCTGGCCGGTCCCCAGCACAGCGTGTTCGCTCCCGAGCTGTACTGCAGCTGGCCCCAGCCCGAGGTGAGCGTGGCGGACGTCTGGTGCAGGCGCATCTCGGTGCCGCAACTCCCGGCGTCGGAGATCTCGTAGACGTCGGCTCGCCGGTCGCCGTCGAAGTCGCCCACCGCCACCGCGATCGTCGACCAGCCGAAGGCGCCGCCGGTGAAGCTCAGCGGGGTGGCGAACGCCGGCGCACCCGACGCACCGGTGGCCACGAACAGGTACCCGAGCCAGCCGTTGCCGTTGTCGTACGCGGCGAGAACGTCGTCTCGGCCGTCGGCGTTGAAGTCGCCCGCCGCCGCCTTGATCCGGCCGGCCTGCCAGCCGGCCATCCGCCGCAGTTCCGGGCTGCTCAGGAGCTGGTTGCCGTCGGAGCGTTGCACCGACAGCAGCACGTCCGGGCCGGACTGGGTGAAGGTCGCCACGTCGGACCGGCCGTCGCCGTCGAAGTCGCCCGGGGCGGCCGCGAATTGGCCGGTGGCGTAGATGCCGGCGTTGCCCTGCGGCGCCTGCGCCGTGCCGAAGACGGCGGGCGTCGCGGTCGAGCCCCATCGCCACAGTGTGCTGCGTCCGCCGCCCACGTCCCCGACGACCGTCAGATCGGCGCGGCCGTCACCGGTAGCGTCGCCCATCACGTGCGGCGTGCCGGTCGACGGGTCGGCGCGGAAGCGGACGGTGGTGGCGGTGCCGATCGTGCCATCGGCCTTGACCGAAGCGACCGACAGGCTTGCGTACGCCAGCGCCTCCGGCGGCACCACGGTCGCCGTCGCGTTGCCGCCGAGCCCGGCCGGCACCCATTGGCTGAGGGCCGGATCGGCGTCGGCGGTGACGCCGTACCGGTAGCCGGCGATCCGGCCCGCGTCGGCTCCCGCCGGGGCGAACATCACCGCGGCGCTCTGCCCGACGGTCGACCGTGGGCCGGGCGGGGGCGGGATGCCGAGGCCGGTCCGCAACGTCAGATCGGTGCTGCTGACCGCGGGTGGCACCGGTGCCACGTTGTCCACGACCAGATAGCAGCTCGGGCTGGGCGCGCCGACCATCTCGCTGTCGGTGTCCCGGCCCTGCACCTGCCAGGAGATCGCGGCGCCGTCGGCGAACGCCGCCGCCGGGATCGTCGTCGCGTGCGTCGAGCCCGAGGTCAGACCGGCAGCCTCGTCCGGCGGCGCGTACTGCGGCGCGATGCCGGTCACCGACCAGCGGGCTCGCACCAGGTCACCGAGGCCGGCGTCGGCGTCGTTCAACACGGCCGACAGCTTGAGACCGTTGGTGGTGTTGACGTGGGTGGCGCTCCCGGCCGACGCGCCGCAGACCGTCTCGGCCGACGGACCGACCCGCAGATCGTCGAGCGACGGCTGGGCCGGTGCGTGGTCGTAGCGGATACGCAGGACCGCCGTCGAGGAGTCGAACCGCTTCCACTGCAGGTTCGTGCCCTCGTTGACCGCGCGCAGACCGACGGTCAGGTCGGACCAGCCCTGGCTGAAGCCGTACTGCACCATGCCGGTCGCATCGAAGCTCACCGTGCCCGGTCCGGCGCAGCCGTTGGAGTTGTTGACGGCGTGGTTGCCCGCCGCCTCCGCGGTGTGGCCGTCCCAGAAGGGCTGGGAGTTCCAGGTGGTCGCGGATGAGATGCCGCCGGTGACCCACAGCTTCGCGTTGGAGGCGGTGTTGCAGGTCCACGACCACTTCTGGGCGATCTCGAAGTTCGCCGAGATGACCGATGCCCCCGCCGCCCCGTAGGTCTCCATCCGGAACAACGAGCGGACCACGTACGGCGTGCTCAGGCAGCTGTTGCCGCTGTAGCTGTCGCAGGTCTCGCCGGCGCCCGCGTCGCCGTAGGTGGCGGAGTTGCTCATGAACGTCCGCTGCCAGAACGCCGAGCCGGCCAGGTCCGAGCGGCTGGCCACGACGGACCACGCGTTTCCCGACCGGCCGCCGGTGAAGATCGGGTCGATCGTCACCGGGTAGCGCGTGGCCGGGTCGGCCAGGAAGCCCCGGTCCGGTATGACGTGCAGGCCTGCCCCGTCGAGCCGTTCCCCCATCGCTCGGATCCGCGCCGGTGAGCCGGTGAGCGCATTGCCGGTGGCGTCCCACATCATCGCCCGGGGTGAGGTGAACACCTCCGCGCCGGCCTCGTCGATCGCGCGGACACCGCCGTCGGCCGCGGCGGCGAGCTTCACCCCGGCCGTGGAGGTCCGGAAAGTCACCGTGGACAGTTTCGGGCTGGCCGCCGCCGCGGGCGTCTTGACCACGAGCACCTCGGCGAAACCCTGTGCCAGCGCGGTAACCCGCAGGTCGACCCCGGGCAGCACCTCGGCGTAGGTCGCCGACGAGCCGGCGACGACCGGCTCCGGAAGTACGCCCGGCCAGGTCAGCGACGTCCGTCGGGTGCCGGACGCGATCGTGGCGAACGGCCCGCTGCCGCCGGCCGAGAACGTCACCGGCAGCAGCGTGGCCACCGGGGCCAGGGTGTCGCCGGTGCGCCGCAAGGTCGTGTCGAGCTCGGTCCAGGACGCGTCGGCCCGGCGCACCCAGCGCGGCGTGACGTAGTTCTCCGTCGTCGCGGTGCCGTCCCGCTCGATGACCGTCCGCGACGCCTCGGTACGCCGATCGAGGGCCTCGACGCCCCGGCCGCACGACGTGGCGGCCACCGCGGCCGCCACCGCGTCGGGGGCCGATTCGGGACAGGTGGCGGGCGCCGCGTACGCCGGCCGGGCGGTGACGGGCTGCAACGTGAGAGCCGCGAGCGCCACGGCGAGAGCGATCGCGCGTCCTGATCGGAACGTCTGGGTCAGCACCGGCACAGCATCGATCGCAGCACTCACACCACCGTCAACAGAACCTCAATTGCCTGGTCAGAGGGCCAACCGGGCAACGCTCACGAGACTATTGTGGACAGTCAGGGGGAAGGCCGGTGGACCATGACACTGGTGGCGGACGAAGGGGCGCGGGTTGCGCGCCGGCATCTGAACCTGCCCGATCCGGGACGGGCCACCACCCTCGACGATCTGGTGCAACGCCTGCGCGCCCTGAAGGTCTGGGCCGGCGATCCGTCGTTCGAGACCATCAAGGAGCGGGTCAACGCCCGCTGGGCCGCCGCCGGGCGCCCGGAGCACGAGATGGCGGCCAAGACCACGGTGGTGGACTGCTTCCGGCCCGGCCGGCGGCGGGTCAACACCGATCTCGTGCTGGCGCTGGTGGAGGCGCTGCACGCGGAGCCGGGTTATGTGGCGCAGTGGCGCCAGGCGTTGCAGGTCGTCAGCGGCGAGCGCAGTGCCGCGGCCCAGGTCCGGGTGCAGGACTGCGCACCACCGGTGTCGGCCGGGTTCACCGGCCGGGCGGGCGAGCTCGACCGCGTGCGCGGGCTGCTGACCGGCCCCGGCGGGCTGGCCGCCGTCGAGGGCATGGCCGGGGTCGGCAAGACCCAGCTGGCCCTGCAGGCCGGGCACATCCTGCGTCAGGAGCGGGTGTTCGACCGGATCCTCTTCGTCGACCTGCGCGGCTTCCATCCCGACCCGGCCCAGCCGCCGGCCGACCCGGCCGCCGTCCTCGACGGGTTCCTCCGCGTGCTCGGCGCGCCGGCCCGGAAGCTGCCGTACGACGTGGCCGGCCGCGCCCGCGACTACCGCTCGTTGCTGACCGGCACCCGGACGCTGGTCGTGCTCGACAACTGCGCCGATGACGCCCAGGTCCGGTTGCTGCTGCCGCGCACCGCGGGGTGTGCCGTGCTGATCACCAGCCGCCGGACACTGACCGGAACCCCGCCGGAGGCCCACCTCACGCTCGGCGTGTTCACCGCGCCCGAGGCCCTGAGTTTCCTCACCCGGGCCGCGCCGGAGATCGAGACCGGTGAGGACCCGGCGGCCGGCGACCGGATTGCCGACCGCTGCGGCCACCTCCCACTGGCACTCGGCCTGGTCACCGGCCACATGCGGGCCAAGCCCGGCTGGACGCTGACCGACCACGCCGACTGGCTGGACGAACGGCACGCCGGCGGGCGGCTGGAGACCGGCATCGAGTTCGCGATCGACCTGTCCTACCAGCACCTGACCACGGTCCGGCGGCGCGTGCTGCGGTTGCTGGCGTTGCATCCCGGGCACGACCTGGACGTCCCGGCGGCGGCCGCGCTGACCGGGCTCGGCCTCGCCGCCGCCGAGGCGCACCTGCGCGAGCTGGCCGGCGACCACCTGCTGCTGCCCGGTTCCCCCGGGCGGTGGATCTTCCACAGTCTGGTTCGCGTCTACGCGCTCAACCGCGCCCTCGACGAGGACCGCCGGCCCGAGCGGGAAGCGGCCCTGGCCCGTCTCGTCGACGCCGGACTGAACGTCGTCGATTTCTGACCGTTCGGATTCGGTCGGGATTTCGCGGCCGTCCGCTCTCGGCTGCCAACTTGATTTTGCTCGCGGTGACTGGGAACCGCGGCGTTTCACGGGGGAACTTCATATGGCTGACACGACGAACAGTCGTGCGCGCACCGTGCTGCGCACACCACGACTGCTGTCCGTATTGCTCACTCTCACCCTGGCCGCCGCCGCGGTCCCGTTCGCCGGCCCGGCCGCGGCGGTGGCGGCACCGGCCTGTCCCGCGTCGCGTGCGGTCACCGCCGTCGCGGTCACCGCCGCCCACGCCTGCGGCGGTCCGGTCGAGGCGCTCGACCGGCGTACCAACTCGTCCCGCACGGTGATCGCGGCGGACGGCTCGGCCACGGTCGAGCAGTTCGCGTCGCCGCGCTGGGTGCAACGGCCCGACGGGTCGTGGACCGACCTGGACACCGAACTGCACCTGGCCGGCGACACCGTGGTGCCCGGCGCGACCCTGCTTCCGGTCGCCTTCTCGGCCGGGGGAAGCGCGAAGCCACTGGCCACGCTGGCCGACGGCGACCGGAGCGTGGCGCTGTCCTGGCCCGCCGCGCTGCCCGAGCCGGTGCTCTCCGGCCCCACCGCGACCTACCCGGAGGTGCTGCCGGACGTCGACCTCCAGGTGACCGCGCTCGCCGACGGCTTCTCGGAGGTGCTGGTGGTCAAGACGGCTCAGGCCGCGGCCAACCCGGCGCTCGAGGAGCTGGGCTTCGGCGTGACCACGACCGGCGTACAGCTCAAGACCGCCGCGGACGGCGGCGTGACCGCCACCGACAGCTCGGGAGGCGCGGTCTTCACCTCACCGCGGGCCCTGATGTGGGACTCGGCGGCACGGACCCCACGCGTACGGAAGATGGGCGAGCGGATCGCCGGCAAGAAGCTGCACGTCGCGCCGGACCGGGACTTCCTCACCGACCCGGCCACCCGTTTTCCGGTCTACCTCGACCCGACCTTCACCGGGAACAAGGCCGGTAACGCCTGGGACGTCGTGGCCAGCCGCTCCGACCTGGCCAATTCGGCGTTCTGGCAGCGGACGTTCATGAACAACTCGGCCAGCTACGGTGACGCCGGGGCCGGCGCGACCTGCGACAGCTACAGCGGGAACACCTGTAACAGCGCCCTTTACAAGGTCCGTTCGATGTTCCGGATGGAGACCTACGGCGCGGCCGGTGCGACCGTTCTCAGCTCGAACTTCGAGATCACCCAGAAGTGGTCGTGGACCTGTAACACCGCCTCCAACGCGAAACTCTGGACCATCGCCGGCTCCATCTCGTCCAGCACCACCTGGAACAACCAGCCGGCCTGGGACGGCGGGCACACCGCACAGGCGGCCGGCAACCACGCGGTGGGCAAGGCCAACGGCTGCGTCGAGGCCGGCACGGTCAGCTTCGACACGACCGGCATGGTGCAGTACGCGTACAGCCAGGGCTGGGGTGACCTGACGCTCGGCCTGCAGGCCGTCAACGAGGGCACCAACCTGCAGTGGAAGCGGTTCGACTCGGCCACCGCGGTGCTGCACATCCGCTACGACCACGCGCCGGACACCCCGGCGCTCTCCGACCTCAAGGTCGGCCCGGCCGCCCAGACCAGTTGCGGCATCTCGGCGGCCGGCCCGACCCGGGTCAGCACCGCCAACGGTCTCAAGCTCAGTGCGGTGCTCACCGACGCCGACGCGGGCGCCGGCGACCTGGTCAAGGCGAACTGGTCGGTGACCGGAATCCCGGCCGCCTACTCCCCCGCTCCGGAAACCGCCGGCATGACCTCCGGCTCGGCCCACGAGACCACCATCCCGGCGGCCGCCTTCACCGACGGCGCGGCGGTCTCCTGGCAGGTCCGGGGCGTCGACAACGACAGCAACATGGCCGGCGGCTGGAGCCCGGTCTGCTACCTGCTGGTCGACAACACCGCTCCGCTGCCGCCCGGCATCACCAGCACCGACCTGGCGCTGCGCGTCGGCCAGGGCATTCCGCTGCCGCCCGCCGACACCGCGGTCGCCGGGCAGACCGCGCGGGTGACGTTCACCCCGGATCCGGCCGACGCCGGCCGGGTGGTCGGCTACCGGTACGGCGTGCACGCCGACGCCGACGCGCAGCCGACCAGCTGGGTGGCGGCCGGACCGGACGGCTCGGCCACCGCCGCGATCGTCCCGCTGTCCGGAGCGATCTCCTACGACGGCATCGTGGCGCAGGCCGTGAAGGGCGACGGCACGGCGGGCGCCACCACCGCCGCCCGGTTCATGGCGAACGCCGGCGCGGCACCGCCCGCGGTGCCCGGGGACGCGACCGGCGACGGCCGCGCCGATCTGACCGTCGCCTCCGACGTGGGCGGTGGCCGCAGCGCGTTCTGGCGGTGGGATTCCACCCCGTCCGGCGCGCTGGCCGGCGCGATCGCCCCGCAACTCAACGACGGTGTCTACGCCAACGGCAGCTTCCAGACCGCCAACGGGGACTTCGACGGCGACGGCCGGTCGGACGTCGCGACCCTCACCCAGTCCGGCTCGAACGTGCTGCTCAGCGTCCAGCGGTCGGACGGCAACGCGCTGCTGAGCTCGGTCGTGCTGAAGACGCTGCCGGGCTGGTCGATGGCGAACATCAAGATGGTCGCCGGGGACTTCGACGGCAACGGCCGAGCCGACGTCGCCGCCCTCTACAACCTCGGCAACGCCGCCTGGGAGTACCGGGTGATGCTGTCCTCCTCGGCCGGACTCGCGTTCGGCGAGCCGTCGGTGTGGCACGCGGCGGCGCCCGGGCAGTCCGACTGGAACCGCATCAAGATCGTCGCCGGGGACATGAACGGCGACCGCCTCGCCGACGTGGCCGAGTTCTACGACTACGGCGGCGAGCAGACCAAGCTCTGGATGCACTACTCGACCGGTTTCATCCTGACCTCGGGCGCGATGCAGTGGGACTCCACGGCGGGCGGGTTCGCCTGGAGCCACGCCAAGTTCGTGGCCGGCGACTTCACCGGTGACGGCCACAGCGACGTGGCCGCGTTCTACGACTACAACAGCTCCAACGTCAGCCTGCTGGTGTTCACCGCCAGGGCCGACGGCACGATGAACGGCTGGTCGTCCTGGTGGAACGGCGGCGGTGCCTGGTCGTGGAACTGGTCCGCCACCGAGCCCGCGGCCGGCGACTACAACGGTGACGGCAAGGCCGATGTCGGGCTGGTCTACCACTGCTGTGGCGCGTACCAGACCCGGGCCTGGACGGTGACCTCGACCGGCGCCGCGTTCGGCGCCGCGATCACCCACTGGTCCGGCGCCACCGGGCCGGTCGGCGCCGGCGCGCTGCCATCCGACAACCCCGATCAGAAGTACGAGATCAGGGCTCTGCACTCGGGCAAGTGCCTCGACGTGTTCAGCGCCGGCACCGGCGAGAACGTACGAGTCCAGCAATGGGGCTGCTCGGGCGTGGCCCAGCAGCGGTTCACCCTGCACGTCAACGGCGGTGGCCAGTCCTGGATCGAGCCGGCGCACACCACCGGCAAGTGTCTCGGCGTGCCCGGCGGCCCGCTCACGAACGGCGCACAGGTCGACTCGAACTCATGTGGTCCGCAGTGGCAGAACCTGCAGCTCTGGTACCAGTCCGGCGGGCAGCCGGGCGTCGACGCGGTGGTCAGCATCCGCCCGATGTACAGCGGCTCGTGCTTCGACGTGATCGGTGGCGGCACCGCCGACGGAGTGTTCGTCCAGCAATGGGGCTGCACCGGCGTCAGCCAGCAGCTCTTCACCCTCCACCCGGTCGCCTAGCAGGGGAGGTCCGATGAAAAAGATCGCACTCGTGGTGGCCCTGGCCATCGCCGCGAACGCCCTCTCGGCACCGGCCTATGCCGCCGTGCCCAAGACGATCGCCAAGCCGAAGGCGGTGCCGTCGACGCCGGGTAAATACGTGCGGCCCGGCGCCGCGGTCACCGACCCGACCGCGGACAAGAACATGCGCTCGGCGCCCGCGGTCACCTGGCCGTCGGCCACCGTGAGCAAGGCCGCCGCGTCCATCACGGTTTCGTCGGCGGATGTGCGGACGGAGGTCGTCGACCGATCGAAGACCGCCGGACGGCCGCTGGTCGTCAAGCTGTCCCGCTCGGACGGCGCCAAGGCGGCCGGCGGCTCGACGCGGGTCACCATCGACACGTCCGGCTTCCGGGACGCCTACGGCGGCGACTGGGCCGGCCGGCTGCGGCTGGTCAGCCTGCCCGAGTGCGCCCTGACCACCCCGGATGCCGCGAAGTGCGCGCAGACCGACCTCGTCACCACCCGGGACGCGAGCGGCGCGGCGCTGAGCGCGACCGTCCCGCTCGCGGCCGGGGCGATGGTGGCCCTGGCTTCCGGGCCGCAGTCGACCGGCGGCGGTGGCGACTACTCGGCCACCGCGCTGTCGCCGACCAGCTCCTGGAGCGCGGGCGGACAGTCCGGCGACTTCAGCTGGTCCTACCCGATGGCCACGCCGAACGCGTTCGGTGGACCGTCCCCCTCGGTCGGGCTGTCCTATTCCTCGCAGTCGCTGGACGGCAAGACCGCGGCGTCGAACAGCCAGCCGTCCTGGATCGGTGACGGCTTCGACTACTCCTCCGGGGCGATCAGCCGCATCTACCCGGCCTGCGCCGACGACGGCAAGACCGGGATCGGCGACCTCTGCTGGGGCACCGACAACGCGACCATCTCGCTGCCGGGTCACGCCGGTGAGCTGATCCAGGTCTCCACCAGCCCGGATGTCTGGAAGCTGAAGAACGACGACGGGACGAGGGTCGAGCGGCTGACCGGGGCGAGCAACGGCGCCCGCAACGGCGAGTACTGGAAGGTGTCCACGACCGACGGCTGGGAGTACTGGTTCGGTCTCAACCAGCTCCCCGGCTGGAGCACCGGCAAGGCCACCACCCAGTCCGTCTACACCGTCCCGGTGTTCGGCAACAACGCGGGCGAGCCGTGCTACAACGCCACCTTCGCCAGCGCCTGGTGCACCCAGGCGTACAGCTGGAATTTGGACTATGTTGTTGATCCGCACAACAACAGCGAGAGCTTCTGGTACGCCCCGGAAGCTAACAATTACGCCCGCAACGTAACCGCTTCCTCGGTGTCGACGTACACCCGTGGCGGTCACCTCGACCGCATCGAGTACGGCACCCGGCGCGAGGGTGGCGTGGACAGCACCTACTCGGTCGGTGCCGCCCCGGCCCGGGTGCTGTTCGGCGTGCAGGACCGCTGTGTGACCCAGGGTGCCACCTGCACCTCGTCGACGCCGTCGAACTGGCCGGACGTGCCGTGGGACATGCAGTGCACCTCGACCAGCTCCTGCCCGACCGTGTTCGCGCCGGGCTTCTTCACCCAGAAGATGCTGTCCACGGTGACCACCCAGGTCTGGACCGGAACCGGCACCGACTACCGGGACGTGCAGCGCTGGACGCTCGACCACGTCTTCAAGGACCCCGGTGACGGACGGGCCAAGACCCTCTGGCTCAACGGCGTCAGCGTCACCGGCCTGAACGGCACTCCGGTCACCACGCCCGGCGTGAGTTTCACCGGCGTGCAGCTCGGCAACCGGGTCGACAAGGTCGCCACCAAGGACCCGATCATCCGGTTCCGGATCTCGTCGGTGGTCAACGAGGCCGGCGGCGTGGTCGCGGTGACCTACTCGCAGCCGGAGTGCGTGCTCGGCTCGAACATGCCGGCCGCCGCCGACAGCAACACCAAACGCTGCTATCCGGTGTGGTGGACACCCTACGGCGGCACGGCCGCGACGTTCGACTGGTTCCACAAGTACGTGGTGACCGGCGTGACGGTCGCCGACCCGACCGGGCACAACGCGACCCAGGTCTCGACCTACAGCTACGACACCCCGGCCTGGCACGCCGACGACAGCGAGCTGGTGCCGGCCAACCACCGCTCCTGGGGGCAGTGGCGCGGCTACTCCCGGGTGCGGACCGTGACCGGCGCCGCCGACAGCAACCAGCAGCAGACCGACTCCATCTACTTCCGCGGCATGAACGGCGACAAGACCAGCTCCGGCACCCGGACGGTGACCATCCCGGCCGACCCGGACTTCGGCGGGGACGCGATCGCCGACGACAACTGGCTCTACGGCCAGACCCGGGAAACCATCGTCTACAACGGTGTCGGGGACTCGGCGCCGGTGCTGTCCAAGACACTGACAACGCCGTGGGCACACGGGCCGACCGTGACCCGCACCCGCAACGGCATCACCACCAGCGCGTACGTGGTGAACACCAAGTCGTCCACGTCCAAGACCGCGCTCGACGCGTCGCGGGGCTGGCGCACCACCACCAGTACCAACACGTTCGACTTCGACGCCGGCACAGCCGACCCGATCGGCCGGATCGTCAAGACCGAGGACCTCAACGACGTCTCCACCGCCGCCGACGACCGGTGCACCACCACGACGTACGCCACCGACCCGGCCGGGAAGATCCGCAACGCCGTGGCCGAGCAGCGCAAGGTCGCGGTGAACTGCTCCACCACGCCGAACCTGGCCACCGACGTCGTCTCCGACACCCGCACCCTCTACGACCACGCCACCACCTTCGACCAGAAGGTGACCCTGGGCGAGGTCACCCAGAGCGAGCAGCTGGCCGACGTCACCGGCGGCACCCCGCGCTACATCGCCAAGAACAAGGCCACCTACGACAAGTACGGCCGGGTGCTGACCTCGAAGGACTCGCTCGGCTACGAGACGACGACCGAGTACACGCCGAAGGCCGGCTCGCTGCCCACCGGGGTGCTCACGACCAACGCGAAGGGCTGGATCAGCTCGTCCACGCTCGACCCCGCGTACGGGAACCCGATCTCCAAGCTGGAGCCGGACGGGTCCCGGACCGACCTCGAGTACGACGCGCTCGGCCGGCTCACCAAGGTGTGGCAGCCCGGCCGGGACAAAGCGACGCAGAGCCCGAGCGAGCAGTACACGTACGTGCTCGGCGGCACCGCCCAGGCGTCGTCGGTCGCCACCGCCACCCTCAACACCGACGGCACCGGCTACCACACCACCTACCAGGTGTACGACGGGCAGCTACGGCCGCGCCAGACGCAGACGCCGGCCCCCGGCGGTGGCGTCATCCTGACCGACACGCTGTACGACTCGCGCGGGCTGGCCGTCCAGGCCAACGACTCCTACTTCCAGGCCGGCGTCTCGTGGGGGCAGCTGTTCGTGCCCAGCTCGCCGACCCCGGGCCGGACGCTGACCAGCTACGACCACGCCGGCCGGGCCAGCGACGTGATCTTCCAGGCCAACGGTGTCGAGAAGTGGCGCACCACCACGACGTTCCACGGTGACCACACCGACGCCTCGGCACCACCGGGAGGCACCGCGACGACCACGTGGATGAGCGCGATCGGGCAGATCACCAAGCATGTCCAGTACCACTCGAACCTGCCGGCCGGTGACACCGCGGTCACCAATTACGAGTTCGACAAGCGCGGGAACAGCTCGAAGATCACCGATCCGATGGGCAGCGTCTGGACCTTCGTGTACGACCTGCGTGGCCGGTTGATCTCGACCGACGACGCCGATCGCGGCGCCACCACGTACACCTACGACGACGCCGACCAGCAACTGACCGTGACCGACGCCCGCAACATCGTCCGCACCAACGTCTACGACGAGCTGGGCCGGGTCACCGAGCGCTGGCAGGGGCCGAAGGACACCGGGACGCTGCTGTCCCGCACCACCTTCGACACGCTGCGCAAGGGACAGCAGACCGCCAGCACCCGGTATGCCGCGGACGGCGCCCAGTACACGTCGTCGATCGGCGGGTACGACGCGGCCGGGCAGGTGACCAGCGCCTCGGTCACCATCCCGGCGAGCGAGGGTCTGCTGGCCGGCACCTACACGACCACGACCCAGTACAACGCGAACGGCTCGGTGAAGTCGGCGACGCTGCCCAAGATCGGCGACCTTCCCCAGGAAACCATCCAGAGCGGCTACAACAGCCTGGGCCTGCCGACCACGCTGTCCGGCCTGAACACCTACGTGACCGGGACCGCCTACGACAGCCTGGGCCGGCTCAGCACCACCGTCTTCGCCGACGGCGGCGGCAAGGAGCTGGCCCAGCTCTACGGCTACGACGCGGCCACCGGCCGGCTGGCCGAGCACGGCGTCTTCGACAACAAGAGCGGGGCCGTCTTCCAAGACGAGTACCCCGAGTACGACGCGGCCGGCAACGTGCTGTCGATCAAGGACAAGACCGCGCAGTACGGCGCCGGCCCCGACGACAACCAGTGCTTCCGGTACGACTACTACAGCCGGCTCACCGAGGCGTTCACGCCCGCCGACGGCAACTGCGCCGCCACGAATCCGGTCCTCGGCGGCCCGGCGCCGTACTGGCAGACCTGGAAATACTACGAGAACGGCGACCGCCTCTCGCAGACCGACCACGTCAGCGGCGGCACCACCACCGCCACGTCGACCTATCCGGCGGCGACCGCGGACCAACCGCACGCGCAGACCAAGGTCGATTACACCGGCGTCGGCGGTTCGAAAACCGACACGTACACCTACGACGAGGCCGGCAACATGACCGGCCGGAACCTCGCCGGCAAGCCGGCGCAGACCCTGACCTGGGACGCCGAGGGCCATCTGGCCAAGGTCAAGGACACCAACGGCACCACCTCCTACGTGTACGACGCCGGCGGCTCCCGGCTGATCGCCCGCGACTCCACCGGGGCGACGCTCTACCTGGGCGCCCAGCAACTGCACGTGTCGACGGCCAACCAGGTGGCGGCCACCCGTTACTACGGCTCCGGCGCGGTCCGCACCACGGCCAACGGGCTGTGCTGGCTGACCTCGGACCAGCACGGCACCAACAACCTCACGTTCAAGGCGGCGACGCTGGCGAAGACCCAGCGGCGCACGACCCCGTTCGGTTCGGCCCGGGACAGCACCACCAGCTGGGTCACCGACCGGGGGTTCGTCGGCGGCTACGCCGATCCGACCGGGCTCACCCAGCTCGGGGCGCGGCCCTACGACACGTCGCTGGGCCGGTTCGTCTCGGTCGACCCGCAATTCGACTCGGGCGACCCACAGAGCTTCAACGGGTACGCCTACTCGCACAACAACCCGGTCACCAACTCCGACCCGAGCGGCCTGTCCGACACGTTCTTCGTCTACCTGGGCAGCAGTTTCGGCAGCTTCACCAGTGGCGGCTACCGCTACTACTACGAGAAGGACTACTACAAGCTCTGCCGGTCGGACGGCGCCTGCCTGTACTACGGCGACGCGCTGGTCGTCTTCGTCGACTTCTACCTGCTGTTCCGGGTCAAGATCCCGGTGAAGATGACGTACGGGCCACTCGCCGCGCCCAAGCCGGTCATCCCGCTCGACCGGTGCATCACCCCGCCGCCCCCGCCTCCGCCGCCGCCGAGCTGCGGTTTCTGGGACTTCAAGTGCGGCGTGAAGCATCCCGGCTGGTGGTGGAGCGGCAACAAGGGCTGGGTGCAGGGCGCGGTCGCGGTAGCCGGCGTCGGGGTCTGCGTCTTCACCGCCGGCGCGGGCTGCGTGATAGCCGGCGCGGTCGGCGCGGGCATCTCGATGGCCGACCGCACCTACGACTTCGTCCACAACGAGAAATACAACGACGGCGCCGCGGCCTGGGGCGAATTCGCCCTCGGCACGGGAATCGACGCGCTCGGCATGATCCCGGCGATCAAGGGCATGGGCGCCACCGCTCCCGCACTTTTCCGGGAGGGCGACGGCATCATGCGTAACGGCGAGAGAATCATCATGAGCCGCCCCAACGTCGAAGCGATCGCCGACAAATACGGCATGAACATGAAGGGGGTGGGCTACACCATCGACAAGGTCCGCCAAGGCCCGCCGGGCAAGCCGCTCTATGGTCTGACGCGGCCGGACGGCCGTATCACGCTGTTCCGCGACGCGTTCGTCGACGAGGAACAACTCGCCCGCACGATCGCCCACGAGCGGTTCCACCGCGACGAACTGCGGAGAGGTTTGCCCTTCCCGCGGACCGAGCAAGCCCGCAGGCCCTACGAAGACCGGGCGTACGCGTTTGAGGAAGCCTGGTGGCAGGCGAACAAGCACCTACTCTGAGGGGATTTACAGCGGATGCCGGAGAAGACGAAGGCGGAACGTCGCTGGGAATCGTGGTATGAGGCGTACAACAAGGTCGTCGAGCCCTTCCCCGAGCCGGTCGACGTGCCATGTCCCGAAGGGGACGGCGGCCATATCCGCCTCACCTACTATGCTCGTCCCGGCAGCCCCGCCGGCTCGGTCACGGCATGGTGCGACCGGTGTTATCACGGCATCTGGCTCGACCGGGTCGGCATCCCGGCAGGCGCCGAGGTTTATTCCTTCGAGGACGGTCCGACCGACCGACCGGACATCGAGCTGATACCCGACGCCTTGTACACGCCGGACGACTACCCGTCTCCGTAAGGTGCGCACACCCTCGTGTTCCGGGCTGCAGGCGAACCCGGAACACGAGGATGTGCGGAAGCAGCTGACCGCCGTGGGCAAGCCGCCGGCCTAGGCGGACGCGTTGAAGTACCGCTACGAGTAATACGCTCGCCATCATGGCCGCGCCGACCCACGATGACCTCAATCTGGGCTCCTGGCGGCGCGACCCGGGCACGGTGCTGCGGCAGGCCGTGTCGGTGCCGCCGGGCGCCCGGGCACCCCAGGCGATCATCGCCGAGTCCGAGGTGACCCGGGTCCCGACGGAGTGGTCGCCGCATTCGCATCCGATGCATGAGCTGGTCTGGGTCCGCGGCGGGACGGTGACCTCCCGGATCGGGAACCGGATCTTCACGGTGCCGCCGGGGTTCGGCCTGTGGCTGCCGGCCGGCGTGGTTCATGGGGGCCGGCTGACCGCGGCCGCCCAGTTCCACGATGCCTTCTTCGCGCCCGACCGCACGCCGGTCGAGTTCGCCGGACCGACCTCGATCACGATGACTCCCCTGCTGGAGTCACTGCTGCTCCGCCTGGCGCGGCCGGACCTCGACGCCGAGGCGAGAGCCCGGACCGAGGCGGTCGTGTTCGACGTGCTCGCTCCGTCGGAGCGGCAGTTCGCGCTGGAACTGCCCGGGGACCCGCGGCTCGACCCGATCGCCGAGGCGCTGCTCGCGGACCCCGCCGACGATCGTGGCCTGCAGGAGTGGGCGGCGCTGCTGCGGATCAGCGACCGGACGATCACCCGGGCGTTCCGCGAGGCGACCGGGCTGTCGTTCGCGCAGTGGCGGCAGGCGCTGCGCGTCCATCAGGCGCTGGCGCTGCTGTCCGAGGGCGTCGATGTCCGGGGAGTGTCCGAGCGGCTCGGCTACGCCCAGCCGAGCACGTTCATCGCCGCCTTCCGGCGCGTGATGAAGGTAACCCCGGGCCGGCTCGCCCAGGCGTGATGTCCGGAATCCCGTATCAGCTGTCCCGAGTGCGGGATTGCTGACTTTTTGATCATCACTTAGCCTCCGTAAGGCAAGGCAAACCTTACTTAAGGGCAATTCATGAAGCGTCTTACCCGTCTGGCGGCCGCCCTGGCGGTAGCCGCCGCCACGGCCACCGCCTGCGGCACCACCCAGGTCGACGAACCGGCGGCCGCCGGTTCGGCCACCCCCGCGTCGCAGACCTGCGCGAACGACACCACCACGACGGCGACCGGCCCGGTGTCGATGACCGACGGCGTCGGCCGCAAGGTCGAGCTGGCCAAGCCGGCCGCGCGGGTCGCGGTGCTGGAATGGCAACAGACCGAGGACGTGCTGACGCTCTGCCTCAACCCGGTCGCGGTCGCCGACCCCAAGGGGTACGGCACATACGTCAAGGCCGAGCCGCTGCCCGCGAACGTCGTCGACGCCGGCGAGCGCGGCACGCCCGACCTCGACGCCCTCTACGCGACCAAGCCCGACCTGATCATCGTCGAGGCGTTCAAGGCCAACGACGAGATCATCACCAAGCTCGAGAAGCGTGGCGTGCCGGTGCTCGCCACGGTCGGGGCCGACGCCACCGGCCAGATCGCCAACATGAAGAAGGTCTTCTCGATGATCGGCACGGCCACCGGCCGCACCGAACGTGCCGACCTGGTGCTGAAGCAGTTCGACCAGCACCTCGCCGAGGCCAAGCAGACGGTCACCGCCGCGAACGTGACGGCCAAGGACTTCCTGTTCTTCGACGGCTGGATCGAGGGCGGCAACGTCGTCATCCGCCCGTACGGCAAGGGCGCCCTGTTCACCGAACTCGGCGAGCAGCTCGGCCTGACCCCGGCCTGGACCGACAAGATCAACTCGGCGTACGGCAGTGGTGGTGTCGATCCCGCCTACGGTCTCGCGCAGACCGACATCGAGGGACTCACCGCCGTCGGCAGCGCGACCCTGTTCTACTCCGACGACGACACCCCGGACAGCTACGTCAAGGAACTGACCAAGAGCCCGATCTGGACGGCACTCCCGGCCGTCAAGGAGGGCCGGGCGTACCCGTTCCCGGCCGGCGTCTGGGGTGCCGGTGGCCCGGTGTCGAACGAGCAGGCCATCGACGCGTACGTGAAGATCCTCACCAAGGCGTGAGCAGCACCGTCACCCGGCTCGGCCACCGGGCGAGCGGGGTGGCCGTGCTGGCCACCCTGCTCGTTCTGGTCGTCGTGGTCGGGCTGTGGCACGTGACCCAGGGGACGTCCGGGATCGGGTTCTGGGACCTGCTGCGCTACCTGTTCGGGGCGCACGAGGACGTCGGCGGCGTGCCGGTCGCGGACGTGGTGACCGGCTCCCGGCTGCCGCGCGTGTTCGCCGGGATCGCGGTCGGCGTGGCGCTCGGCGCGGCCGGCGCGCTCCTGCAGTCGGTCACCCGCAACGCGCTGGCCGCCCCGGACACCCTCGCCGTCACCGCCGGGTCCTATTTCGCGCTGTGCGCGGTCGCCGCGTTCGGTCTCGCGGTGCCGCTCTGGGCTTCGGGCGCGGTGGCCTTCGGCGGCGGGCTGTTCGCCGCGGCGCTCGTGCTCGGGCTCGCCGGCAGCGCCTCGGGCCTCGCGTCGACCCGCCTGATCCTGGCCGGCTCGGCGATCGCGATGGCGCTGGACGCCGCGACCGCGATGCTGCTCATCCTGTTCAAGGAGAGCACCACCGGGCTGTACGCCTGGGGCAGCGGTTCGCTGGCCCAGCTCAACCTGGACGCCGCCGAGCGGGCCGCCCCGGTCGTCGTCGCCGTCCTGGTGGTCGCCCTGCTGTTGTCCCGGCGGCTCGACGTGCTCGGCCTCGGCGACGACGCGGCCGCGTCGCTCGGCGTGCCGATCCGCTCGACCCGGATCCTCGCGATCCTCTGCGCCGTCCTGCTGACCAGCATCTCGGTGACGCTGGCCGGCCCGCTCGCCTTCGTCGGCCTGGCCGCGCCGGTGGCTGTCCGCCTCGCCGCGAACCGGATCGGCGTGCTGGGCCGGCACGGTTTCCTGATCCCGGCCTGCGGGCTCGTCGGGGCGCTCTTCGTGCTCCTGTCCGACGCCGTACTCCGGGCGATCCTCGGCGCCCAGGCCGCCGCCTCCATCCCCACCGGCATTCCGACCTCGCTGCTCGGCGCCGTCGTCATCGTGGTCCTCGCGCTCCGGCTGCGCGACGCGGGAGCGGCCCGGGAAGCGCCCCGCGGGCACGTCGCCGTCCGCTCGCACCGCCGTTTCCTGACGGTCGTGGCCGTCGCGACCGTGCTGCTCGCCGCGGCGGCGCTGGTCGGTCTGCTGGCCGGCAGCCTGTGGCTGCGCACCGGCGACATCGCGCTCTGGCTGCAGGGCACCGCGCCGGAGCTGATCGCCCGGGCACTCGACGACCGGGCCGCCCGGGTGGCGGCGGCCGTCGTAGCCGGCGCGGCGCTCGCCCTCGCCGGAACCGTGGTGCAGGGCACGGTACGCAACCCGCTGGCCGAGCCGGGTGTTCTCGGCATCACCGCCGGCGCCGACCTCGGCGCGGTGATCGTGGTGACCTCGGCCGCCTCAGCCGGCCGTCCCACCCTCATCGTCACCGCCGTCGCGATGGGGCTCGGCACCTTCGCCGTGATCGCCGTGCTGGCCTGGCGGGGCGGACTGCTCCCGGACCGCTTCCTGCTGATCGGCATCGGCTGCGGTTACGCGCTCAGCGACATCAGCACCTTCCTGCTGCTGCGCGCCGATCCGTGGGACACCCCGCGCATCCTCACCTGGCTCTCCGGCACGACCTACGGCCGGACCTTCGCCGACGTGCTGCCGGTCGCCCTGGTGCTGCTGCTCGCCACCCCCGTGGTGCTGAGCCTGCACCGCGAACTCGACCTGCTGGCGATCGACGAGGACACCCCACGGATCCTCGGCGTCCGCAAGGAGGGCGCGCGACTGACGCTGCTGACGATCGCGGCGGTCGCGGCGGCGGTGAGCGTGATCGCGGTCGGCGTGGTCGGCTTCGTGGGCCTGGTCGCCCCGCACATCGCCCGGGGCCTGGTCGGCGTCCGGCACGGGCGGATCATCCCGGTCGCCATGCTGCTCGGCGGCCTGCTGGTCTGCGTGGCCGACACCCTCGGCCGTACCCTCATCGCCCCCTCGCAGATCCCCGCCGGCCTCATGATGGCCCTGGTCGGAGCTCCCTACTTCGTCTGGCTGCTCCGCCGCGGCCGCGGCTGATCCCGGGGAGCAGGACGGTCAGCGCCGTTCCGGCCGCGACGATCACCGACGCAGTGAACAGGGCCGGGTTCAGCCCGTCGACGAAGGTGGCCGGGGCGTAGCCGCCCCGGGTGGCGAAGATCGAGACCAGCATCGCCACGCCGACGGCCACGCCCAGCTCGCGGGCGGTGTTGTTGACGCCGGCCGCCACCGCCCGTTCGGGTTCCGGGACCGCTTCGAGAGCGATCGTGCTGATCGGCGGATAACTCAGCCCCAGCCCGATGCCGGCCAGCAGGAACGGGCCGAACAGCCAGATGAAGGCGACGTCGGCGGAGAAGACCGAGGCCATCCAGACCAGCGAGACCGCCACCATCGCCTGCCCGGCGAGGACCAGCCGGGCGGCGCCCCACCGGGCCATCAGCAAGCCGGTGGCCGGGCCGACGAACAACGGGACCAACGAGCAGGGCAGCGTACGCAGACCGGCCTGCAACGGGCTGGCCCCCTGCACGACCTGGAAGAACTGGGCGAGCAGGAAGATGCTGCCGTAGACACCGATGTTGAGGCTGAACGACAGCGTGTTGATGACGCTGAACACCCGCGAGCGGAACAGGCGCAGCGGCAGCATCGGGGCCGTGCTGCGCGACTGCCACCACAGGAACAGGCCGAACAGCGCCGCTCCGCAGGCCAGGGCGATGAGGACCCGCGGCGAGCCCCAGCCGTGCGTCGGCGCCTCCACCACGCCCCGGACCAGTACGAAGACCGACGCGGTGAGCAGGACCATCCCGCCGAGGTCGATCCGCCTCGGGGCGCCCCGTGACTCGTTCAGCAACCGGCCCGCAAGAACCATCGCGACCAGGCCGACCGGGACGTTGAGCCAGAAGATCCACGTCCAGTGCAGGCCCTCCACCACGGCCCCGCCGAGCACCGGGCCGATCGCGACGCCGAGACCGGTGAAGCCGCTCCACAGGGCGATGGCGAGCGGCCGCCGCCCGGCCGGCACCGCGGCGGCCAGCAGGGCCAGCGACAACGTCATCACGAACGCACCCGAGGCGCCCTGCACGGCGCGGGCCACCATCAGCTCGCCGACGGTGCCGGCCAGCGCGCAACCGGCCGAGGCGCAGGTGAAGACGGCGATGGCGGCGAGGAAGAGCAGCCGCCGGCCGAACCGGTCACCGAGCGCCGCCGCGGTGAGCAGCAGCGCCGCGTAGGGCAGGGTGTACGCGTCGACGATCCACTGAAGATCGGCGGTCGAGGCGTCGAACGCGGTCCGCATCGCCGGCAGCGCGGTCGTGACCACCAGGTTGTCCAGGGAGACCATGAACGCGGGCAGCCCCACCGCGGCGATGGCCGCCTTCACGACCGGTCGATCATCAGGCCACGCAGCTCGTCGGCGAACCGGGCCGTCCACTCGTCGATCTCCGCTCCCGACCAGCCCAGGTGCCGGGGCGAGTAGTACCAGTCGAGGCGGGTCACGCCCTCGACGATGGAGCATTCGAGGTAGAGCGGCGGTTGTTTCTCGCCGCTCTCCGGGTCCCACATGTCGCCGAGCGGGACGTCCCGCGGCGAGAACAGGCCGCTCCGGCTGCGCGCCGGGGCCTCGCCCTGGAAGTTGAACCAGAGCGTCGGGGCCGGCGCCTCAGCCAGGCCGTTCGGAACATCGGTGAGAAACAGGAGAGGCTCGAACGACAAACCCGCGGAGGGTACGTCGGTGAGCCGCTCGGCCACCGCGGTCAGGGTCTCGGCCGGGCTCTGCGCGGAGCTGTCCTCGAAGGCGAGCGGGAAGGTGCAGTGCATGTCGCCGGCCGTCCGGGACAGGTCGAGGCCGTGCACCGCCGCCTGCCGGCCCGAGCTGGAGAGCCGAATCGTCAGGCGGCCGCAGCTCCACTGCCGCTGGGCGGTCCGCACCAGGGCGGTGAGCAGCGTCGTGGCGATCGGCGCGCGACGCCCGCCCATCCGCACGGTGCGAAGCGCCCGCGTCTCGTCCGGCCGCAGGTGTTGGTGTGCGCTGCGGAGGTCCTTGAACTTCAGGCCCGGATGCGCTCGGGAGTCGAAGGCGGCCGGCGGCGGGACGTCGAGCTGCGCACGCCAGAAGTCCAGATCGGCGGCCGCGTCCCCGCGCGCGAAATCGTTCATCCACCGGGTGAACTCGTCGAACCGCGCCGAGGACCGGGCGAGCCGCAGCTGCTCGCCGCGCTCGTCCAGCCGGCAGAGATGGTCCAGGTCGTCGATCAGGATGCCCAGCGTGACGCCGTCCATGACGAGATGGTTGATGGTGATGAAGAGTCGCTTCTCCGTCAGCAGCAGGCGCAGCACCGGGCCGTTCTCCAGGCTGAGACGGCGATGCTGGTCGTTCAGAAGCCCCTCGTCGGTTGCGGCCGTCTCGACGGCGAAGCTGGACTCGACATCGCCGTAGCTCTGAGCGAACCGGCCGTCGTCCCGGCGGAACCGCAACCGCAGCGCGTCGTGCTGGGCGACCAGCGCGGACGTGGCCCGGCGCAGCCGCTCCACCGGCAGCGGCCGGTGCAGGTCGAGCATGACCGCGCGGTTCCACCAGTCCCACTGCCCCAGCCGCAGGGCGTGCACCTGGGCGGCGCTGAACGGGACGTCGCCGGTGGGCGGGGCGCTTCGCGGCTCGGCGGGCGCCGACCGGAAACTGTCCGCCAACTCGCGCAGGGTCGAGCCGTCGGAGACGTCCGCCGGCGACAGGTGCGTCCCGGTCCGGTCCTCGATGCGCTTGGCCAGGTCCATCATCCCGAGCGAGTCCAGTCCGGCATCCCGCAGCGGCAGATCGACCGGCACCTCATCCGGATCGGCCAGCTGCAACAGGGCCGCCACCTCGGTCTGGAGAAGCCGGAGCACGGTGCTGTCCCCCTCCGCCGGGCCGTGCGGTCCGGCGAGGGCCGCCGCGTGCAGCGAACCGGCCGTCCATTGGCGCCGGCACTCCCCGCGCTGCGGCTTTCCACTGGTCGTCTTGGGCAGCCGGCCGGGCCGGGTGAGCAGGACCTCGTGACACTGCACGCCGCTGTGCGCGGTAACCGCGGCCCGGATCGCGGACACCGCCCGGCCGACCGGGACGGGCTCCTTGCCCTCCAGCACCTTGCGGCGCACCTCGGCCGCCACCACGACCCGCTCGGCCCCGCCGACCCGCACGCCGAAGGCGATCGCGCTGCCCGGCCGGAGGATCGGATCGGCCGCCACCACCGCCGCCTCCAGGTCCTGCGGGTGGATGTTGCGACCGCCCACGATGATCAGATCTTTGCGGCGGCCGCAGATGAACACCTCGCCGTCCTCGCCGATCACCCCGAGGTCACCGGTGCGCAGGAATCGCCGATCGTCGCCGGTGGCCAGGCGCGCGGCGAAGACGGCCGCGTTCTCCTCGTCACCGCGCCCCCAGTAACCGCTGGACACGCTGGCGCCGGACACCCAGAGCTCGCCCACGACCTGTGGTGGTTGCGGCCGCCCGGTGTCGGGGTCGACGGCCAGCACCGACACGCCGAGCTCCGCGTCGGGGACACCGCTGCCCACCAGCGTCACGGCCGGCCCGCCCGGCGAGGCGGGGACGATCACGCCGTCCCGGTCCAGGGCCGTCCGGTCGGCACGCAGCCGGGTCGGCGGCCGGCCGACCGGGCCGCTGACGAAGAGCACCGCCTCGGCCATGCCGTAGACGTTGCAGAACGACGCCGGATCGAAGCGCATCCGGGCGAGCGCGGCCGCAAAACGGTCCATCGTCGCCTCGAGCATCGGCTCACCGCCCTGGAGGGTGGCGCGCAGCGAGGAGAGATCGAACGCGTCGTCGTCGCGCAGCCCCCGCAGAACGTACTCGTAGCCGAAGTTCGGGGCGGCGATGTGCGTGCCGCGATAGCGATCGACCAGCTCGAGCCAGAGGCGAGGGGCGGCGAGGAAGGTCAGCGGGGAGAACACGATGCACCGCGCCCCGGTGTACATGGCGTTCAGGATGCCGCCGGCCAGCCCCATGTCATGGAACAGCGGCACCCAGCCGACCAGCACGGAATCGCGGTCGACCCGGGTGTTGCGGGCGATGAGCTCGAGGTTGTGCACGAGGTTCCGGTGGCGCACCACGACGCCCTTGGGCGCCGACGTGGAGCCGGACGTGTATTGGAGATAGACGATGTCGTCCGGGCCGAACCGGCTCGCCGCCCGGGCGAGCAGGGCCGCGGCCGCCGGCGACTCTGCCCGCCGGATGCGGTGCGACAGGAGCCAGGACAGCTTGGGCCAGCCCGGGGTGCCGCGCCCGCGCAGACGGTTCGCCGCCGACGCGAGCCTCGCGAACGCGCGGTATCTCGGATGGGTCAGCGCGACGCGGGCGCCGCTGTCCTCGACGACGTGCCGGAGCTTCGGCAGTTCCCGATCGAGATGCCGCGGATCGGGGCTCGCCACCGGAACGGCGATCGCGCCGAGCAGCATGCAGCCGAAGAAGCCCGCGACGAAGTCGAGCCCGTCATCGGGCGGGAAGACCAGGAGAACCCGGTCGCCGGTCTCGACCCCGGCCGCCCGGAGCAGGTCGGCGGCCCCCGCCGCGCGGCGCACGACCTCCTCGCAGTCGGCCGCGGCGATCTCCCGGCCGTGCCGATCGAGGAACGTGTAGAGCGGCTCCCGGGGAGTGCCGTCGAGACGCTCGACCATCGTGGTGAGCAGGCTCGGGATCACGACGCCATCTTAAGTGGACTTGGACTAACGTAGGACCCGCCTACCGGGGGGAGGTGCCGTGGTCCGCTGGATACCGGGTGAGCGTGCGGCCGACTTCACGCCGGCCGGCATCGTCGAGGGCGTCCGCCGCTTTCGCGAGCCCGTGCACATCGTGCGTGACCGCCCCGGCCACGAACCCGGCCTCGGCCTCGGCGGCGAGCTGCACACCGGCCCCGGCCAGGGCTACGAGCTGCTCGGTTCGCTGCCCCCGCTCTATCCCGAGTGGCTGGGCGACCGGTCCTTCAATCAGACCCACGGCGTGCGATTTCCGTACGTTGCCGGCGAGATGGCCAACGGCATCGCGACCGTCGCGTCGGTCGTGGCGATGGCCCGCGCGCGGATGCTCGGGTTCTTCGGAGCCGCCGGCCTCGCCCTGCCGGACATCGAGCGAGCGGTGGCGCAACTGCGCGGCAGCCTGCCCGACCGGGACAACTGGGGGGTCAACCTCATCCACTCGCCGTCCGAACCCGGGCACGAGGAGCGCCTGGTCGATCTTCTGGTGCGCGCCGCCGTACCCAAGGTCTCGGCCTCCGCCTACCTGGAGCTGACCCCGGCCGTCGTCCGCTGCGCCGTCGCCGGCCTGCGCCCCGACGGCCGGGCCCGGCAGCTGTTCGCCAAGGTCTCCCGCCCCGAGGTCGCCGCCCGGTTCCTCGCCCCGGCGCCGCCGGAGATCCTGCGCGGGCTGGTCGAGCGCGGGCAGATCACCCGGGACGAGGCCGAGCTGGCGGCGCGCGTGCCGCTCGCCGAAGACGTCACGGTCGAGGCGGACAGCGGCGGCCACACCGACAACCGGCCGCTCGCCGTCGTGCTCCCGGTGATCCGGGCGCTGCGCGACGACCTGACCCGGCGGCACGGATATGCCCGGCCGATCCGGGTCGGGGCGGCCGGCGGGCTGGGCGACCCGGCCGGGGTGGCGGCCGCGTTCGCCGCCGGAGCGGCCTACGTGGTGACCGGCACCATCAACCAGCTCTCCCGCGAGGCCGGGCTGTCGGACGCGGCGAAGGACCTGCTCGCGCAGGCCGACCTGGCCGACGTCGCAATGGCCCCGGCCGCCGACATGTTCGAGTACGGCATCAAGGTGCAGGTGCTGCGGCGCGGCACGCTGTTCGCGGTGCGCGCCGGCCAGCTCTACGAGGCCTACCTGGCCTACGGATCACTCGACGACCTTCCCGACGCGACCCGGGAGCGACTCGAGAAGGACGTCCTGGGTGGCACGTTCGAGGACTGCTGGGAGCAGACCCGCCGGTTCTGGCTCGACCGTGACCCGCGCGAGGTCGACCGGGCCGAGCGGGACCCGCGCCACCGGATGGCCCTGGTGTTCCGCTCCTACCTGGGATTGTCGAGCCGATGGGCGATCACCGGCGAGCCGACCCGGCGGACCGATTACCAGATCTGGTGCGGACCGGCGATCGGCGCCTTCAACCGGTGGACGGCGGGCAGCCCGCTCGCCCGGCCGGCCCACCGCACGGTCGTGCAGATCGCGCTCAACCTGCTCGAGGGCGCGGCCACGGTGACCCGGGCCCAGCAACTGCGTTCGTACGGCGTACCGGTGCCGGGGGAAGCCTTTGACCCTCGCCCTCGTCTGTTGTCCTGAGGAGAGTCATGGAGCCGATCGCAGTCGTGGGGCTGGCCGCCCTCATGCCCGGGGCGCGCGACACGACCGAGTTCTGGCGCAACATCGTGGCCGGCCGGGACCTGATCACCGAGGTGCCACCCGGGCGCTGGCCCGCCGACGGGTTCTACGACCCCGACCCTGCGACGCCCGACACGACCTACAGCAACCGCGGCGCGTTCCTGCCGGACATCGAGTTCGACGCCCTCGCCCACGGGCTGCCGCCGGCCACGCTCGGGGCCCTCGACCCGGCCCAGCTGCTGGGCCTGACCGTGGCCGACGCGCTGCTGGCCGACCTCGACCGCAACCTGGCCGCCCCGCCCGACCGGGAACGCGTGAGCGTCATCCTGGGCAGCTCCACCCTGAGCCGGGTCGGCACGATGGACGCGCGCATCCAGCGCCCGGTGTGGCTGGCGGCGCTGCGGGACGAGGGGATCGGCGAGGAAGAGGCGCGGCGGATCTGCGATCGGATCGCCGACCGGTACGTACCGTGGCAGGAGGATTCCTTTCCCGGCCTGCTGTCCAATGTGGTGGCCGGCCGGATCGCCAACCGCCTCGACCTGCACGGCACCAACTGCACCGTGGACGCCGCCTGTGCCAGCTCGCTCGCGGCAGTGGCGGCCGGGGCCAACGAGCTGGCCCTGGGCCAGGCCGACCTGGTCGTCACCGGCGGGGTGGACGTGACGAACAACCCGCTGATGTACGTGTGCTTCAGCAAGACACCGGCCCTCTCCCCCACCGGCGACGCGCGCCCGTTCGCCGCGGACGCCGACGGCACCCTGCTCGGCGAGGGTCTGGCGATGCTGGGTCTCAAGCGCCTGGACGCCGCCGAGCGCGCCGGCGACCGCGTCTACGCGGTGATCCGCGGGCTCGGCACCTCGTCGGACGGCCGGGGCGGGGCGATCTACGCGCCGATGGCCACCGGGCAGGTCCGGGCACTGCGACGGGCCTACGACGCCGCGGGGTACGGCCCGGACACGGTCGGGCTGGTCGAGGCGCACGGCACCGCGACCCGGGCCGGGGACGCCGCCGAGTTCGAGTCGCTGCGGCGCGTCTTCGGCGACACCGGACGACCGGACAGCGGGTGGTGCGCGCTCGGCAGCATCAAGTCGCAGATCGGCCACACCAAGGCGGCGGCGGGCGCGGCCGGGCTGGTCAAGGCGGTGCTGGCCCTGCACCAGCAAACACTTCCGCCGACCATCAAGGTGCGCGAACCCAACCCCGGCCTCGGCATCGAGGGCAGCCCGTTCTACCTGAACACGGTCGCTCGTCCGTGGACCCGGCGCGCCGCCCACGCCCGGCGGGCGTCGGTCTCCAGCTTCGGTTTCGGCGGCGCCAACTTCCACCTCACCCTCGAAGAGAACAGGAACGGCAATTCTCCCGTACGGCTACCGGCCGGCGCCGACGAGCTCGTCCTGCTCAGCGCCGGTTCGCCGGAGAACCTGCGCGCGGACGGTGGCCATTTCGACGCCGCCGAGCCCTACCGGCTGGCCGTGGCCGCGAGCGATGCCGCCGACCGGGCCGAGAAACTCGACCGGGCCACCGAGATGATCGCGCGGCGCCCCGGCGAGTCGTTCACCCTCCCCGGCGGCGTCTTCTACTCGTGCGGGCCCGCCGACCCCGGCCGGATCGCTTTCCTGTTCCCCGGCCAGGGTTCGCAGTACGTCGGGATGGGCGCCGACTTCGCCCTGGCGCTGCCCGCGGCGCAGGACGTGTGGGACAGCACGGCCGGGCCGGAACTGGCCGACGTCGTCTTCCCGCCACCGGTCTTCGGCGACGACCGGCGCGCGGCGCAGGAACGCCGGCTCACCGACACCCGGTGGGCGCAGCCGGCGCTGGCGGCGCACAGCCTGTCGCTGCTCGCGGTGCTCACGTCGATCGGGCTCGCACCCGACTGCGTGGCCGGGCACAGCCTCGGCGAACTGGTCGCGCTGCACGCGGCCGGTGTGCTGGACGCGGCGAGCCTGCTGCGCCTGGCCCGGCACCGGGGCGAACTCCTGGCGCGGATCGACGCCGGCGCAGGCACGATGCTCGCGGTCGACGCGGACGCCGGCACGGTGGAGGCGGCGCTCAAGAACGACGCGTGGATCGCGAACCGGAACGCACCCCGGCAGACCGTCGTCTCCGGCACCGTGGCGGCGATCGACGACCTTCAGGAGCGGCTCTCCGCGGACGGCATCACCGCCCGCCGGCTGGCGGTCTCGGCCGCCTTCCACAGCCCGCTGATGCGGTCCGCCGAGACGTCGATGCGCGACTTCCTGGCGACGCTCGACCTGGCCGCGCCACGCATCGACGTGTACGCGAACGAGGACGCGGCCATCTACGACCCTTCGCCCGCGGCGATCCGCCGGGCTGTCGCCCGGCACCCCGGCGCCCCGGTCCGGTTCCACGATCAGATCGAGGCGATGTACGCGGCCGGGGTGCGGACCTTCGTCGAGGTGGGCGCGGGTGCCGTGCTCACCGGGCTGGTCGGGCGGATTCTCGGCGACCGGGCGTACGCGGCGGTCAGCCTCGACCGGCGCGGCCGGAACGGCGTCGCCGCGCTGTACGAGGGTCTCGGCCGGCTCGCGGTGCACGGGGTCGCCATGAACCTGGCCGGTCTGCCGGCCAGCCCGGAGCCGAAGGCGGAGCGTCCTCGAATGCCGATGCGCGTCAGCGGCGCGGGTTACGTCGCGCCTCCCCCGCCCCGGCCGGTGCCGGAAGCGGTCCCACCGACCTTCCAGGAGCCTGCCACCCCGATGACCCAGCCTCCCACGCCCTCGTTTCCGACGACCGCTTCCCCAGCCACCGCTTTGCCCGCGACCGCTTTCCCAGCCACCGCTTTGCCGGCGGCCGCCTTCCCAGCCACCGCTTTGCCGCCGACCGCCTTCCCGGCGACCGGGCCATCGACGGCCGCGCCTCGGGCCGGCGCCGAATGGTTGGCCGCGGTGCAGGAGATGCAGCGCCAGACCGCCGAGGCGCACATGCACTTCCAGCGCGTTCTCGCCGAGTCGCACCAAGCTTTCCTCCAGATGGCCGAGAACACTTTCGCCGCCTTCACCGGACAGCCACCGCAACCGGACCAGTTCCGCCTCCCGGCCGCGCCACCCACGCCGGTCCCACCGCCGCCCTTCCGATCGCCGGCGTTCCCATCGCCGTCCTTCTCATCGCCGACCTCCCAACGGCCGGCCCCTCAACCGCCGGCCTTTCAACCGGCGGCCTTTCAACCGCCGGCCTTTCAACCGGCGGCCTTTCAACCGCCGGCCGTTGAGCCACCGCCGTTCGAGTCGCCCGGCGCTTACCCGCCCGCTCCCAGGCCACCGGCCGGGCCGGGCACGGCCGATGAGCCGGTGAGTCTCGCGCTGCTGCTGTCCGTCGTCGCCGACAAGACCGGCTACCCGGTGGACATGCTGAACGGCGGCATGGACCTGGAAGCCGACCTCGGCATCGACTCGATCAAGAAGGTGGAGATCTTCGCGGCGGTCCGCGAGCGCGCGGAGGGGCTGCCGGCGACCGACTCGGCACAGATGGCCCAGCTGTTCCAGGCGCGCACGCTGGACGACGTCATGCGCGGTATCACCGCCGAGCCACCCCTTCCCGGACTGCCCCGATTACAGGTCCAGCCGGCCACCGCGCCGGCGTGCGGGCTCGCGCTGGCCGGCCTCCGGGACGGGCCGATCACCGTCGTCGACGGCGGCAGCGGGCTCGCGCCCGCCGTGGTCGGGCAGCTCCGGGCGTACGGCATCTCCGCGACCGCCGCGGACCAGCCGGCCGGCGATGCGTACGGCGTGATTCTGCTCGGCGGAATGGCGGCGGAGGCCGGTTCGGCCGCCCGGCTCGCGTTCCGGGCCGCTCGCGCGGTCGCCGCCGGCATGGCCGAGCGCGGCGGCGTCTTCGTGACCGTCCAGGACACCGGCGGCTGTTTCGGGCTGGTCGACCCCGATCCGCAGCGTGCCCGGTTCGGCGGTTTCGCGGCGCTGACCAGGACCGCCGCCAAGGAGTGGCCGGCGGTCGCGGCCAAGGCGATCGACTGCGAGCGCGGCGGCCGCGGCCCGGACGAGGTGGCCGCCGCCATCGTCGCCGAACTGCTGACCGGTGGGCCGACCCTCGACGTCGGCCTGCGTGCCGACGGAACGCGATGGACCCCGGTGCAGAGCGCGGCCCCGCCGCGAGCGGCCGATCCGCGGGTCACCGAGAAGTCGGTCCTCGTCGTCAGCGGCGGTGCCCGTGGCGTCACCGCCGCCGCGCTGCTCGCGCTGGCGCCGGCCCGGCCCCGCATGCTGCTGCTCGGCCGCACCGAACTCGTCGACGAGCCCGCCTTCCTGGGCGCTGCCCGCGACGAGCCGTCCCTCACCCGTCTGCTGGCCGGGCGCGACCGCACCGCACCGCCGGCCCGGCTGACCGCCCAGGTCCGTACCGTCCTCGCCCGCCGCGAGATCCGCGCGACGCTCGCCGGTCTCGAGCGGGCCGGGGCAACCGCGCGGTACGCGGCGGTCGACGTCACCGACCGCGCCGCCCTCGACCGCGAGTTCGCCCGGGTGCGCCGGGAGTGGGGTGCCGTCACCGGGCTCGTGCACGGCGCCGGGGTGCTCGCCGACAAGCGGATCGCCGACAAGACCGACGACCAGTTCGACCGGGTCTACGCCACCAAGGTCGCCGGGCTCGGCGCGCTGCTCGACGCGACCGCCGCCGATCCGCTGGAGGTGCTGTGCCTGTTCTCGTCGGTCGCGGCCCGCTTCGGCAACCCCGGGCAGTGCGACTACGCGATGGCCAACGAGGTGCTCAACCAGGTGGCCCTGGCCGAGCAGCGGCGGCGGCCGTCCTGCCGGGTCCGCGCGATCGGCTGGGGACCGTGGGAGGCGGGCATGGTCACCGCGGCCCACGCGGCACAGTTCCGGGCCCTCGGCGTCCCGCTCATCCCGCCGGCCGCGGGCGCGCTCGCCTTCGTCACGGAGTTGAGCACACCCGGCGACGTGGCCCAGGTGCTCATCACCGGCGGGGACGTCGCCGGAGCGGGCCCGCCGAGGCTCGTCGCCGAAGCCCGTACGCATGGCTTTCTGGCCGACCACGCGCCGGCCGGCGTGCCGGTGCTGCCGCTCGCCATGGCGGTGGAGTGGTTCGCGGCGGCCGGACACGCGCGCTACCCGGGCCGCTCGACCGCGCTGGCCGGCCTCCGGGTCCTGCACCGGATCGAACTGCCCGGCCTGGCCGACGGCGGTCACCGGTTCACGGTCGAGGTCACCCTGGCCGACGAACTGCGGGTCGGCAACCACTACCGGGCCCGGCTCGTCGCGCCGGAACCGCCGCGCACCTGGGCCACACCGGCCGCGATGGAGTCCTACCCCGAGTCGGACGTCTACCGCGACGCCGCGCTGTTCCACGGTCCCCGTTTCCAGGTGCTTCGCCAAGTGTTGGGGCTGTCCCCCGCGGGCGCCGAGGCGCGGGTCGTCGGAGCACGGGCGGTCGACTGGCCCGACGTGCCCTGGTGGACGGACCCGGCCGCGGTCGACGGCGCCCTGCAGACCGCGGTCCTGTGGGCCCGGCACACCACCGGTTACGCGACGCTGCCGATGAGCGTCGACGCGATCCACGTGCACCGTCCCGGACCGGCGCCGGCGCCGGCGGCGCTGCGCTGCCTGGTGCGCGCCGGGGCCGTGGCCGCCGACGTGACGCGCTGCGACATCGCCCTGTTCGACGAGGACGGGGAGGTCCGCACCGAGTTGCTCGGCGTCGGTCTCATCCGGCGCCCCGACGTCGCGGCCCTGGGACGCCCGTGACCGAGCCGATCGCGATCGTGGGCCGCGGCTGTGTGCTGCCGGGAGCGCTGAGCCCCGAGCAGTTCTGGGACAACATCGCGGCCGGCCGGGTCGACCTCGCCGCGGTGCGGCCCGAGGAGTGGCGGATGCCGCCCGGCTCGCTCGGCACCGGCACCACGGCCGGTCTCGTGCGGGGCTTCGCCTTCGATCCGGACGGCTTCGCCGCCGAGGCTGCCGCCTACGACCCGGCGCTGCAATGGGTACTGCACGCCGGACGGGCCGCCCTACGCGAGGCCGGCGATCACGTGAGTCCGGCCCGGACCGGGCTGGTCCTCGGCAACCTGGGTTATCCCAGTCGGAGCCTGGCCGCGTACGCCGAGCGGATCTGGCTGGACGGCGATCCGGGCGGCCTCGACCCGTACTCCCGCTTCTGCTCGGGCCTGTGGGCGCACACCGCGGCGAACGCCCTCGGGCTCGGCGGCGGGTCGCTGGCCCTCGACGCCGCCTGCGCCTCCGCGCTGTACGCCATCAAGATCGCGTGCGACCGGCTGCACGACGGCGCGGCGGACCGCATGCTGGCCGGCGCGGTGAGCGGCTGCGACGGGCTGATCATCGACTCCGGGTTCACGGCGCTGGGCGCGCTGAGCCCGTCCGGCCGCAGCCGGCCACTGCAGCGCGGTGCCGACGGGCTGATCCCCGCCGAGGGCGCGGCCCTGCTCGCGTTCATGCGCCTGCGCGACGCGGTGGCCGCGCGGGTGCCGGTCCTGGGCGTCGTGCGCGGCATCGGACTGTCCAACGACGGCCGGACCGGCGGGTTCCTGGCGCCCGCGGAGGAGGGCCAGATCCGGGCGATGAGCGCGGCGTACCGATCGGCGGGCTTCGGCCCGGAGACGGTGGAGCTGCTCGAATGCCACGCCACCGGTACACCGGTCGGCGACGCCGTGGAGGCCCGGTCGACCGCCCGGCACTTCGGCGGCCGGGCGGAACCACTGCCGGTCGGCTCGGCGAAGTCCAACGTAGGGCACCTGCTGACCGCCTCCGGCGCGGCCGGACTGCTGAAGCTCCTCGGCGCGATCCAGCACGGAACGCTCCCCGCGACGGCCGACGCCACCGACCCGATCGACGAGCTGCGCGACGGCCCGCTGCGCCTGCTCCGAGCAAACGAACCGTGGCCGGGGCCACGGCGGCGCGCGGCGATCAGCGCGTTCGGCTTCGGCGGCAACAACGCCCACCTGATAGTCGAGGCCTACGACGGCCGACCGGCGCTCAACGTCGCGATCCCCAGCTTCCCGACACCAGTTCCAGCACCGGCCGCGGCGCCGGCCGAGATCGTGATCGTCGCGATCGGTGCCCGGGTCGGGGACGTGGGCGCCGACGGGCTGCGGGACGCCGTTCTCAGCGGGCGGGTGCCCGGCCCGGCGCCGGACGCCATCGAGGTCGCGCTCGACGACCTGCGCTATCCGCCGCGCGACCTCGGCGAGACGCTCGGCCAGCAGATTCTCGTGCTGGAGGCCGCTCGCGAGGCCGTCCGCGGCATCGAGCTTCCGCCCGAGCGCACGGCCGTCCTGATGGGCATGGGCTGTGACCCCGAGATCGCGCGTGCCCACGCCCGCCGGCGCCTCGAGGCCGGCGACGAGTTCAGCCCACCGCTCACCGCCGCCCGGGTGCTGGGCGCCATGGCGAACATCGTGGCCAACCGCGTCGGCGGCCAGCTCGGACTGTCCGGACCGGGCTTCGCCGTCAGCGCCGAGGAGGCCTCCGGAATCGTGGCGCTGGAGCTGGCGGCCCGGGCGCTGCGGGCCGGGGAGATCGATGCCGCGCTCGTCGGCGCGGTCGACCTCTCCGACGAACCCGTGCACCGCGCCGCCCTCGCCCAGCTCGGCCGAACCACGAAGCCGGCGGATGCGGCCGTCGTGCTGGTGCTCAAACGCCACGACGACGCCCAACGCGACGGCGATCCGATCTTCGCCGTGCTCGACCCCAACACCCAGAACGACCGCGCCGCCCAGAACGCCCCCGCCGCCCGGAAAGACCCCGACACCCGCATCGATCGGGAAACGTCGGCCGAGCACGCGGCCGGGCTGTTCGGCGCGCCGCACGCCGCCGCCGGGCTGCTCGACGTCGCGATCGCGGCCGTGGCGCTGCGGCACCGTGTCCGCCCCCGCCCCGGACAACCCGCTCGGCCGGACCTCGGCGCGACGACCGCCGAGGTCGTCACGCCGGTGCTCGGCGCTCCGCCCGCCCGGGTCCGGCTGCGCGCCGCCGACACCGCGCCGTGGGCGCCCGGTCCGCGGCCCCGGCTGCACCTCTACTCGGGCGCGGACCGGGCGACCGTACTCGCCGCGGCCAGGTCCGGCGTCGAGAGCGACACCGGCCCGGCCCGCCTGGCCATCGTCGCCCGCGATCCCGCGCACCTGGCCGGCCAGATCGAGGCTGCCCAGGCCTGGCTGGGCGGCGAGGCGCTGCGCCCACCCGGCGTGGCCTTCCGGGCGGCGCCGATCGGCGGTGAGACGGCCTTCGTCTACCCGATGAGCTCCTCCTTCTACCCGGGCATGGGCTCCGACTTCGCGGTCGCGTTCGCCCCGCTCGCCGCCGGCGTGAACGGGGCGCCGCTGGTGTCCTGGCTCTACGAAGGGCGAAGCGAGGGGCAAGGCGAAGGACGAAACGAAGGACGACGCGAAGGCCAGAGCGAAGGGCAGAGCGAAGGACCCGAGCCGCTCGACGAGATCCTCGCGGTCGGCTTCCTCTCCGGCCTGCACACCAGAATCTCGCGCGAGGTCCTGGGCATCGAACCGCAGGCCGCCATCGGCTACTCCTCCGGCGAATCGGCTGCCCTCGTCGCCCTCGGGGCGTGGACCGACGGGCCGGCGATGGCCGCCGACGCGCGGGCCGACGGATTGTTCACCCACGATCTGAGCGGCGAACTGCGCGCGGTCCGCCGCTTCTGGGAACGCCACGGGATCACCGGCGAGCGCTGGATCGGCTACCTGCTCGCGGCGGACCCGGAAGTGGTGCGGGAGATGGTCGAGGGCGAGCCGGCCGTACACCTGTCGGCGGTGTGCGCCCCCGGGGCCTGCGTGGTCTCCGGCGAGGAGTGGGCGTGCACCGCGTTCGCCGAGCGATTCGAGCGCATCCGGCTGCGACTGCTGGTGGCGCACGTGCCCGAGGTGGCCGAGGTCCGCGACCGCTGGCATGCCCTGCACCGCCGGCCGACGCGGAGCGTGCCGGGCGTCCGGTTCTACCGCGGCGCGACCGGCGACTGGTACCACCCGACCGAGGAGTCGGCCGCCGACGCGATCACCGAGCAGATGCTCGCCCCGGTCAACTTCCCCAACCTGATCGAGCGCGCCTGGCACGACGGCGTCCGCGTCTTCGTCGAGCACGGACCGGCCGCCCAGTGCACCGGCTGGATCCGCCGCATCCTCGGCGACCGGGAGCACGTCGCGGTGGCCTTGGACGCCGTGCCGGGCCAGGGCCTGTGGTCGGTGTCGGTGGCGATCGCCGAGCTGGCCGCGGCCGGTGTCCCGATGCGGCACGACGCGCTCGAGGCCTATTTCGACGTTCCACCCGCCGGCGGAGGCGCCACCATCAGCCTGCCCAAGCGGCTGCCGGCCCCGAGAATGGCCGCCGAAGAGTACGAGGTGATGGCGCCCGCCCCCGAGCTCACCCCGATGCCGCAGCGGCTACCGGACCCACCCGCCCTGGCCTGGCGTACCGCCATCACCGCCGCGCACCACCAGTACCTGGAGATCCAGGCCGCCGCGCATGCTCGTTTCCTGAACGGCCGGGCCGCCGCCGTCGCCGCGATCACCCCGGCGACCGGCGGGCGCCCCGGGCCGAAGTTCGACCGCGCACAGCTCGAACATCTCGCGTACGGCCGGATCTCCGAGGTGTTCGGGCCGGCGTTCGCCGCGCAGGACGACGACGTGCGGCAGACCCGGATGCCCCGGCCGCCGCTGCTGCTCGCCGATCGGGTCCTCGGGATCGACGCCGAGCCGGGCCGGCTGGGCACCGGCGTCATCTGGACCGAGACCGACGTGCGCCACGATTCCTGGTACCTCGATCCGGCCGGCCGGATGCCCGCCGGGCTGGTCGTCGAGGCGGGACAGGCCGACCTGCTGCTGATCAGCTGGCTCGGCGCCGACCTGCACAACCGGGGCGAGCGGGTCTACCGGCTGCTGGGCAGCGACGTCACCTTCCACGGCCCGCCACCGGGCCCCGGGCGGACCCTTCAATTCGAGATCCGGGTCGTACGGCATGTCACGCACGGCCCGATCCGGCTGTTCTTCTTCGAGTACGACTGCCACGTGGACGGCGAATTGCTGCTCGCCGTGCGCAACGGCCAGGCGGGGTTCTTCACCGACGACGAACTGCACCGCACCGGCGGGGTGCTCTGGGAGCCGGCCTACGTCCGTACACCCGAAGCCTTTCGGTCCTTCGATGCCGATGCCGTCACCGCTTTCGCCGACGGCCGGCCCGACGAGTGTTTCGGTCCGGAGTGGGCGACGACCCGCGCCCACGTGCGCACGCCGCGCATCGGATCGGGCCGGTTGCGCCTGCTCGACGAGGTCCCCGTCTTCGATCCGGGCGGCTACCTCCGCGCCGAGACGGCGGTCCACCCCGGCGACTGGTTCTTCGCCGGCCATTTCCACAACGACCCCTGTATGCCCGGCACCCTGATGTCCGAGGCGTGCCTGCAGGCGTTGTCGTTCTACCTGGCCGCCGCCGGGCACACGATCGACCGCGACGGCTGGCGGTTCGAACCGGTGCCCGGGCGGGCCGCGCGGATGCGCTGCCGGGGCCAGGTCACCCCGGACAGCCGCAGGCTGACCTACGAGGTTTTCGTCACCGCGATGTCGGCCGACCCGTTCCCGACCCTCGTCGCGGACGTGCTGGTCACCGTTGACGGCGTGAAGGCCCTGCACGTCGCCGACTGCGCCGTGCGGCTGGTGCCGGACTGGCCGCTCGAGCACTGGCGGCATCTCGGGCCACCGGTCGTGCAGCGGACCGCGGCGCCCGTGCCGCTCCCGAGGCTCGGCGGGCTCGCCGGACACCGGGATTTGGAGCCGGTGGCGCGGATCGGGGACCTGCCGCTCGGTTACGCCTCGCTGCTGGCCTGCGCCTGGGGCCGGCCGACGGACGGACTCGGGCCGATGGCCGAGGCGTTCACCGGCACCCGCCGCGGGCCGCGTCTGCCCGGGCCGCCGTACCACTTCATGAGCCGGGTGACCGCGGTCGAGGGTCCCTATCAGGGCATGGCGACCGGCAGCGCGGTGGTGGCGGAGTACGACGTACCGGATGAGGCCTGGTTCTTTCCGGGCCCGATGCCGGCCGCCGTTCTGATGGAGATCGCGCTGCAGCCCTGCGGATGGCTGGGCTGTTATGTCGGCAGTCCGCTGCAGATCGACGCCGAGCTGCTGTTCCGCAACCTCGACGGCGACCTGCGCGTCGGGCGTGCGGTGGGGCCGGCCAACCGGGTCGTCCGCACTCGCGCCGAGCTCACCGACGTTTCCCGAGCCGCCGGAATGATCATCGAGACGTTCCGGATCGAGTGCCACGCGGACGGCGAACCGCTGCTGAGCGGCACCGCCGTGTTCGGGTATTTCCTGACCACGGCCTTCGCGCAGCAGCCCGGCCTGCCGCCGGCCGCGGCCGAGCGCGAGCGCCTGGCCGAACCGTGCGCGAACCCGCCCGCGTTGGTCCCCTCGGCCGGCCCGATGCTCTCGATGCTCGACCGGATCACCGGTTACTGGCCGGAAGGCGGGGCGGCCGGTCTCGGCCGGCTGCGGGCCGAGAAGGACATCGATCCGGGCGACTGGTACTTCAAGGCCCACTTCTTCCAGGACCCGGTCATGCCCGGCTCGCTCGGCGTCGAGGCGATGTGCCAGCTGCTGCACTGGTACCTGATCGAGCGCGGCATCGGCACTCCCGGCGAACCGATCACCCTCGACACCACCCTGACGTGGACCTATCGCGGGCAGGTCGTGCCCACCGACCGGGTGATCACGATCGAGCTGGAGATCCTCGAAATCCGGGCCCGGACGGCGTACGCCCGAGGTTGGCTCTGGATCGACGGCCGCCGGATCTACCGCGTCGACCGGCTCGGCGCCCGGGTGGCCGGCGGAACTTCGCCCGATGACCGATGAGTTCGACCGGCACGCTTGGTCAATACCGGCACAACGACCGTACGGAAGGGCAATCCCATGACCGAGTTGACCGCCGACCATGCCCGGCAAGCGATCGTCGAACACACCCGGCGCCTGGCCGAATCGGCCGCCGCGGCCGGGCCCGGCGCCGCCGTGCCGACCACCCCGCGGTGGACCATCACCGAGCTGGTCGAGCACGTGGGCCAGACCCAGCACTGGGTCGCGGAGATCATCGAGCGGCGCATCACCGACCCCACCCGGCTGCCCACGGAGTCCGCCGCGCTCCCGGCCGACCCGCACGCGTGGCCGGGATGGCTGGCGGAGTCGGCGCAACGGGCCGCGGGCGCGTGCTCCGACGACGCGCTCGTCGCGCCGGTGTTCAACGCCGCCGGGGACGAGCGGACGGGTGGACAGTTCTGGATGTTCAGCGTCCTCAACGAGACGGTGGTCCACGGTTTCGACGCGGACAACGCGGCGGGCCGGCCGGCCGGCATCGACGCCGATGTCGCCGCCGCGCTGATCGGCCACCACCTCGCGATGCTCACCTCCCCCACGTGGCGGATGCTGCGGGCCGAGTCCGCCGATGCCCTCCGGGGCACCGGGCAGACCCTGCAGTGGCGGGCCACCGACGCGGGCGCCTGGTTCGTCGAACGCCGGCCGGACGGCGCGACGTGGCAACCCGGCACCCGGCCGGCCGATGTGACGGTGACCGGCCCGGCATCATCGCTGCTGCTGACCCTGACCCGGCGGCTCCCCCTGGCGGGGGCCGCCGGCGTCAGCATCACCGGCGACCCCGCCCTGGCCCAGCACTGGCTGGACAACACCGCCCACGTCAGCGACTGACCGGCGTGCTCATCGGGGGTGCTCGCCCTTGCGGTGGACGACGCCGCGCTCCAGGACGGCGGTGGTGCCGGTGAGCATGCCGGCCTTTCCGGTCGAGGTGTCGCGGACCAGGTAGGAGCGCTCGCCGAGGTATTCGAAGGTGACCGGGTTGAAGATCCATTCGCGGCGTTCGCCGAACTCGTCGGTGCGGGCGACCGCGACCCCGTGCCGGCCGGCGGCGTCGACCGAATCGGCCACCAGTTCCACCCCGGGGATCCTCGCGGCGGCCCGGTAGATGGCGGCGGCCACCGGTGGGGGCAGCAGGGACTCCCGGAGCGCCTCGCCGAGGAAGTCGAACGCCGCGCCGTCGGCGCCGTTGCCCTGTCCCCGCGTGTCGGCGTAGACCTGCGCAAGCAGCGTGGCCGGGTCGGTGGGCAGGTCGGCGTAACGGCTGTTCGGCGGCGCGCCGGACAGGCCGAACGTCTCGCCGTGCTCCCGGGCCAGGCCTTCGGTGCCCGTCGACGCGGGCACCCAGACCTCGCGGCTGTGCACCTCATCGAGGACCTGCGCGTCGACACCGGCCTCCTTCGGCCCGGAGTGGACGTCACCGGCGAAGACCAGCCAGGCGACCTTGCTCCGGACGTACACGTAATCGCCGCTGCCGAGGCTTACCCGCGGCGTCGCACCGGCGACCTGGGCCATCCGTTCCAGCAGCGGGGCCGCTCCGGCCGAGTCGCCGGCCGCGACCGCGACGAACGGGCCGGTGACCGCGGTCGCCCCGCCGGTCCGGTGCCGGTCGAGCACCGCCACCCCGACCAGCACCGCGACCAGCACCGCGGCCGCGACCGGAGCGGCGAGCAGAGCGAACCGGCGGCGGGAACGGGCGGCGGGTGGTTCGGTGATCTGCTCGAGGAAGGCGTCCTTGAGCAGCCGCTGGCGGTAGACCGACAGCTCCGGGTCCCCGGGCGGGGGCAGCAACCGGGTCAGCTCGGCGCGTTCGGCCGGATCGATCGACTGGCTCATCGGTTCCCCTCCTGATTCGATCGGGCCGCCTCGGTGCGGGCGACCAGTACCTGTCCCGGGCCTGCGGTCATCTCCCGCAGCTTCGTCCGGGCCCGGGACAGCCGGGACCGGACCGTGCCGATCGGCACGCCGAGCGCCTCGGCAGCCTGCGCGTAGTCGAGCCCGGACCAGACGCACAGCAGGAAAACCTCCCGCTCGGCCGCTCGCAGCCGGCCCAGCGCGGCCGCCGCCGCGGCCAGCTGCTCGCTGTTGCGCATCCGGTTGACGATCTCGTCGGCGAAGTCCGGCATCGTCTCGGCCGGTGGTAACCGGACCAGCGCGGCGGCATGCCGCCGGGCCGCGCGCCGGGTGTTGCGCAGCACGTTGGTGGCGATGCCGAGCAGCCAGGGCAGCACGCTGTCGCCGTCCGGCCGCAGCCGCTCGCGCAGCCGCCACGCCTCCAGGAAGGTCAGCGACACTACGTCCTCGGCACCGCTCCAACTGCCCGTGCTGCGTACGACGTGGCGATAGACCTCGCGCGCGTGGTCCTCGAAGAGCCGCCCGAACGCGGCGGTGTCACCGGCGCGTATCCGGGCTCGCTGAGAAAGGTTCACGACCATTCCTGTCCGCCCGCGACTCCGGGTTCCCGGGGAATTGTGGCCGATGCGCGAACCTGGTCGTCAGGACCGCCGCGGTGCCGAGCAGGCCGCTCAGGCCGACCACGGTAGCGGGGGCCAGTCCGGCCTGCACGGCGGCGCCCACGGCGAGAAACCCGAGGCCCTGACCGACCAGCAGGCCCGAGACGGCCACCCCCATCGCGCGGCCGCGGAACTCCGGCGCCACCCGGCGTACGAAGATCGCGTTGAGCGGCACCACGAACGAGGCGCCGGCGCCGGCCACCGCCAGCAGGACCAGCACCACCGGCAGGCGGGGGTGGGCGAGGACGGGAACCAGCGCCGCGGTGGACAGCACGGCGGCCGGGCGCAGCAGGCGATCCCGGGTGCCGGGTGTCAGCACCCGGGTCAGCGCGAGCGCGCCCAGCAGGAAACCCACCGAGGGGGCGGCGAGCAGCAGACCGGCCTGGACCGGGCCACCGCCGAGCGAGATGGCGTACGGGTACGCGATCGCCTCCGGCGCGAAGGCGAATCCGCTGGCCACCCAGACCAGCGCCAGGCAGGTACGCAGCCACGGATCGGCCAGGATGTAGCGGATGCCCTCCCGGGACTGGGCGAGCAGCCGTTGCGGCACCCCGTCGGCGACCAGTGCCGCCGGACGCCGCGCGACACCGAGCGCGATCAGCGCGGCCGACAGCGCGAAGGTCGCCGCGTTGCCGATCAGCGACCAGACCGGCCCGATCGCCGCCACCACGACGCCGCCCGCGACGAAACCGAGCAGCTGACTCAGCTGGTGGGTGATGTTGCCCAGCCCGTTGCCGGTGATGTAGGCCTCGCCGGGCAGCACCTCGGGCATGATCGCCGCTCGGGCCGCCACGAACGGCGGGGAGAACAGGTGGGCCAGGTAGAGCAGGACGATCGCCGACCACAGCGGCACTCCGGGCACGGCCACCAGCGCGATCAGCCCGGCGCGGGCCAGGTCGCAGCCGATCAGGACGGCACGGCGGGGCAGCCGGTCGGCGTAGGTGGACAGGATCGGTCCGCCGAGGACCCCGGGCAGCCAGGAGCTGGCGTAGGCGACCGCGGACAGCAGCGCCGACTCGGTGCGGTCGAAGACCAGCACCGCCACGGCCACCGCCGCCACCTGGTCGCCCAGGTAGGACAGGACCTGACCGCCGTACAGGTAACGGAATTCGCGGTAGGCGAAGAGCTCGCGATAGGTCGGCATCACACCCCCACGGAGTGGCGCCGCCCACGGGCATGGGCGGCGCCGTCCCCCGTACTCCTAGCCCCAGGTCGCCCCGCGGCGGTTCCAGCTCGTACCCTTCTTGGCTTTCGCGGTCATGCCGGACTCCCTTCGCTGATGTCAGGTCGGGATCGACGATCGCGCATGGCCCCTGCGGAATTCCTGCGGAACCGTCAGGACAGCCGGGACCGCACCTCGGCGGCGTTGGCGTGGCCCAGCTCCTCGTAGATGCCGAGCGCCTCGCGCCAGACCGCCGCCGCCTGCGCGTCCCGCCCGCAGGCGCGATGGGTGTCGCCGAGGTGGACCAGCGTGTCGGCCACCCAGTAGCGGTCACCGATCTCCCGGTACAGCCCCAATGCCGTCCGGTAGCAGTCCACCGCCGCGTCGTACTCCCCCAGGCCGTGCCGGATGAAGCCCAGGCTGTCCCAGACGGCGGCCCGGTTGTCGGCGTCGCCGCTCTGCTCGTAGAGCGCCAGCGCCCGTTCGCAGAGCTCCAGCGCCCCGGCGAAGTCGCCGAGCTGAGCGCGGTAGAAGCCGATGGTGTTGAGCGTGTTGGCACTGCCGTGGTCGGAGAGCTCCAGCGCCTGTTCGGCGTGGGCCAGGGCGGCACGCAGGTCACCCTGCCGCTCGTGGAGGATCGCCATCTCGTGGTGCACGCCGGACTGGCCGTCCCGGTCGCCGGCCCGGTCGTAGTGGTCAAGAGCCAGGCGGTAGTGCCGGTCGGCCTCCGCGGCGCGGTCCAGCAGGGTGCAGGCACGAGCCAGCCGGGCGTACGCGTACGCCCGCGCCGGCCCGTCGTCCACCGTGGACAGCGCCGCCTCCCACACGGTGACCAGGTCGTGCCAGGGGCCCTGCCGGTAGAGGAATGTGTCCAGCGCCCAGGCCAGTTGCCACGGCCGGTCACCGCCGGACCGGGCCGCCAGGGCGAGGAGCACGGCCCGCTCGACCGCGAACCAGCGCATCGCCGCGTCCTGGTCGGCGAGCGGCTCACCGGCGGCCGCCTCGATCGGCAGCAGCGGTGCCGCCCGGGTCGGCGCCAGCAGCATCGCGCCGGCGAACGCCGTACCGAGATAGTGGTCGAGGAGGCGGTCCGCCGCCGCCGGGCCGGCGCCCAGGCCTTCCGCGTACGCCCGCATGAGGTCGTGAAAAAGATACCGGCCCGGCGCGTGCTGGGTCAGCAGGCTGGACCGCACCAGCTCGGCCAGGTCTTCGGCCGAGCCGGAAAGAGCGCCCGCGGCCGCGGCCGAAAAATCCGGACCCGGGTGTACGCCGAGCTGCCGGAACAACCGCGCGGCGGCCGGCGTGAGCGCCTCGTACGACCAGGAGAACACCGCTCGCAGGTCGGTGTCCGGGGTGTCACCGGCCGGCGTGGACCACCCGGCCAGGCCGTCGGCCAGCTCCGCGAGGCCCAGCTCCGGCTGCATGACGGCGTGCGCGGCGGCCAGCGTGAGCGCCAGCGGCAGCCGGGCGCACAACCCGATGATGGCGTCGCCGGCTACCGGGTCGGCGGCGATCCGGTCCGCGCCGAGCCGCCGTTCCAGCAATTCCTGGGCCTCGCCGTGACTGAGCACGTCCAGCCGCAGCGGTTGCGCGCCGTCCGCGGCGACCAGCCCGGTGAGCTGGTTGCGGCTGGTCACCAGCACCATGCAGGAACCGGCGCCGGGCAGCAGCGGGCGCACCTGGTCGCTGTCCCGGGCGTTGTCGATCACCAGCACGAGCCGCCGGTTCGCCAGCCGGCTGCGCAGCAGCGCCGACTGGGCGCCGGTCTCGGCCGGGATGCGCCGGGCCGGGACGCCGAGCGCGCCGAGGAAGCCACGGACCGCCTCCCCCGGGTCCATCGCCGTGCCGCCCGGACCGAAGCCGCGCAGGTCGACGTAGAGCCGGCCGTCCGGGAAGCGGGCCGCCGCACGGTGTGCCCAGTGGATGGCCAGGGCGGTCTTGCCGACACCGGCCGGGCCGGCGATGACCGCGAGCGACGGGACCTTGTCGAGCTGCGCGAGCGCGTCGGCCCGTCCCGCGAACCCGGCCACGTCGGCCGGCAGCTGGGCGGGCACCGGCTCGAGCGGGCCGGTGGCGGCGGCCTGGTTGCTGGTCAGGATGGTGGCGTACGCGGCCTGGGTGGCCGGTGCCGGGTCGGTGCCCAGGTCCTCGGCGAGCCGGCGGCGCAGCGCGTCGTACTGGCCGAGCGCGTCGGCGGTGCGGCCGATCGCGTGCAGCGCCCGCATCAGCGCGACCGCGACCGGCTCGACCAGCGGCTGTTCCTGGACGATCGCGCCGAGCGGGCCGATCAGCGCGGCCGGGTCCTCCACCTCGGCCCAGGCCACCACCGCGAGCAGGCGTTCGGAGTCCCAGACGGCGCGCATGGATGCGGCCCACTCACCGGCCAGCCCGGCGAGAGGTTCGCCGCGCCACAGCCCGACGGCCTCGCGCAGCCGGTCGACGTTTCCGTCCGCTCCTTCGGCGAGCGCCCGGAAGCGGAGCAGGTCGACCCGATCCGCGGGCAGGTCGAGCAGGTAACCGCCGGACCGCCGGATCAGCGGATCACCGCCGCCGCGCCGCAACGCGCCCCGCACCCGGGTGAGGTGCGATTGCAGCGCGTGCCGGGCACGGGCCGGCGCGGTCTCGCCCCACACCCGGTCGATCAGCGTCTCGGCGGTGACCACTCGGCCGGCCTCGCAGGCCAGGGCGGCGAGCACCGCGCGCTGGCGCGGCTCCCCGATCGGCAGCTGTCGTTCACCGGCCCAGAGCTCCACCGGCCCCAGCAGACGCACCTCGAGCACAGCACCCCCGGCGAGAACAGACATCCATTCACAACGATCTCATACGCGGGCACGGCCTTGTTTCCTACCTTGTTTCCCTAGCGCTCTTGACATGCGGGTGAGATGCTCCATAACGTCTAGGCAATCGTTTTCCCTCACGCTTCTGATGATCGGTCTCGGCGGTGGCTTCCCCCTTCCGCCCCGATGACCCGAGGCGTCACCCCGTCACTAACCCCGAGGTGATGTTGTGCGCACCCGAAGAACCGCCGCGTCCGCGGCGGCCCTGACCGTCCTCACCGTTCTCGCCACCGGCACGCTCTCCGCGCCGGCCCACGCGGCCGGAAACACGCTCACCGTCAACGTCGGCACCACCGTCCGGCCCGTCACCCACGTCGCGGCCGGTGGGCTCTACGCCGTGAACACCGGCAACAACCCGCCGCTGAGCATGATGTACCCGCTGCGGCTGAACCACCTGACCCAGCCGCCGCCCGGCGGTCAGCAACTCGGCAACGGCGCCACCCAGCCCTGCTGTGACGGCCTGCAGGTGGCCGGCAAGGTGACCAGCGGCGGCGCCCAGCAGTTCTACCGGATGCCCGACATCTACCCGAACTTCCCGTACAAGTGGGTGAGCTGGGCCGACTGGGAGTCGAAGGTGCGCACCATGGTGCAGGCGCGCCTGGCCGCCACCGGCACGACCAACGTCGACGGCTGGGAATTGTGGAACGAGCCGGACTGGACGTGGAACACCGCGGCGGCCGGGTCGTTCAACGCCGGTTGGACCCGCACCTACCAGCTGATCCGCTCGCTCGACACGGTGACCCCGATCGTCGGGCCCAGCCACTCCATCTACAGCCACAGCTGGATGGTCGACTTCCTGACCAACGCCAAGAACACCGGCACGGTGCCCGACGTGATCGTCTGGCACGAGCTGGGAGACGACAGCTACCTCAACGTGCAGGCCCACGTCGCCGACTACCGGGCGATCGAGACCTCGTTGGGCATCTCGCCCCGGCCGATCTCGATCAACGAGTACGCCTCGCCGTCGCAGGTGGACATCCCCAGCGTCGCGGTCCATTACATGGCCGTCTTCGAACGGCACGGCATCCGCGACGCCGAACGCGCCTACTGGTACGAAGCCGGCACGCTGAACGGCCTGCTCCACAACAACGCGCCGACCTCGTCGTACTGGACCTACAAGTGGTACGGCGACATGGCCGGCAACATCGTGCAGACCGTCCCGGGCTCATGGCTGGAGGGGGTCGCGGCGTACGACAGCACCCGCAAGATCGTCAACGTGGTGCTCGGCGGTGACAGCGGGAACAATACCGTCAAGGTCAACGGGCTCTCGGCCCTGGGCACTCAGGTCCGGGTGACGCTGACCCGCAGCGGCACCACCGGGCGCACCACCAACCAGAGCGCGCCGATCGCCGTCACGACGGGCACCTACAACGTGGTCAACGGCAGCATCAGCGTGGCGGTCAACGGCATGAACGCCCTGGACTCCTACCAGCTGCTCGTCACCCCGGTCAGCGGCGTGCCGACCTGGCAGCAGCGCTACGAGGCGGAGAACGCCACGGTGGTCAACGCCAACCGGTTCTCCTCGGCGTCGGCGTCCAGCGGCGGCTACGTCGGCCAGATCGACGGCTCGGCCGACATGCGCGCCGCGTCGTTCGTCGACTTCCTGGTCAACGTGCCGCAGACGCGCAGCTACACGATGAACATCGGTTACGCCAACGCCACCGGCGCGAACGCCACCCAGGGCCTCGCCGCCAACGGCAGCGCCTGGTCGACGGTGACCTACCCGCCCACCGGCGCGTGGGGATCGTTCGGCGCCTCGGTCAACGCCACGGTGAACCTCACGGCGGGCTGGAACACGATCCGGCTGGCCAAGGGCTCGCCGTACTTCGCCGGCGGCACCGGCTACGCCGAACTGGACGCGATCACGCTGTCCTGATCGGCATTCGCCCGCGGCCCGGCCACCACCGGGCGGGCCGCGGGCCTCGTCGTCAGTTGGGGCGGCGTGCCGGGTCACCTCCTCGGCCAGCACGACCGCGTCCTCGATCGCCAGGGCCGCACCGCTGACCATCTGCGGCGACGGCGAGGGCGCGGCATCGCCGACGAGCACCCCCCGACCGGCATGCCACGGGCCCTCGACCAGAAGGGCATGGATCGGGCGGCGTACGACTTGATCGGGCGAGGTGATGGCGTCGCGCACCGTGGCGAACCGGCCGCTGAACGGCGCCAGCAGGTCGCGCATCCGGGTCGCCAGCTCCTCGCCGGGAGCTCGCCGGCCGGATCGTGGTGCCGGGTGCGATGGATCGGTGCGCCGGCTGCTCGGGTTGCCGAAATGAGCGTGTAACATTGACGCTCGTCGCTGGATTAGCTCGGGAGGAATCTCAATGAGCAGGCGTTTTGTGTTCACCGCCGCGGTTTGCGCGGCCGTTGTCGGAGCGGGCGCGGTGGCTACCGCGGTGACCGCCTCGGCCGCGACGCCCAGCTTCGACTTCAGCAATCCGGAGGTCGTCGCGACCGGGCTCGAGGTGCCCTGGGGCCTCACCTTCCTGCCCGACGGCACCGCCTTGGTCGCCGAGCGCGGCTCCGGGGAGATCCTCCGGGTGAGCCCGGGCGCGGCACCCGTGCCGGTCGCGACCGTGCCCGGCGTCGTGCCGAACGGGGAGGGCGGGCTGCTCGGCCTGGCCGCCTCCCCCACCTTCGCCGAGGACGACTACCTGTATGCGTACTTCAGCGCGGCCAATGACAACCGGATCGTCCGGTTCAAGCTGAGCGCACCGCAGACCGTCGAGCCGATCGTCACCGGGCTGGCCAAGGCGAGCATCCACAACGGCGGCCGGATCGAGTTCGGCCCGGACGGCATGCTGTACGCCGGGGTCGGCGACGCCGGCACCACGTCGAACGCGCAGAACCAGGCGAGCCGCAACGGCAAGATCCTGCGGATGGAGCCGGACGGCAGCGTCCCGCCGGACAACCCGTTCGCCGGTTCGCTGGTCTACAGCCTCGGTCACCGCAACGTGCAGGGCCTGGCCTGGGACGCGGAGAACCGCCTGTTCGCCACCGAGTTCGGGCAGAACACGTGGGACGAGGTGAACCGGATCGAGGCCGGTCGCAACTACGGCTGGCCGATCGTCGAGGGCATCGGCACCGACTCCCGGTTCGTCAATCCGCTCGTGCAGTGGCCCACCTCGGAGGCCTCACCCAGCGGCGCCACCATCGTCGGCGACACGCTGTACGCCGCCGCCCTGCGCGGCACCCGGCTGTGGCTGGTCCCGCTGACCGGCGACGGCGGCGCCGGCACCCCGGTGGCCGAGCTGCAGGGCACGTTCGGCCGCCTGCGCACGGCCGAACTCGGCCCGGACGGCTACCTGTGGCTCACCACCAGCAACCGCGACGGCCGAGGCACCCCGGCCACCACCGACGACCGGGTGATCCGCATCCCCCCGACGCCCGCCGGATCGTAGGTCAAGGCCGGCCCGGCTCTCAGTGATCGCTGAGGGCCGGGCTCGGCGGCAGTTGCCAGGCGCCGCCGCGGTCCTCCTTGGCGAAGCGGGCCACCAGGCCAGGGATGTGCAGCGCGGTCGCCAGACCGGTGACGGCGAGGAAGGTGTCGATGCCGAGCCGCGTGGACGGCATGCCCAGGCTCAGAATCTTCGGGTTCACGCCACCCTGGATCTCGTCGACGAACGGCCGCTGCTCGCTCTCGTAGTTCGCCAGCGCGGCCGACAGGTCGCCCGGGTGGCGGTTGATCTGACCGGCCAGCACATAGGCACCGACGAGACCCCCGGAAATTCCCATTCCGCTGTACGGCGAGGCGCAGTGCGCGGCGTCCCCGGCCAGCACGACCCGGCCCGTGGACCAGCTGCCGATGCGGACCTGCGCGATCTCCTGGGAGTAGAAGAACGGGCTGCCCGCCATCCCGTCGATGAACCGCTGGACCTGCCACCCGGCGTCGGCGAAGCGGCCGGCCCAGAACGCCTGCTGCTCCTCGACCGGGCGGCGGTGGATCGCGGAGAACTCCGCGGAGGTCTCCCGCTGGACGAAGTACACCTGGGTCTCCGTCGCGTTGTGGCTCCGCCGCATGATCTGCCGGCCGCCGGGCGCGAGGTAGGTGTCCCGGATGCGGCTGTCCGAGGCGATCCGGGGCACGAACCAGTAGGCCATGTGAATCCCGGTTCGCCAGTACGGGTCGTGGCCCTCCGGCAGCAGGGCGCGGCGGATGCGGGAGCCCTGCCCGTCCGCGCCGACGAGCAGATCGAATTCCTCCGCGGTGCCGTCCGAGAAGTGCGCGGTCACCGTGCGCTCGTCCTGGTCGAAGCCGTCGACGCTCACGCCGAACCGGTGCTCGACGCCCGCGCCGTTCGCGTTGTGCAGGATCCGCACCAGGTCGCCCCGCATGATCTCGTACTCCGAGGTCAGCGACTGCCGGCCGCGATCCGAGGTGTTCGCCATGATGGTGGCTCGCGGTTTGCCGGTGGCGTCGACGAACGCCACGCCCGCCTCGTCGACGAGCTTCGCCCTGATCTCGTCCAGCAGCCCCATGGCTTTCGCCGCGTCGATCCCTTGCCCGCGCAGGTCGACCTGGGCGCCGTAGGCCCGCAGCTCCGGGAAGCGCTCGGCGACGACGACATCGTGGCCACCCCGCGACAGCCAGAAGGCGAGCGCTTCCCCGGCCACTCCGGCACCGGCGATGAGAATCTTCATGATCCCAACCTCCCTATCGGCGATAGATTCTTGGTCAGAGTCACCTATCGGCGATAGGTTGTCAACGTGGCAAAGCTCGACCGTGTGACCGTCATCACCGAAGCGCTCGACCTGCTCGACGAGGTGGGGCTGGACGCCGTGAGCACCCGGCCCCTGGCCAAGCGGCTCGGCGTGCAGCAGCCATCGCTGTTCTGGCATTTCCGCAGCAAGGAAGAGCTACTGGCGGCGATGGCCGAGGCCGCGATGGCCCCGCACGCCACCGCGCCGCTGCCGCAACCCACGGACGACTGGCGCGAGTGGTTCCTGGAGAACACCCGCGACTTCCGGCGCACCCTGCTCCTGCGCCGCGACGGAGCGCGCCTGCACGCCGGCCTGCTGCCCGGGAAAGCCGACCTCGGCCGGATCACGCACAAGATGGCGTTCCTGACCGGCGCCGGCGTGCCGGAAGCGGACGCTCAGATGGCCATGCTGGCCGCGAGCCGCTTCACCGTCGGATGTGTCCTCGAAGAGCAGGCGGACGACCGGGTCACGAGCGAGAGCGTGCCGCCGATCGGCCACGAAGCCGCCTTCGAGGCGGGGCTGGCCCTCATCCTCGGCGGCCTGATCGCCCGCATGCCGGATCGGTCGTCATCCGGGCGCGCGGGCCAGGAGTGAGGTTCGCACGGGCACATTCCTAGCGGAAATGTTTGTACCTGTTTCTTTCTGTTGACATCAGATATGTCTATGCGTAAATGTGCTCGCAACGCGTCGTTGATCGAAGGGAAACACTCGATGCTGCGAGCCGCTCTGCTGGTCCTCTCGATACTCGTGGCGCCGGTCGGCGCCGCGCCCGCTCAAGCGTCAACTCCCGCGGCCGCAGCCGTGCACGGTCTCAAGGGTGAGTACTTCCGGATGTCGGCGCCCGGCGCGCGCGACTTCGCGGAGCTCGGCGGCATCGTGCTCGATCCGAACATCGACCTCGGCGGCCTGGTCGGCACCTTCCAGTCGCTGACCGGGCGCACCGAGCACACGACCGCCCGCTGGACCGGCCGGCTCACCGCCCCGGCCACCGGCGACTACACGTTCTCGATGATCGGCGACAACGGGTTCCGTTTCCTCCTCGACGAGCAACCGGTGATCGACCACTGGGTCGGTGACTGGGACGTCGAGCAGAACAGCGCGCCGGTGCACCTGGTGGCGGGCGAGGCGCACACCGTACGGGTCGAGATGTTCCAGGACATCGGCGGCGCCAACCTGTTCCTGCGCTGGGCCGCGGCCGGGCTCGACAAGCAGATCGTGCCCGAGTCGGCGTTCACCCCGCCGGACGGATTCCAGATCTTCCCGGCCGAGTTCACCGTGGACCGGGCCGGCACCACGCTGACCGCGGCCTTCGACGCCAAGGTGACCACGCTCGGACAGTTCGCCGCGAAGACCACCGTGGAGGTCGACACCACCCCCTTCCCGATCAGGTCGGCGAAGCGGGACGGGAAGAAGGTCGTGGTCACCCTCGGCGCGCCGGTGCAGAAGGGGCAGAAGGTCCGGGTCAACTACGACGGGACCGGCGGCCTGGTCGTCGGCGGCGAGACCGTGCCGCAGGTCATCCGCTCCGCCACCAACAACTCCGCGCACCGGCTCACCACGCCGTGGGGCGACCGGGTGGACCGCAAGCACCCGCTGCCGGAATATCCGCGGCCGCAGCTCGTCCGCGAGGACTGGCTCAACCTCAACGGGCCGTGGGAGTTCGCCGGGGCCGAGGCGGGGCAGCAGCCCGCGTTCGGCACGAAGCTCGCCGAGACGATCACCGTGCCCTACCCGGTCGAGTCGCAGCTGTCCGGCATCGAACGGCGCGAGGACCACATGTTCTACCGCAAGCTGGTCACGGTGCCGAAGGACTGGCGCGGGCAGCGGATCAAGCTGAACTTCGGCGCCGTCGACTACCAGGCGACCGTGTGGGTCAACGGGACGAAGGTCGCCGAGCACACCGGCGGCTACACGGCGTTCACGGCCGACATCACCGGCGCGCTGCGCGCCCGTGGCCAGCAGGAGATCATCGTCGCGGTCACCGACGTGACCGGGCCGAACCAGCCCAAGGGCAAGCAGTCGCTGAACCCGGGCGGCATCGTCTACGAACCGTCGTCGGGCATCTGGCAGACCGTGTGGCTGGAGCCGGTCGCGCCGGTCGCGATCGACGAGGTCGTCACGACTCCCACGCTGACCTCGGTCACGGTCCAGGCGAAGACCGGCGCCGCCGGCCAGAAGGTGACCGCCACGGCGTACGACCGGAAGGGCAAGAAGGTCGGCACGGTGACCGGGGCGGCCAACTCCCCGCTCACGCTGACGGTCGCCAACCCGCGCCTCTGGACGCCGGACGACCCGTACCTCTACGACCTGGACGTCAGGCTCGGCAACGACCGGGTCCGCAGCTACTTCGGGTTGCGCACGGTAGGCGTACAAAAGGTGGGTGGTTTTCCGAAGTTGGTGTTGAACGGCAAACCGATCTTCTCGCTCGCCACGCTGGACCAGGGTTTCTGGCCGGACGGCCTGTACACCCAGCCCAGCGACGCGGCGCTGCGGTTCGACCTGGTGGAGACGAAGAAGCTCGGCTTCAACGCGGTCCGCAAGCACATCAAGGTGGAGTCCGCGCGCTGGTACCGGCACGCCGACGAGCTCGGCCTGCTGGTCTGGCAGGACTTCGTGTCGGCCGACATCGACAGCGTGGCCGGTCAGCAGGCCTGGCTCGGTCAGGGCCAGGAGGAGATGCGGCAGCTGCACAACTACCCGTCGGTGATCGGCTGGGTGGTCTTCAACGAGGGCTGGGGCGAATGGGACCGGACGGCGACCGGGCAGATCGCCGAGCAGGTCAAGGCGGCCGACCCGAGCCGCATCGTCAACGCCCACAGCGGCGTCAACTGCTGCTCGTCCAAGGGTGACTCGGGCAAGGGCGACGTGATCGACCACCACGACTACGTCAACAACGACCCGGCCTACCCGGACGCGACCCGGATCGCGATGGACGGCGAGCACGGCGGCTTCACGTTGCGCACCCCCGGGCACATGTGGCCCGGGACGCCGGCGGTCATCTACAGCGGGGTCGCCGACAAGGCCGCGCTGACCGCGAAGTACGTCGACAACACGTCCCGCTTCTACCTCGAGGCGGCCGGGGCGGAGCTGGCCGGCTCGGTCTACACCCAGATCACCGACCTGGAGACCGAGCTCAACGGCCTCTGGACCTACGACCGGCGAGAGATCAAGGTCAACGCCGCAGACGTACGGGCGGTGAACGCGAAAGTCATCGCGGCCGGCGCGGCTGCCGGCGCCGACGCGACGTTCCCGGGCCGAGGCGACTGGACGCTCGACGGGACCATCCAGGACAGCAGTGGCAGCAAGGCCGACCTCACGCTGAACGGCGACACCGCCTGGACCGACGGCGTACGCGGGCAGGCGTTGAAGTTTGATGGTGACGGCGACTCGGCCGACACGGCGGCACCGGTGCTCGACACCACGAAGGACTACACCGTCGCGGCCTGGGTGACCCTCGACAGGCTGCCCGGCAACTACGCCTCCGCGGTCAGCCAGGACGGCCGGGCCACCGAAAACCCCTTCTACCTCCAGTACGGCCAGGGCGCCTTCGCCTTCAGCACGCCGGGCGGCAACCGGGCCCGGCTGGCCGTCACGCCTTCGCTGAACCACTGGTACCACCTGGTCGGGGTGCGTGACCACGCCACCGGCGAGGTCCGGCTGTACGTCGACGGTCAGCGGGCCGCCGCGGTGCCGGCCGGCCCGGACGTGGTGAGCACCGGCCCGCTGTCGATCGGCCGGGCGAAGTACGCGGGCAACCGCACCGACTACTGGTCGGGCTCGGTCGACGAGGTGCACGTCTACCAGCGCAGCCTGAGCGACGCGGAGGTGGCGGCGCTGTACGCGAGCTGATCCGTTCCGGTCCGTTCCGGTCCGCTCCGGGTCGCCCTGGAGCAAGAACTGTCATGTCCGGGGCGGCCCGGGCCGGGACAATCGACATGTGACGAACGTGGGCCGGGATCGGCTTCGGGAACTACTCGACGCGGTGCTCGCCGACGGCGAGTCCCGCTCGCTCGGCGACATGGCCGGCGACGCGTACTCGTCGCCGTTCCATTTCAGCCGGATGCTGGCCCGCGGCACCGGCGAGTCACCCGTCGCCATGCGGCGGCGGGTGCTCCTGGAACGAGCCGCCTGGCAGCTGCGGAACGGCTCGGCGGTGACCGAGGCGGCGTGGGCGGCCGGCTACGACTCGGCCGAGGGTTTCTCCCGGGCCTACGCGCGGGCGTTCGGCCACCCGCCGAGCCGGCCCGCGTCCCGCCCCTGGTTACCGGCGCCGAACGGCATCCACTTCCACCCGCCGATCTCGCTGTGGGTCGACGCCAACGAGCACGTGACGAATCCGCTCACCGAGCAACTCGTCCGCCACGATCTGGACGACACGGCCGCCCTCCTCGCCTTTTCCTCGCGCCTGACCGAAGCGGAGCTGGGCGCGGTACGCCTGCCCGGGACGGTGGTGCTCGACTGGGACGGCGTCGAGGAGAGCATCGGCGACGTCCTGCACCACCTCGTGCGCACCAAGGAGACCTGGCTCGCCTCCATCGACGGGCGGGACACCCCGGCCGACCCGGCCCGCCCGGCCGTCGCCGAGCTGGCCGAGCGGCACGAGACCGCCGGCGCGGCCTGGCTGGCGATGGTGCGCGACCTCGACGCCCGCGGCGCGTGGGGCGACCGGCTGATCGACGCGCTGTGCGAGCCACCGGAGAGCTTCGTGATGAGCAGCGTCGTCGCGCACGTCCTGACCTACTCGGCACACCGCCGCCAACTGGTGCGGCACATGCTGCGCGCCGCCGGCCACCCGGTCGGCCCGGGCGATCCGATCATGTGGCTGCGCCGGCATCGCAATGAGGAAACGACCGGAGGCGAACTGGCATGACCCGCACGATCTACTACGTGGCGAGCACCCTCGACGGCTTCATCGCCGACCAGCAGCACTCGCTGGACTGGCTGATCAAACAGGACATCGACCAGCACGGGGCGATGAACTACAACGAGTTCATCGCCGGGGTAGGCGCGGTCCTGATGGGCGCGGCAACCTACGAGTGGCTGCGGCGACACCAGACGGAATGGCCGTACACCCAGCCGTCCTGGGTCTTCACCCACCGCGACCTGACCGGTGTGGACGGCGCCGACATCCGCTTCACCAGCGCCCCGGTCGTCGAGGTCCACGCGGAGGCGGTCGAAGCCGCGAACGGCCAGGACGTGTGGGTCGTCGGCGGCGGCGACCTGGCCGGCCAGTTCGCCGACGCCGGCCTGCTCGACGAGATCGTGGTCAGCTACGCGCCGGTCACGCTCGGCGCCGGCGCCCCCCTGCTCCCCCGCCGCCTCGACCTGCGCCTACGCGAGACGGCCCGGAACGAGGCGTTCGTCGCGGCCCGCTACGACGTGCTGGCTACCGGCGATCGCGGCAGGTGAGTTGCTTCTCCTTTGCGGCGGAAAATGTTTCTTTGATTGGTCACGCAACTGGCTTTCGGCCCTGGATTGGTTTCTGAGATTGGCATGATCACTTGTTGGGAATGATGTGCCGGGCGCGGAAGAATATAGGCATGCGGTACCAGCAGCTTCAGTTATTCACCCGGCCTCAGACTGTTGCCATGCGGGACCGCACGAAAGCGCGTAACTGGTCGCCGGAGAAAGAGGAATTCCGCCGTGATCATGCGCGTCGGCGGCATTGGGGACTCTCTCGTCGGCACGCGCAGAAGTTGTGCCGCTCCCGAGGCTGCTCGCGCACGTGCGCAGAGGTCGGCCTGCACGACTGCGCCGAGGCTGTCCCGCCGCTGATCTGGCCGGCCGGCGCGATCTGCGTGCGGCGGCCGTCATCCGCGATGGTCGACCACGAGGTCCCGGGCGTAGGTGATCTGCCCTCAGGTGGCGAGCAGCCGGCCTGCCGCACTGTCGCGGCCGGGACGTCGGCCGCGGCGAGCCGGTCGGAAACCGTGACGCCCGCCGAGCCCGAACATCGGGCACAAGCCCCTGCTCAGACCGAGCCCGCATCCCAAGCCGAGCCCGAGCGCCAGGCCGAGCCCGAGCGCCAGGCCGAGCCCGCGCGCCAATTCGTGGCCACGTCCCAGGCCGAGGCCGCGCGCCGAGCCGAGGTTCCGCGCCGAGCGCATATCCCTGGCCGGGTGGGCCGCCGACCGGGACGAGCCCGTATGCCGCATCGAGGCCACCGGAGGAAAAGGCCGCGCGGTAGTCGGACGAGCAACGCCGACTCCGCGATGTCGTCACACCGTCCGGGCCCGGTCGCCGCCCAGCACCCCGCCCGTCCGACGACATCGATCGCCCGCAGCTCCGTCGCGAGCATCGCATCGCCACCGATCCGCGACAACCGCCTCGCCGCGACCGGGGGCCGGCCTTGAGACGCGCCGAAAGCGAACCATCAGGTGACCGCGGAAAGGCCAACGACGTTATTGTCGAAGCGATCGACGCCGTCTTCGGAATGGTGTTTTCCCATTCCGGGCATTGGTGTCCGGCATGACAATTCTCGTCGGCAATTGACAACGCCCTCTCGCCGATGCGATCGGACACGTTCACAGCAGCAACAGCGACGCCTGCTCGTGCGGCTTCGGCCTAGCCGATGACTCTGCGGGACGGCTGGGCCTGTGGGCCAGCGAACCGCGCGTCGACGTCCGAGCCGGGCGGGGCAGGGCCGGCACGGTCACCGGGGCGGTCACCGGGGCGGTCACCGGGGCGACACCGGGGCGGCACCGTTCGCCCGGCCGACACGTGGCCACGTGTGCAGCCGGTGAGGCTGCGTTCGGGCAGACACCGGTGTGCGGACAGGTACGCACCTTGACATCGGTGACTGGCGATAGAAACACTTAAGAAACATTTGTGAGAGCGCTCTCCCCGCATCCCCCCTGCTCGTTCCCCCTCGCCATCGCGGGCAGTTCACAAGAAAGAAGGACACATGAAGGTTGTCCCTCGACGGCGCCACCGCGGGTTGCTCGCGGCGCTGGTGCTGATGGTGGTCGCCGCGGTCGGACTGGTCGGTGGTGCGCAGGCTGCCTCGGCCGCCATCGTCGGCAACACGATCGCCGGGCCCGGCGGTAAATGCGTGGACGTGAGCGGTGACGACACCGGAGTCAACGGCACTGCCGTGCAGCTCTGGGACTGCCAGACCAACAGCGTGGACCAGCACTGGAGCTGGAGCGGCACCGCGCTGACCACCATCGGCCGCTGCCTCGACGTGGCGAGCGGCGGCACCGCCAACGGCACGCTGCTCCAGCTCTACGACTGCAACGGCACCGGCGCGCAGCAGTGGGTCCAGCAGAGCAACGGCAGCCTCAAGAACCCGCAGTCCGGCCGCTGCGTGGACGCGCCGAACGGGGCCACCGCCAACGGGACCCGCCTGCAGCTCTGGGACTGCAACGGCACCGGCGCCCAGGCCTTCACCGTCACGACGGGGACGACGCCGCCCACCGGCACCTGCCCGACCTACTCCGACACCCCGGACTTCGGGCCGAACGTGCACATCTACGACCACTCCATGTCGGACGCCGCCATCCAGTCGTCCCTGGACAGCGTCTTCAACGCGCAGAAGGACACGCTCTCGGCGCAGTTCGGCACGCGCCGCGACGCGCTGGTCTTCAAACCGAGCACCACGCCGTACGCCGTCGGCGCGAACCTGGGTTTCAACACCTCGATCCTCGGCCTCGGGCAGAACCCCGATGACGTACGCATCAACGGCGCCGTGACGGTCGACGCGTTCAACGCCAGCGACGCCGGGAACGCGACCCAGAACTTCTGGCGGTCCGCCGAGAACCTGTCGGTCAACTCGCTCGGTGGCGCCAACCGGTGGGCCGTCGCGCAGGCCGCACCGTTCCGCCGGATCCACGTGGTCGGCGGGCTCAACGCCTACCCGGCCAGTTACGGCTGGGCGAGCGGCGGCTACATCGCCGACTCCAAGATCGACGGTACCGTCGAGTCCGCCTCGCAGCAGCAGTGGTACTCGCGGGACAGCACGTTCGGCGCGTGGAGCGGCTCCAACTGGAACATGGTGTTCTCCGGCGTCAACGGCGCTCCGGCCACGAACTTCAACACCGACCCGGCGTCCGGCCCGCGTTACACGACCCTGGCCACCACGCCGGTGTCGCGGGACGTGCCCTACCTGTACCTCGACTCGGCCGGCAAGTACCGGGTCTTCCTGCCGTCGCTGCGCACCAACGCCTCCGGGCCGAGCTGGGCGAGCGGCAGCACCCCCGGTTCGTCGCTGCCGATGAGCAACTTCTACGTGGTGAAGCAGGGTGACTCGGCGGCCAACATCAACACGGCGCTGGCCAACGGCTGCAACCTCTTCTTCACCCCGGGCATCTACCACGTCAACCAGACCCTGCACGTGACCAAGGCCAACACCGTGGTGCTCGGCATCGGTTACCCGACGATCATCCCGGACAACGGGGTCAACGCGATGGACGTCGCCGACGTGGACGGCGTACGCCTCAAGGGTCTGCTCTTCGACGCCGGGACCACCAACAGTGACACCCTGCTCAAGGTCGGCCTGGCCAAGTCCGGCGTGGCCCACGCGGCCAATCCGACCACCGTGCAGGACGTCTTCTTCCGGATCGGCGGCATGGTGGCCGGCAAGGCCACCAACAGCCTGGTCGTGAACACCAACAACACGATCATCGACCACACCTGGGCCTGGCGGGCCGACCACGGCGCCGGCATCGGCTGGACCGTGAACACCGCGGACAACGGCCTGACCGTCAACGGCGACAACGTCCTCGCCACCGGCCTCTTCGTCGAGCATTACCAGAAGAACGAGGTCATCTGGAACGGCGCCAACGGCCGGATCATCTTCTTCCAGAACGAGATGCCGTACGACCCACCGAACCAGGCCGCCTGGATGAACGGCTCGCAGAACGGCTACCCCGCGGTCAAGGTGGCATCCGGGGTCACCACGTTCGAGGCGTGGGGACTGGGCAGCTACTGCTTCTTCAACGTCAACAACTCGGTGGCCTCGCTCCGCGCGTTCGAGGTGCCCGCGGTCGCCGGCGTGAAGTTCCACAACATGGCGATCGTGTCCCTCGGCGGCATCGGCACGATCTCGCACATCATCAACAACACCGGCGCCGCCGCGACGCCGAGTTACAACAACTCCTACCTGGTCAACTTCCCGTAGGACGATCCGGCCGGCCGCGCTGTCAGTTTTCTTCGGTCAGGCGGGGCGGCCGCCGGCGGCGGGGCAGGAGCAGGGCGACGCGATCGAGCAGCGCCTCGAGGGCTTCCTCGAAGTCCTGCGCGGCGACGTCCACGGACAGGTGCGGCTCCAGGCGTTGCAGGAGCGGGTACTTGCCGAGGTCCTCGATCGGGGACACGTCGGGTTCCTCGACCGGCCCGGTCTCCACACCGTGCGAGGCCACCTCCAGCAGGAGGTGGCCGAGCAGGAAACTGCTGAAGGCGCGGTAGACGGCGGCGGCGTTCTCGTCGGAGAACCCGGCGCCGGTCATCACCTCCAGCATCGATTCGATCCAGCGCAGGCTGCGCAGCGGTGGGCGCACCCAGGGCGCGGCCGGCGGCCGGGTGGCGACCAGCGGGAACACCTCGGGGTGGGCCAGGGCGATGCGGCGCAGGCCATGGGCCAGGCGTTGCAGGTAGTCGACCCAGCCGGCGTGGGCTTCCAGATGGACATCGGGGTCGTTGAACAACTCGTCGACCACCGCGTCGACCACGCCGTCCAGGAGCGCCTCGCGGCCGGGCACGTACCGGTACAGGGCCATGCCCTCGACGCCGAGGTAGGCGCCGAGCCGCTGCATGGTCAGCATGCGCAGGCCGTTCTCGTCGATGTACCGCACCGCGGCGCCGATGATGCGCCGCTGATCCAATCCGCTGCGCCCGGAGCCGGGCGGTACGGCCGGGATGGCCGGCGTCGCCTCGCCGCGGGCCTGCGGAGTGTCCGGATCTGCCATCAAGCCTCCAGCGACCGGCGGGCCGTCACATACCGCGCAAGCCTCCCATAGATCTCGCCGCGCTGATCACCCGGTCGATATGAAATATTCTCGGCTCCGCGTTTAGCGCATAAACAATGGGATTAGGAAATCGTTCCGAGGGGGATTCAGCGAGGACACCCGGTGCTACGCAGGAGGCGCAACATGAGTACCGACCGTGAAGACGGCCGCAGAGAGGCCCTGGCCACCACGAGGACCGGGGACGACAAACCGTACGACCTGTCGGCGCCCGGACCGGACGCCGGCCCGGACAGCCCGGCCCAGCTCAAGGGCACCGGGTTGTTCGCCGCGCTCAAGCGCACCTTCAAGCAGTTCTCGCAGGACAACGTCTCCGACTGGGCGGCCGCGCTGACCTACTACGGCGTGCTGTCCATCTTCCCCGGCCTGCTGGTCATCGTGTCGCTGCTCGGCATGCTCAGCAGCAACGGGCAGGAGACCGTGAAGGACGCCGTGCACGAGCTGGCCCCGAACCCGGAGCTGCAGCGGATCGTCGACACCGTCCTGGACCAGGTCAAGGATCCCGGCGCGGCCGGCCTCGCGGCGATCCTCGGCATCGTCGTCGCGTTCTGGTCCGCCTCCGGCTACACCGCGGCCTTCATGCGCGCCTCCAACGCCGTCTACGACGTTCCGGAGGGCCGGCCGATCTGGAAGACCCTGCCCATCCGGGTCGGGGTCACGGCCGTGGTCGGCGTGATGCTGGTGATCTCCGCCGCGATCGTCATCTTCACCGGCGACCTGGCCAAGATCGTCGGTGACAAGATCGGCCTGGGCTCCGCCGCGGTACTGACCTGGAACATCGCCAAATGGCCGGTGCTGCTGATCCTGGTCAGCCTGATGTTCGCGATCCTCTACTGGGCGTCGCCCAACGCCAAGACCGGCGGCTTCCGCTGGGTCAGCCCGGGCGGCATCTTCGCCGTCCTGCTCTGGATCCTGGCCTCCGCCGCGTTCGCGGTCTACCTGGCCAACTTCGCCAACTACAACAAGACGTACGGCGCGGTGGGTGGCGTCATCGCCTTCCTCGTCTGGTTGTGGATCACCAACATCGCGATCCTGCTGGGCGCCGAACTCGACGCCGAACTCGAACGAGGCCGTGCCATCGCGGCCGGCCACGACCCCACCGACGAACCGTTCCTCGAGCTACGCGACGACCGCAAGATCAAAAAGGGTAGCGAGCAGGGACTGAGCACCAACTGACCCCCGAGGAGTGCACGATGTCGGAAAGATCCTTTGACGGTTCGCCGCCGTCCACCTCCGAACTGGTCAGCCAGGCGGCAGCGCAGATCTCGACGCTGGTCCGCGACGAGCTGACCCTGGCGAAACTGGAACTGACCGAAAAAGGCAAGCGTGCCGGAGTTGGCGGTGGCCTGTTCGGGGGCGCCGCGGCACTCGGCCTGTACGGTCTGGGCCTGCTGCTGACCCTGGCGGTGGTGCTGCTCGACCTGGTCCTGCCGCTCTGGCTGGCGGTGCTCATCGTCATGGTGGTCGTGTTCGCCGCGGCCGGTGTCGCCGCCCTGCTCGGCAAGCAGAAACTGAAGGCCGCCGCACCACCGGTGCCCAGCGACGCCGTCGCGAGCACCCAGCGGGATGTACAGACCGTCAAGAACGCCCTACGGGAAGGACGCTCGTCGTGAGCGACTCGCAAACCCCCGCCGACCCGCAGCAGTTGCGTGCGGAGATCGAGCAGACCCGCGCCGAGCTGGGCGAGACGGTCCAGCAACTCGCCGCCAAAGCCGACGTGAAGACCCGGGCCAAGCAGGCCATCGGCGATGCCACCGGACAGGTACGGCAAAAGCTGACCGACGCGAAGGACCAGGCCGCGCAGGCGGCGGGCGTGGTGGCCGAGCGGGCGACCACGGCGAAGCAGCAGCTCGCCGACTCCGACCTGCCCGCCCCGGTCCGCCGGCCCCTGCCGCTCGCGGCCATCGGCGCCGCCGCGGTCGCCGCCGTCATCGTGCTCATCGTCGTCGCACGGCGCAGGCGCTGACGAGCGTCACCGCGGGGCCGGAGCGACGAATCGCTCCGGCCCCGCGGGATCGGCGTGCGGTGGTCAGCCCAGGGTGAACCGCTGGTTGGCCTGTCCGCTGCAGTCGTAGAGCTGGACCTGCTGGCCGTTGGCGGTGCCCCAGACGTCCAGGCATCGTCCCGACTGGACGCCGGTGATGGTGCCGTTGGAATTGACGTTCCACTGCTGGTTGGTCTGGCCGTTGCAGCTGTAGATCTGAACGGCCGAACCGTTGCCGGAGCCCGCGGCGTCCAGGCACCGGTTGCCGTACACGGTCAGCTGCTTGCTGGACGTGAGGGTCCAGGCCTGGTTGGTCTGGCCGTTGCAGTCGTACAGCTGGACCCTCGTCCCGTTGCTGGTGGACGCGTTCGGGACGTCGATGCACCGGCCGGACTGGGCGCCGAGGATTCGGCCCCCGCCGCCCGGGGTGGACGACGGTGACGGGGAGGTGGTGCCGCCGGTCGGCGAGGTGGTCGGGGACGGACCGGCGGAGTTGAGGGCGTTCAGCACCGAGGTGTACGCGGCCTTCTTGTTGCCGCTGTTGTCGAACAGCAGCGGGCTCTCACCGGAACGCCAGGAGTCCCCGTCCCGTACGCCCCAGACCGTGATGCCGATGCAGCGGGGCACGTTGATGCAGGCCTGGGTGAGCCCGGCGTACTGCGTGGTCGACGCGTTGGTGACGTCGACCTCGGTCAGCGCCACGTCGACCCCGAGGGCGGCGAAGCTCGACAGCGTGGTCTGGAAGTTGCTCGGCAGCGAGCTGCCGCCGGTGAAGTGGGTCTGCAGGCCGACGCAGTCGATCGGCACGCCACGGGACTTGAAGTCCCGGATCATGTTGTAGACGCCCTGCGTCTTACCGTACGACCAGTTCTCGATGTTGTAGTCGTTGTAGCAGAGCTTGACCGACGGGTCGGCGGTGCGCGCGGTGCGGAACGCCACCTCGATCCAGTCGTTGCCGGTGCCCTGCAGGTTGGACGACCGGCGGCTGCCGTCCTCGTTGAAGGCCTCGTTGACGACGTCCCACGCGGCGAGCTTGCCCTTGTAGTGGGCCATCACGCCGTTGATGTGATCGATCATCGCCTGGCGCAGGCTGCTGCCACTGAGGCTCTGCATCCAGCCCGGCTGCTGGGCGTGCCACGCGAGGGTGTGGCCGCGGACCTTCAGGCCACGCTGGGTGGCCCAGTTGTAGATCTGGTCGCCGGAGTTGAAGTTGAACTGGCCGCGGTTCGGCTCGGTCGCGTCCGGCTTCATCTCGTTCTCGGCCGTGATCATGTTGAACTCGCGCGCGGCGACGGTGGAGTAGGTCGAGTCACTGAGGCGGCTCGCGGCGATCGCGGTGCCGAAGTACCGGCCGGACTGCGCGGCCGCCGCGCCGAGGGTGCTTGCCGCGGCGTTCGCGTCCGGCATCACCATCACGACGCCGAGCGCCGCGACCGCGGCCACCGCGCCGGCGAACAGCGGCCGGACCAGTGACGATCTACCTCGCGGGGAACTGGTTGCCACCAGGGCCTCCTTTTTCAATTCCGGGTCCGGCCGCAGGGCACCGAATGCATGGGGGAAATCGATGAACGGCATTGTCCGGACCGAATAGTGACGGGTCTCAATGTTGGACACATGCTGGCACGGTAACACCGTTGAAACAAGAGTTTCCGGAAGTATCCCGGAAGTTGTCAAGATCGCCGGGAGGCAGCAAAGGGGCTCCCACCAGCAGCTTCACGAAGAGCGACGATACCGAACGCGTTGAATCCGAGCGCACCGCGATGCGCGCGACGATACGAACTCCGGAACTTCCGGAGTCTGCCGGCAAAAGGAAACAGCGCTGAAAATGTGTTATGCCGAAACGGATTCGGTAGTCGATCAGGATCTGATCATTTCGGGCCGGGGTGCTTGGGTGCCTTCGCCGGTGGCTTGGCGGCGGGCGGGGCCGGCTTCGCCTTGGGTTTGGGCGGGCCGGTGCGCTTCCGCGCCACCGCGGCTGTCCGGATCGCGGGTTTGGTCGTGGCGGTCGAGACGCTCGGCTTCGGCGTGCCGGTCGACCCCGGAGTGGTGGCGACCGGCGGGGTGGATGTCGCCACCGCCCCGGCCTCGGCCGGCGCGGCCGGACCGTCGCCGGCCCACCAGGCGCCGCCCGCGATCAGCATTCCGGTGACCACACCGGCGGCGATCAGTGTCGCCCGGCCGGGCCGGCGGATGGTGACCGCCGGCAGGGCCACGGTCGACGCGGTCACGCTGCGCATCAGCGACGACGACGGCAGCCCGGCGATCTCCCCGAGCACCTCGGCGACCTCGATCGCGCTGGGCCGCTCGCCGGGCCGCTTCGCCAGGCAGCGGGACGTGAGCCGGGCGACCGCGGGCGGCAGGCCCGGAATCGCCGGCAGGGGCGCGGGTTTCGCGTACACGTGCGCCTTGACCATCTGAGTGACGGTCGACGCCGCCCACGGCATCTGCCCGGCCAGCGCGAGGTACATCAGCAGGCCGAGGGCGTACACGTCGGTCGCCGGACGGACCGGGCTGCCCTCGATGCGCTCCGGCGCGAGGTAGGCGGGCGTGCCGAGCAGCCGGCCGTCCTGCTCGTCGAGAGCGCCGACGGCCGCCGAGATGCCGAAGTCGACCAGTTTCACCCCGGCGCCGGACACCATGACGTTCGCCGGTTTCACGTCGCGGTGCACGATGCCGTCCAGGTGCGCCGCCGCGAGCGCCGCGGCCACCTGCGCGCCGACCAGCGTCGCCACCTTCCAGGGCAGCCGGCCGCCGGTCAGCATGTCGGCCAAGGTCCGGCCGTCGACCAGCTCCATCACCACGTACGACATCGTCCGGCCCGCGTCGGTGAACTCGCCGTAGTCGTACACGGCGACGATGTTCGCGTGCCGCAGGCGCGCGGCCGCCCTCGCCTCGTCCCGGATCTGCTGCCGCTGGGCCGGGTCGGCCGCCAGGGCCGAGGACAGCACCTTCACCGCCACCTCGCGGCCCAGCACGTCATCGTCGGCCCGCCAGACGACCGACATCCCGCCCTGACCCAGGCGCTCCCGCAGCCGGTAACGACCGGCGATGAGTTGTCCGCACTCCACGTCGCTACCCGTTCCCGCGCGGACCGCGGCGAAACCTACCGGCCCAGGCCGGCGGCCAGATCGGCGACGGTGTGCGCCCGGATGCCGTCGACCCGGCCGTCGGTGTGCCGGCTCGCCACCGTCCGCACATGCTCCTCGGCGACGTCGGCCAGTCCGTCGTAGACGGAGGTGAACAGCTCCCGGGCCGGCTCGCGCAGCCAGCCTCGCGGCAGCAGCTCGATGGGCAGGTGCGGGTCGAGGATGGGCAGGCGGCGGTAGGTGTCCATGACCTCGGTGCGAGCGCGGACCGCCTCCGCGCCGGTGAGCGTCCAGGGCAGTGCGGGCCGCCAGCGCCGGATGAACGACTCGTACCGCCCGGTGATCAGCACGGTGTCCCACGCGTCGAGCGGATTCCGCCGGATCGCCGCGTCGAGCTCGACATGCCGGGCGCGGAAGACGGTCAGGGTGCCGAGGGTCAGCTCGGCGAGCCGGGCCCGGGTCTTCTCGCTGAGGTCGTGCGGGGAGATCCACAACCCGTCGTACAGCGGCGCATAGCCCATCCACCGGAGCTGGTCGCGCAGTCCTCGCCGGAGGCCGGCCTCCTCCTGCGGCAGCGAGAAGGCGATCAGCGTCCACTGCCCGTCCCAGGTCGGCCCACCGGCCGCCCCCACGATCGCGCTCCCGCCGATGGCCAGGAACGTGGCCGCCGCCGCGGTCAGGCGGTAGGAACTTCGCCGTCCCCGCCGGCGGCCTTCGATCACGCCGCGGCGGGCAAGGCGGCTGATGGCCGTTCGGGCTCCGGCCGGGCTGACGCCGGACTCGGTCAGCAGCGCGACGATGGCCGCGGTCGGCAGCCACTCGCGGGTGCGCAGCGTGTAGTCCGCCATCAGGGTCACGGCCAGGCCCTGCGGCGAATTGCCGCTCTGCCGGCGGGGCAGCCGAACGGAACCATCGGGAAAGATCTCGTCGATGTCGTACGGGCTGGTCACGCGATGACCTTACGGGATCGACTCTTGTCGATTGACAGTTTTACGTCCGAGGTGGAGAGTTTCTGTCACACGACGGTGTGGACCGGGCCCGCACGACGCCACCTCGGCGCACCCACGCGTGCCTACCCCCTCCCCACCTGCCACCACGCACCGCGTCCACCGCGCGGAACGAAGGAGACAGGGAATGAGAATCAGAAGGAAACTCCTGCTCGCCGCGGCCACCTCCCTGGCCGTCGCCGGGCTGGCGGTGCCGGCCGCACAACCCGCGTTCGCCGCCTCGCTGACCGAGGTCACCGGCTTCGGGGACAACCCCGGCGGCATGCGGATGCACATCTACGTCCCGGACGCGCGACCGGCCAGCCCGGCCATCGTGGTCGCCATGCACGGCTGCGGCGGCTCCGGCCCGGGGTTCTACTCCGGCAGCGAGTTCGCCTCGCTGGCCGACCGGTACGGATTCCTGGTCATCTACCCCAGCGCGACCCAGCAGGCCGGGTTCGGCAACTGCTTCGACACCTGGTCGGACGCCGCCAAACGCCGCGGCGGCGGCAGCGATCCGGTGTCGATCGTCTCGATGGTCACCTACGCCGAACGGCAGTACGGCGGCGACCCCAACCGGGTGTACGCCACCGGCAGCTCCTCGGGCGGGATGATGACCAACGAGACGCTCGCCCTCTATCCGGACGTCTTCAAGGCCGGCGCGGCCTTCATGGGCGTGCCGTTCAACTGCTTCACCGGCGCGGCGGACTACCCGCCGGGCGCCAGCAAGTGCACCGGCGGCAGCATGAACCGCACCCCGCAGCAGTGGGGCGACGCGGTGCGGCAGGCCTATCCCGGCTACACCGGCCCGCGTCCGCGCGTCCAGCTGTGGCACGGCACCAGCGACACCCTGGTGCCGTACTCGTTGCTGCAGGAAGAGATCGAGCAGTGGACCGACGTGTTCGGGCTGAGCCAGACGCCGACGTCCAGTGACACGCCGCAGTCGGGCTGGAACCGCCGCCGCTACGGCGACAACATCGAGGCGTACAGCATCCAGGGCGCCGGGCACAGCCTGCCCGGCAGCGGCATGGCCGCGTACGCGATCGGCTTCTTCGGCCTGACCGGTGGCACCACAACGCCGCCGACCACCCCACCGACGACCACACCGCCCACTACTCCGCCTACGTCGGGTTCGTGCCGGGTGACCGCCTCCGTTAACGCCTGGAACACCGGTCTGACCGAGAACCTCACGATCACCAGCTCGACTGCCGTCAACGGCTGGTCGCTGGGCTTCACCCTGCCGGGCGGGCAGACCATCACCTCCGGCTGGAACGCCACCTACTCCCCGGCCACCGGGCAGGTGACCGCCCGGAACTCGAGCTACAACGGCGTGATCCCGGCCGGTGGCTCGACCACGGTCGGCTTCCAGGCCACCCACACCGGCAACAGCGGCGCGGCCGGCGCGTTCACGCTCAACGGCAACAGCTGCACGACCGCCTGACAGGGGTCGCTCTCCGGCCCGGGGAGCTGGGCCGGAGAGCACCGGACCTCAGCCCTTGCCGAGACCGCTGGTCAGCCCACCGATGAGCTGGCGCTCGGCCAGGGCGTAACAGACCAGGGAGGGCAGCATGGCGAGGGTGACGTAGGCGAGGATGCGGGCCGTGTCCGCCGAGTACTGCGACTGGAACTGCTGCACTCCCAGGGGCAGCGTCCACCAGCGGGAGTCGTTGAAGACGATCAGCGGCAGCAGGTAGTTGTTCCAGCTGCCGACCACGGCCAGCACCGAGACCGTGCCGAGGGCGGGCCGGGCCATCGGCAGCAGGATGCGCCAGAAGAACCGGAACGGTCCGCACCCGTCGAGCACGGCCGACTCCTCCACCTCGGCCGGGATCGTGCGGAAGAAGCTGCGCAGGATGACGATCGTGATCGGCAGGCCGAACGCGACCTGCGGCAGGATCACCCCGAGCGGGTTGCCGAGCAGGCCCATGCCGCGCAGCAGGACGAACAGCGGCAGGATGGCGACCGCGAACGGGAACATCAGCCCGATCGCGAACAGGGTGAACAGGAACTCCCGGCCGGGAAAGGCGAATCGCGCGAAGATGTACGCGGCCATCGCGCCGACGCCCACCACCAGCACGGTGCTGGCCACGGCGATGACCACGCTGTTGGCCGCCTGCTGCCAGAACGCCGTCGAGCGAAGCGCGTCGAGGTAGTTGCCGGGCAGCCACGGGTCGGGCAGCCCGAAGGGGTTGGTGAACAGCTGGCCGTTGTCCTTGAACCCGCCGAGGATCCCGAAGACGATCGGCACGACCACGGCCGCGCCGACCACGAGACTGGTCGTGTGCAGGGCGGCGGAGCGCGTACGGGTCATCATCGCTGGTCCCCCATGGTGGTGACGGCGCCCTCGAGGTCGCGGCGCAGCACGAAGCGCTGATACAGCAGGCCGAAGGTGACACTGATCAGGAAGATGACCATGCTGATCGCGCTCGCGTAGCCGACGTGGAAACGCTTGAAGCCTTCCTGGAACATCGTCACGGCAAGGGTTTCCGACGAGCGGATCGGCCCGCCACCGGTGAGCACCCACACCATGTCGAACAGCTGGATGGTCCCGAGAACGGACAGGAACACGCTGATCCGGATCGTCGGGCCGAGCAGCGGCAGCGTGATGTGCCGGAAGGCCTGCCACGGCCCGGCGCCGTCCATCGCGGCCGCGTCGTGCAGTTCCGGCGGGATGCTCTGCCGGCCCGCCAGATAGAGGATCGTGTGGAAGCCGAAGTACTTCCACGAGATCACGAAGAACAGCGAGTACATCACCGTGTCGGTGTCGGCGAGCCAGGTCGCGCCGAGGTCGCCGAGCCCGATCAGCTGGGTGATGTGGTTGGCCAGGCCCTGGTTGGGCGAGAAGATCATCGTGAACAGGACGGCGGTGACCACCTCGGACAGAACGTACGGCGCGAAGAACAGCATCCGGTAGACCCGCCGGCCCCGCAGCGGCTGGTTGAGCAGCATCGCCAGGGCCAGCGAGATCGGGATCTGGATACCGAGCGAGAGCGCCACGAGCAGCAGCGTCCGGCGCAGGTCGCCGACGAAGATCTCGTCGGTGAGCAGGCGCCGGAAGTTCTCCAGGCCGACGAAGTTGCCGGGTGCGCCGAAGCCGTTCCAGTCGAAGAAGCTGGCGTAGGCGGCCACCACGATCGGGGTGAGCACCAGCAGGGCGAACAGGAACAACGCCGGGCTCAGGAACAGCGCCACGGTCGGCCAGGGGCGGCGCCGGCGGCGCACCTTCTCGGCCGGCGGCGGCACCGCGGCCGGCGCCGGCCGCCGCTCGTCGGTGAGCACCGCGGTCAGCCCCGCTTCGCCGCGGTGCTGATCGCCTCGGCGACCTTCTCCGGCGTGGCCTTGCCGGCGAGCAGTTCGGCCACGCTGTCGTTGACCTGCTGACCGACCGCCGGGGCGTAGGCCTGGTCAAGATAGAGCTGGAACCCGGTGGACGCGGACAGCGCCTTGCCGACCAGTTTGAGGTTGGGGTCGGTGACCGCGTCCTCGGCCGCTTTGACGGTGGGCAGAACCCCGGCCGTCTTCGCCTCGATGCGGGCGTTCTCGGGCTGAGCGATGTACTTGAGGAACTCGACCGCCTCCGGCGGCGCGTCCTTGCCGACGGCGAACCCGCCACCACCGCCGAACACGTCGGTTCCCTGGCCCTTGCCGCCGTCGACCGCGGGGAACGCGAAGAAGCCGAGCTTGTCGCCGAGGCCCTTCTTGCCCGCCGAGTTGTCCCGCTGCACGACCGGGGCCCACTGGCCCATCAGCTCCATCGCGGCCTTGCCGTTGCCGACCGTGGCCGCCTGCCCGTCGGCCGTGGAGTAACCGGCCGCCAGGAATCCGGTCTGGAACGGCTGCAGCGCCACCAGCTCGGCCAGCCGGGTGCCGGCCGCCACGAAGTCCGGCGTGCTGAAGTTCTTGTCGACGGCCGCCTGTTGCAGTGCCTCCAGGCCGCCGACCCGCATGGCCAGGTAGGCCCAGTAGTAGTGGCCCGGCCACTTCTCCTTGCCGGCGAGGGCGATCGGGGTGGTGCCCGCGGCCTTCAGCCGGCGCACGGCCTCGAGATAATCCGCCCAGGTGGCCGGCGGGGAGTTCACCCCGGCCTTGGCGAAGAGCTCCTTGTTGTACCAGAAACCGACCATGCCGGTGTCCACCGGCGACGCGTACGTCTTCCCATCGGTGCTGTACGCGTCGAGCGCGGTCGGGATCAGGGTGTCCTTCCAGCCACCGACGTCGGCGGTGAGGTCCTTGACCATGCCGGCCTCGGCCTGCTGGAAAAGCACCCCGCCACCCCAGGTGTGGAAGATGTCCGGCGGGTCACCGGCCTGGATGTTGGTGGTCAGCTTGGTCTTGAACGCCTCGTTCTCCAGCGGTGTGATCTTGAACTTCACCCCGGGATGGGCCGCCTCGAAGCGAGTCGCCATGGCCGCCCATTCCGAGAGCATCGGATCGGTATTGGCGATGTGCCACCAGCGGATCGTCTTGCCCGATCCGGACGACTCCCCGTCGTCGTCACTGCAGCCGCCGAGGACCGCACCCATTGCGCCGGCACCGGCGAGTTCCAGAAAAGATCGACGACTGAACCGGGTCGAGGGCATGACCGGGTATCCCTTCGCAGGAATTTCATGGGATCAGGAAGTGGCGAAAGTTGCGGGCATTGATCTTCGTCATTTCTCCACTGCCTGCGCACGTTACGGCGACGTGTCCGGCCGGTCAAGACCACTTGCTGCCAATAGCAATTGCGGAACGTTCGGGAGCCGGTCGATATTTTCGGAGCATAAATTGTCACTGAAAAGTTGTTATGGATCAGCTCTCCCGGAAGTCGTCGGAAGGCAATTCAACCCTTGAATTAGCGGGAAACATTCTGGCAACATGGCGTCTCAACGGGAGCGCTCCCACCCTGCGTTCAGGTATTGACTCCCCCGCAAGGCGAACTTGCGCAATTCATGGTGAGCGCCGTCCCCATTCCCCCGAAAGGCCCCACCCATGACTACGAAACCGACCCTGCGCCGCTGGTGGCGCCTCGCCGTCGCGGCGGTGACGCTGGCGGCCGGCGGGAGCATCGTCGCGCTCACCGCCTCCGCGGCCTCCGCCGCGACGATCGACACCAGCGCCTCGTACGTGCTGGTCAACCGCAACAGCGGCAAGGCGCTCGACGTCTACAACCTGGCCACCACCGACGGCGCCCGGATCACCCAGTGGTCCCGCAACGACCAGGCCCAGCAGCAGTGGCAGTTCGTCGACTCCGGCAGCGGCTTCTACCGGCTCAAGTCGAAGCACTCCGGCAAGGTGCTCGACGTCTACAACTTCTCGACCGCCGACGGCGGGTCGATCGTGCAGTGGACCGACAACAACTCCACCAACCAGCAGTTCAGCGTCCAGGACGTCGACGGGTACATCCAGCTGATCAACCGCAACAGCGGCAAGGCCGTCGAGGTGCAGGGCGCCTCCACCGCCGACGGCGGCAACATCGTCCAGTACGCCGACTGGAACGGCACCAACCAGCAGTGGCAGCTGGTCCGGATCGGGTCGGACACCCCCACCACGACCCCCACCACGCCCCCCACCGGCGGCACCTGCACTCTTCCGTCGTCGTACCGGTGGACCTCGACCGGAGCACTCGCCACCCCGAAGTCG